>NZ_CP009287.1:6000000-6600000 GCF_000758705.1 Paenibacillus graminis | reverse complement strand
ACCCGGGCCGAACGGCTGGCGGATATGAAGCATGCGTTTGCAGTCAACCCTGATTCAGCAGTTGGCTCACAGTTTGCCAATTGGCTTGAAGCATCCGGACGGCAGATGCAGCCGCCGCCTTTGCAGATCATCATCATTGATGATATTTACACTACAGGAAGCACCATCCGTGCTTGTGCGGAAACCATTACATTGTTCGCCGCCAGTTTTGGCTATACTGCAGAAATCTACAGCCTGACCTGGGCCCGATCTTAGATCTTCAGTATTCTCCATAGGCATTCAGTATATATTTGTAAAACTAATATAAACATAGCGCTTTTATAACCGATACTAATGATAGACGAAACTTCAGCAATCATGTAATCTAGGAGCATAAGAACTTTATACGCTGCACAAAATGTATGGAAGGGAGCCGCTGCTGAAATGAATCTAGACAATTGCCCACGGTGCGGCCGGTTATACGTCAAAAACATCATGGAACTGTGCCAGCCCTGTATTAAGGATTTGGAACATCAATATGAAATCTGTGTAAATTATTTGCGTGAAAATAGAGGCACTAATATTCAGGAGCTGTCCGATGCAACGGAGATTCCGATTAAGGAAATCACCCGTTTTATTCGTGAAGGCCGAATTTCTATAGCGAATGCGCCGAATATGATGTACCCTTGTGAAGTCTGTGGAACCCTGATCCGGGATGGTCATATGTGCGACAGCTGCCGCAGCCGGTTGCGGAAGGATATCTCAAATGCGGTCAAGGAAAGCGCTGCGGCAGAGACCTCTAAAAGGCCGGGCGAGGGCGCATATAGGGCCGTCGACAAGCACCGGGATTAATAAATTCCAGAAAAGAACGCTTGCAGCTATAAAGAATGTTTCAAATGCAGCCGATAAACTTAGTAAAGATTATCGGCTTTTTTATATCAGAAGGAAGGTGGAAGTTATGAAAATTAACGAGACCGGACGTATTAATGCAATTAATCCGTATCAACGCAATGCGGAAGCGCAAAGACAGGAACAACTAAAGAAAAGCACACGCAAGGATGAAGTTTCGATCTCTGATGAAGCGATAAAGCTATTACAGGCGCAGAAAAGCGGAGAAGTTGACGCTGAACGCGCGAGCAAGATTGAAAGCTTGAAACAGCAAGTTTCCGCAGGCACCTACCAAGTCGATGCAGCTAAGCTCGCAGCCACACTCGCCCCCTACTTCAAGCAATCCTCCGAGAATTAGGTGAATCCATCCATGACATTGACAACCTTGCTGGAAGCACTAGAGCGGCTGGACGAAGCGCATTTGCAGATGTTGGAATTGGCCGCTCTTAAGAAAGATGCTATTAAGACAAACCAAGTAGATTATCTTATTCAACTTCTCAATAAAGAGTCTAAGCACATGAAGCTGATTGAGCAGTTAGAGGAAGAACGTATGCAAGCGGCATATGCTTTTTTGCAGGGGGTGGGAATACGTTCCAACCTGAATTTGAATCTGACTGAGTTGTCCAGGCTTGTATTTGATCCTGAAGAGAAACAAAAGTTATTTCATATGCAGCGTAAGCTATCCGGTACATTGCAGCGGCTGAAGGAAGCCAATACGCTGAATCAACAGCTTCTTGAACAGGCACTCTCCTATATAGACTTTTCTATTGAAAGCATGTCTTATTATTCAGAGACAGAAGCGACTTATCATCACCCGGCGGGAAAAACAGCTGGAGTGCAACGCTCCGGACTTTTTGATTCTCGGGCCTAATTTTGGAGGAGTAAAAGATGACTTCAACATTTCATAGTATAGAAACCGCCAAACGAAGCCTGAACACCCAAACGGCTGCATTAAACACGGCAGGTCATAACATTGCTAATGTCAATACAGAAGGTTATTCAAAACAAGTCGTGAAGATGCAGGCCTCTCTTCCTATGGAAGCCTATGGATTTTTGCGTTCTACAGCAGCCGGACAAATGGGCACGGGGGTCGATTTCACGTCGATTGAACGGGTGAGACAGAGTTTTCTGGATGACCAATACCGCAATGAAAGCTCAAATTCAGGCAACTGGGATGTCAGATTCGACACCTTGCAAAAGCTTGAATCTATTGTGAATGAACCATCAGATACCGGTATCCGCAAGGTTCTGGATAATTTCTGGAATGCCTGGTCTGACCTGAGTCAGGATCCCGAGAATATTACCAACCGCAAAATCGTCAAAGAAACAACACAGGCGCTTACAGATGCTATGAATCAAGTCAGCACGCAATTGGATGCTCTGACCACTGACCTGACCAGCAATATTTCTCTAAAAACCACAGAGATCAACTCGCTTTTGCAAACAGTGGGAGATCTTAATAACAACATTACCAAGCTTGAGGGTTTGGGTGATAATCCTAACGATCTCCGGGACCAGCGGGACTTGGCCATCGATAAGCTCTCCAAGCTTGCCAATGTTCAGGTTACACAGCTCAGTGACGGCTACCAAGTGACATTGGGCGGTCAATTGGTTGTGACTGGTGATCAGGTAACCGCAGTAACGGCGGACGGATTAAAGGCCGCATACGACGGAGGGGCACTTACCGGCGGAGAAGTCTATGGCATGTTTATGTCCCGGGATAAATACGTAACCGATTATAAGAATCAGATGAACCAACTTGCCAATACACTTGCTAATGGCGACATTGAAATAACGTTACCAGCCGGAACAGTTTTACCTGAAGGAACTGTCCTGAATACCGGAGCTAACGGCACACCTGTTACATATTCGAATGCGAATAATAACCGGACCATAACAGCAGACACCAAAGTAACCGTCAAAGGAATTAACGGGCTGCTGCAATTAGGTTACACTGTTAGCGGCGCAACACCGCAGAAGGGACTTGCGCTTTTCACTTCTAAAGATAGCGGAGCTATTACAGCGGGCAATATTACACTTAACCCGTTGATTGCTGCTGACCCTAACCAAATCTCTACCTCAATGCGTGTAACCGGCGCGGGTACTGCCAATGAGAAGGTTGTTATTGGGAATAATGATATGGCATTGGCCATGGCGGGACTAAAGACAGCCAAATTTGATTTTGGTGCTGCTTTATCCACACCAGGTACCATGGATGATTATTTCAGCTCTATAGTCGGACAACTAGGTGTCCAGACGCAGGAAGCCGAACGTCAGGCGAAAAATGCCGAACAGCTGACAGAGCAAGTAGAATTGAACAGAGCTTCGGTTAGTGGTGTATCGCTGGATGAGGAAATGACTGATCTGATCAAATTTCAGCATGCTTACAGCGCAGCTTCCAGATTTATGACCACATTTGACGAGCTTCTAAACAAACTAATTAACGGAACAGGCCGTGTAGGCCTCTAATCTGAGGAAGGAGGGGAATCCATGTCTATTCGGGTAACCCAAGGGATGATGAGCATGCAGACGCTCAGCAATCTGAACAGAAATAACAGTGTTAGAAGTGACTTGGCCAATCAGGCCTCCACCGGACGTAAGATCAATAAACCTTCCGATGACCCGGTTGGTGTGACATACTCACTCCGTTACAGAGCGGAGCTTGCTTCCAATGAGCAGTTTCAGACGAATGCCGATGCTGCTGTTAGCTGGCTTGATTTTACGGATACAACCATGCAGCAGGCAACAAATGTGATGAAACGGATGAAAGAATTAACGATACAAGGATCTAATGGGACACTGCCTCAATCCGGCCGAGATGCAATTAAGTTGGAAATTCAACAATTAAAAGAACAAATGGGCAATATAGGTAATGCCCAAATAAGAGGGAAATATATTTTTAATGGTCAAAATTATGATAAGGTTCCATATGAGTTATCGGGTACAGTAACGAGTTTTTCTCAAATTGATACGGATGATGGTTCAGTTAAATATGCCATTGGTGATCAATCTACATTCCAAGTAAATACTCCAGGTAGCGATTTTTTTGGGAAATCTACGGATACTGATAACGTTTTTAAAGTAATGGATGATTTAATAGCTGCGCTTGCAAGCGGTGATACATCAAAAGTAGCTGCACAAACCGCTAATATGGACTCCAGAACTAATAAAATGCAGTCTGCCCTGTCTGAAGTGGGAGCGAGGACAAATCGAGTGGAATTGGTCCAGGCCCGGTTAGGTGACCGCAATTTAAATCTAACTACGCTGCAGTCCAAAGTAGAGGATGCAGATATTGCCGAAGTATTAATTAAGTCAACAACGGCTCAGACCATTTATGAGGCTGCTTTAAAGTCTTCTGCCCAAATATTACAGCCTTCATTAATGGATTTTATGCGCTAGGCTTGATTCTTTGAAACCGAAATGAGAAGCTATGGACAAAGCAGTCCATAGCTTCTTTTGTTAATATCCCAAGGAGGATGAGAGAATGACAGCAGACCATGTACATCAGGAGAAAGCAAATTTAACAATAGCACCCATATATTCATTTCCAAAAGGCTTGCCGGGTTTTGATCAGCTGAAAGAGTTTTTACTTCAGGAGCACAACGAGGTATTCAGCTTATTAAGCGCTGTAGACCAACCAGAGATTAGTTTTATTACGGTTAATCCATTTGATTTTATACCCGATTACGAATTTTCTCTACCCGACGATACGATGTTAGATATAGAAGTCAACAATCGCGAACAAGTAGCAGTGCGTTGTATTGTGACATGGCATAGTGAGCGAGAGAAGATAACGATTAATTTGCTAGCCCCTCTTATCTTTAATGTTGAATCTTTTAAAGCTAAACAAATCGTCTTACAGAATACCATATATACTACTAAACATCCTCTTTGGTCTAGCTCTGAAGCAGTTGAGGAAGGTGGTGATTCCTAATGCTGGTGCTTACACGAAAAAAAGGCGAATCCATTGTAATTGGAAATGATATAGTTATTACGGTCTTGTCTGTTGAGGGGGATGTGATTAAGCTGGGAATTTCCGCCCCTAAAGAAGTTGATATTTACCGGAAAGAAATATTTGAGGCTATACAAAAGAATAATCAAAATGCAGCTATGGATTTGGAAAGAATAAAGAATGTTATATTGGATCTCAATGGAACAAATAAATAATAATTAAAAAAAATTACTAAAGTCAAAGAAAAAAACGATATTGACTATAAACAATGCTACCCGTTAGGTCGATATATAATGTAGAGCGGTAATTCTTCAGGGCGGCCGACCTGTGAAGACGCTAATACCACATGGATGTGGGATAAAACCATTTCAGGGAGGAAATATCAAATGATTATCAATCACAATCTACCGGCTTTTAACACACACCGTAACATGGGGCTGAACAATGCTGCAGCAAGTAAGAACATGGAGAAATTGTCTTCAGGTTTGAAAATCAACCGTGCAGCTGACGATGCTGCTGGTCTCTCCATCTCCGAAAAAATGCGTGGTCAAATCCGCGGTTTGGAACAAGCACAACGTAACGTTCAAGACGGTATCTCATTCGCTCAAACAGCTGAAGGTGCAATGAACGAAGTTTCCTCCATGCTGACTCGTATGAAAGAATTGAATGTACAAAAACTCAATGGTACTTATGGTGCTGGCGATAAATCTAATATCAATGCTGAATTGAATCAATTAGGTTCGCAAATTGATAACATCATGTCGAAAACTACATTCAACGGAATCAAGATTACTTCCAATGTTAGTGTTCAGGCTGATGACAGTACCTTTAAAATTGCCATTACTGGTGTAGCAACAGGTGGCTTTACTGGCCTTGACTCTGCAACTACACTCACTAACGTAAGTGTTGCTATTGAAAAAGTTGCAACTCAACGGGCTAACCTCGGTGCTGTACAAAACCGTCTGGAATACACTTCCAACAACCTGGGGACTACTGTTGAGAACTTGACAGCCTCCGAATCCCGTATCCGTGATACTGATATGGCTAAGGAAATGGTTGCTCTCTCCAAGAACAACATCTTGCTGCAAGCATCCCAATCTATGCTGGCTCAAGCTAACTCCGCTCCACAGGGCGTATTGTCCCTGCTTCGTTAATTTTTACTTTAAGCATTTCATTCAAAGATCCTGCATTTGCAGGGTCTTTTTTTTGTTATTCCATAAACATTTCAACAGGTTGACCGATATATAAAGTAACAGCTTGGGATTTCTAACCGGACAATATTATGTAGATAATCTAGCGACAAGCGAGGGATTAGATATGGACTCATGGATTTCTGCCAGTTCAGGAGTAGGTGCACAGGTACAACATCCGGGTTTTGGAAAAAAAGATGTTGTTATGAGTGATGACCCGGCATCATCTATGGCACAGAAGACAACCCAATCTGTGAGTACAGGGGATAGCCAAAAGTCACATGAACAAGTAGTTGCAGAACTGCAAAAGGCAATTGATGCCATCCAAGGGCCGCAGAAGTCACTGGAGATCTCCGTACATGAAAAAACGCATGCCATTATGATCAAAGTACTTAACAAGGAGACAGGCGAGTTAATACGCGAAGTGCCACCAGAAAAAATTCTGGATTTAGCAGCACGGATGATGGAGATAACAGGAATAATTGTTGATAAAAAAGTATAAGGAGGCGCTTTATGGTAACAAGAATTAGCGGATTAGCTTCGGGGATGGATATTGACTCTATAGTAAAAAAATTAATGACAGCAGAAAGTGTACCCCTCAATAAATTAAACCAACAAAAACAGCTGATGGAGTGGAAGCGTGATAACTACCGTCAAACCAGTGTTAAACTGGTTTCATTTCTACAAGATAAGCTAGATACGTTAAGTAAAAGCAGCTCTCTCAGTGCACAAAAAGCTACTACGACAGGTAATACAACTTCTGTTAGTGCTACTGCTACACCCTCAGCAAGTGGTTCCCTTGAGGTCACAGTTACTTCATTGGCTACGGCTGCTAGAATAACCTCCTCAGCTCCCCCTACCAAAAGTGATGCAACAACCACTGATTGGGGAAATGTAAAACTATCAGCAATTACGGGTTCTGGTATTGATTCCAATAGTACTGCCAAAGTTGCAGTTACAATTGGTGGCGCCAGTATCGAAATAGATCCCCAGACGGAGACTTTAAGCTCTTTTGTAAATAAGATCAATGACAGTACAACTGCTGGTGTATCTGCTCTGTATGATTCTGCAACTGGTCAAGTATCTATAACAAGCAAGAGCACTGGGGCACAGGGCAATGCTATTAAGTTAGATGGAGCTGGAGCAGCAGTATTTACAGCATTAAAGTTGGATAGCTCATTTTTAAGTGGAGGGGCAGATGCTAAGCTTAATGTTAATGGCATGGACATTACCCGCTCGACTAACAGCTTTACTATGAATGGCGTTCAACTGACGCTTAATAGCGGCAGTGGAGGGGTCTCTACTAAAATTGAAGTGAACAAAGACGTAGATACACTTGTGTCTGCTGTAAAAGGTTTTGTGGATGCATATAATGAGGTTTTGACCTTAATGAATAGCAAAGTTAGTGAGGAGCGTTATACCAAGTACACACCTCTTACTACTGAACAAAGAAAGGATATGTCCGATTCCGAAGCTGAGCTTTGGGACTCTAAGGCAAAGAGCGGAATGCTCAAAAATGATAGTATTTTAACCTCAGCTATCGCAAGCATGCGAACAGCAATGGTAGAAGGAGTTCAGCTAGCTGATGGTTCAAAAATAGATTTTACGCAGTTGGGCATAACAACGGGAACTTATGAAACTAAAGGTAAACTAAGTCTGAATACGGATAAGCTGAAAACAGCATTAGAAGAAAATCCAGATATAATTAATAATTTTCTGGGGAAAAATTATTCGATTTCATCATTAAATAACACATATACATCAGATGATGGAATATTAGCGCGCATGAAGAAAATCTCTAATTCAACACTTGTTAAATTAGCTGAAACTGCAGGTACATCTAGGTTTAGCTCTGATTTAACAGCATCTTTTATGAGTACTAGTACGATGGGGGAAACACTGACTAGCTTGGATAAAAGGATAAGCGAACTTACAGCTAAATTAACAATGAGGGAAACGAACTATTACAAAAAGTTTACAGCAATGGAAACGGCCATAAGTAAGTACAATAATATATCATCAAGCCTAATAAGCTCTTAGTAATAAGGGGGAGGAAATTTGATTAACTCGCCGTATCAAAAATATCAACAAGCCCAGGCACAGACGGCATCTAAGCCAAAACTGTTAATCATGCTTTATGATGGTGCTATTCGTTTTGTGAGGTTAGGCATAGATGGCATTTCACAAAAGGATTATGAGAAAGCTAATAATAACCTTTGCAAGGCACAGGCTATTATTAATGAATTGATCTCAGCTTTGGATCATAATTACCCTATTTCAAATGATTTGCTTAAAGTGTACGAATATATGCAACATAGATTGATTGAGGCAAATGTAAATAAGCAAAATACGCAGACTGAAGAAGTTTTAGAATATTTAATAGATCTTAGGGAAGCTTGGTTTGAGGCCAGCAAGTCACAGGGATTAAATACGGTGCAAGATGGAAGATAAACATTTCCAATTACTCTTTACAGAGTTACAAAGGATATCGGCGCAAGCAATAAGTGATATTTCTGCAATGGACACGGACGAATTAGTGTCATTTGTAGAACGGAGAGAAGAGATTGTAAGTGCCATGAAGCCCTATCTATCATTGATTTCTTCTAATGATAAACAAATAATTGAACAAATGCTTAAAGATGAGCAAGTTATTGTGGACAGAATGTATGAATTGAAGAATGAAGCTGGAGAATGGCTTCAGAACCTTAGTACCGTTCGTGTTCAACAAAATGCGTATAAACAATCTTTTTCAATAGACAGTCTATTCATAGATCATCGTAAGTAAGGACAAAAATGAAAACCCTCAACCATTTTTTGGTTGAGGGTTTTCATTTTTAAGAGGTTCATTCTTATGGGATAAAGTCCGATATATACAATATAAATCAATCCGGAATGGTGGTATCGCCGTGTCATATTTTCAACAGAATCAGGCAGTGTTACGACTACGTTTTCCTCATGTTGCTGATAAAGTATCTAATATAGAAGAGCAAGATATTGAATTAATTAAGTATTTTGAACCAGTTGAAAAAGATGAGAATTGGTTGGAAGCAGTAAGAGGTTCGGTAGGTGACCTAAACATTATTCTTTTGTATGGATTTGGTCAGGGGATTAGCATAGCTGATTTAGTGGAAATGTATCCAGATCGTTTATTATTTGTATACGAACCAAATGAAGAAAATTTCCATGATAGTTTGAAAACGATGGATTTAACGCTGATATTGGAGCATCCAAATCTATATTTTTTAGCGGTTGGTAAATCACAGTTAATAGCTCTGTTTCATTCTCTTTCTACACACATGCGTAAAGATATGGCCTTTGTAGCGTTAAGACATTACCTGGAGCACACCGCGGATTCTCTCCAAGATATAAAAAAGAAATTTGAAGAGTACTCTGAAACGTTTGATTCAAACAAACTTACACGAAATTTGTTTCGTAGGGATTGGATCCGAAACAGTATGTATCATATGGCTGGAATGCTGTCTTCGCCAAGTATTAAAGAATTCTATAAAGAATATGAAAATGCTACAGCTGTTATCATTGCTTCAGGCCCATCTTTGCAAGCGGATATTGAATGGGTAAAGCGAATCAAACCCCACGCGTTAATTATATCTGCTGGCTCGAGTATTCAGGCATTAGTCAAGAATGGAATAGCCCCCCATTTAGCTACTCTTTTAGATGGCGGAGTCATTAATAACAAAGTTTTTGCGGATCCTGCTGCTTTAAAAGCTCCCTTTCTTTTTGTTTCATCATCTTATTATGGAATTTCAGATAAAAAAGATAAACACAAGATTCACGCTATCGTTAAAAATGATGAAGTTGCACAATACTATATGGGTATAGAAGCCGATGAGGCTGAGATCATACCAACCTCAACAGTGACTGGAACTGCTATACAAGCGGCAGTATGGTTAGGGGTCAAAAGAATTGTCATGATGGGGCAGGATCTCTCCTTCCCGAATAAAAAGTATTATGCTGATGGTGTTGGTCATAGTGAACTTAATATACTAAATGCAATGGTGGAAAATTCTGATCACAAGCTATTAAGTGTTCAAGGAAATTACAATGCTACTAGTTCAGCTTTTATGTCCATGAAGGACGGGTTGGAGAAGCTTATTTCATCTTTTCCTGATATAGAATTCATAAACTCTACTCGTAATGGCGCTGTAATTGAAGGTACTTTGTGGAAACCAATTGAGCAAGTATATGAGTTATTAGCTGAAGAAATTATAGATCAAAGAGCAATTGAAAATTTAATTGATAAAAAAGAGTTTGCTGAATATAATGAAGCTCTTGAAAAAGTAGAAAACAGAATTTCTTCAACCGTACGTGATTTTTCTGAAATTATTAAGGATTTCAAAATACTCAAAAAATTATTTAGTGATATAAGAGAACTAAGTCGTACTAATCCTCTTAAATGTCAGCGGAAAATTGTGAAAATTGAGCAAGTATGGGGTGGAATTGTAAACCGCCCTTGGTTTGAAGCATTGATTGAGACATTATTGCCGATAGAATTGCAGGAATACGATAGGGAATTACCCTCCATTATATTGGAGAAAAACTTAGTGCGAAAATGTAATCTTATTGATAAGTATCTTGGAACACTGGTTAATCAAATTGAAAGTGAAATTCCCTTCCTGGAAGAAGTATTTATAGAATCCTTGCGAAGAATTGAAGCATTAAGCGATAAAGTACAAGGGGGCAGATAACTTGGAAGAGGGACTTTATAATGGAAAGAGGATATTAGTAACTGGTGGAACAGGTACGATAGGCCGCCATTTAATACAAAGGTTATTATTGGAAAATCCCAAAGTTATACGTGTTTTTAGCCGGGACGAACACAAACAATATGAAATGGGTATAGATTTCAAAAGTGATTCAGAGAATTTGAGATTCTTAATTGGAGATGTCAGAGATCAGCAACGTCTTAACAGAGCCATGGAGGATATCGATTATGTATTTCATTGTGCAGCCATGAAACATGTTCCTGCATGTGAATACAATCCTTTCGAAGCAGTGCAGACAAATGTAATAGGGACACAGAATGTTATTCAAGCGGCAATCGAAAACAAAGTGAAGAAGGTATTGTTTATAAGTACAGATAAAGCGATTTCTCCCACCAATACTTATGGTGCCACTAAATTAACAGCAGAGCGCTTAATTTCGGCTACAGAGTATCATAAAGGAGCAAAGTCTACAATATTTTCATCTGTACGCTTTGGAAATGTAATGGGTTCCAGAGGATCTGTTATTCCTTTATTTAAGAAACAAATATCCGAAAAACGTATGATTACACTGACTGATCCAAATATGTTAAGGTACATGATGACTCCTTCCCAAGCTATTGAACTTATACTAAAAGCTAATGGGATGGCCTTAGGTGGAGAAGTATTTGTGTTAAAAATGCCACTAATAAAAATAGGTGAACTAGCTGAAGTTCTTATAGAAGACGCTAAAATGAGAAATGGAATTATCGAAGAAATTATTATTGATGTAATAGGACTTCGTCCAGGGGAAAAAAGGTTTGAAGAACTGATGACAGATGATGAAGCGGTTATCGCTTATGAGACAAAGGATATGTACATTATTCCACAGCATGGGATGAATAATTTTGGCCACTGGAGAGAGTATGATAAAGTCTTAGAGAAACCTTTTCCTAATGAAGCGCAGATTATTGATAAAGATCAAATAAAAGATTGGTTGATTACAGAACAAATAATGTAAGGTAATAAATGATGCGTTTATAGTGTTTTTATACAGCTACATGGAACAGAATAATAAATCAAAGGAAGTTATTTGATGAAGTATTTTATTCGTGCAGATGCATCGGAGAAATTAGGTATAGGACATGTGATGAGATGTCTAGCATTAAGTTCAGGACTTATTGAACAAAAGCATGAAGTGATATTCATCAGTAGAGAACTTAACCCATTTGTTTCTGAATTAATTGTTACGCAAGGTTGCTCGATTATCCACATTGAAACCTCATTCCCGTTGGGAAGTGCTTTGGAATCAGAGTTTATTATCCAACTTATCAATAAGGACTATAGACTAACAAAAGAAGATTGGTTAATTATAGATCATTATTCTCTAGATTACAGGTTTGAATCTCACCTTAGAAGCTTGTTTAGTAATATTTTGGTCATTGATGATCTAGCTGATAGAGTTCATGATTGTAATATTTTACTGGATTCTGGGCTAGACAAAACTAAGGAGATTGAATACAACAGGTTAATTCCTAAATCAGCAATAAAGCTCTTAGGCCCGTCGTATGCTTTACTTAGGAGAGAGTTTTCCGATGTGAGTCAAACTATAAATAATAATAACGGAGAACATATACAGAATGTTTTGGTTTGTTTTGGCGGAACGGATCCTACGAATGAAACACTAAAGACGCTCAGAGCGTTGGAACCCTGTCTGAACGATATTAGGAACGTTAAAGTTATTTTAGGAAGGACGAATCCTCATATAAAGGAACTAACAAATTTATATGAGAAAAATAGTAAATTGCAATTCTTAATCCAACCAAGCTCAGTTGCATTAGAAATGGCTTCTTGTGATTTGGCTATCTGCGCAGGTGGAAGTATGACCTGGGAAAGATATTGTCTGGGTTTGCCCGGAATAGTCATAGCTGTAGCGGATAACCAATTGAAAAATGCTCAGCAAGGTCATTTAATGGATATAGATAAGTATTTAGACTTTCATCAATTTGTAACAAAGGAAGATATTAGACAGACATTTGAAAGTATAATTCATTCAAAATCGTGGCTTCAAACTGCTAGACAAAAAGCTAGGATGATAGTTGATGGTAAGGGGGTATCTAGGGTAGTGGATCTATTAAGCATGAGGCAGAATTTCCTTGTGCTACGAGATGTAGGGCAAAATGAAATTTTATGGATGTGGGAATGCCGGAATGATGCTGAATCAAGGTCCAATTCAGTTCATACTGATGAGATACCCTATAGTGAGCATGTTAAATGGGTAGAACAAAGTAAATCAATGTTAAATAGAAAATTGATGATTGCTTGGGATGGAGAATTTAAGATTGCAGTGGTGAGACTGGATAAAGATGGCGATAGTGCTATTGTTAGTCTAAATGTGGCAAAGGAGCATCGAAATAAAGGGAATGCTCTGAAAATATTAAGAGAGCTTGAAACTACAGTAATAAAGTGGGATCGCAGGATCCATACTTTACAAGCCCTGATAAGATCAGAGAATACAGCTTCAATAAGGGTATTTTTAAAAGCAGGTTATAAACAATGTAGCAACGATAATCAATTCATAAAGATGCAAAAAAAATTGTTTGAAGAAGAAGGTTAGAAGATGAGGAAAGATGACATGAATATAATTATAGATGGCAGAGCAATTGGGAAGGGATTTAGACCATTTATCATCGCTGAGATGTCTGGAAATCATAATCAATCTTTGGATCGAGCGTTGGCCATTGTAGAGGCTGCTGCAAAAACAGGAGTGGACGCTATTAAGTTGCAAACGTATACTGCTGATACAATGACACTTAATGTTGATTCCTCAGACTTTATGATTAGTGAGGAGAAAAGCTTATGGAAAGGGAATTCATTATACAATTTGTATAAACAAGCATACACCCCGTGGGAATGGCATTCAGAGATCTTTAAAAAGTGTAAAGAATTAGGTCTCATTGTCTTTAGTTCACCTTTTGATGAGTCAGCAGTGGATTTTTTAGAAACGTTAGAGGTACCTGCATATAAGATTGCATCTTTTGAGAATACACATCTTCCCTTAATTAAAAAGGTGGCTGCTACTGGTAAACCTATAATTATGTCCACAGGTATGGCGTCTGCTGCTGAATTGGATGAGGCAGTACAGACTCTTAGAGAGTCAGGGTGTGAACAACTGGTACTATTAAAATGTACTAGTACTTACCCTGCAGAGCCTACTAATTCAAATCTTGCAACCATCCCGCATATGAAACAGCTATTTAATTGTGAAGTAGGATTGTCCGATCACACTTTAGGAATTGGAGTATCGATAGCAAGCGTTGTTCTGGGGGCAACCGTAATCGAGAAACATTTTACATTATCAAGAGCAGAGGGCGGTGTGGATTCTGCTTTTTCTATGGAACCTCACGAAATGAAAAGTTTAGTTGAAGAAACTGTAAAGGCATGGCAGTCGATAGGTCGGATTTCCTATGGTGCTACCGAAAGTGAAAGGGATTCGCGGAAATTAAGAAGATCTATTTATGCATCTGAAAATATAAAAAGCGGTGAGAAGATTAGTATGGGGAATATAAAAATAATTAGGCCTGGTTATGGCCTCCCGCCAAAATTTTTAGATATGGTAATGGATAGAACTGCTGCGGTAGATATCCCAAAAGGGACACCAATAACTTGGGATTTAATCTAGTATACTAAAAGTTGGGGTGCATGATGAACTTTGTTGCCATTATTCAAGCTCGTATGGGATCTACCCGTCTTCCAGGCAAGGTGTTAATGCCGCTTGGTGATACTTGTATTCTTGATTACGTAGTTACTCGTTGCCAAAAGATTCAAAAAGTTTCGCAAGTCGTAGTAGCTACGTCAATTTTGAAACAGGATGATGATATTGAAAATTGGTGTGAATTAAATAGTGTGAGTTGTTTTCGTGGTTCGGAAGAGGATGTATTAGAACGGTACTATGTATGTGCTCAAAAATATAAAGCCGATTATATCTTGCGAGTAACTGCTGACTGCCCATTCGTAGATTATGAGTTAGCCAGTTTGATGATTGAAGCTATGGTAACTAATCCATCCGATATATTGTTATATGAGGGGCAGATACCCCGTGGGTTGGCTGTTGAAGTAATTTCCTTACAGGCATTGGAAAAGGTTAATCTTAAAGGAACTGAGTCTAGGCATCGCGAACATGTCACTTATTATGCCTACGAATACAAAGAAAGTTTCACCTGTGTCTCATTAAAGTTACCTAAATATTTAGAACACCCTCAATTAAGAATAACAGTGGATACCCCTGAGGATTATGAGGTTTGCCAATTGATAGCAGAAAAGTTTGTGGATAACAAAACAATAAGCTCCGCAGAAGTGATTCAGTATCTTTTGAATTCTCCCGAGGTATCCGAGATTAATGCACACATAAAACAAAAACCTGTAATTTAACAATTAGTTAAGCTTATTAGGTACCATGTAAATCTAAAGGAGTGGGGATAATAAATATTTTACTAACTGGAGGAGCCGGTTTTATCGGTCGTTGGGTTGCAAAGAGGTTATTGGACGAAGGGCATCACTTATGGATTATAGATGACCTATCTAATGGACGAGAAGAAAATATTGAGGAATTCCGCGAACATCCGTGTCTACATCAATTTATCAATGGAACAATCCTAGATGTGGCACTTTTAAGTCATTTGTTTAGCGAAAACAATTTTGAAGTATGCTACCATTTGGGTGCTTCAATTAATGTACAGGATTCCATTGATAATCCATCCACCACATTTAATAACGACACTGTAGGTACATTTAATATTCTGGAGCAATGCCGTAAATATCGTACTAAATTGGTATTTATGAGCACTTGCATGGTATACGATCGTTGCAGCGATGAAGAGGGTATAACGGAGTTGCACCCGACAAAGCCAGCCTCCCCTTATGCAGGCGCAAAGGTTGCTGCAGAGAATATGGTCCTTTCCTATTATTATGCTTATGATCTGCCAACTGTAGTTATCCGTCCGTTCAATACGTACGGCCCCTTCCAAAAGACAGGTGGAGAAGGCGGAGTAGTTGCAATCTTTATTAAAAACCAATTGAGTGGTAAGGATCTTAATATTTATGGAGAAGGCACGCAAACTCGTGATCTTTTGTATGTAGAGGACTGTGCTAAGTTTGTAACAGCGGCAGGTTTCTCGGATACAGTAAACGGTGAGATTGTAAATGCTGGACTAGGACGGGATATTGCAATTAATGATTTGGCACTGCTTATTGCTGGTGATTCAACGCGAATTAAGCATATAGAACATATTCATCCCCAGAGTGAAATTCAGAAGTTACTATGTAATTCCTCGAAGGCCAAGCTTCTGCTGAATTGGGAGCCGGAAATTAGTTTGGAAGAAGGAATTGCGCGTACTACCGAATGGATTAAGTCTGGAGGTCTTGACTAAAATAACGAAGTTCAAGGGGGGGAGACTTAATGTCTGATAAATCTAATGCATTTTCTACCAATCCTGTTCGCTCAACAATGTTGCCGTATGGACAGCAATGGATTGACGAACAGGATATTGAAGCCGTTGTAGAAGTACTTAAGGGAGATATGATCACCCAAGGGCCAGCTATCGAAGCATTTGAGAATAAGGTTGCTGCGTACGTAGGAGCTAAGTACGCTGTTGCTTTCACCAATGGAACTGCTGCGCTTCATGGAGCTTGTTTTGCTGCTGGGATCGGGGAAGAGGATGAAGTGATTACTACACCCATTACTTTTTTGGCCAGTAGTAATTGTGTGCTCTACCAGGGCGGGACCCCGGTGTTTGCTGATATTGACATGAACACGTATAACTTGGATCCAGCAATGATAGAATTGAAAATTACAGAACGGACAAAGGCGATTATCGCTGTAGACTTCACGGGACAGCCTGTAGAAATTGATCGGATTTCCATGCTTGCCCGTGATCGGCAACTGGTGCTCATTCAAGATGCAGCCCATTCTCTTGGAGCTAGTTTCGGGGGGCGAAAGATAGGTTCATGGGCGGATATGACAATGTTTAGCTTCCATCCTGTTAAGCATGTAACAACAGGAGAAGGGGGCATTATCACAACCGATAATGAAGAATATTATCGCAAGCTTATGCTATTTCGCAGCCATGGGGTGACTAAGATTCCAGGAGAACTGACTAAGAATGACGGGCCCTGGTACTATGAAATGCAGGAGCTGGGATATAATTATAGAATGACGGATTTGCAAGCTGCACTAGGTGTAAGTCAGATGGATAAATTGGATGATTTCATTGCAAGAAGGCGTGAGATTGTATCAATGTACAATGAACGGCTGAGTAATATACCAGGAGTTATAATTCCGATACAGCATCCTAAAGCGGAATCGAGCTGGCATCTCTACGTTATACGTATTGAACCTACATGTTCTCAAGGAAGCCGTCGGGAGTGGTTTGAAGCACTTCGTGCAGAAGGAATCGGTGTTAATGTACATTATATTCCAGTGTATCTCCAACCCTTTTATAAAAAAATGGGCTATCAGCCGGGATTATGTGAAAATGCAGAGCATTATTATGAAACTGCAATAACGTTGCCTTTATTCCCAAAAATGAGCAATAGTGATGTTGATGATGTAGTAGCGGCCATTGTGAAGGTATCCAAAAGATTTTCTTGAAAAAGATGTTATTTTTATATTTGAAATGAGTCTTTTTAAAAAAAGTTTTCCTTTACTCGTACTCGCTGATTCAATAGATTAATAGTGGGTTAAGTTACAATAAACTATGTTATTGTGGTTTTCAATATGAGTCTTTTGTAGAATAATGTTGAAAAAGATAAGTTAATATTTTGGTGGTAATTTATTGAAAGTAAACATTTTCTTTTCCAATTGACAATGGAGAAGCTGCGGTGGTATAGTCGATTTGTGAGCAAGACTCACGTTCATCTGATGACGAAGGGAATGTTTAGTCAATGGAAGGTAAAGTTAAATGGTTTAACGCAGAAAAAGGTTATGGTTTCATCGAAACTGCCGATGGTGGCGACGTATTCGTACACTTCTCCGCGATTCAAACTGATGGTTTCAAAACATTGGATGAAGGCCAATCCGTAGAGTTCGACATCGTTGAAGGTGCACGCGGACCCCAAGCAGCTAACGTCATCAAATTATAATCATCCGGCGCAGCCGACCTACATATATGGTAGATGGTTAGCAATTGAGACAACGCTAGCATAGACCCTGGAGATTTTCTCCAGGGTCTTTTTTGTGACTTTTTTACAAAAAATCAACTTGAGTGTGGCGAATTTAAGCTGGAATTTGGCATTTGTAAAATTATTTTACGGGAAAACGTTAAAAAGTCCTAATATTTGGGTAATGAAACGTTGGGGTTTCTTTCTTGCCTCGGTGTACTTTCATTTTGCTTAGGTTTATGGCTTCTGAACGGGAAAGGTGCTTAGGAGTGATACAGCAAGTCTATGCCCATGCTCAGCAAACACTCAGGAAGATTAAAAGCAGAATGAAAAAGTGTCGGTTCTCCCATACTTGGTTTGCCGCATATTTAGCATTTTTTTAACCTCTGCTGCTCAATGGAGGCCTGACCTCACGATTTAACGATGCCGAGGGTTTTATAGAATTCATGCATATTTTGAAGATAAGCATCATCCTTCAGGGATGAATCAGCCAAAATACTTTGCATGCTCTCCAGAAATGCCGCAGGAGAGCTGGTGTCTGCAGCGTCGAACCGGTTCTGAATATGTGTATTTTTCAGTAGCTGATCATTCTGTGCAGTTTGTTCCTTGTATTGTTCTGCCCACTCCGGATGTTGGGGAATCTTTTTCGCGAAATCAAGAAGTATATCCAGTCCGTTGCCTCCGAGGGAAATGTCGTTCTTGAATCGGCTGTACGTTTCCGGGTCCGCTTGTTTCATTAATTCGGATGGATTTATATAATCGTCTGGAGCGCCTGCCGGACGGCTCGACGGCAAGTTATAACGGATGTCCCCTGTTACCGGATCGATAGACCGGGTAGTAGCGACAGCTGCTATTGTATTCATTGTCTTTAGGAACTTGTCCGCTTGCTCTCCATCCATATAATGTTCTGCAATATATTTGGACTGTGACATTCCCATTTCGAGCAGTGCCTTCCGTTTCTCATCATCATCATTTACGTTTCCATCTACGATGAAGTTGGATTCTATTATACCGTATACAGCATCAGCAACTTCTGCAGGTTCTCCTTCCAGAGCGTGGGTCAGCGCTTCGTTGATTTCTGCGGTTCCATAATATTTTGCTGGATGTGATTGAATGGCATCAGCTGCCAGCTGTCGACCTTTCTCACTGATTTCGACCTGGTCATAGGTGATGACACCGGACGAATCTGCTTTGTGCCACTGAGCAGCGGATTTTTGCGCTGCTGTATTAAGCTGCGGAGTACTGCTAGTAAGGGTTTGGTACGGGATTTGAGACGTAATTCTCATAAAGTAATACCTCCTGAAAATTTTTGAACGATTAAGAAGAGCGTACAGATTCTGTAACCCTATAGATATATATATCGGCAATGGAACAAACTGGATTAAGAGGCATATGTTTTATGGGAACTATCCGGCTGTAGGGATATTAAAGGCTGCAACAGTTCGCAAATCCCAAACGGATACCCACACAATGCTAATCTTTAGGAACATTCGATGTTTATTTTTTGTATTTCTATAAATTTTTTCATGAAACGCAACTTTTTCACATTATCTGGGTAATAGAATACGTTGAGCTTTTTGTCTTGCCTCGACGCACAATACACTTTACTCTAGGAGGATGAACAGCAAAATGAAAAAGAAGTGGCGTGGTCTTGTGACCGGACTGCTGGGAATCAGCATGCTGTTAGGTTCACTCGGCAGTGTATCAGCCGCGCCGGTACCCAAGGATATTCAAGGGCACTGGGCACAAAAGCAATTGCAGGCCTGGCTGGATAAAGGTTATCTGGGAGGGTACCAGGACGGTACTGTTAAGCCCAATAAAGCCATTACACGTGCAGAGTATGTGGCTTTGGTTAACCGCCTGTTCGGTTATACGGATACGGCAACAATCAGCTTCAAGGACCTCAAGAAATCGAACTGGTACTACAGTGAAGTTGCCAAAGCGGTAAAAGCCGGATACATCGGCGGGTATGAGAACAATACCTTCCGTCCCAACGCTTCGCTTACACGGCAAGAGGCTGCTGTTATTGCAGCCAAGATTTTGAAGCTGAACACTAAGGCGTCTACAGCCAAGTTTAAGGACAGCAGCCAGTTTGCGGCCTGGAGCCGTGGAGCTATTGCGGCAGCGGCCGACAAGAAAGTCATCAAAGGTTATCCGGATGGAACTTTCGGTCCCAAGAGGGCATTAACCCGGGCAGAGGCTGTTGGAATTATCAGCAATTCGGTGGCTCAGAAGCCTTCGGCTCCTGGGGTAACTCCAACACATACTCCAACTCCTAAGCCAACAACTTCACCGGCTCCGACAACTAGCCCAACACCGGTACCAACCAAAGCTCCTGGCGGAGGATCTGGTGGCGGTTCCGGCGGCGGCGGTGGCGGTTTCATTACACCGACAGTAACCAGCGCTGCGTATGGACACGTTGGCTCTGTGACTGCGGACGTCTACTTGACGCCTAATGTAACAGGTGCTGTGTATTATGTAGTTGCGCCATATGCCATCAATGTAGCTGCACCAAGTGCGCAGCAGGTGAAGAATGGACAAATTGCTGCCGGAACGGCAGGCGTTCATCATGGAACTACAGCGACTACGGCAGGTACTACCGTGTCCTTCACGGTGTATGGACTGACGGCTAATACGGAATACGCTACTTATGTCACGGTTGCAGACAGCTACGGCAACTGGTCTTCTGTAGCTACTGTCCGGTTGAAAACCGCACCGGCTGGTACGAATGCCATTGTTGTGGCACAGCCCGGAAATATCAGTACTGTGACGGCTGATGTGTATGTCAAATACGGCAAGGCAGGCGGGACAGCTCAAGAGGTTAGATATGTTGTGCTGAAGGATAATGCAGCAGCCCCTACAGCCACTCAAGTGGCAGAAGGCAAGGATAGTGCCGGGACACTGTTGTCCTCTGCATTAAAAGGCACTATTTCCACGCAGCCTGGTGTAGGTCATACTCATACACTAAGCGGTCTTACAGCGGCTACCGGTTACAAGGTTTACTTGGTTAGCGGACATGGCACTACATGGTCCTCTGTCGAAGTCATACGGATTCATACGAAATAATTTTTTGATTATGCTTGGAGAGAAGACTTGAAGCCCAACACTTTTTGGCAGTAGAGTTAAATAGCTTGAACTTTTGTCCGGAAGGGGCTGTTTGCAGCTCTTTCCGGATTTTTTTACAGGCAGAAGCATCCCTTTCCCCTGCTCGGGCATAGAGTGACACCTTTTGTTAGGTGGATGTAAAGACTGTCATGATTTGTTTTTTACTTAGCCCTGACAATTTGGTATAATAGCTATGTAAACAAAGGAGGAGTGCCCATGCAATTCAGCATTCGAGGTCAACAAATTGAAGTGACCGACGCTTTGAGAGACTATGTTGATAAGAAGCTCAGCAGACTTGAGAAGTATTTCGATGCACCCCCTACCTCAGAAGGATATGTGACGCTTGGCGTTGTCCGCGGCCTTCATACGGTGGAAGTAACAATCCCGCTGGCAGGTGTAACGCTTCGTGCGGAGGACCGTAGCGACGATATGTACGCATCCATCGATGCCGTGGTGGACAAGCTGGAACGCCAAATCCGCAAACATAAGACCAAGCTCAATCGTAAATTCCGCCAGGAAGGAAGCCTGAAGACACTCTTTGTGGAAGGCGCACCAAGCAGCGTTGCTGTAGAGGAACAGGATTACGATGATTTGGAGGTTGTGCGGAACAAGCGCTTCACTTTGAAGCCGATGGACGTAGAAGAAGCGATCCTGCAAATGAACATGGTTGGACATAATTTCTTCGTGTTCTCCAATATCGACACTTCTGAAGTCAGCGTTGTTTACAAACGCAATGACGGCAAATACGGTCTGATTGAACAAGACTAGGTCCGGTGCATGAAGCCCGGCCAGGACTTGGGATAGGCGGTTTGCTTCAGACTCACGTAGAAAATTAACCGAGCCCCTATTCGCTTCAAGCGAATAGGGCTCTTGTTCGTATATATGTGGTGTGACTATGACAATTTAGCGGCACTTTGGCCAAAGAGGGATTACTTGAAAAATAAGGTTGGGGCTGCTTGTATTGCGGCTTGTCTTACAAACTGTTACAATTTATGAAGCAGCGGAATCGAAATCTTATATGGCCCTTTCAATATTAGTGAGGATGGGCTCGGTTCCACCATCTGTGTTGCATGAAAGGGGTTAACCATGCTAGGACTTGTAAAAAAAATATTCGGCGACACCAACGAACGTGATGTCAAACGTCTGATGAAGACGGTCGATGTAATTAATGGGTTGGAGCCTGACTTTGTATCGCTTTCCGATGAAGAATTGAAAGCCAAGACTGCTGAATTCCGTGCCCGGATTGAGAAGGGCGAAACCTTGGAGGAACTTCTTCCCGAGGCATTTGCAACCGTACGCGAAGCTTCCAAACGGACGCTGGGCATGCGGCATTTTGACGTTCAATTGGTTGGAGGTATGGCGCTGCATGAAGGCCGGATCTCCGAGATGAAGACAGGTGAAGGCAAGACGCTGGTAGGGACTTTGCCAGTCTACCTGAACGCATTGCTCGGCAAAGGTGTGCATGTTGTAACGGTCAATGACTATCTGGCTCAGCGCGACAGCGCGCAGATGGGACAAATCTATAACTTTCTGGGCATGACGGTTGGGGTGAACCTGAACGGCATGGACCATGCTGATAAACAAGAAGCTTATGCCTGCGATATTACTTATGGTACTAATAATGAATTCGGTTTTGACTACCTGCGCGACAACATGGTGCTCTATAAAGAGCAAATGGTTCAGCGCCCGCTCTATTTCTGTATCATTGATGAAGTTGACTCCATTCTGATTGATGAAGCGCGGACTCCTCTTATTATCTCCGGACAGGCTGAGAAATCGACGGAATTATACTATGCAGCAGACCGTTTCGTGAAGAGACTTACGGCTGAAGAAGATTATACAGTTGATATTAAAGTGAAATCCGTGGCTTTGACTGAAAAGGGTGTGGCTACGGCAGAACGCGCTTTTGGCGTTGAAAACCTGTATGACCATGCCAATGTAACTTTGAATCATCACATTGTTCAAGCGCTCAAGGCGAACGTAATTATGCGCCGCGACGTTGACTACGTAGTGAATGAGGACGAGGTTGTTATTGTCGATGAATTCACCGGCCGTTTGATGGCTGGGCGCCGCTACAGTGATGGATTGCACCAGGCTATTGAAGCCAAAGAAGAAATTCAGGTGCAGAACGAGAGCATGACCCTGGCCACAATCACATTCCAGAACTACTTCCGGATGTACCGCAAGCTGGGCGGCATGACGGGTACCGCGAAGACTGAAGAAGAAGAGTTCAAGAAGATTTATGGTCTTGAAGTTCTGCAGGTGCCAACCAATAAGCCGAACCAGCGTGTGGATATGCCAGACGTTGTATACAAAAGCGAAAACGGCAAGTTTAACGCGGTTGTAGAGGAAATTGTGGAGCGCCACAAGAAGAATCAGCCTGTACTGGTAGGTACGGTATCCATTGAAAATTCGGAACGTGTATCCGAGATGCTGAAACGCAAAGGTGTCAGACACCAGGTGCTGAATGCGAAGCACCATGCGGCGGAAGCAGAGATTATCTCGCATGCCGGCCAGCCGGGAACAGTAACCATTGCTACGAATATGGCGGGACGCGGTACGGATATCGTATTGGGTGAAGGTGTGACAGATCTTGGAGGTCTGCATATTATTGGTACAGAACGCCATGAATCGCGCCGGATTGACAATCAGCTGCGCGGACGCGCGGGACGTCAAGGCGATCCGGGTTCCACCCAGTTCTACCTGTCGCTCGGTGACGAACTGATGAAGCGTTTTGGTGCAGACAACGTGCTGAACATGATGGACCGTCTTGGTTTTGAAGAGGATCAGCCGATTGAGAGCCGCATGATTACGCGCGCTGTAGAATCCGCCCAAAAACGTGTCGAAGGCAACAACTTCGATATCCGTAAAGTCGTCCTTCAATATGATGACGTCATGAATCAGCAGCGTGAGATTATCTACAAGCAGCGCCGCGAGATTCTGGAGTCTGACAATATCAAAGACATTGTGATTGAAATGATCAAGCCGGTTATTGACCGTATTGTTCATGCCCATTGCAGTGACGATATTCCGGAGAACTGGGAGCTGCAGGAGGTTGCTGATTATGTGAACAGCAAGCTTTTGGAGGAAGGCCAGTTGACCCGCGACGATCTGTGGGGCAAGGAAGTTGAGGAGATCATCGAATACATCTTTAACCTTGTGCTGGAGAAATACGCAGCCCGTGAAGAACGACTTGGCTCTGAGCTGGTGCGTGAATTCGAGAAGGTTATCGTGCTTCGCTCCGTAGACAGCAAATGGATGGATCATATTGATGCGATGGATCAGCTTCGTCAAGGGATTCACCTGCGCGCGTATGGCGGTACGGACCCGCTCCGCGAATATCAGTTTGAAGGCTTTGAAATGTTCAATGCCATGACTGCCACCATTCAGGAAGAAGTTGCGACCTATATTATGAAGGCGCATATTGAAACCAACCAGGAACGGCAATCCGTAGTGGAGGAGAACAAAATCTCCACCAATGGTGAACCTGCCGAGAAGCAGCCGGTGCATGTTCAGGCTGCGATTGGCCGCAACGATCCTTGCCCTTGCGGCAGCGGCAAGAAGTACAAGAACTGCCACGGCCAGAACGCTTAAGCATAAACAGGCCTACCTGGTTTAAGGATTTGCCCTTAGCTTCAGTGAGCCAGTGAGTAAGCATCAGCCCGCGATAGCTATAACTGTTTACAGCACTGTGTTTCTACTTTGGGAATTGTCCCAGAGTTCGAGGGTTATAATGACAATAAAAAGCGGCTGGGCCCGGGGGATTCCCCGTTTGCGGCCCGGCTGCTTTTTTGGATTTTGGAAGTTATGTTGTTTCCTGGGCGAAGCGGAAGATGTAGTTCTTGAAACCTCTGGATTCAGGTGGAAGTAACGGAGGGGAAGTTTGGAACTGTAGGAGCGAACGCGTCCGCCTTTGTCTGCGGATTTCAACCGCAAATTGCGGTTCAATCAAAGAAATCTGCAGACAACAGCGGCCGGAAGTCCAAACATTCCCCGCAGTTACGGCCATCACCGAAAACGAGTGTTAAAAAGAACATCCTCGCGTTAGCGTACCGATCAACTATATGACCAATGTCCAATAAGCCGCCCCGGCGCATATTTTATTTTGAAAGGTGAAGTGACTCCACATGATCGATGCTAATGTTAAGCAGGACCTGCGTGAAATAGGCAAGAAACTAACAGACCTTAGGGGGTCTCTTTGACTTAGACCTTAAGCAGGAAATGATCTCGAACTTTGAAGAGAAGATGGCCGCGCCAGGGTTCTGGGATGATCCCGAAAAAGCGCAAGGTGTGATTGCCGAGATGAATGCGGTGAAATCATCCGTAGATCAGTACGAGAAGCTGCAGCAGGATTATGACGATGCGGCGATGATGACAGAGCTGGCGGATGAGGAAGGCGATGCGGAGCTGGCGGCAGAGGTGGCCGAGACCATCCGCAGTATAAGCGGCAAGGTTGATGAATTCGAGCTGCAGCTGCTGCTCAACCAGCCTTATGACAAGCTCAATGCGATTCTGGAGCTGCATCCCGGTGCAGGCGGAACGGAGTCCCAGGACTGGGGGCAAATGCTGCTGCGCATGTACACCCGCTGGGCAGAGAAACGCGGCTTCAAGGTAGAAGTCCTGGATTATTTACCAGGTGACGAAGCCGGGATCAAGAGTGTTACTTTGCTGATCAAAGGCTATAATGTCTATGGCTACCTGAAGGCGGAAAAAGGAGTACACCGGCTGGTGCGCATCTCTCCATTTGATGCTTCCGGAAGACGTCATACCTCCTTCGTATCCTGCGATGTCGTACCCGAAATTGCGGATGATGTAGAGGTGGATATTCGGACAGAGGACTTGAAGATTGATACGTATCGGGCCAGCGGCGCGGGCGGTCAGCATATTAATACAACCGACTCTGCGGTGCGCATCACTCACTTGCCTACCGGCGTGGTAGTCACCTGCCAGAATGAGCGGTCTCAGATTAAGAACCGGGAACAGGCGATGAAGATGCTGCGTTCCAAGCTGTATGAGCGCAAGCTGGTAGAGCAGCAGCAGCAGCTTGATGAAATCCGCGGAGAGCAATCCGATATTGCTTGGGGCAGCCAGATCCGCTCCTATGTATTCCATCCCTATAGCATGGTAAAGGATCACCGTACTTCCGTGGAAACCGGAAATGTCGGGGCGGTGATGGACGGCGATCTGGACGCTTTTATCGATGGATATTTGCGCAGCCAGATTAAGACGGAAGCTGAATAAGGGCATCATGATAATTCCTACGCGTCTTCGGAGGTGTAGGAATTTTTTTGAGAAGATTAGGAAGTCTAGGCTTCAAGTATATTGTTAAGGAGACAACAACCTGCATGCAAAAAATAAATTCACGTAATAAACCCCCGCTTATTCCACTCAATGGACCCTTGCGCCATACGGTGGATATTCTGCTGATTCTGCTGGGCTCGCTGATTACGGGGCTGGCTTTCAATCTGTTTTTCCTGCCGAACAGAATCGCTTCCGGAGGGGTGTCCGGCTTATCCGTACTCGCGGAGGCCTGGCTGGGGGCTGAACCGGCTTTCACCCAGTGGGCGCTGAATATTCCCCTCTTTATCCTGGGGGTGGTATTCCTCGGCAAGCAATATGGTCTCCGCTCTCTGCTGGGGAGCTTTGTGCTGCCGCTGTTTATCTTTTTAACGAAGGATGGTCCGGTTCCAACCACAAATCCGCTGCTTGCCTCCATTTATGGAGGGATTGGGGTCGGGCTGGGGCTGGGGCTGGTATTCCGCGGACGCGGGTCTACGGGCGGTTTGACGATTTTGGCACAGATCATTCAGAAGATTACGGGGTTCAGCTTCTCGCTGTCTGTCGTGCTGCTGGATGGTACGGTGATTACGCTGGCTGCTTTTGTGCTGGGCATGGAACAGGCGATGTATGCCTTGATCGGCTTGTTTGTAACAGGCAAGGTGATCAACGCGCTGGAGGTGGGCTTCAGCACAACGAAGGTGGCGTATATCATTTCCGACCAGACGGAAGAGATCTCACAGGCGATCTTGAACGACCTTGACCGGGGCTTGACCAAGCTGAACGCGCAAGGCGGGTATACGGGTGATAGCCGTACGGTACTTATGGTGGTCGTAGGCCAAAATGAGATCACCCGGCTGAAGGCAATAGTGCGTTCCGTTGACCCGGGAGCGTTCGTGATTATCACGGAGGCGCATGAAGTACTGGGCGAAGGGTTCAAAAGAGAGGTGCAGTCTCCTTAGGGGGCTGCTTCTTTTTTTGGCGTAAAATGCTTCGAGGATCTGGACCGAATAAGCCTGAAACGGATAGGATAGGGAGAGTGATTCCGCCATAGGAGAACTTGAGCCGGATTTCAATAAACTTGACGTTACATGTTGTATTTATATTAATTCAGTCGTATAATAATACATATTTCCAAGAGCGGTATTCATTTATTCATGAAAGCAGGAAGCGGGGATGACGGTGACTGGTAAGCTGAGAGCGGCAATTGTGGGATCAACGGGATATGGGGGCGTGGAGCTGATCAGGCTGCTGCAGGGCCACCCTGATATAGAGATTACTTCAGTGATTTCTTCTTCAAGCGCCGGGGCGCCTATAGAGGAGGGTTTTCCGCATTTAACGGGGATTGTGCAGCGCAATCTGGATGGAGTGGACGCGGCGGAGATCGCCGGGAGGGCGGATGTGGTGTTTACAGCAACGCCTTCGGGGGTAAGTGCCAAGCTGGTGCCGCAGCTGCTGGAGGCAGGACTGAAGGTGGTTGATCTGTCCGGTGACTTCCGGCTGAAGGACGGTGCGGAATATGAGCAGTGGTATAAGCATCCGGCCCCGCCTGAAGCGTATCTGCAGCAGGCTGTATACGGATTATGCGAGGTATTCGGGGAGCGTGCGGCTGGAGTGGATTTTGTCTCGAATCCGGGTTGTTATCCTACAGCTACACTGCTGGGCTTGGTCCCTGCGCTGCAGGCTGGCTGGATTAAACCTGACAGCATTATTATTGATGCCAAATCGGGTGTATCCGGCGCAGGGCGGGGAACGGGTCTAACGGTCCATTACGCCGAGATCAACGAGAATTTCAAAGCCTACAAGGTCAACAAGCACCAGCACATCCCTGAGATTGAGCAGACCCTGACGGAGATTGCCGGAGAAAAAGTGACGGTTACGTTCACTACGCATCTGGTACCGATGACGCGGGGAATTATGAGCACGATGTACGCCGGGATGAGCGGCGGGTACAGCGAGCAGGATTTTGTGGACTTATACCGCAAGTATTATGCAGGACGTCCCTATGTGCGGATTCGTAATGCGGGTGTGCTTCCAGCCACCAAAGAGGTCAGCGGTTCCAACTATTGTGATATCGGTTTTGCCACAGACGCCCGTACAGGCCGGGTAACGATTGTATCTGTCATTGACAATATTGTTAAAGGTGCGGCAGGGCAGGCGATTCAGAACCTGAATTTGATGATGGGATGGGAGGAAACCCGCGGTCTTGGTTACACACCTGTGTATCCTTAAGCTTCAGCGGTCAACAATATAATGAGTGAGAAACAGGTTTTTACCGTCATTGAGGGCGGAAGTGTTACAACCCCTAAGGGGTTTACGGCTGGCGGACTGCACTGCGGACTCAAAAAAACGGAGCGCAACGACCTGGCGGCGATTCTCTGCGAGGTGCCGGCGACAGCAGCTGCGGTATATACAACGAATGTATTCCAGGCTGCACCGCTGAAGGTGACGCGGGAGAGTCTGGCGAACGGGACGCTGCAGGCGGTCATCGTGAACAGCGGAAATGCCAATGCCTGTACCGGCGAACAGGGCGAAGCCGATGCCTATGAAATGCGTGCTGCCGCTGCCCGCGAGCTTGGTGTGAATGAGCTGGATGTTGCGGTTGCTTCTACCGGTGTAATCGGTGAGCTGCTGAAGATGGACCGTGTGCGCAGCGGCATTGCCGGACTGCCTGAGAAGCTGGACGGAGGAGCCGCCGGAGCGGAGGCGTTCTGCCAGGCTATTTTAACAACAGATCTGGTCAAAAAAGAATGCTGCGTCAAAGTAAAGGCCGGTGAAGTGGAAGTTACCATTGCCGGAGCTGCTAAAGGCTCGGGAATGATTCATCCCAATATGGCGACCATGCTGGGCTTCATGACCACGGATGCTGTGATTGACGGCGGGGATCTGCTCGGTCTGCTGCGTACCGCGACCAACACCACTTTTAATATGATTACGGTAGATGGAGATACAAGCACCAATGATATGTTGGTCACGATGGCGAGCGGGCTGGCCGGGAATGAAAAGCTGACGCGGCTGCATGCGGACTGGGAGGCTTTTGCCGCTGCATTCACGCATGTCTGCAAGAGTCTGGCTATGGCGATTGCCCGTGACGGCGAAGGAGCGACGAAGCTGATTGAAGTGCAGATTGACGGTGCAGTGCACGATGAGGCTGCAGCAGCGATTGCCAAGACAGTGATCGGCTCCAGCCTTGTGAAGTCGGCGATTTTTGGTGCAGATGCCAACTGGGGCAGAATTATTGCGGCAGTAGGGCGCGCAGGAGTGCCGGTATCCCCGGAACGGGTGGATATCTCACTGGGCGGGATCGAGGTGCTCAGGCATTCACGTCCGGTAGCTTTTGATGAAGAGAAGGCCCTGCATTATTTGCAAAAAAGTGATACTGTGCGGATTACCGTAGCTTTAGCTGATGGAGAAGGCAAGGCTACCGCCTGGGGCTGCGATCTGACGTATGATTATGTGCGCATTAATGCTGCATACCGTACCTGATTCAAAGCTGGGGCTCAGCTTACTGGGGGGATAACTACACTATGACTGTAGAGAATCATAAGGGTGGCGGGCTGTTCGTGATGAAATGTGGCGGCAGTACGCTGGCGGCGCTTCCGGATTCCTTTTTTGACGATTTGCGGGAGCTGCAGCGGAGCGGTGCCCAGCCTGTCATTGTACATGGCGGCGGGCCGGCGATTTCCGGCAATCTGGAGAAGCTTGGCATTGAGAGCAGCTTTGTGAACGGCTTGCGGGTGACGACCGAGGAAGTGCTGGATGTTGTGGAAATGACGCTGGCAGGGAGCATCAACAAGGCGATTGTCCGAAGGATTCAAGGCAGCGGCGGTCAGGCGCTCGGCTTATCCGGTGTGGATGGGCGGCTGATTACGGCCCGGCTGGTTGCCAATAGCAGTGAAGTGGGGCTGGTCGGTGAAGTGACCGGGGTCAACGCAGAGATTGTCCGGGGAGTTCTGGCGATGGGATATATCCCTGTAATTGCGCCGATCGGTGTAGATGCAGGAGGACAGCGTTACAACATTAATGCGGATACGGCGGCGGGTGCAGTGGCTTCTTTTACCGGGTCGCCTCAAATGATTGTTGTCACTGATGTACCGGGCATTATGCGCACCCTGGACGGCCGCAAAACCGTGCTTCCGTCTGTGACGGTAGGGCAGATTGAAGACTTAATAGAGAATGGCGAAATTTATGGCGGAATGATTCCAAAAGTTCGTGCAGCGATCGATTGTATCCAGGGCAATGTGTCCGAAGTCGTAATTGTTGACGGCAAGGAGCCGCGGGTACTCAGCCGGGTGCTGCAGGGTGAAGAACTCGGAACACGGATTATTCGTTCATAACTATATAAGATGAACTTTAAATAGTCATAAAAGGGAAGAAGTGCGGAGGGGAAGTTTGGATACTTACAGAGCGAATGCGTCCGCCTGAAAGTTTTCCGTAGGAAAGCTCGCTTCGGAAGCATAATCAGTCACCGGATTTCAACCGCTAAGGCGGTTCCATTCAAGAAATTCTTACGACAACAGCGGCTGGGAGTCCAAATATTTCCTGCAGTTACGACCATATCCCACAATGTAAAATAAAGTTCATCTTATATAATAACAAGCGCTGACGGGAATACCGGAAGCAGCATGGTGGGAGAGTGACTAAGAATGAGTGAGCTTACACAAGCGGAAAAAGATTCTTTGACAGGGGCGCCGCAGGGCCGTTCAGCAGAAACGGAGGTTCAGGAGGCTGCTCCTGCCAAGCTGGGTGCGGTATTCCCGTCCTACGCCAGATATGACATCAGTCTGGTCAAGGGCAAGGGCAGCTGGGTATGGGATGATCAGGGCAACAAGTATCTTGATTTCATGTGCGGTCTGGCTGTAACGAGTCTGGGACACGCGCCTGAGAAGGTTGGCGCGAAGCTGAAGGAACAGATTGATACGCTCTGGCATGTCTCGAACCTGTTCCACATTCCTGGACAGGACCGTGTGGCTGCGCTGCTTACAGCGAACAGCTGTGCGGACCAGGTGTTCTTTTGCAACAGCGGGGCTGAGGCGAATGAAGCGGCCATCAAGCTGGCGCGCCGTTATCACCAGAAGGTGAAGGGAACGGGACGTTATGAAGTGATCACGTTCGAGCAGTCCTTTCATGGACGTACATTGGCCACACTGACGGCTACCGGACAGCAAAAGGTAAAAGAAGGCTTCCTGCCGCTTCCGGCAGGCTTCAAGACCGTGCCGCTGCATGATCTTCCGGCGCTGAAGGCTGCAATCTCCGGGAATACCGCAGCGGTTATGCTGGAAATGGTTCTGGCCGAAGGCGGCGTGCTGGAGGTACAGCAGGAGTTCCTGGATGCGGTTGTGGCCCTGTGCAAGGAGCATGGTTTGCTGCTGATCGTAGATGAAGTGCAGACCGGCATGGGACGCACAGGCAAGCTGTTCGCTCATCAGCATTACGGCATTGAGCCGGATATCTTTACCTTGGCCAAAGGCATCGCCAGCGGTTTTCCGGCAGGCGTCATGCTGGGCAAAGGATACCTGCGTGAGGCGTTCAGTCCAGGCAGCCATGCGACGACCTTCGGCGGAACGCCGCTGGCTGCAGCGGTAATGGAAGCGACGATCGAAACGATGCTGGAAGATAATCTGGCGCAGCGTGCCGCCGACATGGGCGAGTACCTGAAAGGACTGCTGGGCGACAAGCTGGCGGATACGCCGTTTGTGAAGGAAATCCGCGGCAAAGGCCTGCTCATCGGGATCGAATGCGCGGCACCGGTAGGAGAGATCGTACTGGCCGGACAGAAGCGCGGGCTGCTGTTCGTCCAGGCCGGACCTAACGTCATTCGGCTGCTGCCTAACCTGTACGTAAGCGCCGATGAGATTCACCAGGCGGTGGACATCCTTTCGGAACTCATTCATACTTATGCTAACAATGGAAAGTGGGAGGCAGGTTCATGAGCCAGGAAGTGAAAAGCGGTGCACAACATATCGCGCAGCAGCTCAAAGGCCGTGATTTGCTGGAGCTGAACGACTACAGCCCGGAAGAGATCACGTATTTGATTGATTTGGCGATTGAGCTGAAGCGGAAGCAAAAGAGCGGTGAGGTCTACCAGCCGTTGAAGGGCAAGACGATTGGGCTTATTTTTGAAAAATCCTCGACCCGCACACGCGTGTCGTTCGAAGTGGGCATGTACCAGCTCGGCGGCCATGCGCTGTTCCTGAGCAAAAATGACATTCAGCTCGGACGCGGCGAAACCGTGGGCGATACGGCGCAGGTCATGTCGCGTTATCTGGACGGCATCATGATCCGTACCTTCGGCCATGACAAAGTAGAGGACCTGGCCCGTTATGCTTCGGTGCCTGTCATCAACGGACTGAGCGATCTGGCCCATCCGTGCCAGGTGCTGGCTGATTATCAGACCGTCTACGAGCACAAAGGCAAGCTAAAGGGCCTGAAGCTGGCTTATATCGGCGATGGCAATAACATGGCGCATTCTCTGCTGATCGGCGGTGCCAAGCTAGGCGTGCATGTGTCCATTGCCGGACCGGAAGGCTATGAGCCGGATGAGGCTGTCGTTGCGGAAGCGCGTGAGATTGCCAAGGAGACCGGATCGGTGATCGTGGTTACCCGCAGCCCGCAGGAAGCCGTACAGGACGCGGATGTGATCTATACGGATGTCTGGGCAAGCATGGGCTTCGAGGCCGAGCAGCTGGCGCGTGAGGCCGCATTCAAGGATTACCAGGTCAACGAGGAGCTGGTCAAAGGCGCGAAGAGCGACTACCTGTTCCTGCACTGCCTGCCGGCTCACCGTGAGGAAGAGGTCAGCACCGGCGTGATCGACGGTCCGAATTCGGTCATCTTCGACCAGGCCGAGAACCGCCTGCATGCGCAGAAAGCGCTGATGGCGGCATTGATGGGCTAAGGACCGTATTCACGGGCTAAGCTATAGCTAAGAGTTCAGAGTATTCAGCGATCTGGAGTAAATCAGGATTGACCGTGCAAATCAGGCAAGGCTCTTGCTTGGTCTTATATTATATAAAACACTATATAAGATGAACTTAAGTACGGAACGTTAGAATTCCGGTGCGTAGCAACGGAGTGAAAGTTTGGAACTGTAGGAGCGAATGCGTCCGCCTTTGTCTCCCGGATTTCAACCGCGAACAGCGGTACAATCAAGAAATCTGGAGACAACAGCGGCCGAAAGTCCAAACATTTCACGCAGTTGCGTCCGGGCACTGGATTTCTATAAGCGCACTTTAGCGAATCTTATACCCCCCCACACGAAAGGAAGTTGCACCCCCATGCCAAAAGAAAAAATTGTGCTCGCCTACTCCGGCGGGCTGGATACCTCGGTCATTCTGAAATGGCTGAAAGAAACCTATGATGCGGAGATTATTGCTTTTACAGCCGATATCGGCCAGAAGGAAGAATTGGATGGCCTGGAGGAAAAAGCCCTCGCAACCGGCGCGTCGAAGGTCTACATCGATGATCTTCGCGATGAATTCGCGAGTGACTTCATCTACCCGATGTTCCAATCGGGCGCTTTGTATGAGGGTCAATACCTGCTTGGCACAAGCATTGCCCGTCCGCTGATTGCGAAGCGTATGGTGGACATCGCCATCGCTGAAGGAGCAACGGCTATTGCCCACGGCGCGACCGGCAAAGGAAATGACCAGGTGCGCTTCGAACTGAACGCAGCGGCCTTGTCGCCAAGCATCAAGGTGATTGCGCCTTGGCGGCTCGAAGAGTTCCGCAGCCAGTTCCCCGGCCGGGCGGAAATGATCGCCTATGCGGAAACGAACGGCATTCCGGTTCAGGCCTCGGCGGCTAAGCCATATTCGATGGACCGCAACCTGCTGCACATCAGCTATGAGAGCGGCGTGCTGGAAGATCCGTGGTTCGATCCAAGCGCACCGGAGAACAAGGGAATGTTCCTCCTCAGCAGCGCGCCGGAGGATGCCCCGGATCAGCCGGAATACCTGGAGCTGGAATTCCTCAAGGGAGATTGTGTCGCACTGAATGGTGAGCCGCTATCTCCGCTGCAGGTCATGGAGAAGCTGAATGAGCTGGGCGGCAAGCATGGCATTGGACGCGTGGATATGGTGGAGAACCGATTTGTCGGCATGAAGAGCCGCGGCGTGTACGAAACCCCAGGCGGAACCATCCTGTTCACCGCCCACCGCAAAATGGAGTCCATCACGATGGACCGCGAAGTGATGAATCTGCGCGACAGCCTGATTACCCGCTACAGTACACTCGTGTACAACGGCTTCTGGTTCGCGCCTGAACGCCTTGCGCTGCAGGCGCTGGTGAAGGAGAGCCAGAAGAACGTCACCGGCACTGTACGCGTGAAGCTGTACAAAGGCAACATCATCGGGGCCGGCGTTAAATCTCCGGTCAGCCTGTACAATCCGGACATCGCAACGATGGAAGCAGATCCTACCCAGGCTTATGATCAAGGGGATGCTACAGGCTTTATCCGTCTGAACGCCCTCCGTTTGAAGGTATCGGCTGGCGTGGCAGAATCGAACCAATAGATAAGCATGAGGCCTATAGATAAGTTGAACTTAGAAAACATAAAAAAGGTAGAAGTACGGAGGGGAAGTTAGGAACTCTAGGAGCGATAGCGACCGCCTTTGTCTGCGGATTTCCTCCGTTAACAGCGGTATGAAATCTGCAGAAGGGCAGCGGCTGGAAGTCCAAACATTCCCCATAGTTACGACCAGACCCTTAATATGAAAATCTAGAGTTCAACTGATGTAGATAAGGCAAACATAACCAGACAGCCGAAGGCCGTTCCTCCCGTCAGGACAGGGGCGGCCCTTCTAACGTCAATAGAGGAGGATACAACAGGTGAGCAAGCTGTGGGGCGGACGTTTTACCAAAGGAACGAACAAACTGGTGGAGGAATATACGGCCTCCATCGGATTCGATAAGCTACTTGCTGAAGAGGATGTGCAGGGAAGTCTGGCCCATGTCACAATGCTGGGCAAATGCGGCATCCTGCCGCAGGAGGATGTAGAGACGATCAAGAACGGACTGAACAAGGTGCTCGACAAAGTCCGTGCGGGGGAGATTGTTTTTTCCGTGGCAGATGAAGATATTCATATGAATATTGAAAAAAATCTGATCGAGGAGATCGGCCCGGTCGGCGGCAAGCTGCACACCGGACGCAGCCGCAACGACCAGGTGGCTACCGACATGCATCTGTATTTGCGCAATCGGGTGGTCGAACTGGTAGCTCTGCTGCATGAGCTGCAGGAAGCGCTGATAGGCCAGGCCAAGGACAATGTCGAGACGATCGTTCCCGGCTACACACATCTGCAGCGTGCCCAGCCGATCCTGTTCGCCCACCATCTGCTGGCTTACGTGTCCATGTTCCGCCGTGATGCGGAACGCCTGACGGACAGCTACAAGCGGATTAACGTGCTGCCGCTGGGAGCAGGGGCGCTTGCGGGAACCACCTTCCCGATCGACCGTCATTTTGTAGCAGAGCAGCTCGGGTTCGATAGTGTCTATGAGAACAGTTTGGATGCGGTCAGCGACCGGGATTTCATCGTCGAATTTCTGTCCAACGCGGCACTGGTGATGACTCACCTGTCCCGGCTGAGTGAAGAACTGGTGCTGTGGAGCAGCACGGAGTTCAGCTTCGTTGAGCTGGATGATGCCTTCTGCACAGGCAGCAGCATTATGCCGCAGAAGAAGAACCCGGATGTGCCGGAGCTGGTGCGTGGCAAGACGGGCCGTGTCTACGGCAACCTGATCGGGCTGCTGACGGTGCTCAAGTCCCTGCCGCTGGCATACAACAAAGATATGCAGGAAGACAAAGAGGGCATGTTCGACACTGTAGCCACCCTTACAGGGGCACTCCAGCTGTTTGCGCCAATGATTTCTACAATGAAGGTGAACAAGAGCCGGATGCGTGAAGCCGTCAACACGGACTTTTCCAATGCAACTGATATCGCTGACTTCCTGGTAGGCAAAGGTCTGCCTTTCCGCCAGGCGCATGAGGTCATCGGCAAGACAGTGCTGTACTGCATTAACGAAGGTAAATTCCTGCTGGATCTGACGCTGGAGGAGTTCAAGCAGTTCTCTCCGCTGTTCGATGACCAAATTTACGCTGTGCTGCAGCCGGAGGCTGTGGTGAACGCCCGCAACGTCTATGGCGGTACCGCTACGGTGCAGGTCAAGGCAGCGATTGAACGGGCAGAGGCAGCTTTGAACAATGCCAGTGAGTGGATTGCGCAGCATGTAAATACTATCCGGTAAAAGAGGCGGATTGGCTAGGACAGATCGCTGGACAGATCGCTGGATAAATTCTGGATAGATTGCCGAGATGATTGCTGAAATCAACAAAAGACTGTCTTTCACCGCATCACTAGATGTGAGGAGGACAGTTTTTTATTACATGGAAAATCATGGCCTTTCTTCGGTTGTAGAAGGCGGGTATTAGTTGGAGAAAAGAATCTTTTAGTTTGACTAGTCTAACGGACGAATGTGGCAACAGCAGAACTGCCGTTGTTGAAGCACTGAAGTGGAAAAAGGAAACTTAAACTCCTTAGAAATCAACATTTGCAGGGATTAAGTGGAAAAAGGAAACTTAATTCAGGGGTATTCCCTCATGTGGAGCGAAATGGGCTGATTTAGTGCGACTTTTTCCACTTAACCAGCCGGGTTGCTTGATGCTCAAGCAAATTAATGATACTTTTTCCACCTAATCAGCTTAAGAAGCGCCAAGTAGAAACGTACCTTTGAATTCTGCGTAATCGGGCGAATCGGAGTATGGAAGATTCCACAGCAAGCTAAGTTCTTTCAGGAATTAGCTTGCTGTGCGTCCATCTTAGCTTGCTGCGTATCTGGATTAGCTTGCTGAGCGTCCATCTTAGCTTGCTGCGTGTCTGGATTAGCTTGCTGAGCGTCCATTTTAGCTTGCTGTGTGTCCATCTTAGCTTGATGTGTGTCCACATTGCTTGCTGAGCGTCCATCTTAGCTTGTTGAGTGTCCATCCTAGCTTGTTGCGCCTCCGCTTTAAGCTTGCGGTTACAGCTTAGGTAGGTCGGACCTTATTTACCCAGAGGCAGCCAGGCCAGTACATCACGGATTTTGGTATCCCAATAACCCCATTCATGATCGCCCGGACCTTCCTCGTAGGTTAAGGACAGCGACGTCTTGGCGCAGGCCCTGCGGAAGGCTTGGTTGTCTTCATAGAGGAAATCCTCAGTTCCGCAGCACTGGTAGAGAAGCGGCTTAGGGCCCTTGGAGCGGTCTACCTCTTTCAGCAGGTATAGCAGGTCATCGGGAGTGTCCTCAATACTCTGTTTGCCAAAAATCCGTTCGTACTCTAGGGACTTCTTAGTTGGGTCCTCCGGGTTCAGGAAATGATGCGCCATATCGAGCGCTCCCGACAGGCTTGCCGCCGCCGCAAAGGCCTCAGGCTTGCGCAGTCCCAGCTTGACCGCCCCATAGCCGCCCATCGACAGCCCGGCCACAAAGGTATCCTCACGTTTGGGGGACAGGGGGAAGAATGAACGGGCCAGCGCGGGCAGCTCTTCACTGATAAAGGTCCAGTACCGGCCTCCCTCGGCCATATCCGTATAAAAGCCCCGGTGCACCTGCGGCATCACCACTGCAATCCCCATTTGTGCCACATAGCGCTCAATGGAAGTGCGGCGGAGCCAGATGGAGTCGTCATCCGAGAGGCCGTGCAGCAGATAGAGTGTCGGATGCAGTGTTCCCTTAGTAACATTGTTCATGCCAATTTGCGTAGTAGTCTGTTGCGGCAAAATCACCGTCATGGAGGTGCTTAGTCCCAGGACATCCGAATAAAATCTGCACTCAATCAAAGCCATATTTTTATCTCCTTTCCCTTCAGCCCAAATCATAGCACAGGATAAAACAGATATAAATTGTAAAAATCTTTAGAATGATAAGTAAGTTATCCAACTCCTTGGAAGCGGTAAACTTCGTGTTCTCTCCATGTTTTGTGGGGAAGCGGAGCTTTTTATTCTTATCCTGCCGCAATCCTGTTTTGACCCTATAGTGAATTGGGTATTTTAGCTTACAAGCTGCAGTAAGTTATAGAGTACTTATCGCACAATTATAAGGAGGAATTGATAATGAATAAAAAAGTGCTGCTCAGCTCCCTCGCTCTTTCACTGGGTCTGGTATCAGCGGGGAGCGGAGCGTTCGCGGCTTCGCCATCTTTCGGGATTGAAGGTGTAAAGTCGGTGGCGGTATCCGCGCCGGGCAAGGAAGGTCCGGCAACGATTAACAATCTGACGGTGAAGAGTGTGATCCCGCTCCTGGTTCACGCCAAGAAGCTGTATACATATACCAGTCGTGGAGGCGTAACGTACCAACCAGAAACGTTTCAATATAAAGGAACGGAATACCGTTATCTCTCCAGTGATATTGGGAGCAAGCAGCAGCTGATGAGTTACGTCAAACGCGCCTACACGCACAATGCCGCTGCGTTTTATGTACAGACACAGTTTTTGGAGCAGAACGGTAGAATGGCACAAGTGAATACCGATATAGGCAACTCAATGCAGTATGATAAGGCAACAGCGCGTATGGTCTCGAAGACTGCGGCCACTGCTGTATTTGAGTTAAGTGTACCGGACCAGGGGACGAACCAAAGCGTAGTGGTGAAGCTGAAGAAAGTGAGCGGATATTGGAGAATTGATATGTCTCCGGATACGCTGTTCTAACAGCGGGCTGAGGCTGGCAGAGGGATGGTAGGCGGAAGAGCAGGAGTTGGGGCGGAGCAAACTGAGTGGGAATCCAAAAGAAGCCGGCGAGGAATGCGCAGGGGGACGCAGCGGGGAAGGGTGGAATGATGCGGAGCCAGGCGGATAATTGATTTGATACAATTGTGCTCAATGCAGTTCATCCTTTCTGTTGCCGTTGTGCCTCAAGGATACTGCTCCATCGTAAAGGGCTTATGCCGAAGTAAGCGCAATGTAAACCAGGGGCGGGAAGCTGACGCTCCCGTTAATATTCATGTCAAAAAGACGGCAGGACTTGGATGTCCTGACCGTCTTTTTGATGCCTGCAGGAGTGGAGCGTGCTGAAGGGAAGCCGCCATGCGCAATAGTTAAATCAACCCCGCACTCCGTCCTCTACCAGAGGCTGCCTGCGGGAATCAGGCTGGATGGACTTGCCCATACCGCCCCGGTTGATGGCGATGATGCGTTTTTGCGCGTAATAGGTGTCCCGGGAGAGCAGCTTCTTCTCAACGGCTTTGCCGTCAACGAGCCGGGTGATGTAGGTTTCAACGATATAGCCGGTTTTTCCGTTCTGGATAACCCGTGTACCTCCGCGCGGGAGTGAAGGGTCGCTCACATACTTGTCGGCGGGTGCAAGCAGCTCCACCGTCCGGGACTGGACCTGGAAGGTCACGTTCTTCGGGAACGTGCCGAACAGCTTCACGGTTAAGGTGCGGCCCTGGACGGCGGCATGGATAATCAGAGATTTGCCGGTGTTGTTGCGGAAGCGGAAGTTGATGTTGCCTTCCGAGAAGGTGGCATCCTGTCCCTTCGGCAGATAGTTAACCGGTAGGGAATGGTTGCGCCGCTCCACGATTTCGAGGCCTGAACGCAGGGCAGCGTTGTACAGCGTGCTGGATACCTGGCAGATTCCTCCGCCCACCCCAGGCTGCAGCCTGCCGTTGACAATAACCGGTGCTTCCCGGAAGCCGGTGTCAGCCTGGGCCTTTTGAATAGCTTTGCCGTAATCGAAGACTGCACCCGGAGGCAGAAGGGTGCCGTTGACGGCCTCGGCGGCAGCCTGGACATTGAAGGTGCGTCCGGGGCCGCTTGCCCCGAGGGAGGTGCTGAATTGGGAGATTTTCCGTTCAATGCCTTGTTCCTTCAGGGTTTTCAGCGTGACCTCCGGCTGCCGGATGCTGAGCGGAACTTCAAGGATGATCCGTTTGTCCTTAAGGCTGTCGGCATTGCGGAGTGACAGGGGGACCGCCGCCTGCAGGGTAAGCTCCAATGCACGCCAGTCTACCTCATAGGAGGTTTTCTCAGGCGTATACACTACACGGTCATCTGCGGTGATCCGCCTTACGGCGTCTACGGGGACGCCAAAGGTTTCTTTTTCCCAGTCTGGACTAAGACTTTTCTGGAGCTGTGCAAGATCCAGATGTGCCCCGAACTCCCAGCTGCGGGGGAAGCTCCAGCGTGCGCGCACCCGTTCCAGCAGCCCGTCTTCAGTGAGTGTATTCAGTCCCTGCAGAAATTTCTCTGCCTCATATGTCATACCTGCCTGCCTCAGCGTAACAGTGAGCCCGGCGTCAGGATCTGCTTTCAGCACCAAAGGGACCGCTCCGAGCGCTTGCAGTCTGGTGGCCAGTTCCGCACGTACTTCGCCTATCTCCATGCCCCCGACGTCCCAGCCGGCGACAAGGGTTTTTGAGGGGATTGTCTGCTGACTGCCATATAAATGAAGTCCTCCGGCTACTAGGGAGCCGGCCAGAATCAGGCCGATCAGGGCAATGAGGGCGGCATGGATGTTTTTCATGAAAGATCTCCTTCAGTTGGGCGGATTTGCGCGGACTGGGCGCAGGCCAGGAATTATAGACTTAATGAATGGCTTTTCCAGCCGATATAAATAGGTAGAACCGGTAACAGGCCGGTTATTTTTGAATTTCCACAATGTAGATGCTAGCGGCGGTACTGAGGTTCTTTTCCGGGTTTTTAAGATGCTTTTTATGTATATGTGCGATATCGTTAAAACTTTCGGGTACTCAAGCGGTTACGGATTTGTTACAATAGATACGCCTGCGGTATTCATGCAGTTTATGGAAGCTTCCGCGGTTTGCAGCGGAATATGTCAGAATCGGGAAGTGATGAAGTGATTGAAATGCAGGATGTGTGGAAGACCTATCCGAACGGAACCCATGCGCTCCAGGGTGTATCCGTCAAGATTGACCGCAATGAATTCGTCTATGTCGTCGGTCCGTCCGGCGCCGGTAAATCAACGTTCATGAAATTAATTTATAGAGAAGAAACGCCCACCAAAGGACAAATTTCGGTAGGCGGGTTCAATATAGGCAAGCTGAAGCCGCGCAAAATCCCCTATGTCCGCCGCAATATCGGGGTGGTCTTTCAGGATTTCCGCCTGCTGCCGAAGCTTACGGCCTATGAGAATGTCGCTTTTGCGATGGAGGTTATCGAAGCTCCGAAGAAAGTGATTAAGAAGCGTGTTCCTGAAGTGCTCGAATTAGTGGGCCTGCGCAGCAAAGCGAACCGTGAGCCCTCTCAGCTGTCCGGCGGGGAGCAGCAGCGGATTGCCATCGCCCGGGCGATTGTCAATAACCCTTCTGTCATTATTGCGGACGAGCCTACCGGCAACCTGGACCCTGAAACCTCGTGGGGAATCATGCAGCTGCTGGACGAAATTAATTTTCGCGGGACAACCATTGTAATGGCGACTCACAACAGGGATATCGTCAATAAAATGCGCAAGCGGGTATTGGCTATCGAGAACGGAAATATTGTCAGAGACCAAGTGAGAGGAGAATATGGTTATGAGTTTTAAAACCTTCTTGCGGCATGTGCGGGAAGGCTTCAAAAACGTATTCCGCAACGGCTGGATGTCGGTGGCTTCCATCACTTCCATTGTCGTCTCCCTATTCGTGCTTGGTGTCTTTATATTGCTTGTGCTTAATGTCAACGCTATTGCCGACAAGGCGGACAGCCAGGTGCAGATCAACGTGCATCTGACACTGAATACCGATCAGAAGATGCGTGAAACGCTGGAAAATGAAATCGGCAGCATGCCGGAGGTCAGCAAGGTGGAATTCATCTCCAAAGAGCAGGGGCTGAAGGAATTCCGTGAGGATATGGGGCCGGATGCCGCCGAGCTGCTCGAAGGCTTTGATAAGGATAATAACCCGCTGCCGGATAAGCTGCTCGTGGAGGTCATTCAGCCTACGACGGTTCCGTTTGTGGCGGAGAAGATAGAAGCGCTTAACAAGTCTCATGAAGAGAAACCGATTTACAAAGTGAATTATGGCAAAGGCTCGGTGGAGACACTCTTCAAGGTAACGAAGGCAGTACGCAACATCGGGTTTATTTTTGTAGCGGGATTGGCGCTCATGTCGATGTTCCTGATCTCCAATACGATCCGGGTGACGATACTTGCCCGCCGCAAGGAGATTGGCATTATGAAGCTGGTGGGTGCGACGAATTATTTTATCCGCTGGCCCTTCTTTATTGAAGGAGCGCTGATTGGGCTGATCGGCTCACTGGTTACCTCGGGGGCGCTCTATGCAGGCTACAGCAGTCTCGTGTCCTCTGTCCAGGGAGATCCGATGCTGGGGCTGCAGCTGATTCCGTTTCAGGATATCTGGGTTCTGCTCTGCGGGCTGCTTGTTAGCCTGGGTGTGCTGATCGGTGTATGGGGAAGTACCGTATCGATCCGCAAGTTCCTCAGAGTATAGCCCATTATCCGATTGCAGGACGATCATCATACAAGACAAAGGACGGGGAGTGCGAGTTGAAGAAGATTGCCGCCGGGCTGGCCGCTGTGCTGCTGGCTGTCACACTATTCCAACCCTCTGACGGATATGCCAAAAAAACTACGGTTGCAGAAATCGACAAGCAGCTGAAACAGTTGCAGCAGGAGGTTCAGGCTGCCAAAGCCGTGCAGGACAAGGCCGCTTCACGGAACCAGGAAGCCAAGCATTATTTGAATAAAACGAATCTCAATCTTCAGTACGTTCTGGATCAAATTAGTCAGGTCAAAGGCAAAATGACTGATATTTCCGGCAAAATCGCCAGTACCGAGAAATCGCTGAATATTACGGCAACCGAACTGGATGAGGCGGAAGCACGTGTGGCTTCCCGTGAGAAGCTGCTGGAGTCCCGGGTCCGCCTGATGTATACCGACGGTGCGGTTTCCTATTTGGATGTATTGCTCTCATCCACCAGTTTTTCCGATTTCCTGGACCGGGCGGATTCCCTCAAGATGATTGTAGACCAGGATCAGGACCTGCTCGTTCAGCACAAGCTGGACAAGCAGACGGTTATTGCCAAGAAGCAGGAGCTTGAAGGGCAATATGCCCAGGCCAAGCAGCTGTATACGGATCTGGAGTCCCAGCGGAGTACGCTGAAGGAGAAGGAGGCGGAGAAGCAGGAGCTGATCGCCTACTACGATAAGGAAATCCAGGAGACCGATGGCCTCACGGAAGAGCAGGATGCTAAGCTGGTGCAGCTGGCCAGCGAGCGCTCCGCGCTCGAGAACAAGAAGGACCAGATCAAAGCAGAAGAAGCCGCACGCAAAGCAGCGGCAGCCAAAGCCGAAGCGGCGCGCAGAGCGGCAGCCGCTGCTGCGGCAGCGAAAGCCCGGGCTGCCAGCAGCAGTTCAAGCTCCGGCTCCAACTCGGACAGCAGTTCAAGCTACTCTGAATATGCGGGCGGGAATGGGCCATTCCTGCTTCCTGTGGGATCCGCACGGATTTCTTCCCCATACGGGGTACGGACCCATCCGGTGACCGGTGAAGTAGGCAAGATGCATACGGGTACGGACTTTGCCGTTCCGCAAGGGACAAGCATTCATGCTGCCGATTCGGGTACGGTCATTGTGGCTGAATGGTGGAGCGGCTATGGATATACGGTAGTGATTGACCATGGCGGCGGGGTATGGACGCTTTATGGCCATATCCGCGAGGGTGGCATTAAGGTTAGTGTGGGCGACCGGGTATCCCGCGGTCAGACCATTGCTGAATCGGGTGCAACCGGACGCGTCACCGGTCCGCATCTGCACTTTGAAGTGCGGATCGACGGCAAACCGGTTGATCCGATGCCTTATCTGTGAGGCTCCGGGCGTCATAGATGGACTTGAAAAATTATATTATAAATATTAATTTGATTTACGGCATATACTGGAAGAGATACCGTTCTTCGCAGAACGGGCGTGTCCTCAGCATCATGACTGGACAAGAAGGGACGGTGGGAACATCATGTTGAAGAAAAGCACAGCGGCTTTTATGATAGTCGCTGCCTTGCTGTGCGGAAGCCTGCTGACCTTGGGCGTCACCGGCTATGCGGATATATTCGGACGGGCTGCGGGTGAAAGTGCTGCGGCAGCGGTTGTGCCGCCTGGCGGCCTGCAGGAGAAGGAGTCGCAGAAGCTTGGAACCACGCTGAGCCTCATAGAAGGCTATTACTACGAAAAGGTAGACCGGACGAAGCTAATCGACGGTGCCGTTAACGGAATGATGGAAGCGCTGGGCGATCCTTATTCAAATTATATGGGCAAGGAAACGGCTGAGAAATTTGAGGAAAGTATTGAAGGCTCTTTCTCGGGAATCGGGGCTGAGGTCTCCTCTGAGAACGGCAAGGTGGTTATCGTCTCCCCAATCAAAGGCTCACCGGCCGAAAAGGCAGGACTCAAGGCCAAAGACGTGATTCTGTCAGTAAACGGTGAAACGCTCGAAGGCATGGAGCTGAATGATGCGGTTGCTAAGATCCGCGGACCGAAGGGGAGCAAGGCTACACTCAAGATTCAGCGTACCGGAGCGGCGGAACCGCTTGAATACGTGCTCACCCGCGATGATGTGAAGCTGGAAACTGTCTATGCCAAGCTCGAAAAGGATGGCGTAGGTGTTATCGAGGTTACCCAGTTCTCCATGAATACCGCAGAGCGTTTCAAGGAAGAGCTAGGCAAGCTGGAGAAGCAGGGCATGAAGGGCCTCGTCATTGATGTCCGCAACGATCCGGGCGGCGTACTGCCGGTGGTGATTGATATGGCTGAACAGTTCGTGCCGGCAGGCAAGACCATTGTGCAGGTGGAGGAAAAGGGCAAGAAGCCGGAAGTCAGCCCTTCCAAGGGTTCTAGCAAAAAATATCCGGTCGTTGTGCTGATGAATAAAGGCAGCGCAAGCGCCTCGGAGATTCTGGCCGGAGCCCTGCAGCAATCTGCAGGAGCCAAGCTCATCGGAGAAAATTCCTTCGGCAAAGGCACAGTCCAGACGAGCTTCGACAAGCAGCTCGGCGACGGCAGCCTGCTGAAGATTACGATTGCCAAATGGCTGACGCCAAACGGCACATGGATTCACGGCAAGGGCATCAAGCCGGATATCGCGGTGGCCCAGCCGGATTATTTCTCCGTAGCGCCGATTAACAAAAGCGTATCTCTGAAATACAACATGAACAACGCGGATGTCAAAAGTGCACAGACCATGCTGGACGGTCTGGGCTACAAACCGGGCCGCAAGGACGGGTATTTCGATACCGCGACAAAAGATGCGGTGAAAAAATTCCAGAGTGCATCCAAGCTGCAGGCAACAGGCATCGTTGATGCCAAGACCGCCGAAGCGTTGGAGCTGGCGTTAATCAAGGCCATCCAGAACCCGGTTAACGACAATCAGCTCAATAGGGGAATTGCCGAGGTTCAGAAGGAAATTCAGGCGTCGTTGTCGAAAAAGTAAGAAGGCTGATTTCAGCCTTCTTTTTTTCTAAACATATTTGAATTAATATGTTTCCCGTTATGAATGAGTTTGCTATTTCTTGCTGTAACGGCACCTGAAAGCGATAATATGTATTGCTGTTTCTGGAAGCATGGGCTGCTTTATAAGAACGGCGAAGCCGTTTCTGCTTGGCTGTAGGTGCATTGCTGCAGATCAACACTACCCGGACTTAAAAGGAGTGTGACGAACGGTTTGAATGGAATGCCGGAACTGCTTACTAGCTGGGGCACAGCAGTCGTACATCTGCTGATTCAGCCCTATTACTATATTGCTATTTTGTTTATTGCTCTCTACTACCGGAGGCAGGTGGCGCTGGAACGGAAATTCATTCATGTGAAGCTGCACAGCTGGGGCCGCGAGACCTGGCGTACGGTATGGAGCGGCCTGGTCGCGGGCCTGGTCGTTTCTCTGGCAGCTGTGGCTCTGGGAATATCGCTGACCGGTACGGCGGTAGCCTGCATTTGGGTTGTCAGTTTGGTGCTTATGCTGTTTCGTGTGCGTTATTTGTGTTTTGCCTACTCCATAGGGTTACTTGGCATCCTACAATTTGTTCTTTCGTTCTTTCCGGACACGCTGCAGAGCGGGCTGGCCGGAACTATCGCCACCGCGCTGCGGGAGATGGATATTCCTGCCCTGCTGGTGCTGGCCGCCCTGCTGCATCTGGCCGAGGCGTTGCTGGCGCGCTGGCAGGGCGCCAGACTGGCTACGCCGCTCTTTCTCAAAGGCAAGCGCGGCAAGGTGGTCGGCGGCTATCAGCTGGAGGCGTTCTGGCCGCTCCCGCTGTTCCTGCTGATTCCTTCGGGCGCAGGAATCGGCGATCTGCCCTGGCACCCGCTGCTGGGCGGCGGACTGGGCCTGGTGTCCCTGCCGGTCATCATCGGCTTCAGCGAGATGACCCAGGGCCTGCTGCCCGGGCGGAAGAGCGCCCGCGCAGCAGGACGGCTGCTGCTGTACAGCATCGTCCTGCTGGCTCTAAGCGGGCTTGCCGCCTGGTGGAGCCCGCTGACCGTGCTCGCGGCGCTCGCCGCAGTGCTGCTGCACGAAGCATTGGGCTGGTACAGCGCTCTGGAGGAGCGCAGTCTAAGCCCCGTCTTCGTGCATCCCGCAGCCGGCCGCAAGGTGCTGGCCGTGCTGCCGGACAGCCCCGCGCAGGAGCTGGGTATCCTGCCGGGCGAGATCCTGCTGAAGGTCAACGGGGTCCTGTTGACCGATGCCGCGCAGCTGCATGAGGCGCTGCGCATGAATCCCGCCTTCTGCAAGCTGGAGGTGCAGAACCGCGCAGGTGAGAGCAAATACCTCCAGCGCGCGATCTATGATGGCGACCACCATCAGCTCGGCATCATTCTGGTGCCGGAGCCGGATGGTTCAGTCACCGCAGAAGCCAAGTCCTCCAGTATCTTCAGCATTATCGCGATGAAGACCGGGGCGAGCCGCCGGAGCCTTCCGTCCGGCGGACTGGGCCGGGCCAAGGACGCGGCTGCGGAGCCCAAGAAGGAATCAACCGGAGTCTAGTATGGACAGAGTTTTGCGGCTCAGAATACTGGACAGAGCCCCTGCAAATGATTGGAACGACCACCCACGCCATATATGGGAATTTATGACATTCAGCCTAAGCCAAAAGCCTGTGTTCTCCTGGTATTCAGGGAGCACAGGCTTTTTTACTGTATGGGAATTATAGAAAACAAAGAATGGTGGATTACTTGAAAGCTCCGCAGTGCAGACACACTGGGATTCATCCGCAGCATATAGTTGGACTGAGGTGACCTTATTTCATGAAAAAACCTGCTTTCCTGGCTATGCGGGCTCAGGGGCCGTTATATCACTCTTTGAAGCCCAAAACGAGGGGAGTTATGTCATTTAAATGAGTCCGTTTAGCTTAAGGAACGACCCGATCTGCCCTATTAACGGATCTCCTGTCCGCATTCCTGCAGATGTCATAGAAGAGGAACCTAGTGATGTTCCTGCTGAGGAACCGGAATGAACTCCAGCCTCTACATACGAATCTAGCCACTTAAAGTGGGCGTGAATCCTGCATATTATACAACAATTTACGCTCCAAGCACGCCAAAATAGTAATTCTCCTGCACTATGTACAACAATATACGCACCAAGCACGCCAAATAGTAATTTTCCTGCACTATGAACAACAATATACGCACCAAGCACGCCAAATAGTAATTTTCCTGCACTATGTACAACAATATACGCTCCAAGCACGCCAAAATAGTAATTTTCCTGCACTATGTACAACAATCCGGGCCCCGTAAGCTCCGAGTGTATATCCACTTGTTTTATAGATTGAACTAAAAAAATTTGAACGGACCTAGTCATCCTAGTGGGAAAAAGGTTCAGTAATCGGGCTCATTCAGCTTATGGAGTAGCCTATGTTGGAAAAAGTATCACTAAATCAAGCTCATTCGACTTATGGAGTACTCTATGTTGGAAAAAGTATTACTAATTCGGCTGAAAACGGCCGTATGGGGTGAATAGGTATGAATTAGGTGTACAAAATCCAACTAAAACCTGCTGTAGCCAGGGTTTCAGCAAAGTAGTTTTACTTTTTCCACTTAGATTTAGTTTCATATAGGTCTCATTGCGCTCCCAAAGCTTTCAAGTTCTCCAGTTGAACTCATATAGGGGGATTCCTTACAAAAGTTGAACTTTAGATTCCCATATTGGGGTTGGCCGCAACTGCGGGGAATGTGTGGGCATCCGGCCGCTCCCAGCTCCAGATTTCCTTCAATTGTACTGCCGTTCGCGGTTGGAATCCGTAGACTGCCTAGCTTCCGATCCAAGCTTTTCCTCCGGAAAGCTTTTAGGCGGATGCTACCGCTCCATAAGTATTTCCTCTCCGCACTCCTACCCATTAAGATATCAAGTTCTACCTGTGTAGTAGGTTAGGTTCGCAAGCAGCTAGGCTCGCAAGCAGGTAGTCTCACCGCCACAAACCTCAATTTCCTTGTTCCCGCAGATTCTTCCAAAAAAGAATGGCAATTTGTGTCCGGTCCCGCAGGCCGAGCTTGCTGAGGATCTCGGTGATGTAATTTTTGACCGTGCCTTCACTTAAAAAGAGTTCGGCAGCGATTTCTTTATTGGTATGGCCTTCAGCGATCAAGGATACCACGGCCAGCTCAGCTTTGGTCAGCCCGTACGCCTCCAAAGTCTTGGGCATCGTCTCTTTCGGGGGCGCAGCTGGCTGCAGAAAACCGGCCAGCTTGCGGGCGATGTCGGGATGGATGAGCAGATTGCCTTCATGCACCGTTTTGATCCCTTGGATAATCCGGTCCGGCGGAATATTCTTCAGCAAATACCCGCTCGCCCCGTTCCGCAGCGCTTCGATAATGTATTCGTCGTCGTCGAAGGTCGTCAGCATCAGCACAGAGATACCGGGGAAGGCTTCTTTGATGGATTTGGTACCCTCGACACCGTCGCAGTTCGGCATCCGGATATCCATCAGCACCACATCGGCATGAGGCAGCTGCTTCAGCAGGGCCAGAGCTTCACGGCCATCGCCAGCGGAGCCCGCCACTTCAATCTCCGGGTCCAGTGCAACCAGTACCTTAAGGCTTTCGCGGATAAATGAATCGTCGTCAACGATAACTACTTTAATCATGTCAGGCCTGTCTCCTTTTGCTGTAAAGTTGAACTTTTAGATCTCCTGGTGAATACCCCTTATGCAATTATGCGGCAGAACATTTTACAGGGGAAGTTTGTCAGACTGACTGTGCAAGGCAATCCTGGTAATCACAGCGAACTCCGGCTCCAGCTGGAGCTCCAGCGTTCCGCCGACCAAATGGACCCGCTCAGCCATTCCCTGCAGGCCCATCCCTCCTTTGCCCCTGAGTTTCAGCAGGGGGTTTTCTTTCGGGCGCTGTCCGTTATTGCCTACCTCCATGGCCACCTCCTGCTCGCTGAACGAGACTTTGATCCATACAGCCGTGGCTTGACCATGGCGGAGAGCATTGGTAAGAGCCTCCTGGGCGTTTTTGTAGAGGGTGACCCGTACGCTGGGATACAGGGGATACGGTATGCCATAGATCTGGTAGGAGGTTTCAATGCCGGTATCCCGGCCCAGCTCCTCCAGCAGCCGGTCCAGCGCATAAGCCCCTTCAAGCTGCGAGCCATAGTTGATCCGCCGAACCGCAGCACGCATATCGTCCATACTCGCCGCCAGCTGGTCCCGGATCTGATTCATCATGTCCATCCCTGTCTCCGGTGAATGAGGCAGTGTGTGGATGGCGGCCTCAGTCATCATTTTGACCCGGATCAGGCGGTGGCCGATATCGTCATGCAGCTGACGGGCAATCCGTACCCTTTCCTCAGCTTGGGCGGCCACTTCGATCTGGGCGGTGAATTGGAGCAGGCTGCTGCGGGCTTCCTCCAGCTCAAAATGCTTTTTGCGCAGCTCGTCATAGAGGAATAGCGTGTCCACTCTCCCGCGCCCTGCGCGCATAAGCAGCTTGTTCAGCACAGCGGAAAGCAAAAAGGTAAGGTTCATAATCACCCGGACCCGGGGCTCTGCGCTGCTTAACGCCACATTTAGCGCCGCTGCATGAATAGCGAAGAAGACAAACACTACAGGCCTGTTCTCCAGTCGGGAGTAATACAACAGTGCCGAAACGGCCGGAAAAATCAGCAGATCTCCATAATGCTGGCACAGCCAGGCCGTATAAAGCAGCTCAATGGCGCAGGCCAGCATACGGAAAGGACCCGGCAGCCGCCCGCCAAGAGCGACAACCAGCAGCAGCAGAAGGAAATGGAGAGTAAACAGCTCATAGTCGGCGTAGTCATAGAGATAGATGGACATCAGGGCAGGGATGATAATAAGCGCATAGCGCAGGACGTTCATTTCTCTGTTCAAATGGAGGTCATCCTTTATAAGATTGTTATGTTTATCTTAGCATAAGAACCTGCTGATTCAGGAGATGACTTAAGTCACCTCCCATTCATGACCTTTCGTACCTTCTGCACCCTCCATCTTACGCTACAATAAATCCATAGAAGCATACAGGAACAGGAGAGATGAAAGATGGCATTTGCAGTCCTAAGCGATGTGGTGAAACGGTATGACCAAAAACTGACGGTAGATCACGTGAATTTCAGCATTCAGGAAGGAGAGATCTTCGGCCTGCTCGGCCCGAACGGTGCGGGAAAAAGCACCACCATCAGTATGATCTGCGGCTTGCTGAAGGCTGATGGCGGCGATATCGTGATTGACGGACTGTCGGTCTTGAGCAAGCCGCTTGAGGTCAAAAAACGCATTGGCCTCGTTCCCCAGGAGCTTGCCTTATATGAGAATATGACCGCAACTGAAAATGTGAGCTTTTTCGGCAAGCTATACGGACTACGCGGCAAGCTGTTGAAGGAACGGGTCGAGGAAGCGCTGGCCTTCACCGGACTTAGTGACCGGGCAAAGGATAAACCGTCCACCTTTTCCGGCGGAATGAAAAGAAGGCTGAACATCGCCTGTGCGATCATGCACCGCCCCAAGCTGATTATTATGGATGAGCCAACCGTGGGAATTGATCCCCAGTCGCGCAATCATATTCTGGAATCGGTAAAGGCACTGAACAAGCTGGGTTCAACAGTCATCTATACGAGCCACTATATGGAGGAAGTAGCGGCTATATGCGACCGGGTAGCGATTATGGACAAAGGCCACATCATTGCCTGCGGAACCGAACACGAGCTGCGGGAGCGGGTCGCCCATGAAGAAAAGATTGTTGTAAAGGCCGCCCATATTACGCCAGCCTTGATCCAAGAGCTGGGCCAGCATCCACGGATAAGCCGCGTCGAGCTGAATGAAGATACAGTAGAACTGTATTTACCCTCCTCGCAAAGTGAGCTGCAGGACATTTTATTTATTTTTGCCAAGCATGAAGGGGTTATTGCTTCCCTGAATATTGAAGAGCCGGATCTGGAGACCCTGTTTCTCAGCCTTACCGGACGGACCTTGCGGGACTAGAGAAGGGAGAGGGCTGAAATGAACATTTGGACGATTATGATGTACGAGCTGCGCAGATTGTTCCGCTCACGCTCGATGCTGTTGAATATGTTTTTGCTGCCGCTGGTGCTGATCTTTCTTCTGGGAGCCTCGCTGTCCGGGGTGGTCGGTGTCAAAAGTGCAACGAAGATAGAACCTGTACGGGTGGCGGTAGTTAATCCTGCAGGTGAAGGGCAGTCGGCTATGATTGCCGCTTTTCTGAAGCTTCCCGACATTCAGAAGGTGATTGTTCCACAGGATGCAGAGAGCCGCCAGGCAGCGGAAAGTGGACTGCGCACCGGCAAGTACAGCTATGCGGTTATTGTTCCAGACGGCTTCGACAGCGAGGTGCAGCAGGGCGGTAAAGCGCAGCTCGAATTTATTCTTGGCAAGGACCGTACGGACAATCTGGTGGCAGGAACGGCTTTTGACAATTTCCTGGACACCATGAATTATAAGCAGGCGGCAGTGGCGGCACTTGGGCCGCAGGCGCTGGCGGTGGAGGCTTCAGCTGCAGTGGACCGTGAAGCGGTCAAGCTGGGCGATCTTAATAACGGGGGCAGAACCTATACGGCTTCCCAATTCTATGCGGCATCCATGCTGCTGATGTTTCTGCTCTACAGCGGAATGACAGTCACCACCTCCCTTTTCAGCGAAAAGGATAACCATACTCTCCACCGGATCAATTCGATGCCGGTCAAAGCCTCGGAGCTGTTCATCGGCAAAATGCTCGGTGTAGGGATTGTATCCATCATTCAATGCCTGGCGATTATTCTGCTCACCGATTGGTTGTTCGGCGTTTACTGGGGCAACCGCCCGGGGCTTCTGCTGCTGTTCTGTCTGCTGATGATTATCGCCTCCATGACGCTGTCCATTGTGGTCTCCATGTTCAGCAAAACGGCAGCAAGCGCAAGAAGCATCATTAGTGTAATTACGGTATGTATGACCTTTATCAGTGGAGGAATGGCTCCCCTTCCGGATTCCTGGGTAAATACCATAGGTGCTTTTACCATTAACCACTGGGTGCAGCAGGCGATCATCCGTATGATGCTGCATTCGGGGCTGCCGCAGCTTACGCCGAATCTGCTCATGATATCGGTCATCTGTCTGGTGATGCTCTGCGGAGCGATTCTCTCATATTGGAAGGTGGGCTACCATGAATAAGATACTGGCGATTGCCTGGAATATGGTCAAGCGGACGATCGCGTCCCGCAGAGGCATGATTACGTATATTTTGCTGCCGAGTATTGTCATCGCCGCTATTATTTCGGTTACCGGAGGGGTGGAGGGCGACAAGCCGACTGTATTGTACAGCAATATGGACACTGGCGCAGCGGGGCGGCATTTACTTGCTGAACTAGAGAATACCGGCGATTACAAGCTGGTTGCCCGCAGTGATGAAGCGGCACTGAAAGAAGGTGTTATTCAGCAGGAAGGCGCTGCAGGAATATCAGTTCCGGCGGAGTATACCGCCCGGCTTGCCCATGGACAGCAGCCTGAGCTGAGCATATATGAGCTTAGAGCGTCAGAAACCTCAATTTTGGTCAAAATGAAAGTGAACACCATTGCGGGTGAAATGCTGGAAACTGCCCGGACCGTTAACGCGGTTAACGGGGGAGCCGGCGGTGCAGAGGCTAAGCTTGGCGCGATTCTGAAGCAGGCGGAGCAGCATAATGTCGGAAGTACGCGTACCGATTATGATCTGTATCCCAGGGAAACCCTTGGCGTCATTACAGGACTGACACTCATGTTCCTCATGGGGCTGGTAACAAGCACCGTCTCCCTGATTATGGACGACCGCAAGGGGCGGACGATGATGCGGATGTTCAGCGCCCCGGTCCGTTCTTACGAAATTGCACTGGGCAATTTTTTGGGCAGCTGTATGGTGGGCATCCTCCAGATTGCCGTTGTGCTGACGCTCGGAAAATGGGTGCTGCGTTATGATTATGAGGTTCCAATGTACCTGTACTTCCTTGTCCTGGCAGCTTTTATGCTTGTATCCATGGGGATTGCCAGCACGGTGGCGGGGCTGGTCCGCAATCCGGGCAACGCAGGTATGCTGAATGCCCTTATTCTTACGCCGACCTGCATGCTGGGCGGCTGCTTCTGGCCGATCTCGGTGATGCCGGACTATATGCAAAAAGCGGCCAACTTCGTGCCGCAGAAATGGGCCATTCAAGCGGTGGATATCGCTGCAGCCGGTGGAGGCTGGAATGAGCTATGGCTGCCCTTTGCCGTTCTGGGACTTATGGCCGCGGTTCTGCTGGCGATTGGCTCGGCCATTCTCCGTCCGAATGAGGCGGGGATTAGCGCTTAGACTTGCTGCCCCTGCGTGAGGTGTTTTATCTGGAGTAAGGTTATTTAGTGAACAACCCTTCGGCTTTCTTATTAAGCTCTTCTTCCACGGAAGAAGGGCTTTTTTGTACTGTGTAAATTTAACGCTGCACCAGACTGCTCTGTCTCAGGACGGAGAAATCCCCGGTCTGTAGGCCGAGAGTGAAACCCATCGCCGGGCGGTTTTGGAGACAGCCTTCTGGCCCTACACTTAGCTAAGTGAGCTATACATAAGCATCAGACATACAAAAACCTATTTTAGATGAATGAAAGGGGAAAAGAGAAATGACATGGTTAACAAAGTGGTCATTCAGCAACAAGGGGGCAGTAGGACTTCTGGTTGTCATGGCGCTTGTCGTGGGCGTCCTTAGCTATACCTCCCTGCCAATGGAGTTTATGCCGGAGGCCGATAATCCTCAGGTTACCGTTACGGTGCTCGGCCCGGGCCAGGATGCGCACTCCATGGAGGCGAATGTGACGAAGCCGATTGAGGCGGCTACTTCAGCTGTGAAAGGCAAAACCGAGCAAATGTCCACTTCCGGAGATGGCTATGCGAAGGTGGATATTTATTTTGACGGCAAAACCAATATGAAGGATGCGGCACAGGAGGTGGAGAAGGCGGTCGGCGCGCTGCATTTCCCCGAAGGGGTCATGGACCCGTTCATCGTGCAGTTGAACACCTCGATGATTCCGATCTCACAGCTCACGATAGCCTTCGATGAAGGGATCACCAAGGACAATCTGAAGCTTGCCGAGGAGACCATCATTCCCGAGCTGCAAAAAATCGACGGAGTCGCAAATGTAGCCCTGTACGGGAAGACAACTCCGCAAGTCAACGTGAAGCTTAATCCACAGGCGATGGCTGCAAAGGGCGTAGCAACAGCCCAGGTGCTGGGACTGCTGCAGGGTCGAAGCGTATCTGCCTCGATCGGAGAGCAGACCATTGGCGGACAGACGGGGAATGTGAATGTGGTTTCCTCGATTGACAGCTTGGATACGCTGAAAAAGCTGCCGGTCGCACCCGGTGTTACTTTGCAGAATATAGCTGCTGTTGAAGCGGCGACTGATCAGGAGAGCGTCAGCCGTTCGAACGGCAAGGATGTGTTGTTCGCTGTCATTACGAAGGAAGCGAGTGCCAATGCAGTCGATGTAGGCGACAAGGTGCGTGAAGTTGCGAAAGATCTGACCCGGTCGGTCAAAAATGCGGAGGTCGCCGTCATCTTCAGTACTTCGGATATGGTCGTCACCTCCGTCAACAGCATGATGCGTGAAGTGCTGCTCGGGGCTTTGTTTGCAACCATCGTCATTCTTATCTTCCTGCGCAATGTGCGCGCCACCTTGATTACTGCGGTATCGATTCCGCTGTCGCTGGCAGTTACACTTTATTTGTTGGACGTGTCCGGCATTACCTTGAATATTGTAACGCTTGGCGGTGTGGCCGTCGCAGTCGGGCGGCTGGTCGATGACAGCATTGTCGTCATTGAGAACATTCACCGCAGAATGCAGAAGGAGTCCTTCTCCGTTCACATGATTATCAGTGCTACCCGCGAGGTCGCAAGGGCAATCACTACATCGACTATAGCTACGGTTGCTGTATTCCTGCCGATGGGTCTGCTGAATGGAAGCCTGCAGGCGTTCCTGCTTCCGTTTGCGCTGACAGTAACTTACTCGCTGTTGACTTCACTGGTAGTGGCGCTGACCGTGGTTCCGCTGTTAAGCTCCTGGCTGCTGCGCAGCTCTTCCCTGAAGGAGCATGGGCCGTCCAGACGGTTTGGCCATTTTCTGGAATGGAACCTGCGCCATAAGTGGGTTACGCTGACGCTGGGTCTGGTGCTGCTGGTAGGCTCCGTTGCCGCCTATGTTACCATGCCCAAGGGGGCGCTGGATGCTTCAGATGCCAGCAATGTTACCGTGCAACTGGTTTACCCCAATAACGTTCCGGTAAAAGAAGTGCTGGAGAAGGGCAAACAGCTGGAAGCCGAACTAATGAAACAGCCGCAGGCCGAAACCGTGATTATGATGACCGGCAACAGCGCCGACTCGGCACAATGGGGGAGTGTGACATCGCTGACCCAGGTGGATTACACCGTGATGATGAAAAAGGATGCCGATGCGCAGGTATTCCTGGACCAGGTTCGCGGAATGCAGAAATCCTATGCGGGTGCAACACTGACTGCAAATGAGTCCAGCATGATGGGTGGCGGCTCGACCAGTGAATATGTAGATATCGTTGGAGATGACCTGAAGTCTATTAATTCAGTGGCCCAAGCCGTAGCTGCCAAAGTGAAAACAGTAGACGGAGTACAAAAGGTCACCAGCAACATGGAGGATACCAAGCCGGTGTTCGCATTCAGGGTGAATCCGGCTGCAGCTAATGCGCAGGAAATTTCCATGCAGCTGGCGGCGATGCTGAATCCGGTTCCGTTGGGGCAAATAGAACTGGACGGCTCGCCTGCCAGAGTGGTATTGGAGCCTGTGCTGCAGCCGAAGGAGCAGAAGGATCTGGAGAAGATCATGATTATGACTGCCGGGGGTCCTCAGCCGCTCTCAACATTGGCTACCCTTGAGGTCACCGACCAGCCAGCCATGCTCTACCATAAAGACGGCAAGCCTTATGTGCGCATTACCGCCGAAGCCGATCCGAAGAAAGTGTCGGCCATTGGCGCAGATATCAAAAAACAAACGGACAGCATTACCCTGCCCGCAGGGGTAACATTATTTGCAGGCGGAGCCTCGGCACAGCAAGCCGGAGACTTCAATGACCTCGGCATGACAGCGCTCATCTCGATCGGTCTCGTCTATCTGATCATGGTTCTGACCTTCAAAACACTGCGCGCACCGCTGGCCATTATGTTCTCCTTGCCGCTTGCGGCCATTGGAGCCGTGGTAGCATTGATTATCTCCGGTGTAACTCCCGACTTCACGGCCTTGTTCGGAGCCTTGATGCTGATCGGTATCGTCGTTACCAATGCGATTGTGCTGATCGACCGCATCAAACAGAATGAAGAGCATATGAGCGTACGCGGGTCGATTATCGAGGCCGCCGGAACCCGGCTCCGTCCGATACTGATGACGGCCATCGCGACCATCTGCGCCATGCTGCCGCTGTTGTTCGGGCATTCCGAGCAGGGCAGCATTGTCTCCCAGAGCCTCGCAATTGTAGTTATCGGCGGTTTGACCGCAGCTACACTGCTGACGCTGGTGGTTGTACCGGCCATCTATGAGCTGCTGTACTTCCGTAAATCCGCTAAGGAACGGACACAAGAGAAGACTTCGGCTGCGGCATAAGCAGTTCGTGGGGCAGAGCTAACTTAATCATCCTACTATAAGAGCAGTGCGGAGATCTCCGCACTGCTCTTATTCCAATAAAAGATATTTTTTCAACTCTTATTCGTAAGATTAGCCCACTGTTCATTGTCCAATAAATATCCTATGATATATTTAATAGTATAGAAGGTTACAATTTGTGAGTTGTAGAGATAAGGGAATAGTTGTAACCAACGCAGATGAATTATAAGTAGTGAATTTGATCACAAGGGTGCCGGATTAATAAAAGAAAAAGGAGGCGTTTGTATTGACAACCTTCAATTCCGGGATGAAAATGTGGTGTTCGGTGGAGGACCTTCCAGCAGCTCAAGCGGCATACTTTCGTCAAACGAATGCTTCAGATCTACATAGTCCGCTCCAGTCCTTACAGGTTCCCTCTGTAAAAGAAAGCAAAGCGATCTATAGTGCGGCCATGGTGGCATCCATGAGAGCCGAGATGGTGGACATCAGCCGGTTCATTCCGATTCCTTATGTGGTGTTTCTGACTGATGAAGAAGGGAAGATTCTCGACCTGATCTGCTCTTCGGGGAGTCTTCAGGAGAATATGGACTGTGCCGGGCTGAGAGAAGGCGTTAATCTCTCCAAGCGGTATTCGGGCTTGAATGCAGTTTCGCTGGCTATGGAGATGAACCGCATAGGAGTGGTGCGGGGAAAGGAGCATACGGACGCTGTGTTCCAGAGCTGGAATTGTGTCTGTGCACCGCTCATTCTGGACGGCGGCACGCAGGGGTATGTGGATATTTCTTTTGATGCGGGCCAGCATATTGAATTTGCGATTCCTTTCGTACAGCAGTTAGCGGAGAATGTAGCATATAAACGAATGGCTAACAATGCGGGTCTGCAGCAATTCAGACGGGGAAAGGTGCTGGACAAATACAAGCTGACCGGGAGAGAGAAGGAGGTCGCTTCACTGTGGCTCTCCGACAAAAGCGCGCTGCATATCTCCAACACGCTGGGCATCAGCGAGGGCTCCGTACGCAATGTCGTGAAGAGCATTTATATTAAAATGAATGTAAGTGACCGTTCCCAATTTGCCAAGAAGCTATTGTAAACGAAAAAAGGCTAATCCGCAAAAAGTCGGGAATGACTTTGGGATTAGCCGCTGTAAGTGTTGCTGCGGTACGTTTCTTACGGAAGGAAGACGTATCTGCGTTGCTGATTGTAATCCCGGAAGCTTAGCCGCAGGAGCAGTTCAGCACCGGCTTGCGTGCTGCCTGGGTCTCGTCGAGACGGCTGATCTCCGTCGTATGCGGGGCATTAATGACGATTTCCGGTGTTTCCCGGGCTTCCTTCACGATCTGAATCATCGTTTCAATGAAGCCGTCAAGCGTTTCTTTGCTTTCGGTTTCGGTAGGCTCGATCATCATGCACTCTTCTACCGTTAGCGGGAAGTACACGGTTGGCGGGTGGTAGCCGAAGTCCAGCAGCCTTTTGGCGACATCCAGTGTGCGCACACCGTACTGCTTAAGGTTTCTGCCGGACATGACAAATTCATGCTTGCAGATCCCCGGATACGGGATTTCAAAATACGGTGCGAGCCGGTGCATCATATAATTGGCGTTCAGCACAGCGTTCTCGGACACCTCGCGCAGTCCATCCGGCCCATAGGTGCGGATATAAGCGTAGGCACGGACCAGGATGCCGAAATTGCCGTAAAAGGCTTTGACGCGGCCGATGGATTCCGGGCCGCCGTAGTTCAGCGAGTAGCTGCTGTCTTCGTTTTGGACCACCGTCGGCTGTGGCAGGAACGGAATAAGCTTCGCTTTTACACCTACCGGTCCGGCACCCGGACCGCCGCCGCCGTGCGGGGTGCTCATGGTTTTATGCAGATTCAAATGCACGACGTCAAAGCCCATGTCGCCGGGGCGGGTAATGCCCATGATTGCATTGGAGTTCGCTCCATCGTAATAGAGCAGGCCTCCGGCTTCGTGTACAATCCGGGCGATCTCCACGATTTGCGTCTCGAACAATCCGAGGGTGCTCGGGTTGGTCAGCATCAGGGCAGCCGTGTCGCTGCCGACAGCTGCTTTCAGAGCCGCCAGATCAACCATCCCTTTATCGTTGGAAGGGATCGTTACCGTCTCCAGTCCGGCCGCAGAGGCGCTGGCAGGGTTCGTGCCGTGCGAGGAATCGGGCACGATGACCTTGGAGCGGGTTTCACCGCGGCTCTCATGGTAGGCCCGGATCATCATTAGCCCGGTCCATTCACCATGGGCCCCGGCGGCTGGCTGCAGGGACACGGCATCCATGCCGGTCAGGGCAGCCAAATCCTTTTGCAGAGTATGCATCAGTTCGAGTGCACCCTGGATGCTCTCTTCCGGCTGGTACGGGTGAATCTTGGCCAGGCCGGGGAAGCGGGCAACATCTTCATTAATCTTCGGATTGTATTTCATCGTGCAGGAGCCGAGCGGATAAAAGCCGTTGTCGACGCCGAAGTTGCGGCGGGAAAGCGCGGTATAGTGGCGGATTACATCCACTTCCGATACCTCAGGCAAGACTACCGGCTCGCTGCGCAGCAATCCTGCCGGAATCAGCGTATCGATGCTTTCTTCCTGCGGAACATCGCACTGCGGCAGGGAATAGGCCGAGCGGCCGGGACGGCTTAGCTCGAAGATCAGACTTTGTTCCGGTTTCATATACATCCCTCCAGTGCGCCTCTAAATTGGTCAATTTCCGTTTTGCTTCGTTTCTCGGTCACGGCAACCAGCATATGTCCGGCCAGCTCGGGATAATCCCGGCCCAGATCATAGCCGCCGAGGTAGCCCTGCTTCAGCAGCTTGGCATTGATCTCGCTGACGCTTGCGCCTTCCGGCAGCTTCAGGACAAATTCATTGAAGAACGGTGCGGTGAACGCCAGGGCGGCACCGGCCAGTTCCCCGAGCTTGCCGGCTGCGTAATGGCTCTTGCGGATATTCAGCTCTCCAACCTCACGCATGCCCTCTTTGCCCATGACGGACAGATATACGGAAGCGCACAGTGCCAGCAGCGCCTGGTTGGAGCAGATGTTCGAAGTGGCTTTCTCACGGCGGATATGCTGCTCGCGGGCCTGAAGCGTAAGCACGAAGCCGCGCTTGCCGTTGCGGTCAACAGTCTGGCCGACAATCCGGCCCGGCATACGGCGCATGAGCGGCTCGGCTACGGCAAAGAAGCCGCAGGTTGGTCCGCCGAGTGAAGCCGGAATGCCGAGCGGTTGGGCATCGCCGACTACGATGTCAGCGCCAAGCTTGCCCGGCGTTTCGAGGATGCCGAGAGCCAGCGGGTTGGCGCTGACCACGAGCAGGCCTTTGAAGGCATGGATCAGCGGCTCAATGGCGCCCAGGTCTTCTACAGCGCCGAAGAAGTTCGGCGACTGCACCAGCACGGCAGCCGTGTCGCCGTCAATCGCGGCGGCGAGCTTCGCCTGATCTGTTACGCCGTCTTTGTAGTCTATTTCTATAACATCCAGGCCCCATGCACCCGCAGAGGTGCGCAGCACCTGGCGTGCTTCCGGATGTACCGTCCGGGAAACGACCAGTTTTTTGCGTTTCGTCGCTCCGGCTGCAAGCACCGCGGCTTCCGCGAAGGCGGTCGCGCCATCGTACATACTGGCATTGGCGACCTTCATGCCGGTCAGCTCACAGATATAGGACTGAAATTCGAAGATTGCCTGCAGCTCTCCCTGGCTGATCTCCGGCTGGTAAGGCGTGTATGCCGTATAGAATTCCGAGCGGGAAATGACATGATTAATGACCACGGGGATATGGTGGTCATACAGCCCTGCGCCGAGGAAGCTGGCGTGGGTGTCGAAGCTGGCATTGCGGTCGGACAGCTCTTTCATATGGCGCAGCAATGCGTATTCATCCAGTGCCTCTGACATCGGCATCGTTCCCTGATAGCGGACGGACTGCGGGATATCGGCGAACAGCTTCTCCACGGACTGAATCCCGACAGCTTCCATCATCTCCTTGCGGTCTTGTTCGGTCATCGGCAGATAACGGTGCTTCATTGCGGCTTCACTCCTTGGCTCTTTTTATAAAATGGCGCTTTGACCACGGCCGCCTTAAGCTGCTTGCCGCGGATCTCCACATAAACCTCTGTTCCAATTTCTGTATAGGCAGCATCCAATAGGGCAAGGCCCAAATTGCGTTTCAGTGTCGGGGACTGTGTGCCTGTGGTGACCTCCCCGATCTTGACTCCACCCGCATAGACCGGATAATGAGAGCGCGGAATGCCGCGGTCAATCATTTCGAGGCCCACGAGGCGGCGGGGCAGTCCGGATTCCTTTTGCTTCAGCAGCGCGTCTCTGCCGATGAAACCGGCTTTGTCCAACTTCACGAAGAACTGGACTCCGGCTTCCAGCGGCGTAATATCCGCCGACAGCTCCTGGCCGTACAGCGGCAGCTTTGCTTCGAAACGCAGCGTATCGCGTGCGCCAAGCCCGGCGGGGGTCAAGCCGTACGGGGCACCTGCGGCAAGCAGGCCGTTCCACAGCGCAGCCGCTGTGTCCACCGGGGCGTACAGCTCGAATCCGTCTTCCCCGGTATATCCGGTACGGGAGAGCAGGACCTCTACACCGCAGACTACAGCGCGTTCGATGAAGTGGAAGGGGGCAAGCTCAGCGAGAGGGGCTGAGGTCACTTCGGCCAGGATCGTCTCGGCAAGTGGTCCCTGCAGTGCGAGCAGCAGTGTCTCATCCGAGACATTTTTCAGCGTCACTCCGCTGAATTCATCTGTAAGATGCTCCTGCAGCCACTCAAAATCCTTGTCGATATTGGAGGCGTTGACGACCAGCATGTAACGCTCTTCCCCGAGGTGGTAGACCAGGAGATCATCAACAACTCCGCCGGTCGGGTAGAGCATCAGCGTGTATTGAGCACCGCCATCCTGAAGACGGCTGACATCGTTCGTGGTCATCTGCTGCAGGAAGGCTTCCGAACCGCTGCCGCTGACCATGAATTCACCCATATGCGATACATCGAACAGTCCGGCCTGCTGGCGGACGGCCTCATGCTCCTTTACGATTCCCGTGAACTGCACCGGCAGCTCCCAGCCGCCGAAATCAATACATCTGGACTCCGCATAGGCGGAGTAGAGATCATAAAAAGGCGTTCTTTTCAAAGCTTCCATCTGCTCACTCCCTTGTCTGATTACACGCGAAAAAGGACAGGCGAAAGACAAATATGCACAACCCGCATATAAGTCCTTCGCTCTGTCCTTTGTACCTGAGAGTTACCCTGCTATCCAGCGAGCAGGTTTCCCCGTTGGTGATCCGTGACGCTGCCAGGCAGGTCCGGATAGCTCTCCAGAGATGCGTCCGGCAAAGGTCCTTTTGCCTGAGAGATTCACCCTCCCGGGCTTACTCCTTCGGCGCTGCCCTCCTGTGAGGCAGTCTCTCCCTATGCCATCATTCGCAAACCGTATTGTTTTCTACTGACTCCATTAAACCGGGTATACAACTCCGCTGTCAACAAAAAAACGTCAAAAAGATGACAAATTTTATTTTCCTGTCAGTAATATTGACATTGAGCGGCGCGATAACTTAGTCTATAACTAATTTTACAACTCCAAATTTGGAAAAGAGGCGGCTTAAGAATGAGTGAAGTGCTAGACAACCTGCTGTACAGCGAAGAGCACGAATGGGCACAGCAGGGTGAAGGGCGCGTAGTGCGTATCGGGATTACGGATCATGCCCAGCATTTGCTTGGCGATATCGTATTTGTGGAATTTCCTGAGGTTGGTGCAGCCATCTCCGCAGGAGACAGCGTGGGCAGCATCGAATCCGTCAAGACGGTGTCGGAGCTCTATTCCCCGGTATCGGGAACTGTGACCAAAATCAATGACACACTGGAAGCCAGCCCGGAACTGATTAACGATCAGCCATATAGCGGCGGATGGATTTTTGAACTGGAAATCAGTGGAGAGTTTGCGGAAGCGGCATCCGGCCTGCTAGATGCGGCAGCTTACCGCGAATTAATTGGAGAATAAATACCCGGAAGACAGCAGTTTTCCGGCACACAAAAAAGGCAGGCCTTTCCCATCACATTAAGTGTTACTAATGTGTGAGGTCTGTCTTTTTGTGATATTTTAATGTGGAATACTGAGAGAGGGAAGTCCTGCTGAGCTCCTGCAGTTGACAGGTGAAGCTACTCTTCTTCCTGGAGCTGCCGCAGGACTGTAATCTCAACGCGGCGGTTTTTCTGCCGGCCTTCCGGGGTGGAATTACTGACGGCAGGACGGGTATCGGCATATCCGGCATACTGAAACTTACTGGGGCTGAGCCCCTCTTTATCTAAAAAGAAGCGCAGCACTGAAAGGGCGCGGGCACCGGATAACTCCCAGTTGTCATTATAACGTGAGCCTGCCGTTACGGGGGTATCGTCCGTATGGCCTTCGATGCTGATTGTCGCTCCAATCCCGCGGAACAGGCCGGACAGCTGCCGCAGCGCGGGAAAGGCAGGCGCCTTGAGCTCGGCTCTGCCGACATCAAACAGATAGCGGTCGCTCAGCGTAATTGCGATACCCTGCGGCTTGTCCGCCACAAAGATCTGGTCGCCCAGATTATTGTCTTCGACATATTGGGTAATGACGCCCATCAGCGCAGCCAGTTTTGCTTCCTGATCGCGGAAGGCCTGTTCACGTGCCGTTGGCTGTGTGCCTTCTGGAGGAGGACCGGACGGGGTTCCGCCTCCATTCTGCTGCTCCTGATTCACACCGGATTGAGCACCGCCTCCGGTTCCGCCATTCTGCCCCTTGCCTGTTCCCTCGGACTCGATTCCTTTTTGACCCTCCAGCACGCCGTTGCCCCCCTCCAGCACCGGATTTCCACTTTTAAAGGTGTCCGATAAAGAACCGGTCACAATATTAAATTTCTGTGTGTCCAGACTGCTCATGGCATACAAAATCACGAAAAAAATCAGCAGCAGCGTAATAAGATCCGCATAGGTGATCATCCAGCGGTCCCGGCTTTCCCGGCCTCCTGTGCGGGGTTTTCTCCGGTTTCTCTGTCTCATGACAGGCCTCTTGTATGGTTGGTGCTGTGTTCTCCAGCGGACCGGTTCAGGAAGGAACGGAGCTTTTTGCGCACAAGCTGGGGATGATCCCCGTTCTGCAGGGCAAGAATGCCTACCATGAGCATTTCCATCGAACCCAGTTCACTTTGGCAGCGGGATTTGATTTTGGAGGCAATGGGTAAAAATATTAGATTAGCACTGGCTACACCATAAAGCGTTGCCGTAAAAGCGACTGCAATCGATGCTCCCAAATTGGAGGGGTCGGTAAGATTGCTGAGCACGCGGATCAGCCCCATGACTGTGCCGATGATGCCCATGGTGGGCGCATAACCGCCTGCAGCTTCAAATATTTTGGCATAACCTTCGTACTTCAGCTCCTTGGCGTCCATCTCCAGCTCCAGAATCTGCCGGACCTGCCCGGGATCTGTACCGTCAACAATAAGCATAAGGCCCTCGCTGGTAAAGGGGTCGGGATGCTCTTCGGCCCGTTTCTCCAGGGCAAGTACACCGCTGCGTCTGGTCACGGCTGCCAAGGAGATCAGCTCCTCTGCCTGTTCCTCCGTAGTGTCAGCATGTCTTCCAAAAGCCAGCTTCAGCGCCGCTGGCACGGAACGCAGCCTGGACGCCGGGAAGCTGATCATTACGGCGGCAAGCGTACCTCCGAATACAATAAGCGCTGCGTTCAGCTGGAGCAGCCCGGACAGGCTTCCGCCTTCCCAAAAAAAGCCGCCGATAAGCGCAGCAAGACCGGCCAGCAGGCCGATAATTGAAGTAATATCCATGAGTTCAAGCTCCTTAAATTTCTATATATTATGGTTTGCATGAATCTGGGCAACACTGTATAATAAACGGGAACAAGTATTCTTATCTTCCATATATTTCAGAGCGGTATGGAGAGAGAATCATCGGGCCACAATTATAATATATTCATATATTTTAGACGATAGAGGGGAGACGGGCAAATGAATGATATTGTCGTCAGTACGCAGACTTTTCAATTGGAGTCCGAGTATACACCCCAGGGCGATCAGCCTCATGCCATACAAGAATTAGTGGACGGCATCCGGCAGGGCAAGAAGCACCAGACGCTGCTGGGAGCGACAGGTACAGGGAAGACCTTTACCATCGCACAAATGATTTCCAAGCTGAACCGGCCTACGCTGGTTATTGCGCACAACAAGACGCTGGCCGCCCAACTGGCGAGCGAGTTCAAGGAGTTTTTTCCCAGCAATTCTGTAGACTACTTCGTCAGCTACTACGATTACTACCAGCCAGAGGCATATATTCCCTCCTCGGACACCTACATCGAGAAAGATTCTAGCATAAATGAAGAAATAGATAAGCTGCGCCACTCCGCGACCAGTTCCTTGTTCGAACGGCGTGACGTTATTATTGTCGCCAGCGTCTCCTGTATTTACGGCCTCGGCTCGCCGAAGGAATATGGAAGCCTGCTGCTGTCGCTGCGGGTGGGGATGGAGAAGCCGCGGAACCAGATACTGAGCCGGCTCGTGGACATCCAGTATCAGCGCAACGACATTAACTTTGTGCGGGGCACGTTTCGTGTGCGCGGTGATGTGGTAGAGATCTTCCCGGCCTCCCAGGGCGAGCATGCCATCCGTGTAGAGCTGTTCGGTGATGAGATCGAGCGCATTACAGAAATTGACGTGTTGACCGGAGAATTGATCGGGGAACGCGACCATGTGGCGATTTTTCCGGCCTCCCACTTTGTTACCCAAGAGGAAACGATGCGCGTGGCTCTTGTCAATATTGAGCGGGAACTGGAAGAACGGCTGGCCGTACTCCGGGACGCCGGCAAGCTGCTGGAGGCCCAGCGGCTGGAGCAGCGTACCCGCTACGATATCGAGATGATGAAGGAAGTCGGGTTTTGTTCCGGTATCGAGAACTATTCCGGACCGCTTACCTTCCGTGAGCCTGGAGCAACACCGTATACACTTATGGATTATTTCCCTGATGACATGCTGATTGTAATCGACGAATCCCATGTAACATTGCCGCAGATCCGCGCGATGTATAACGGCGACCGGGCGCGCAAGACCGTTCTCGTGGAGCATGGCTTCCGCCTGCCGTCCGCGCTTGACAACCGGCCGCTGCAGTTTGAAGAATTCGAAGACAAGGTGAATCAGATCGTATATGTGTCAGCCACACCGGGTCCTTATGAAATGGAACACTGCGACACTATGGTTGAGCAGATCATACGTCCTACCGGTCTTTTGGACCCGATTATTGAGGTGCGTCCGACAGAGGGGCAGATAGATGATCTGATCAGCGAAATCCGTGACCGGGTGGAGCGTGACGAGCGTGTGCTGGTTACGACCCTGACGAAAAAAATGTCCGAGGACCTGACCGATTATTTCAAGGAAATCGGCATCAAGGTACGCTATATGCACTCCGACATCAAGACGCTGGAACGCATGGCGATTCTGCGTGACCTCCGGCTTGGTACCTTCCATGTTCTCGTGGGAATCAATCTCTTGCGGGAAGGACTTGATTTGCCCGAAGTATCCCTGGTTGCGATTCTGGATGCCGACAAAGAGGGCTTTCTCCGCTCGGAGCGTTCGCTGATTCAGACCATCGGCCGTGCGGCCCGCAACTCTGGCGGCCGTGTAATTATGTATGGTGACCGTATCACAGATTCCATGGAAAAAGCTATGACCGAAACCCAGCGCCGCCGGGAAACGCAGATTGCCTACAACGAGAAGCATGGCATCACCCCAACTACGATCAACAAGAAAGTGCGCGATATCATCGAGGCGACGAAAGTTGCCGAATCCAAGGCTGAGTATCTCACCGGCGTGGGCGGCAAGATGAGCAAGAAGGACCGCCAAAGCCTGATGCAGCGTCTGGAGGCTGAGATGAAGGATGCTGCCAAGAACCTGCAATTCGAGCGCGCCGCCGAGCTGCGCGATGCACTTCTGGAGCTGCGGGCCGAGTAATGCTCCGCTAACCACCCTCTTGGTTTATCCGCAAGTACAGGACGGCGCTGTCCCGGCCGTTCTTTTTAAATAAATATATGGTCGCATGTGCGCATCCCGAAGGGACAGCCCGCAGTTGAGGCGTTTTGCGTATCCCGAAGGGAGCCTGCAGTTGAGGCACTTTGCGCATCCCGAAGGGACAGCCCGCAGTTGAGGTGTTTGCGCATCCCGAAGGGACAGCGGTTTTCCTGGAGCGCCTACATTTCAGCGGTCCCGATAGGGATAAGCGCTCCTACCTTCACCGCAGCTAGGTCCACTCCTTCCAAGCTCCCTCGCCAGCAGCCTTGCGGGTGTCCAGAGGGTGCAACCCTTGGGGCCCTCCCTTGGCTAAGGGAGGGTTTGGGAGGGATCGAAAATATTTTGAATTAGCTTTGAAATAGGCTTCTATAAAGGAGAGGTACCGTTGGCGAACGAAAATATTGTAATCAAAGGTGCGCGAGCGCACAATCTCAAGAACATTGACGTAACGATTCCGCGTGACCGCTTCGTCGTGCTGACGGGACTTAGCGGCTCCGGCAAATCGTCGCTGGCGTTCGATACGATCTACGCTGAAGGACAGCGCCGTTATGTAGAGTCCCTGTCGGCCTATGCCAGACAATTCCTCGGGCAGATGGAGAAGCCGGATGTAGATTCCATCGACGGGTTATCCCCGGCAATATCCATCGACCAGAAGACAACAAGCCGCAACCCGCGTTCGACCGTGGGCACGGTGACAGAAATTTATGACTATCTGCGGCTGCTGTTTGCCCGGATCGGGCATCCGCACTGCCCGGACCATGGCATCGAAATCACCTCCCAGACTGTTGAGCAGATGGTGGACCGGATCATGCAGTATCCCGAGAAAACCCGGCTGCAGATTCTGGCGCCGGTGATCTCTGGCCGTAAGGGGGAGCACAAGGGACTGTTCAGCGATATCTCGAAACAGGGTTTTGTCCGTGTGCGCGTGGATGGTGAGCTGCGTGAAGTGACTGAGGATATCGTGCTGGAGAAGAACAAGAAGCATACCATTGAGGTTGTAGTCGACCGGATTGTGATCAAGGATGATGTTCAGACGCGGCTGACCGACTCTCTGGAGACCGCGCTGAAGCTTTCCGGCGGGCAAATTCTGGTTGACATCATCGGCCAGGAGGAACTGCTGTTCAGTTCGAGCTTTGCCTGTCCGGTATGCGGGTTCAGCATCGAAGAGCTTGCACCGCGCATGTTCTCGTTCAACAGCCCCTTCGGAGCTTGCCCGGAATGCGACGGGCTTGGTATGAAGATGGTGGTCGATCCCGACCTTTTGATCCCGGATCAGGGGAAAAGCATTGAAGAGGGTGCTTTTCTGGCTTGGACAGGCAGCACGTCGAACTACTACCCGCAATTCCTGAAATCGGTGTGCGAGCATTTCAAAATTCCGCAGAATGTTCCCGTGAGCAGTCTGTCGCCAGAGCATATGAATAAGCTGCTGAACGGTACAGGCAGCGAGAAGATCCGCTTCCGGTATGAGAATGACTTCGGCCAGCGGAAGGATGCGCTCGTTGCCTTTGAGGGGATTATCCCCAATCTGGAACGGCGTTACCGTGAGACAGCCTCCGATGGCATCCGCGAATTCATTGAAGGCTTCATGAGCGCCAAACCCTGCCATGTGTGCAAAGGCAAAAGATTGAAGAAGGAAATTCTCGCTGTAACGGTCAACGACCGTAATGTTGCCGATGTCACTGATTTATCGATTGGGGACTGCCTCCAGTTCTTCGACAACATGGCCCTGAGTGAGAAGGAAACGGCCATTGCCCACCTGATCCTCAAAGAAATCAGCAGCCGTCTGGGCTTCCTGGTCAACGTGGGGCTGAATTATCTGACGCTTAGCCGTGCGGCCGGCTCGCTCTCCGGTGGTGAGGCGCAGCGGATCAGGCTGGCGACTCAAATTGGCTCCAGCTTGATGGGAGTGCTGTATATTCTCGATGAACCGAGTATCGGTCTGCATCAGCGGGATAATGATCGGCTGATCTCAACCCTTGGGCATATGCGCGATCTGGGCAACACCCTGATTGTGGTCGAACATGATGAGGATACGATGATGGCTGCCGACTATATCATTGATATTGGTCCGGGTGCGGGGATTCACGGCGGTCAAGTCATGGCCCAGGGGACTCCAAAGGAGATCATGAATGACCCGAATTCCTTGACCGGGGAGTACCTGAGCGGTCGCAAGTTCATTCCGGTTACTGCCAAACGGCGTGCTACGGATGACCGCTGGATCGAAATCCGCGGCGCCAAGGAGAACAATCTGAAGAATGTGAACGTCAAAATTCCGCTTGGTGTCTTTACAGCAGTAACCGGGGTGTCGGGTTCCGGCAAATCATCGCTCGTGAATGAGATCCTCTACAAGAGTCTGGCCCGGCAGCTGAACAAAGCGGTGAAAGTCCGCCCGGGTCAGCACAAGGAAATCCGCGGGCTGGAAAATCTGGACAAAGTCATTGATATCGACCAGTCGCCAATCGGGCGGACTCCGCGTTCCAATCCGGCCACCTACACCGGTGTATTCGACGATATCCGCGACCTGTTTTCCAAGACCAACGAAGCCAAGGTGCGCGGCTTCCAGAAAGGCCGCTTCAGCTTCAATGTCAAAGGCGGCCGCTGTGAAGCTTGCCGTGGCGATGGGATTATCAAGATAGAAATGCACTTCCTGCCGGATGTCTATGTTCCTTGCGAGGTCTGCAAAGGCAAGCGGTATAACCGCGAAACACTGGAAGTGAAGTATAAAGGGAAAAGTATCTCTGATGTGCTGGAGATGACCGTAGAAGATGCTACTGAATTCTTCAAGAATATTCCGAAGATTCACCGCAAGATGCAGACCCTGCTGGATGTTGGATTGGGTTACATCAATATCGGCCAGCCGGGAACAACCTTGTCCGGCGGCGAGGCGCAGCGCGTGAAGCTGGCGTCCGAGCTGTACCGCCGCAGTACCGGCAAGACGCTGTACATTCTGGACGAGCCGACAACAGGGCTGCATGTGGATGACATCGGGCGGCTGCTTGAGGTGCTGCATCGTTTGGTGGACTCCGGGGAATCCGTACTCGTCATTGAGCATAATCTCGATGTGATCAAGACTGCCGACTATATCATTGATATGGGGCCTGAAGGCGGAAGCGGTGGAGGTACTGTGCTTGCTACGGGGACACCCGAGAAGATTATCGAGGTGGAGGAATCCTACACCGGGAAATACCTGAAGCCCGTATTGATCCGCGATACGGAGCGGACCAAAGCCCTGGAGCTGCAGACTTCAACCATCGGATAAGCGGACAGCATATGGAGCAGAGCAGGACTGCTCCTGCTTTTCGAAGAACCAAAAAGGCCGTGGCAATGCTCCACGGCCTTTTTTACATATTATTATTGAACTAATAGAGCAAGTCATCCTTAGTGGGAAAAAGGTAACTTAATCGGGCTCATTCGGCTTGTAGAGTAGTCTATGTGGGAAAAAGTATCACTAATTCGGCTGAAAGCGGCGGTATGGGACGAATATACATAAATTAGGTGGACAAAATCCAACTAAAGCCTTTTGTAGCCAGGATTTCAGTTCATTAGTTTTACTTTTTCCACTTAGCTTCATTTCCTGATGAGTCTCATTGCGTTCCCGAAGTTTTTGAAGTTCTCCGGTTCAACTCACACGGTCTATACGGTTTGTCTTATCCAGATAATAGAATCACAGTTCAGCTTCCAAAATAGCAGTAAGCTGTTCTTGTAGGACTGGCACACCAACCCGGTTCGTAAACGCATGGAAGTTCTCCTGTTCCTGCCGCTGCTCTGTGTAGAAGGTAATGAGCTGCTTCAGAACCGGGCCTACCCGGTCGCCCTTTACCCTGCCCTTCAGCGGGCGGGCGAATTCGGCGGCAGGACCGCGGTCTCCGCAGCCAAGCGTCCCGCCTACTGCGATATCGAATGCATCGGTCATGCCTTCCGGTGTCTTGATCAGCGTGCCTTGCAGACCGATATCGGCAACCTGCTTTTGCCCGCAGGCATTGGGACAGCCAATGAAATGAATGCGCAGCTTCTCATTCAGGCGGACATGCTCATCCAAATATGCTGCAACACTGACCGCACGCTGCTTGGTCTCCACGAGGGCCAGGTTGCAGAATTCATTGCCGGTGCAGGCGACGGTGCGGCTGATGAAGTTTCTGGCGTTTGGCGACAGACGCTGCAGCACCGGTGCTTCCAGTAGAGCTTCCAGCTTATCATCCGGCACCCCGCTGATGATGATGTTTTGGGTCATTGTAGTGCGGAGTTTGCCTTCGCCGTACTGCTCGGCCAGCCCGGCCAACTGCTCCAGCTCATCGCTGGTCATCCGGCCGACTGGAACATTCAGGCCTACGTAGCTGAGACCTTCCTGGACCTGGGGATGCACTCCGTCAAAATAAGCGGCCTGCCAGCCAACCGTCTGGTCTTCTCCGCGGGATGGCAGCCCGCCTACGGCTTCAATCAGCTTCGATTTGAATTTCTCGGCACCCCAGTCGGCGACGAGAAATTTTAGACGGGCATGGTGGCGTTTCTCCCGGTAGCCGTAATCACGGAACAGGGTAACCACCCCGGCAGCTACATTAAGCGCTTCTTCCGGCTTCACGAAGACATCCAGCTTTTGCGCCAGATGAGGTTTGGCCGAGAGTCCGCCGCCCACCATCAGATGGAACCCTTGGGTTAGTACGCCATCAATGACTTTTACCGCGGGTGTATAAGCCAGATCGTTAATTTCTGCTTGCGCATTATTGTACCTGCTGGCGGATACAGATATTTTGAATTTACGCGGCAGGTTGGAGAAATCGCGGTTCAGCATGAAAAAATCATTTAACTGCCCGACTATCTCTGTGGTATCAAACAGTTCATCCTTATCAATCCCTGCCAGCGGGTTGCCGACAATGGTCCGTGGACAGTCGCCGCACGCTTCGAAGGAATACAGCCCTGCGGCTTCAAGCCGCTTGAAAATATCCGGCAGATGCTCAACCGTCAGCCAATGGAACTGGATAGCCTGCCGTGTAGTTACATCGATTAGATTCCGGCCGTACCGTCTGGCGATTTCAGCCAGTGTTCTGGCCTGGTCTGAGGTCATAATGCCTGTATTGATGCGCACACGCATCATAAAATGTCCTTCACGCGGCTTTTGCTGATATACCCCGGCCCACTTGAACAGATCCAGATCATCGGCTGGAATGGAGCTGTAGCCCTCCAAAGCATATTTTTCAATAATGGTGCGGATCACATCCAGCCCGTCCTTCTGCAGTTTGACGAATTCGAACTTGCTAAGTTTTTCGGGAGCAGCGCTCCATAACGGTTCGTAAGCCATATTCAGCATCCTTTCTGTATAAGTTCATAAGCCCGATGGTAACACAGGTCAGGAGTCACAGGCAGTGAGGGTTGTGGCAATGGGTATAACGATTGTTTATTAATAAATAAGAACTTGCTGATAGTTCGAACAGGCATATGCAGAGCATGTCCACCATAAGATTCAAAGAGAGATATTTTCGTTAAATAATTATATAAGCACGCTCTTTGACAAAGGATGCACACACGCAAGTGAAGATCTCCCATTGCTGTTGTGCAGCATAATTTTCACCCCGGAAAATATTTTTGTGACAAATACATAATTTTTTAAGCATTTTCTATTGCGTCACTGAAATGGTAGCGATAACATAGAGGGAGATATGGAATAGATGAACTTGCTTGACAATACTCTCGGGGAGGTAATGCCATGCTGCTTGCTGAAGCTGCCGTGCAAGAGCCGTCTAAATTTCATACCTTCGATGTATTTATGATTTTGTTCACCATTCTGATCTTTATTGGAGTAATCCGCTTGCTGCGGGCACCCCAGAAGAACAAATTCGCCATTGCTTTTGGAGTCGTGAGCCTGCTGGTATTCGTGGTTTCGGACTACGCGATGGTGATGAACTGGTTAAGCTAGGAAAGATTATAATCAGCCCTGGTACAGGCAGAAGACAATTGCAGAGTCGGAAATTCCCAAAAGACACCTTTACCGCCCCTTGTGTGGCTGAAGGCGTCTTTTTATCATTGTGCAGGAGTGGATTAAGCATCTATTAGTGTTTTGAGATAGGGAGAGGGCCGGTGAAGGCGGATGAAGTGGGGGAAACGGATGTATAAAAAGAGCCTTGGCTTGCTGCTGTGCGGGGTGCTGCTGTGCGGGGCGGGAGGCGGTACACCTTCAGCGCTTGCAGCGGCATTTCCGGACAGCAGTCCGGCTGCGGGTGGAGTTATGAGTTTTAATGACGGGACTATCCGGCAGGTGGCCGCGGCAGCAGCCATCAGCAAAAAGAATGCAGCGGGCACAGCCGATGCCGTACCGCAGATTATTAAGGCAGTGTCCCCCTCAGTGGTGGGCATTATAGGCAAATATACGGGTGATCCCAGCAGTGGACCGGATGACCGGTACAATCTGACCCATGGCTCTGGCATTGTAGTCAAAGCAGACGGCTGGATTATTACTAATGCCCATGTCATAAAAGGGCTGCAGAACGCAGTCGTGGTAACATCAGAAGCTAAAAGCTACAGCATCACCGCCTCCTATCTGGATGAGGTCAGTGATCTGGCTTTGCTCAAAATCAATGCCAAATCCCTGAAGCCGGCCAGGTTTGCCAGTGCAACAAATAAGATTCAGGTTGGAGAAAAGGTGATTGCGATTGGGACACCCATCTCTTTTTCATTGCGGAACTCGGCTACAGTAGGCGTGGTGAGCGGACTGGACCGTGCGGTAGACGCCGCCTACAGGCTGATCCAGAGCGATACGGCGATTAATCCCGGGAACAGCGGCGGTCCGCTGGTCAGCATGAAGGGAGAGGTGCTGGGGGTGAACAGCCTGAAATACGCCGCGGTTGGCGTGGAAAATATGGGCTTCTCCATTCCGGCGGATACGGTACAGTACATCATGAATCAGCTGTTCAAATACGGAGAGGTGAAACGCCCCAGTCTGGGCCTGGAGCTGGAGGAGAGCTGGTCGGCGATTGTCGGGCTGCCTGCACAGGACCCGCTGACTGTAACAAAGGTAGTGTCTGCGGAAGCGGAAAAGGCGGGGATTGCCGCAGGCGACGTGCTGTACGCGATTGACGGTCACCGGGTTGCGTCGCTGGTGGATATCAACGAATGGTTCAAAGGCTACAAACCGGGTGCGGCTGTAAAGCTCCTGATGCAGAGTGGCGGGGATATTGTAACCCGCAAGCTGGTGCTCGGGCAGGGTGACCCGCTGATCGGCGGAGTGGAAGCGGAGGGAGATGGAGATGCTGAGGCACATACAGAGGAATAACAGATCCCCGGTGGCGGAATCACAGATCACAGTTAGCAGAATGTTGCGGTGCGGGCTTTGCACATTGCTGGCCGTGCTGCTGCTGCTGGCATGGCTGCCTATCCGGGAAGTACAGGCACAGGCGCAGACAGCGGAGCCGAAGCTGCTGCAGTTGAGCCTCAAGGCCGGGAGCACCGCTGCAACCGTTAACGGTGAGAAGGCTGTGATTCAAAAGCCCATCGAGGATAACGGAGTAGTGCTCGTCCCGCTGGGTGTATTCAAAAAAGCCTTCGGCAGCACGGTCTCCCTTGAAGGGGACGATGTGGTTAAAGTAATGTACGGACCCCATACCGGGGCGATGACCATTGGCAGCACTACTGCCTGGAAGGATGGAGTCAAGGTCACACTGCCTGTTCCGCCGCGTATGGTGGATGGAACACTGCTGGTGCCGCTGCGTTTTGTGGCCGGAGTGCTGGGAGCACGTATCTCTCCGCTCAGCGGCGGTGGGCTGCTGGTGACACTGGCCTCTTCAGCGAGTGAACAAGACACGCCGGAAACCGGCGGCATTGACAGCGATGTCGGCAAAACACGGATAGGCAACAGCTACTATCACTGGAGCCTGAACTATCCGCCGGGTCTTGTGGTCGGTGACAGTGGCGGCAATGAAAGTGTAGCCACCTTTACGAGTGCAGAGAATCAGTATTATCTGGAGGTTCATGCCTCACCGCTCGAAAAAGCCGCCGATCCGGAAGAACTGCTGGACAGGCTGGTCCGTGAGGCGGAAGAAGGCGGAGAGACCGTTCTGGACCGGACGGCTTTTCCGGATGCGGCAGTGCCTTACGCGCGTATTGTCAGTAAGGACACCAGCGGTGTTTTGTGGGAAGGAAGGCAATATTATAGCAGCGGAATATTGTATGAACTGTATCTGACCGACGATACGGCAGCCAATTACAAGGATTTGAACAAATATGCTTCACTGCTGAACTCATTCCGCCCTTCATTCAAGGCCGGCGATAAAAGCATCCGCGACCTTTCGACAGTTATAAACGGATTGCGCGAGGGCTACAACGATGATTATGGCTTATCGCTGCAGGTGCCTGCGGATTGGAGTATGGATGACCAGCACCTGAACTACGAGAGTGCAGAAGGAAGCTATCTGCGGGTAAAGGTTACTTCTGCCCCGTCAGGATCTACGCTGGAGAGCTGGAGCAAAGATCTGGATTCGCAGATTAAAGATACCTATGTGACGGATGCCTACGCCATACAGGAGACAGTGAAGAAGGAGGTTTCCGGTGAACCGGCGCTCGTGAAAGAGACAAGGCTGAATCCAGGAAGCGGCTGGAGCACCAAATACCAGATCCTGCTGCAAAAATCCGGGTACCGCTACTACGCGGAATATCTGGCTGCGGCGGGGCAGGACGAGGATAAGGCGAGGTTCCAGACGATCTTAAGCTCGATAGATATTGATTTTGACCGGGTCAAGGAGAATTTCGGCAAGCTGGCGACGGAGGATTATCCAGCGCTCCGCAGCCAGGCTGTAACCAAAAGCTCCAAAACCTACGGTTACAGCATCGACATTCCACGGCTGTGGACACCTTACCAGGATGTTTTTGAGACCCAGACCGTGGAGTACCGCTTCACCGGCGGTCGTTTCCTGATCAATGCAAGCCCGGAGGGTTCAGTGGACTATGCCGTAGGTTTGCTGCAGAGCTATTACAAGAACAGCAAAAATGACCCTAAAGGCCCGCAGCTCATCAAGGTAGAGGAAACCGCCTTTGCCGGAGTTCCTGCCACCCTGCTGACCGTCCGCCAGACGAAGGGCGGCATCCCTGTACAAACGCAGCAAATCGTTTTTGGCAAAAATGATCTGGTCTATACCCTGACCGCAACCCTGAATGACGCCAATGCCACTTCTGTACAGCAGGCGGATCTGGATAAGACGCTGAAGTCGTTCCGGCTTGCGGGAGACGAGTAGAGGGAACTGTTAGGGTGAGGTTACGAACCAGTTGAAGCAAATTACACTCTTCAGAAATCAGGTTCCAGACGTTACTGTACTTGGTGAACCTGCCAGAATTGTCATTCCGAATCTAAGTTTCGATCTGGTTATAGTGTTAGCTGCATGTGTGAATATAAACTTAAGAATCTCCTCTGTGAATCAATGAATCCTTGTAGCGGCAGCTATTCTCTACGGGTCACGCTAGCTAAATTCTATTCTTAAGCCGCTCTTAATAGGCCCGCTTTATAAACCATTGCTGCCCTTCTCTGTGCAGATGTATAATAGGGCCAGACGAAGAACGTCCCATTGCCATTTTTGGCAGTTTGGGGCGTTCTTTTTTTGCTATAAAGGAGGAGATACGATTGGGCGGGGTTTTTGAAAAAGAGCATGAAGCGTTTATAGAGCGCCATTTAAGCGTACGAACAGGTGAACGGCGGGGGCGTCTGGCTAGAGGGCACCAGTATGCAGAGAAGTTACTGCTGCAAAATGTGGTGGCCGTTGTTCGGGAACCTGGATCATCTGCATCCAGAGTATGAGGTGTACGATTGGAACCGAAAATCACAATTTCTCGATTTTGCATTCCTTCCGCCTTACGGGAAATTCGGACTGGAATGTGACGGTTATCAGAGTCATGTTAAAGACATGGACAGAGAGAAGTTCAGTTATTCTTTGAACCGGGATACATTTCTTGCATGCATGGGATGGAGAATTATCCACTTTTCCTTCGACGATGTACAAAAGCGTCCAGAAGTTTGCCGCATGCTGCTGCAAATGGTCATCGGACCTACATTAATCAGAAACGCATCCGGGTCTTCAACCTCTCCACTGGAAAGAGAAGTGCTAAGAATGGCTTGGTGCACAGGGAAGGGGATTCGTCCCAAAGATATCATGATCCAATATCATGTGAACTTTCGGACGGCGCGAAAATGGCTGCAAGGGATGGCCGATAAAGGAATGCTGCGCCCGGTGCTTAAAAATACGTATATTTGCTACTATGAGCCGGTTGAGGATTTTCCAGAGGTGTGGTCGTAGAGAACTCTTATAAAATATTGCATGTTTTACAACTTTGACTGTTAAATTAGGTTGTCTTTAATAGATTGTTGCATGAAATACAAGATATTATCCTGCTACTTACAATGAATCCAGATAAATAATGTCTTTTATACAACAATCCTTATTTTAAGGTCCGAAATCTGCTGAATTGCTGCATTTTATACAACACTTATAACCCCCTCCTAAATATCCTGAGGCATAGTGTCCACAATCCGGTGTCCGGCCGATTTGGCACAGTGATCCATATAAATCTTGGCAAATCAATGGCGCGCAGATGTGATATTTGATACAATTAATAAGTTATAAAGCTGTAAATGACCCGCCGGCAAGGCGGTTTGGGAGGATATAAATGAACGAGCAAGGAATACGCAGAGAAGACGTGGAGCTGCTGGCTCCGGCAGGTGACTGGGACTGCATGCGTGCGGCGGTGGCGAACGGGGCGGACGCTGTCTTTTTTGGCGTAGAGAAGTTTAATGCGCGGGCGAGAGCGAACAATTTCCGCATGGACGAGCTGCCGGAGATTATGGCGTTTCTGCACAGCTATGGTGTGAAGGGGTTCCTGACCTTTAATATACTGGTGTTTGAAAATGAGCTGGCAGAGGCTAAGGAGCTAATCGACGCCTGTGTGGATGCGGGTGTGGATGGAGTGATAGTCCAGGATTTGGGGCTGGTTAAAATGATCCGTGAGATCTCGCCGGACTTCCCGATCCACGGTTCTACGCAAATGACGATTACTTCACCGGAAGCAGTGGAGTTCACGAAGCCTTGGGGGCTGGAGCGCGTAGTGCTTGGCCGCGAGAATAACCTGAAGCAGATCCGTACGATCGGAGAGCAGGCACGGCTGCCGATGGAGGTTTTTGTGCATGGCGCGTTGTGTGTCTCCTATTCTGGCCAGTGTCTGACCTCGGAAATGTGGGGCGGACGCTCCGCCAACCGGGGGGAATGTGCGCAGGCCTGCCGTCTGCCGTATGACCTGATGGTGGATGGTGAAGTCAAGCCGATGGGCGATGTCACCTATCTCCTGTCCCCTAAGGATCTGGCGGCGATTGACCTGATGCCGGAGCTGATCGAGGCGGGGGTAACTTCCTTCAAAATTGAAGGCCGCCTCAAAAGTCCGGAATATGTAGCTAACGTGGTTGGCAAGTACCGTAAGGCGATTGACCGGTATTTTGACGGGAACTGGTCGCCGACCTCTAAGGAAGATATCCGCGAGCTGCAGCAGAGCTTTTCCCGCGGCTTCACGCACGGGTTCCTCGAAGGGACGAATAATAAAAAGCTGGTTGACGGCACTTTCCCGAAAAGCCGGGGAGTCTATATGGGGACCGTCGAACAGATTTTGCGCGATGGTGTCGTATGCCGTATTCATGCTCCGCTGAAGCGCGGGGACGGCATTGTATTTGATGCCGGCGATCCGACGAAGAGGGAAGAAGGCGGCCGCGTCTACGATCTGCGCCGCAAAGGTGTGAAGCTTGAGGGCGAGGCCGGAGAAGGCTGGATCATCGACATTGTGCCCGGCCGGAGTGATGTAGACCTGCGCCGCCTGCATGTCGGCGACCGCATCTGGAAGACCAATGACCCGGCGCTGGACAAGGCGCTGCGCCAGACCTACGAGACCGAGAAGCCCTACCGGGTCTTCCCGGTGCAGGTGAAGGTAGCGGGCCGCGCCGGTGAGCCGCTGGCCACCTGGTGGACGGATGTTCAGAAGAACGTCACCGTCCGTGTGGATTCGGAGCTGCTGCTGGAAACCGCGCAGAAGCGTCCGATGGATGCCGCCCTGCTGGAGGAGCAATTCGGCCGCCTGGGCGGGACCGTGTTCCAGCTGGAGGCCCTGGAGTCGCATCTGGAAGGCGACGTGATCGTGCCTATGCGCGAGTTGAACAGCATCCGCCGCCAGGCGGTGGAGCTGCTTGCGGGCGAGCGCCCCAAACCTCCCGTCTACGTAAAACGGGAGGTAGAGGTCTACGGCGGCGCCTCCCGCAGGGGCGCCGCAGGGCCGCGCGGTGAAGCGGAGCTTACCGCGCTGTGCCGCAGCCTGCCGCAGGTGCAGGCTGCCCTCGAAGCCGGCGTAACGAACATTTACGCCGACTTCGAATTCATCAAGCAGTTCCCGGCAGCGGTGGACGCTGTACGGGCTGCGGGGGCCAGCATAGCGCTGGCCACGCCGCGCATCCATATGCCCGGCGAGAACGGCTACCATGCCAACATCCTGCGCCTGCAGCCGGATGCTGTCCTGGTGCGTAATACAGGTGCGCTCTATTACTACCTGAAGCGCCGCATGGAGCAGCCGGATGCCGTGCATCCGCGCCTGATCGGCGACTTCTCTCTGAATATCGCGAACCACCGGGCAGTGGATCTGTTCCTGGAAGCGGGTTGTGACAGAATTACACCGTCCTACGACCTGAACATCCAGCAGATGGTCGATCTGCTGGAGCACAGCGATACCTCGCGTATAGAGGTCGTGATTCATCAGCATCTGCCGATGTTCCACACAGAACACTGCGTCTACTGCACCTTCATGAGCGAAGGCACAGATTATACGAACTGCGGTCGCCCCTGCGAGGAGCAGCGCGCGTCCCTGCAGGACCGTATCGGAATGGCTCACCCTGTCCGTGTAGACGAAGGCTGCCGCAATACCGTCTACAACGCGGTCGAACAGTCTGGCGCGGAATACCTCAACAACTTCCGGGAGCTGGGCGTGGGCTCATTCCGCGTCGAGTTTTTGGAAGAAACCCCGGAACAGGTCGCAGAGGTCATTAGCCTTTACAGCCGTGCACTACGCGGAGAGATTTCCGGGACGCAGGTATGGAAAAGCCTGAAGGCCACCAACCAGCTTGGAGTGACTCGCGGACAACTGGTAAATGCAAAGTAAGCCGGAAACCGTATTGGATAATATCCCCATCAGTAAGCTGTATCCTGCTTCTGCGGTAAAGTTCCAATCAGACCACAACGCTATAGCAGCCGGAGGTTCGGATTTTCATCCTGCAGATGCGTCTGAGCCCGAATTGAACAATCTCAGGTTCAGTTTCTAGGTTGCCTATAGCTAAACCCAAATTATTCAAGCCAGTGTACTGAAGAGATTATAAACAAGCTCTCAGTTCACTGGCTCTTTTTCGTAATATAGGAATGCTTTCTCCAATAACCTTACTGCCAAAATCAAACTAAAACTGCTATAATTAAAGTAAATATACCATTTTCCTTTAGTGCTAGAATGAAAATGAGAGAAGATTATTGAAGGAGTCCTGTCATGAAGATCCGTAAGGCTATTATACCCGCGGCTGGTTTGGGTACACGCTTTCTGCCTGCTACCAAAGCCATGCCCAAAGAAATGCTCCCGATCGTAGACAAGCCTACCATCCAATATATTGTTGAGGAGGCCGTTGCTTCCGGCATTGAGGATATCATCATCGTAACGGGGAAAGGCAAACGGGCGATCGAAGACCATTTCGACAATTCCTTTGAGCTGGAATTTAATCTGGCGGAGAAGCAGAAATGGGAGCTCCTGGAGTCTGTGCGCAAATCCTCCGAAATGGCCGACATCCACTACATCCGCCAAAAGGAACCAAGAGGTCTGGGACACGCGATCTGGTGTGCCCGTAAATTCATCGGCAATGAGCCTTTTGCTGTACTGCTAGGGGATGATATTGTCCAAGCAGATAAGCCATGTCTTAAGCAGATGATTGAAATATACGACCAATACAAGTCGTCTATTGTCGGAGTCCAGCAGGTGCCTTGGGAGGAAGTCTCCCGCTACGGTCTGGTAGATGGTACGGAACTGGCTGAGCGGGTATATAAGGCCAACCGGCTGGTAGAGAAGCCAAAGAGAGAGGAAGCGCCGTCCAACCTCGCGATCCTGGGGCGGTATATTCTGACCCCGCGTATTTTTGATATGCTGGAGGAACAACAGGTAGGCGTTGGCGGGGAAATTCAGCTGACCGATGCCATCTCGCGCTTAAGTGAAGTGGAACGCATTATTGCTTATGATTTCGAAGGCAAACGCCATGACGTCGGCGAGAAAATGGGCTTTATCCAGACGACCATTCATTATGCCCTGCAGCATGAGGAACTCAAGGAAGGCCTGCTTGACTACCTCAAAGAGGTGATCAACAGCGAAACGCAGAAAGTGCCGAAGTAGCTAAGGTAATGCGAGCCATAAAAGAGCGCCCTGCTGAACACAGTCAGCAAGGCGCTCTTTTTTACCAGCCATTGAATCACTGCACGGATGTAATCATATATTCCTTATCTCTCGCAAAACGGTGCCATCCTTCAGAGGACGACACCGTTTTTTGTTTACCATCCTATTTATTGGTACTGAGTATTTACAATACTATCAATTTGAGCAGCTTCCGCAGGATCTGCGGCAATCAGCTTGTCATAAACTGCCTGATCCTGAGCAGCACCAGCCTTTTTCAGGGCTGCCAGATACCAGCGGGCCATCTCACGGTTAGTGGCATCCTTATAATCTTCGCTCAGGCCAAGCTTTAAGGTCTCTGAAGCGGCTTGCATCTGGCCGGACATCAGCTGGATTCTGCCTGCGTTCAGCGCAATTGCCGGAGGAATGGCAAGCGATTGGACCTGTAAGTCAGCCTGCACCTGATTATAAGCGCTAAGACCGACATTAAGGTAAGTTGTTTTACTGTTGGCATCCTGCTGGGTAAAGGCCTGCTGAGCCAGATCATAAGAGCGGGCAATGAGCGAGCTGTACCAGTTTGTATCCCATAGGGTTCCACTGTTTACGACATCCGCATAAGCATCACCAAGTCCAAGCTTGAGGGTTGCAGCGGCCTCCTCATTTTGTCCGGCCATCTGCTGCATTTTACCGGCGTTCAGGGCAATCGTTGGTGTCACCGAGAACGGCCGGCCCTGCAGCTGCTCTGGAGGCAGAGTTTTCAGATGTTCTACACCATCCGTTACATGTTTATAGGCATCCAGACCAGTGGTCAGGTACTCCTGCTTTTTGGCTTCATCTTTTTCGGCATTTGCCGCACGTGCTAACGCCTGGGAGCGGCTGATCAGAGATTCGTACCATTCAATGTCCCAATTGAACTTATCTGCGTTATCACGATAGACAGCGAATGCTAGATCATTTTGACCCTTCAAATCATACGAGGAAGCGAGTAGAGTGAGCAAAATTTTATTATTTGGTTCGTCCTTGAGCGCACGTTTCAGTACGCTGAACGCTTCGTTCAAGTACTGCTCATCTTTAGTTTGATTAAAAACCTGATGATCCATAGAAGCGAGATATGCCGCTGCTTCCGGATGGTAAGGGCGGCCTTTTAGAGTTGCCATCAAAGGTGCCTTGAGCTCCTCATAGGACTGGCTGACACCGATCAGCCGCTTGGCTTTCATTACAGAATTGCTTGAGCCGACCGCACTGACCGACAGGAAGAACATGAAGATGATACCGATAGCCAGGACTGCAAGGTAACTGTAACGTATACCTGGCTTATTCCAGTTCCGGCGCAGCGGTTTGCTGTCCATGGCGGCCCCCATTCCGGCAAGGCCGATAAACACCAGAATTCCCATAAAGGCGTAACTGAGATTAAAGTCCAGTATGCTGTGAACAAGAACCGACAAAGCAATGATGTAGAAAATAAATCCATTATCAAATTCATCTTTGTCCCGTTTAAGGTAACCACGAATGTATTTATAGAAAATGTAGCCGATAAAGCCCATGAAGACAACAAATCCGACAATTCCGACTTCGATCAAATATTGCAGGAAGAAATTATGCGCCTGGCGGCTTGTATACGGATAGTCCTGGTAGTGCTCATAGAGCGAAGCCCAGCCTCCACCCCCGGCACCAATAATGGGATAATCTTTTACGACTTTCATAGCATCTTTATAAAAAGTAATACGTTCCAGTACACTGTGCTGCTTGAAGTTAATATTCTCCAGCCGTGTCTCCATATTAGCGGGAAGAATAGAGCGTGCACTTGTCCCGATCAGCAAAAATGCGACTACGGCGACCAGTACAACGGAGAGGAGGGGGAGCCACAGCCCTGCAAGCTTGCGCGATTCCCAGCCCTCCAGTTTATTTTGCAGCCAAGGTGCCACAAAACGCTGGATTACCCACCCACACGCGGCAACAATGGCGGAGGCACCCAGCAGATAAGCCCAGCCTTTAAAAGCAGCGGAAGATGTAAAGGCCGTGCTCAGTTCAGTCCCAAGATTGGTCACCGGGCTTGCAATCGCAAGCGAGGCTAGGCCGGCAATACCTAGATGAATAATCCAAAGAATCTGCTTCACAGGCTTCAGAGACAGCAGGAGCAATACAAAGACTACAGGCAGCATAACTAATCCCCCGCGGGACAAGGTCAGCAGCAAGGAAACAATGATCGGTACGAGCATAAATCCGTGAGTCAGCGTCCCGTACCATTTTTTGGAGCGAACCAGTGCAAAGACAGCTACGAACAGAAAAGCCATCAGGAAAGCTGCATATGTATTCGCATATTGAAAAATCGAGGTCAGCCGCAGTCCGTTGGAGTCGGTCATAACCGCATCCAAATATTTACCGCCGCTCACCGTATCGGAGAACCAGCCAACCAGTCCACCGGCGAATTTCCAGGCGCCCAGCCAGTTCAGCAAGCCAAAGCCCACGATAAAATACGCAATGGCCAATACGGCATTTTGAATGACAACATTTAGTTGCTTTTGCTTCAGCAAATATAACGCTATAATGAATACTGCAATATACATACTCTGAATAAAGAGAATGTTCATCGCCATATAATGCGAAGCAGCGCCAAATAGCGACAGAGCATACGTTATCGGCAGCAGCAGCGAAGCCACAGCGAGCACGTCGCGCTGTTCCTCCAGCTTGAACTTCTTATAGTACAAGCCGATCCAGACCAGCAGCAGCAGGCCGCTAAGCAGAGAAGACACATAAATCGGCTTTTCATAGTCGATCTGCTGCCCATTAAACAATCCAACCTGAAATGGGGTCCATACTAAAAACACAATTAAAGCAACAACCAACGCCCACACCGGGCTGGATATCTTTTCAACATTTCTCGACTGTACAGCATTTTTACCGTATACTGGTTTCGACACGTTTTAATCTCCTTTTCTTGTAGGTACGTCGATATTTTAACATACGCGAAGGGTGCACGACCACATATTAACCTTAGGTAATATGTAGAGAAAGAGATGCATATAAGCTTGTAAATATATTTGGCCTAAAAACTTACTGTTTCATTAGAAACAATGAGTTCTTAGGCCAATTTCATTGGAAATCATAGCATTTTATATAGTGTAATTAATATGTGAAGTTTAAATTTGCATCCTTTAAAAGCGGTGCTGTTTCATCTTTTGCGGATAACACTGGCACAACTTCAATAGGCCACTTAATTCCTATCGAAGGATCGTTCCACAGAATTCCTCCGTCACACTCTGGAGCATACAGCTCATCACACTTATACTGTACCTCTACATTTTCGGTTAAAGTCATAAAACCATGAGCGAAGCCCTTAGGGATAAGAAGCTGCTTTTTATTATCAGCGGACAGTTCGATGCCAAACCATTGCCCATAGTTAGGACTCCCCTTGCGAATATCCACAGCGACATCAAAAATAGCTCCTTTAGTGCAGCGGACGAGCTTGCTTTGTGCTTTTGGATTTAGCTGATAATGTAGTCCGCGAAGCGTTCCTTTTGTTTCCGAGAAGGATTGATTGTCCTGTACAAAATTAAGCGAAATGCCTTGATCATTAAACTTGGTTTCACTGTAAGTCTCCATAAACCAACCCCGGTGATCTCCGAAAACTTGTGGTTCGATTACCCACACATCTTTCAACTCAGTTTCAGTGAATTTCATTGTTCTCACACTTTCTGTAATTAGTATTGAATCTTGCCAGTGGCTACTTTCATAAGATATTGCCCATAGCCCGTTTTACTCAATTTTTGCCCGCAATCCCATAGATGTTCTTTAGTGATCCATCCATTAATATATGCAATCTCTTCAAGGGCTGCAATCTTAATCCCTTGGTGATCTTCTATCGTTCTTACAAAGTTGGTGGCGTCAACTAAACTCTGATGTGTTCCCGTATCTAGCCAAGTGAAACCGCGGCCAAGAAGTTCAACATCCAACTCCCCAAGTTCGAGATAGGCTTCATTTATTGAAGTGATTTCAAGTTCCCCACGAATGGATGGCTTTACGTTTTTGGCGATTTCCACTACACGATTATCGTAAAAGTATAAACCTGTCACGGCATAGTTTGATTTAGGCTTATTTGGTTTCTCCTCTACACTGAGTACCTTGCCCTCCTCATTAAACTCAACCACGCCAAACCGCTCCGGATCTTGTACATGATAGCCGAATACAGTTGCGCCCGCATCCTTGCTGGAAGCACGCTGTAACATTTTACGAATTCCGTTTCCATAATAAATATTGTCTCCGAGAATCATTGCTACCGAATCATCACCAATGAAAGATTCACCTAAAATAAAGGCTTGTGCCAAACCGTCTGGGTTAGGTTGAATAATATATTCCAGTGTAATTCCAAACTGTGATCCATCCCCGAGTAAATTGGAAAATCTAGGGGTATCCTCGGGAGTAGAGATAATAAGGATTTCTTTAATGCCTGCTAACATTAAGGTAGACAAAGGATAATAAATCATAGGCTTGTCGTAAATTGGAAGTAACTGCTTGCTGGTGACCATGGTTAAGGGGTACAGTCTAGTTCCACTGCCACCCGCTAAGATAATGCCCTTCATTGTTTTATTCCAACTCTCCCTTTATTCTGAGTAATGATATAATGACTGATGCTGTTTATGTGGACGGTGTCGCTATAGAAAACTATACTCATTTTACTCTGAATTATTGCAGCCTGTCCATTTTTACTCAGTAATACTGTTCTCAAACAGAAAAAGTCTTTATATCTTAAGTTCCTTATAGAATTTTTACGAAGATATTTTTACATATCTGTAAACGCTATGGGACAAGCTACTGTAAACCAATCGCTTTGTGTGATAACATTAACTTGTTTTTGTTATTAGGAGGGGATAATTTAGAATGTGTTTGATTAATGAATCAGCCATTTCGTCAATTAATCCCACTTGAATTGCTGAATACATAAAAATAAAATGAAAGAATGTTATTTGACTTGGTGGTCTAATACTAAGTTATAACTAAATTAAGACTAATCAGTAGTTAGGAGAAGTACTAAAATGAAAGCAGTAAAGCGCATTCTGTTGTTAATTTGTTCAATTATTGTTTTGATGATGTCCTATCACTTTATAAACCTATACTCTAAAGAAAACGTCAAGACGTATGTTCAAATGAAAGTAAGAGCGGACGTTCCTATCAAGTTCCAACTCTTTTTTTCAAACACTAATAATGAATGGAAAGAAGAGAATTCCAGTACTATAAGTTACAACAATACTCAAAGTTGGAAAAATTTAAAATTTCTGATTCCTGAACAGAGCCGTTATATTAGACTTGATACTGGTAGCGCAAAAAATCAGGTTGATATTAAAGAGATTTTTATTCGCAGAAATACGGATGTAAAGGTAAATTTGGATAAGGCTAATCCAACGTTCAATCAATTGTCAATGAAGATTATTGACGATAAAGTGGCACGAATTTCGTTACAATCAACTGGCAATGATCCATTTCTATTTTTTGATGCAAATAAATTCATACAAGAAGCCCAATTGAAATCTAAATGGAGCTTTAATGGAACTGCTTTAACTCTGGCTTTTTTAACTGCAATTTCCGTTTATTTTATACTCAGATATATCAAAGATTCATTACGATTAATAAAAGATTTTATGAGGAATAGAGAGTTAATATTAAATTTAGCGAAAAACGACTTCAAAACAAAATATGCTTCTTCTTATCTAGGTATTTTATGGGGATTCATTAACCCTTTGTTGACTATAGCCACCTACTGGTTCGTATTTCAGATTGGACTCCGAAATGGTGATGTTGGGGATGTTCCATTTATTATCTGGTTTATCGCGGGTATCATTCCATGGTTTTTCTTCTCCGACGCTCTTTCGAGTGCAACGAATGTATTTACTGAATACAGCTATCTTGTGAAAAAAGTAGTATTTAAGATCGAATTATTACCTCTTGTCAAAATAATGTCTGCGTTTTTTGTTCAATTATTTTTTATTGTTTTTATCTTTATCGTGTATGCGGGTTATGGCCGTTTCCCAACGTTATTTAGTTTTCAATTATTATACTATTTGGTATGTTTAGTTGTACTTGCTGTTTCTATATCTTTTTTTACTTCAGCTATTTTTCTATTCTTTAGAGACTTGAATCAAATTATTGCGGTTATACTTCAAATGGGGTTTTGGTTTACGCCTATTGGATGGTCTGTAAGTATGCTCTCTGACACTTGGGCTAGAATTTTCAAACTGAATCCAATGTATTATATCGTCCAGGGTTATAGAGACTCTTTGGTCGATCATATTTTGTTTTTCAATCGTCCATATCAGACGGCTTACTTCTGGTTGTTTTGTCTCGTGATGTTTACTGTAGGTCTTAAAACATTTAAGAAACTAAAACCGCATTTTTCTGATGTGCTATAGGAGTGTTAATTAATGGACAGAATAATTGAAATTAATAATATAGTTAAGAGTTATAAACTTTACAATAAACCTGCAGATCGATTTAAAGAAGCAATACATCCTTTTAAAAAAAACTATCATAAAGAATTTGTTGCGTTAAATGGAATAACACTTTCTGTGGAAAAGGGAGATGCCATTGGGATATTAGGGAGGAATGGATCAGGCAAATCTACTTTATTAAAGATAATTACAGGGGTGTTAACTCCTACCAGCGGGACCGTAAATATTGACGGTAAAATATCAGCTATTCTAGAGTTAGGAGCAGGATTTAACCCTGAATATACAGGTAAAGAAAATATTTACCTAAATGGACTTATGATGGGATATAGCAGAGAGAAAATGGAAGAAAAAATAGATTCAGTTATAGAGTTTGCAGATATAGGTAATTTTATTGATCAGCCAGTCAAGCTCTACTCCAGCGGGATGTTTGCAAGACTGGCATTTGCAGTTTCTATAAACGTTGAACCTGATATATTAATAGTTGACGAAGCATTAGCTGTAGGAGATACCAGGTTTCAGACAAAATGTATAGATAAAATGAAAGAATTGAAAAAAAGTGGAACAACTATACTGTTTGTATCGCATGCATCTGAACAAGTTAAAAGATTTTGTAATAAAGCTGTTTGGATTAAAGATGGAAAGGTTGCAGCTCAAGGCGACTCTAGTGAAATCGTAGACTTATACGAAGACTTCATGAGAAACGATGTGGAAATAGCGGAAAGGGAAATTGAAAATCAATTACCAGAGGCTGTTCTTCAAATGGATTCGGATTTTGTTTTGCCCGCGAATCCAGATGTGTTAGGACTTATCACGGATGTTAAAATTAATAAAACTTCATTTAGGACATTTGAAGAAGTAATAGTAGAGATAGAATATGAGATCTACGAAGAGATAATAGAAGATTTATTATTAGGTGCGGCTATTTATACTCCGAACCGTGATTATATATTTGGTCCTAATACATTTTTGGAAAAAGTTTCTATACCAAATAGATTGGGCAGACATAAAGTGAATTATTGTATACCTCAACTCCCTCTACTTGGGGGTACATTTTGTTTAGATGTAGGACTTTTTAACAACGAAGGAATTGTTAATATTCATTATAAAGAAAATGCAGTATCTTTTGTTATCACCAATAAGTATTTTTCCGAAGGGTTAGTATACATTAAGCATAACTGGGAGGTGCTCAAATGATTGATATTCTCTTTGATCAATATCAACGGTATAACAACGTTACAAATATAATTAACTCTTTGAGAAGTAGTGGTCAGACATTCAACATTTTAGAAGTAGGAGCTAATGAACATCAGAATTTGGAGAAATTTTTGCCACTTGATCAAATAACTTATCTTGATATCCAACTGCCAGATAGTTTAAAGGACAATCCTAAGTATATTTTAGGGGATGCAACAGCAATGGGTTTTTCAGATGGATATTATGATATTGTTGTTGCACTGGATGTGTTTGAGCATATTGCTGAAGAAAATCGAGAGAAGTTTATAAGTGAAATTCACAGAGTGAGTTCTGAATTTTTTGTGATTACTGCCCCTTTTCATTCAAGTGAAGTTGTTGAAGCAGAAAGAAGAGTAAATGCTGTTTACAAGTCTATTTTCAATAAGGATTTCATCTGGTTGGAAGAACATATGGTTAATGGATTGCCAGATTTGAAAAAACTTTCAGCTTATTTGGATTCGAGAGGCATCAACTATACGATAATGAGCCACGGGAGTTTGGAAATATGGGAAAAAATGATGACAATCCATTTTATTGCTGCACAAAATTCCAGATTAGGTATATACAGAAATGAAATAGATAGATTCTATAATCAATACATGTTCGATAATGATTTTGTGGACAATTCGTATAGGAAGATTTGTATTGGCACTACAAAAAGAGATTTAATCTCACTCCCCTCAATTGAAACGAATGAGCAACTCAGAAAACAGCATTCTTTTATGCTGGAGATTTTAGAAGAACGTTTTTATGTGCTAGCTAATCTTAATATTAGTGAGGATGATAATGCGCCAAAAGATTTTGTGCAGATTTTTATGGATGAAGGAAATGGTTACTCAGAATTAAACAGTATTAAAGTTGAACTGCAAAATAATAGACAGCATATTAATATAGAATTTGAGCCTGGTATGATCAAAGCGCTACGAATAGATCCTTCAAATTATACGGGGACATTCGAAATTAATAACATTCGTTTAACGGCTACCCATGGTGATCTTATTTCTATGGAAGAATTCTCAATGAATGGAAACTGGAATTTGAGATTTGAAGATACATTTGTTTTTTTTAACGACGACCCATTTGTTATATTGAATTTTGCTTCACAATTATCCGTGAAAAGTTTAAGTTTCGATCTTATTTCTTTATCAAAAGAAGAGGCTCTTATTTCTGCAATAGGACATTTTGATAAGCAATTGGCGAAAGCTAAATTAAAAGATGAGGCTAATATGAAGGAGATACATGCAGTAAGAGAACTATTAAAGGAAGCCAAAGAAAAAGAAGAGAATATTGAGGGGGAAATGCAACTAATCAGTGAACAATCTTCAAAACGTATAGATATATTAGAAAGTGAAAATAAAGATCTGATGTCTACAATTAATAATTACGAGCGTTCTAATATTTTATATCAAGAAAAGACAGAAGAATTACATCAGAAACTGATTAAGATACAACAATCCAATGAAAATTATAATAATGAACTAAATGCTATTTATTCGTCCAAGGGTTGGATATACTTAACAAAGCTCAAAAAAATTTTCGGGAAATAAAACTGGGGAATAATAAGAAAGTAGGTGCACTTTTTGTTTTATAGCATAAAAAAATTCTTTTACTTAATAATCGGTACATTTGGATTTAGAAGTAAATTGAACTTGATACCCACAAATGACTTGTTTGGTAATAAAAAGCAGTGGTCCTCGGTGGGGTCAGACCCTTATTTTATTGTGGAGGGTACTGTTATTAGCGGTTGGAATGAATTGTTTTGGGAGTCTGTCTCTGAGGAGAATATCCCGCTTAAGATTTACTGGGATAATGGGGATGGGTTCAGTGAGGATAGAAGTGCTGTAATTGGAGAGATTTCAGAAGGGAAAAATAAAAAAAAATTATTAATCTATATTGCTGACGATACTAAAAAAATCAGAATAGATCCTGGTGAAAAAGAAGTGAATTTTACATTCGGAAATTTGAAAATTCGTAAAGTAAGCAGACTTTCCGTTTTTATAAGTGCCATAAAGAAATATAGTTCGCAAAGGGGGCTGAGTGTAAGACAGTCTGGAGATATATTGAGAAAAGCAATTAAGATTTATAGAATTCGAGGTATGAAAGCGTTATGGGTAATTGCTAAACAAAACATTGGTCAATATAGTAGTAGTGTGGATGACTACAAAGTATGGATTGAAAATAACGCCTTAAATGATAAAGATGTGCTAGTTATAAAAGAAAGAATTAAATCGTTGAGTTACAAACCATTAATATCTGTCATTGTCCCAGTATATAATGTTGACGAAATTTGGTTAAGAAAATGTGTTGATTCAGTTATTGATCAGTATTATCCTAATTGGGAATTGTGTATTTCTGATGATGCATCTACCAAGACATATATTAAGAGAGTGCTAGAAGAGTATGTTGAACTTGATCCGCGAATCAAAGTGATTTTCAGAAATGAAAATGGTCATATCTCAAAATCATCAAACTCTGCTCTTGAAATAGCAGAAGGAGAGTATATTGCTCTGCTTGATCATGATGATGAACTAGCATTAAATGCATTGTATGAAAATGTATTATTACTAAACAGCTTCCCTGAAGCAGATATAATTTATAGCGATGAAGATAAACTCTCTGTAAAAGGCGATCGTTTTGATCCCTTTTTTAAGCCGGATTGGTCCCCCGACTTATTGTTATCCCAAATGTATACTTGCCACCTATCACTTTATCGTAAAAGTTTGGTAGACCAAGTGGGGGGATTTCGCGTCGGTTATGAGGGGAGTCAAGATTTTGACCTTATGTTAAGAATTTCAGAGCTCACAAGTAATATTTATCATATTCCTAAAATTCTCTATCATTGGCGGGCGATTCAAAGTTCGACGGCCTCCAGTGGCTCTTCTAAAGATTATACTCATATGGCTGGACTAAAAGCTGTGCAGGATGCGATAGAGAGAAGAGGGTATGATGCCGAAGTGGAGTCTATTGATGATCATTCAAATGTATATCTAACAAGATTTAAACCAACAGGAAATCCTAAGGTTTCTATTATTATTCCTTCAAAAAATAATTTCGAAATAGTAAAGAATTGTATAGACTCTATTTTTAATAAAACGAAGTATTCAAACTTTGAGATTATTATTATCGATAACGGAAGTAATGATCCGGCAGTACATGAGTTGTATCGATATTGGACCGACTTGGAAAAAGAGAGATTTAAAATGTTTGTTTTAGACATCCCCTTTAATTATTCTAGTTTGAATAACTTTGGTGTTTCCAAGGCTGATGGTGATTTATTGCTATTATTGAACAATGATGTTGAAATCATTACAGAAGAGTGGCTGGATGAAATGGTAGGACAAGCCATTCGTCCTCAGATAGGAGCGGTTGGAGCTTGTCTGTACTATCCAGATAATACATTACAGCATGGTGGTGTAATACTGGGAATTGGTGGCGTTGCGGGTCATAGTCATAAATATTTCCCGTCAGAACATACGGGTTACTTTCGCAGGTTGAAAATCGTTTCAAATTATACGGCTGTTACTGCTGCGTGTTTAATGATAAAAAAAGATATCTTCCTTGCAGTAGGTGGCTTAGAAGAGGACTTACAAGTAGCTTTTAACGACGTGGATTTTTGTCTAAAAGTATGGAGCGCTGGATATAGAAATCTTTGGTTACCTCATGTTAAACTATACCATTATGAATCAAAAAGTAGAGGACATGAGGATACTCCAGAGAAGCAGGAGCGTTTTTTAAAAGAGATTAATTTTATGAAGAAAAAATGGTCTCACTTATTAGAGAATGATCCTGCCTACAGTCCTCACTTGACAAGGATTAAAGAGGATTTTTCTATTGGAGAACCAGTAGTGAGGAATAGATAATGTTAGGATACTGAATTTTTGTATAGAATATTTAATATTCACAAATATAAAATGAATCACTAAGGAGTTAAATGATGAATGAAATAAAGACGGGAAATAGTCCGATGAGAGAGGAACTTTTTTCTATATTACATTTTTTCAAGAACAACATGTTTCTTGTTTATATATCTGTTTTTGTTTCATTATTTGCTTATGGGTTTTCTATGACACATTTTACACTATCGATTGACGAAGAGATTGCTTTGACCCTTGGTGATCAGTACAATTGGAGCAATCAAGGGCGGTTTGGCATAGATATCTTAAAAACACTTTTTAACTTTTGGAATACAAATTCTATAACTAGTACATTTCTAGCTGTGTCATTATTTTCTTTATCCGGAATATTATGGGCATATTCTTTTTCTAGCATAACTCCTCGAAAAGAGGGAAAATATATTCCTGGCAGTATAGTTATTCTGCTTTTTCTCACTTTTCCGGCTCTAAGCGAGAATATTGGTTTTTCGATGATGAGTTTTGAATTAGGCATAGGCTGGATAATTATTGCTCTCGCATCAATTTTTATTTCTAGATGGGCGATCTCTTCTAATAATAGTAAATTATTTTTACTGCTTGGAGTAATTTTTGTTTCATTCGCAACCTCCATATACCAAGCTTTTCTGTCTGTATTTATCATCGGGTGTTTCATACAACTAATTATATATATATTACACTTAGAAGAATCAAAAACTAAATTAAATCTTAAGTTGTATTTCTATATTTTGGTTAAAATAACACTGGTTTCAGGAGTGAGTTTAGCATTATATAAAATTGCAGATAAAATTGTTCAACTCTTTATACCCTCTTCGGGATATATAGAAAACTTCATAATGTGGGGTAAGAAACCTACCAGTGAAATAATTCTAGGTTTATTATCCTCGTTTTCAAAATTGTTGAGTGGAGAACTGATTTATGGTTCGAAAATGCTTTTACCAAGTATGTTTATTAGTCTTTTTTTAATTGCTTATTTCTTGGTTAAGTTTTTGATAAATAAGGACAGAGGAAATGCTGGCATTCTCGTTTTCACTTTAATTGGTTATTGCTTGATTCCCTTCTTAATCTACTTTATTTCGGGATCTCCTGTTCCAGTAAGAGGAAACCTTGTTTGGCCTTTATTTACATCTTCTGCATGTTTATTTTTGTTTATGCTTGTTAGAAAAGTTCAATATCGAATGTTTATAATTTTTGTAATATGTATAATCTCTTTCTACCAAGCAAACTCTATCGCACAATTATTTTATAGTGATTACCAAAGGTATGAAGATGATGTGAAACTTGCTAATCAAATTGGGTATGCAATCACAAATATGGATTTAGGAGAAACCCCCCCATTTCCTGTTGTGTATGTGGGCAAACATGAGCAAGAAATAAGGAATGGAATCATTAAACAAGAAGTACTGGGATATTCTTTTTTTGAGTGGGATGGGGGAAATCAACTCAGAATTGGAGACTTCATGCAATCATTGGGTTATATGTACATATCTCCAAGCGAGGTGCAGAAGGAGAGGGCTAAGCAGATAGCTGCCTCTATGCCGATGTGGCCACATAAGGGATCTATCGCTTTAAAAGAGGATATGATAATAGTTAATTTTTCGGGTAGCACAGGAAAACCTCTATTGAAAATTTCAGAAATACAACCGTTTGGTGAGAAATATAAGTCTAATAAACTAGCAATAAGCTCTGTGAACTTTGACACACATAATGTTGAATTAGCAAAGAAGACAACTGGAACACTTGGTGCTTTCTCTAGAGGCGAGGATCCTTACTTTTCCTTTCCTACTGCACCACATGCCCAAAATCAGTCGTATAAATTCGTGAAAATAGAATTCAGTTCTGATATTGAAGGAAACCTGCAACTTTTTTTACTTCCACCCAATGGAGAATATAGTGAAGTGTTAAGCGGAACTCAAAATATTCGGTCTGGTGAAAATGTTATATACTGTACAATCCCAGATGCAATCACAGAGATTAGTGCAGTTAGAATTGATCCTCCAGATAATTCAGTACTAAATATTAAAAATATTGAACTTATTTTTTAAGAATTCCCCAAAAAACTGTTAACTTTTAAAAGACTCCCTTTCCTAAGAATGGGAGTCTTTTAAAAAATATTAGTTTGTTGTGCCTACAAGTTCCTTTATTTCTTTGTTTCTTTGATCCGGCAAATTAAGAGTAGACTTCTCAATAAAATACTTAGGACGAGCCTTTACTTCTCTGTAAATTTTTCCTATATACTCACCTATAAAGCCTAAAGCAACAAGCTGAATACCACCTATAAACCATATAGATATCATTAATGAAGACCAACCAGAAGACGTATGGCCCAAAAACTTATTGATTAAAATATAAATGGCCATAAAAAAACTAAAAAGAAACATTAAAAAGCCTATAGCAGAAATTAGACGAATTGGAGTTACACTAAAAGAGGTTATTCCATCAAACGCAAATGCTAACATTTTCTTTAAAGGATATTTAGATTCTCCGGCAAACCGTTCATTTCGATCGTAATATACTTCAGTAGATTTATAACCAATAAGCGGAATGAGTCCTCTTAAAAAGAGGTTGACTTCTTTGAACTCTCCTAAATGTTCTAAAACCCGCTTGCTCATTAATCGATAGTCAGCATGGTTATAGATAATGTTAACTCCCATAGAATTCATTAACTTATAGAAGCCTTGGGCAGTAGTCCGTTTAAAAAAAGTATCGGTTGACCTACCTCTTCTAACACCATAAACGATATCATTCCCATTATTAAACTCTTCAATGAATTTGGGGATTACAGCTAGGTCGTCCTGAAGGTCGGCATCTATAGAGATAACACAATCAGAAAAATCCTTTGCATAATTCAATCCAGCTAAAAGGGCGTTCTGATGACCAGCATTTCGAGCTAATTTCAGTCCCTGTACATACTTATTGAATATATTTGCTTCCTCAATAATACCCCACGTTTTGTCACGACTACCATCATCTACAAATATAATCTTGCTGTCACTATGGATATTTTTATATTTTACTAACTCATCTAAAATAAGCGTTAGACGTTTAATAGTTTCAGGTAGTACATCCTCCTCATTAAAACAGGGGATTACGAGTGCCAAAGTAATTGGTGTAACACTTTTTCTTTCCAAAAGATTATCGCTCCTTCTCTTCCTATTCAGATATTGCTTGCTAAGTATATATTAACATTCAACTAAATGTAATTGTATAATTGAATATAGTATTATAGTGATTTTCGGTATATTGGTTTTCAATAGATGCTGGTCACCCTTCCTTAGCAATAAACTTTATAAGACCATCCGTAAAATAGGAAGTGTAGAAGGGATCGTTAAAAGCTATGATCAAATAAGAATTATGAAGTGAAATAAATTTCTTTAATGAAAACTAATATTATTATTCTATTTACTTGTATTTTAAGTCTATTCCTCATTCTATTTAATCTTACTTTGGCCTCCTTTATTTGACAAGTTAAATGGTTTGGTAAATGTTATAAATTGAACGTGATGGATAAAGCAATTTATTACTAAAAAATAATTTTTCTTTTAAGCTCTGGTGTATCCTGCATTTCATTGATATACTAACTTTGCATGTATATTTTTATAACAAAATAAATTTATAATTTATTGTTGGGATTCTGGATCCCCACCCAAGTCTTATACAAAGTGGACGAATATTATTCCCCTGAGAATGACCGCGGCATATTATGGAGTGATCCGGCGCTTGGCATTGATTGGCCGGCGTCTGGTCCGGTGTTGTCGGATAAAGATCAGCGTCATCCGCTGTTGAAGGATGCGGAACTGAATTTTGAACAGTAATGGACACCAAGCCCATTTATTAATATAGCGATACTATGGGCATTATATTTCAATGAATAAAAGGTGGGTACACACATGAAACTGCTAGTTACCGGCGGAGCCGGCTTCATCGGCAGCAACTTTGTAATTTACATGCTGCAGCAGCACCCGGATTACCAAATTTTGAATGTGGATGCTTTGACGTATGCAGGCAATCTGGAGAATTTGAAGTCGATTGAGAATCATCCGAATTATACTTTTGCCAAGGCTGATATTACTGATGTACAGGCGATGGATGCGCTGTTCAGCCAAGGTGTTGATGTGGTGGTCAACTTTGCGGCGGAGTCGCATGTGGACCGGAGTATTTTGGAGCCGGATGTGTTTGTGAAGACGAATGTACTGGGGACGCAAGTGCTTTTGGATGCGGCGAAAAAATATAGCGTTACCAAGTTTGTCCAGGTATCCACGGATGAAGTATATGGAACGCTTGGTGCGACGGGCCTGTTCACGGAAGAAACGCCGCTTACTCCGAACAGTCCATATTCCGCCAGCAAGGCGGGCGGGGATCTGCTGGTGCGTGCTTATCATGAGACCTTTGGTCTGCCAGTGAATATCACCCGCTGCTCGAATAACTACGGTCCCTACCAGTTCCCTGAGAAGCTGATTCCGCTGATGATTTCACGGGCGCTGGCGGATCAGGCGCTGCCGGTCTACGGTGATGGAATGAATATCCGCGACTGGCTGTATGTTGAGGACCATTGCAGTGCAATTGATCTGGTGATTCATGAAGGTGTGAATGGCGAGGTGTACAACATTGGCGGAAATAATGAGCGCACGAATGTGCACATTGTGAACACGGTGCTGAAGGAGCTGGGCAAACCAGATTCGCTGATTACCTATGTTCAGGACCGTCCTGGGCATGACCGCCGCTATGGCATTGATCCAACGAAAATCACGAGAGAGCTGGGCTGGAAGCCTAAGCACACTTTTGAAACGGGGATTAAGGAAACGATTCAGTGGTATCTGAATAACCAGGAATGGTGGACCCGCATACAATCCGGTGAATACCAGAAATATGCTGAGCTCCAGTACGGCAGCCGTCTGGGGGATTCTCTGTAATGCCAAAGATGAAGGTGCTTGTTACAGGCTCAGCCGGGCAGTTGGGGCAGGATTTGGTGCTTTTGCTTCAAGCACAGGGTCATGAGGTTCTGGGCTGCGACCGCCAGGAGATGGATATTACTGATCTGGATCAATGTGTGGAGATCATTGGTGGATTCGCACCGGATGCTGTCATTCACTGTGCCGCTCATACTGCGGTAGATGTTGCTGAGACAGACATCGATGCTGCTTACCTGATTAATGCCACTGGAAGCCGGAATGTGGCGCTTGCTGCTGAGAAGGCAGGGGCGAAGCTGGCGTACATCAGTACAGATTATGTTTTTGACGGTATGGGCACCAAGCCATATCACGAGTATGACAACACAGATCCGCAGAGCATTTACGGCAAGTCAAAGCGTGCCGGAGAAGTCTTGGTACAGTCTCTGTCCTCCAAGTTCTTCATTGTGCGTACTTCCTGGGTATATGGCAAGTATGGCAACAACTTTGTGAAAACTATGCTGAAGCTGGGACAGGAGAAGCCGCTGCTGCAGGTAGTAGATGACCAAAAAGGTTCACCTACTTACACCGTTGATTTAGCCAATTTTCTGCTTGAGCTGATTCAGACTGAGAAGTATGGCGTATACCATGCCTCGAATACGGAGTCCTGTACGTGGTATGAGTTCACACAGGCGATCTTCGCTGAAGCAGAGGATATCCTGGGGCTGAAGTTCACCGCAAAGCTGGAGCCATGTGCGACGGAGCAATTTCCACGGCCGGCGCCGCGTCCACGTTATTCGGTAATGGAGCACCTGGCCATCCGCACGAACGGCTTTCAGGATATACGTCCGTGGCGTGAAGGACTGAGAGACTTTTTGCTTGAGCTGAAGTAACTGAAGCTAGAACGAAGTAATTACCATCACAAATGATTCTGCAGGCTCCTGACTCGCAACTAGCGGGTTGGGAGTTTTTTGTGGGCGTATGTATTACTCAAGAAGAGGCTCGGCCCCCGCAGAGAATGAAAAATATCATCCGAGTTGTAGCAATGAATCAGGGGATATTCTCCCGTAGGACGGCGTAGCCGCTTGTTCGTGTTTTCGGTATAATGAGGAGGATGTTAGAAGCCGGAATTCGAGGATACTGAGGATACTTATGAATAACTATATTAACAACAAAACAGTAAGCGTACATATCGTTACTTATAACAGCGCCGATGACATTGCGGATTGTCTGGCGGCAGTGTATGCCCAGGAATACCCCGTAGAGCAGATCGTCGTCGTAGACAATGCCTCTGCAGATGGCTGTGCGGGCAAGGTGAGAGCGTTCAGCGATACACCCGCCGCGCAAGCCCATTCATCTCAGCAGCAGGAGGCGGGTGCGGAGGGGACCCTGAAACCGGGTGTACCATTTGCTTTAATGACTCTTTTGCAAAATCCCACCAACACCGGCTTCGCCCCCGCTCACAATCAAGCCATATCCGCTACGGATACAGATTATGTGCTGGTCCTTAACCCGGATCTGACGCTGGAACCTGATTATATCTCCCTCCTGATCGCGAGGATGGAGGCCGATCCCCGGATTGGCAGTGCCACAGGCAAGCTTTTGTTAAAAGCGGACCACTCCCTCGTAGACAGTACAGGACTGAGGATGAACAGGGCACGTCGGGCGTTTGACCGCGGTGCGGGAGAGCCTGCTGCGCAGTGGCCGGAATCAGGGATAGTGTTTGGAGTGTCTGGTGCGGCTGCGATGTATTCCCGGCGGATGATTGAGGATATCAGCGTGAATGGCGAGTTTTTTGATGCGGATTTTTTTGCGTATAAGGAAGATGTGGATGTGGCATGGCGGGCAGAGCTATTTGGCTGGCTGGCTTACTATGATGCAGAGGCGGTCGGCTACCATGAGCGGGGCTGGAAAACGTCGGTCCGGGACAGCAAGCCGATGTTCATCCGGAGAATATCCTATATTAACCGTTATAAAATGATCTATAAAAACGAGCCTGCGCACACGTTGTTTTCGACCCTACTCTATTCTCTGCCTTACGAGGTCGCAGCGCATGGATACATGCTATTAAAAGAACCAAAGTTAATTAAAGCTTGGAGCTCATTTTTTGCACAAAGAAGGAATCTAAAGGAAAAACGGAAGTATATTCAAGCGAAGGTTAAGAGCCTTAGAGCCGGCAAGACTAGTCACGGTATATAAATAGGCAGATGGAAGAGTATTTTAGAAGTTAATGTGAACAGCAGTGACAAGCAGGAAGTTTGGAGGCGGCTAGCGGCCAGGAAGACCAAACATTGTCTGGAGTAGCTACTAATCCCAAAATAGAAAAGTCACAAGTTCAGTTTATATAGTACAATCTTGCGTTTAGCATATATAGTTTCTTAACAGATACCTCTACAAAAACCTCCCAAACAGGCGACGCCTATCAAGGAGGTTTTTGTGTTATAATAGTTGTCGGTAGATTACTATATTTGTCAGGAGAGTATTGCAGTGAGTGTAGATGTCAGTATTATTGTGCTAAATTACAACACATGCCGCCTGACGATGGATTGTCTGAGGTCGGTGTATGATTCGGAATCTAATTTTGTCTATGAAATTATTCTGATAGATAATAACTCGCGGGATGACTCGGTTGAGCGGATTAGCCGGGAATTTCCCGGTGTGATGCTGATCGCCAACTCTGAGAATGTCGGGTATGCCCGTGCCAATAATCAGGGGATGGAGGTCGCTTCAGGCCGGTATGTGCTGCTGCTGAATTCGGATACGGTAGTGCGGAAGGACACGCTGCAGATAATGATCTCCTTTATGGACAGCCGGCCGGATCTTGGCGCTTCGGGCTGCAAGGTGATTTTGCCGGATGGTTCTTTGGATAAGGCCTGCAAACGGGGGTTTCCTACACCATCTGCTTCCTTCTATTATGCCTTTGGCTTCAGCAAGCTGTTCCCGGACCGGCCGAGATTCAATGGCTATCAGTTAGGTTATCTTGATCCTGATCAGGATTATCCGGTAGATTGTCTGGTCGGGGCGTTTATGCTGCTGCGGCGGGAGACGATTGACCAGGTGGGCGGATTGGATGAGGACTTTTTTATGTACGGAGAGGATCTGGACTGGTGCTTCCGGATTAAAGAGGCCGGCTGGGGGATTTATTATTATCCGCAGACATCCATCGTACATTTGAAGGGCGGCAGCGCGCGGCGCAGGCCGTTCAAGATCGTCTATGAGTTTCATCGGGCGATGATTTTATTTCACCGCAAGCATTATAGCAAGCGGTACAACAGTATGATAAATGGAGCGGTCTATACCGGAGTGGGCGTGAAGTTCGTGCTCTCACTGGTGCGCAATGCTCTCATCCGTCCCCGGATCGCACTGTCCCCGGCGCAGACTCTTACAAGTACCGCAGAAGCGGGTCCAAGAACGGAATCGAATGCTGAGGTGAGATTATGATTCGCCGTAACCAGAGGTTTTTAACACAGCTCTATATGGTTGCCGATTTTTTAGTGATACAACTGTCCTTTTTAGCAGCTTGGTGGTTTAAGTTCCGAAGCGGTCTACTGGAATCGTATAATACACTGCCTATAGAGTCTTATGCGTATTGGAGCTTTGTCTATGGGGCGATCTCCGTATTAATCGGGATTGTCCTGTCATTGTACCTGCCAAAGCGCAAGAAGCGTTTCGTCGATGAATTCCTTAAGATTTTCCAGGTCCATATCATGGCTGTCTTTATGCTGCTTGGCTTAATGTTTTTCCTGAAGGAAATTGACGTATCCCGGCAATACCTTGCGATATATATGGGTTTTAACGTCCTTTCTATTATGCTGTACCGCTATGTGCTGAAGAAAATGCTGAAGTCCCTGCGCGAAAAGGGTCTTAACCGCCAGTTCGTCCTGATTCTAGGAGCCGGTACGTTGGGTAAAAGATTTTATAACAACCTGGTGCAGTACCCGGAGCTGGGATATGAAACCATCGGCTTTTTGGATGATTTCCACACGTGGGATGATATTGAAGCGCAGCGCTACAAGCCGATTCTGGGAACTGTGGATGAGCTGTCCGGGATGCTGGAAATGCTGCCGGTGGACGAGGTGATTCTTGCCCTTCCCCTGGATGCCCATTCGAAGTATCCGGCCATTATTGCCGCCTGTGAAAAGGCTGGGGTGCGGACGCTGATTATTCCCGATTTCTTCGATTATTTGCCGGCCCGCCCGTACTTTGATAATTTTGCCGGCATGCCGATGATCAATGTTCGTGATATTCCGCTGGATATGACCGGCAATAAGCTGGCCAAGCGCGCTTTTGATGTTCTGTTCTCGCTGTTCGCCATTATTATGTTGTCACCTGTGATGGTGATCGTGGCGCTGGGGGTACGTCTGACTTCTCCGGGTCCGGTCATTTTCAGGCAGGAGCGGGTGGGACTGAACCGGCGCAATTTCATGATGTATAAGTTCCGCTCTATGAAGATGCAGCAAGAAGGGGAGGAAGATACGGGCTGGAGTACTCCGGTCGATCCCCGGCGGACCAAGTTCGGTACCTTTATCCGCAGAACCAGCCTGGATGAGCTGCCGCAGTTTTTCAACGTGCTGTTTGGCCAGATGAGTGTAGTCGGTCCCCGTCCGGAACGTCCCTACTTTGTGGAGCAGTTCCGCGGTGAAATTCCGAAATATATGGTCAAGCATCATGTGCGTCCGGGTATTACCGGCTGGGCACAGAGCAACGGGCTCCGTGGTGACACCTCTATTGAAGAGCGGATCAAGCATGATATTTTCTATATCGAAAACTGGTCGCTGCTGTTCGATATCCGGATTATTTTCAAGACCATCCGCAATGGATTCAAAAATGCTTACTGAACTTATGGTTGTTTCCTAATAATCTTGACTCCTGAAACGGTTGCCTTCCTTGAATACGGGAAAGACACAGCCGTTTCTTTTTGTTTCTACTCCAAGTGTTGGAAAGGAAACCGCAGCTATGAAAAACACAAAGATTATTGCCACAGTCGTCATGATCTTCGCTTTGCTCTCTCTGCTGGTGATCACACTGGATAACCGGGATAAAGAGCCGTCATCCGGCTTTCTGTCCCACCGGATTGTTGCCCACGCTATGGGAGGCGTCAATGGGCATGCGTATACAAATACCCTTGAAGCTTTTGTGGCCAATTATGAGCAGGGAACCCGTGTGTTTGAGGCCGATTTGATGCTTACGAGCGATGATCAGCTGGTAGCCCGCCACGAGTGGTCCAAAAATATGAGCAGGCTGCTGGGACAGCAAACAGTGCTGCCTGCCGCCAAACAAGGCGCTGTGCTGGAATACGCCCAGTTTATGAACAGCCCTATCCTGGACATTTATTCTCCGCTGGATATCGAGAAAATTCTTGATCTCATGCAGGCATATCCGGATGCCTATATCGTTACGGATACGAAGGAGATTAAGCCGGAGCTGGTAACACAGCAGTTTACGCTGCTGACCGAGGCTGCGGAGCGCCTTGATCCGGCTTTGCTGGAACGGGTGGTTCCGCAGATTTACAGTCAGGACATGCTGGATGTAATCAATAAGGTCCATGTTTTTCCGGAGGTGCTGTATACCCTCTACCAATCGCAGGACAGCGATGAGCAGGTAATCGATTTTGCAAAAGAGAGCGGTGTGGATATTACCATGCCGTCCGACCGGGCCACCAAGAGCTTTGTGCAAAAGCTGAAAAAGGCCGGAGTCCGCGTCTATGTGAATACGGTTAATGAGGAGAATGAAATCGTGGAGCTCTCGCGCCTTGGTGTGGACGGCTTCTATACAGACTTTGTTTCCGAGGAAGATTTGAGCACGTTCAAGGGGCTTCGTTAAAACCCGGAAAAAGGCGAAAAAATGTTCGTATTTTTCCGTTCTTTAAATTGACACCCCCCTCTGTGCTGACATAGACTAGAGATACAGCTTTTGCGGCAGCGGAAGTGTTTTTGGCATGAAATATTAGCCTGGGCCAACAGGTGCCTTAACTTATGTCGGTTGAATAATGAGGATGGACGAAGATGATAGAAATGCGGCAAATGATACAGCCGTGGAGGCATGTATTCAAGCTGGATCCGGACCGTGAGCTAGGGGACCGTGAGCTGGAGGCGGTCTGCCTGTCGGGAACGGATGCGATACTGGTCGGGGGCTCCACCGGAGTGACTTATGAAAATACGGTTGCTTTGTTAGCCAGAGTGCGTCAGTATAGGCTGACCTGTGCCTTGGAAATCTCGGATTTAGAGGCGGTGGTCCCGGGTTTTGATCTGTATATGATTCCTATGGTACTGAACAGTCCAGATACCGACTGGATATTGGGCCATCACCGCCGGGCAATTGAACGCTATGGGAGTCTGATTCCGTGGGAACAGTTGCTAACCGAAGGTTACATCGTACTGAACGGCGATTCGTCCGTAGCCCGCCTTACAGGAGCTGACAGCTCGCTGAGCGGGGAAGGGGCAGCAGCTTACGCACAAATTGCGGACAAGCTGATGAGTCTGCCGGTGGTTTATCTGGAGTATAGCGGTGTATTCGGCGATATGGACACGGTGCGCACAGTAAGAGAGACTGTGGAGCACAGCCAGCTTTTTTATGGCGGGGGCATTACAGGGGTGGCTGAAGCCGGGCAGGCTGCTGCGCTGTGTGATACTGTAGTGGTCGGCAATGTGATCTACCAGGATTTGCAGCAGGCGCTGCTTACCGTAGAAGCGGTGAAGAGAACACCGCAGATTGAATTGTAATATATAAGGACGGCGAAGCCGTTTCTGCTTAATTCGTGATATTAGAAAGGAGCATGTTACACATGCAACTTGTTAACATACAGGATGCCGTAAGCCGGCTTAATCCTCCACAGCGTCAGGCTGTAGAAACTACTGAAGGCCCTTTGCTTATTATGGCCGGAGCAGGCAGCGGTAAGACACGCGTGCTTACCCACCGCATTGCCTGGCTGATTGCGAACCGCAAAGCGCCGCCGTGGGCCATTCTGGCGATTACCTTCACCAACAAGGCTGCGCGGGAAATGCAGGACCGTGTGTCCAAGCTGGTAGGGCCGGAGGGGCGGGATATTTGGGTATCCACCTTCCACTCAATGAGTGTGCGGATTTTGCGCAAAGATATCGATCGGATTGGCTTCACCTCCAACTTTTCCATTCTGGATTCTACGGATCAATTGTCTGTCATCCGCAACTGCATGAAGGATCTGAATATCGATACGAAGAAGTTTGAGCCTAAGGCTGTCCAGGCCATGATCAGCGCCGCCAAGAATGAACTGATTACACCGGCGCAATATGAGCAGAAAATCGGCGATTATCTGGAAGGCCTGGTGGCCAAAGTGTATAAGATGTACCAGAAGCGGCTCAAAAGCAATAACTCGCTGGATTTTGACGACCTGATTATGAAGACGATTGAATTGTTCAAGGAAGTCCCGGAGGTGCTGGATTTCTACCAGAAGAAATTCAAATACATCCATGTCGATGAGTATCAGGATACGAACAGGGCGCAGTATATGCTCTGCCGGATGCTGGCGGACAGCCATCACCGCATTTGTGTGGTCGGCGACAGCGACCAGTCGATCTACCGGTGGCGCGGGGCGGATATCACGAACATTCTGAACTTCGAAGAGGATTATCCCGAAGCGAAGACGATTCTGCTGGAGCAGAACTACCGCTCAACCTCGAATATTCTGAACGCGGCCAACGGCGTCATTGCGCTGAATACCGGACGCAAGCCCAAGAAGCTGTGGACCGATTCAGCGGAAGGCGCGAAGATCAAGGTATTCCGCGGCGATTCTGAGCATGACGAGGGTTATTTTGTAACTGGAGAAATCAGTAAAAATGTGAAGCAGGGGCAGTCGTACCAGAACCATGCCATTCTGTACCGTACCAATGCCCAGTCGCGTGTAATAGAAGAAATCCTGATCAAATCGGATATTCCTTACCAGATTGTCGGCGGGATCAAGTTCTATGACCGCAAAGAAATTAAGGATCTGCTGGCGTATCTGCGTCTTCTGTCTAATCCCGATGACGATATCAGCCTGACGCGGATTATCAATGTACCCAAGCGGGGGCTGGGGGATACGACGGTGGGCAAGCTGGCTGCAGCCGCTGCTTCACAGGGCGTGTCTATCTTCCGGGCACTGCAGACGGTGGACGATCTAGGTTTTGCGGGACGGACGCGCAATACGCTCGTAGAGTTCTACGATATGATCGAGGCGCTGCACCGGATGGTGGAATTCCTGTCCGTAACGGAGCTGACGGAGAAGATTCTGGAGTTGTCCCAATACCGGCTGGAGCTGCAAAATGAGAATACCCTGGAATCCCGCTCCCGTCTGGAAAATATCGACGAATTCCTGTCGGTAACCATGGAATTTGAAAAGAACAATGAGGATAAGTCGCTGGTATCCTTCCTGACTGATCTGGCGCTGATCGCAGACATCGACAGCGTGAATGATGAAGAGGAGCGCAGCGATGCTGTGGTGCTGATGACCATGCACAGCGCCAAGGGGCTGGAGTTTCCGACCGTCTTCATTATCGGGATGGAGGAGGGCGTCTTCCCGCACAGCCGGGCCTTCCAGGACAATGATGAGCTGGAGGAAGAACGGCGGCTGGCGTACGTAGGAATTACCCGTGCGGAGAAGCAGCTGTTCCTCAGCTGTGCACGGATGCGCACACTGTTCGGGCGGACGACGGCGAATCCGCCGTCGCGCTTCCTGGAGGAGATTCCGGAGGAGCTGAAGGAAGATACCGGCGGGGCATCGGACCGCTTCCGCCGCGGCGCGGAGGTAGGCGGTGCCTATGGCGGCAGGGGCTTTGGCAGCGGCAGCCGGGGGAACTTCGGCAGCCGCAGCGGCGCTGCCGGGAACGCGCCGGCAGGCGGCGGGAACGCCGGCTTCGGCGGCAGCATGGCGTCCGCAGCGGGCGGTACGAGCCGCGTGACCGTGACCACCGGAGGCGCGCAGCGCGCTCCGGGCGCAGGGGCAGCGGAGCCGGGCGGCTTCAAGGCCGGCGACAAGGTCTCCCACGGCAAATGGGGCACCGGCACCATTGTGTCCGTGAAGGGCAGCGGCAACGATACGGAGCTGCAGATTGCTTTTCCGGCGCCGGTGGGAGTGAAACGGCTGCTGGCGGGCTTTGCGCCCATTACCAAAGTCGAATAATTCGGCTGCGATTAACGAATGCGTTTTTGGACCACGCTAACCGTAGGACACTATTTGATGGAGGGATGTTCCCGGATGGATGTTATGCACACCATGGAAGAGCTTGTAGCTGAGCTGAATCAATATAATTATCACTACTATACGCTGGATGCGCCTCAGGTCAGCGACAAAGAGTATGATGTCCTTTACGATAAGCTGGTAGCCCTTGAAGCGGAGAGCGGCATTATTTTGCCTCATTCTCCTACACAGCGTGTAGGAGGAGAACTGCTGAAAGGCTTCACCCCGCACCGGCATCTGGCCCCGCTGTGGAGCCTGGATAAGGCGCAGAATATTGAACAGCTTCGCAGTTGGAACACACGGGTGCTGAAGCTTGTGAATGATTACAATACCAAAAATCCGGACAACCCCCTCCCGGATCCCTGCTATGCGGTGGAACTGAAATTTGACGGTTTGACCCTGAACCTGACCTATCGTGACGGAACGCTGGTACAGGCAGCGACACGCGGCAATGGCGTGACCGGCGAAGGCATTCTTGCCCAGGTGAAGACGATCAAATCGGTTCCTCTAACGATTCCGTTTAAGGAAGGCCTTATTGAGGTGCAGGGTGAAGGGATTATGAATCTTTCTGTGCTGGCCGACTATAATACAAGGGCAGCGGAACCGCTAAAGAATGCGCGCAACGGTGCAGCAGGCGCGCTGCGCAACCTGAACCCCAAGACTACGGCGGAACGAAGACTGAACGCATTTTTCTATAATGTAGGTTATGCTGAGGGTGTACAGTTTTCCGACCATCAGGAAATGATGGATTTTCTGCGGACCAACCGGTTTAAGGTCAACCCGTATCTTACTTATTTTGATAAGTTTGATGATGTCACCGAACAGCTGGCTGAGATCGAAGAGAGCCGCTCCGGTCTTGACTACCTGATCGATGGGGCGGTTATCAAGGTAACGGACTTCCGCATCCGCGAGGTGCTGGGGTATACGGACAAGTTCCCGCGCTGGGCGGTGGCTTATAAATTCGAGGCAGAAGAAACCACAACAATTCTGGAATCGGTAAGCTGGAATGTGGGCCGCACCGGCAAGGTCACTCCTTTGGCCCGGGTTGAGGCTGTTGAGCTGGCTGGCGTGACCGTCCAGAATTGTACACTGAACAACGTTGGTGATATTGAACGGAAGAATCTCAAGCATGCCCTCGGCACGCGTGTGTTCATCCGCCGCTCCAATGATGTCATTCCGGAAATTCTCGGCAAAGTAACAGAAGAGAGTGATGGGGGGGAGATTATTTTCCCTGTAGACTGCCCGGCTTGCGGTTTCCCGCTGGAAATGCGCGGCGCACACCTTTTCTGCAACAATAAGCTGAATTGCAAGCCGCAGATCATCGGACGGATTACTCACTTTGCCTCCAGGGATGCGATGGATATTGAAACCTTTAGTGACAAGACGGCGGGACAGCTGCATGAGGAGCTCAACGTGCGCGAGCCTGCTGATTTGTACGAGCTCACCTTTGAGCAGCTGGTTAAGCTGGAACGTTTTGGAGAGAAGAAGGCGGCTAATCTGCTGAAGGCGCTAGAGGAGAGCAAAGGACGGGATCTTGCGTCTTTCCTGTTTGCGCTGGGTATCCCGAACACGGGCAAGGCAACCACCAGAATGCTCGCGGATCACTACCGCAGCCTGGAAGGGGTCATGAAGGCAACCGCCGAGGAATTATCGGGACTTCCGGACATTGGAGGCATTGTTGCTGAGAGCATTGTCGGTTTTTTTGCCGATCCCTTTGTGGTCACCAGTATCAACCGTATGCTTGAGCTAGGGGTGGAAGCGAAAGCGCCGGAGGCTCCGCGTCCAGTGAGTACCAATTCTTTTTTCAGCGGCAAAACGGTAGTGCTGACCGGCTCGCTGCAGAAGCTTACCCGCGAAGAAGCGGCAGAACGTCTGGAAGCGCTGGGTGCCAAAGTCTCCGGCAGTGTCTCCAAAAAAACCGATCTCGTCATCGCCGGCGAGAAGGCAGGCAGCAAGCTGGCCAAAGCACAGCAGTTGGGCATTCAGGTGATCGAAGATGAAGAAGAGCTGATCCGGCTGTTGGAGAGCTAGGTTTTGTATAGGCGTTGTAGTTGAAAATAAAGGCATTCCTGAAGCCCTGACCCGAAAATATCGGATACAGGGCTTTTTGTCATATCGATCTTTAATATAAACTAATGGAGAATGGTATTTTTGGATTAGAGAGGATACTTGCCTATGAAACAAGAAACAATCCTGCTGGTTGACGATGAGAAGGAGATTGTAAATCTGCTGGACATCTATTTCCGCAATGAGGGATACCGGCTGCTCAAGGCTTATGACGGGATGGAGGCGCTGGATTACCTGAGAGAAGAGACAGTTGATCTGATTATTATGGATGTAATGATGCCCAGAATGGATGGAATCGCCGCCTGTATGGAGATCCGTGAAGAACAAAACATGCCGATTATTATGCTGTCCGCCAAAAATTCGGATATGGACAAAATTCTCGGGCTGAGTATAGGGGCCGACGATTACTTAGGGAAGCCGTTTAATCCACTGGAACTGGTGGCCCGGGCCAAATCCCAGCTGCGCCGCTATCATCGATTCAATAAGGATACTCCGGTGAAACCTAGTGAGAATGAACTGATATTCGAAGATTTGGTGATAGACATTGGGAAGCATGAGGTAAGTGTGGATAACCGTAAGATCAAGCTGACCCCCCGGGAATTTTCTATTCTGGAGCTGCTGGCCAGACATCAGGGTCAGGTACTCAGCATGGAGCAGATTTATACGAATGTCTGGAGTGACCCTTTTCTGGATGGCGGCAATACCGTGATGGTACATATCCGCAATATCCGCGAGAAAATAGAGCTTGACCCGAAACGCCCCTGCTATATACAGACCGTGTGGGGAATCGGATACAAATTGGACAGGCCGTCCTGAAAGCCTGAGGTGAGAATCGTTGAATGCCAAATATGTAAGTACGATCCGCTGGAAATTCATATGGGCGTTTATACTTAGCGTTGTTTCGGGAGCTATTCTACTAATCGGAGGTTACCGGTTGGTGAACTCTCTCGTCTATTTGAACCCTTCTCCGCCGTCAGCGGCGTATTCACAGCTTCTGAGATGGATCATTAATCATATTGGCTCAGTGCCCGTAATGACTGCCGCCGGTATTCTGAGCTTTCTGTTTTTCTTTTTTATCTATACGCGGAAAATAGTTCTGTATCTAGAGGAGATCACACGCGGCATTCAGCAAATTACGAAGCTGGGAGAGTGGCACCGGATCGAGGTCCGGACTGCGGATGAGCTGGGTCTGCTGGCGGAGAACATCAATATCATGTCAGAACGCCTCCAGCACTCCCTCCTGGAAGAACGCAAGACGGTCGCTGCCAAAAACGAGCTGATTACAGGCGTATCCCACGATTTGCGTACCCCGCTGACTTCCGTTCTTGGTTATCTTGAATATATCGAGCAGGACCGCTGCCGGGAAGAGACGGAACTGCGCTATTACGTGAATATTGCCTACCAGAAAGCATTGGTTCTGCAAAAACTCATTGATGATCTGTTCGAGTATACCCGTGTCAGCAGCGGAGGGCTGCCGCTTGTGCCGGAACGTCTGGATTTGAAGGCCTTTATGCGCCAGTTGGCGGAAGAGGCGGTTCCGGAGCTAGCCCGGGCAGGCATGAGCTACGAACTGGTGGATGAGACCGATTCGCTATGGATTCAGGCCGCTCCTTATGAACTGCTGCGGGCTTACGAAAATCTGATTACCAATGCAATAAGGTATGGTCGGGAGGGCAAGAGACTGGAGATCGGCTTATCCCGTGAAGGTGATGAAGCTGTGGTACGGATCAGCAACTTTGGTGAACGGATTGCGGAAAGCGATCTTCCCCATATTTTTGAACGCTTTTACCGGGCTGAGCGCTCCCGTTCCCAATATACCGGCGGCTCCGGGCTGGGCCTGGCTATTGCTAAGGGGATCGTTGAACGCCATAAGGGAGTCATCTCAGCCGCAAGCGACATGTACCGGACAGATTTTATTACACGTTACCCGCTCTCCTAAGATTTCTTAAGAAAATCTTCAGTATTTTGGCCGCTGCTTCTTAAGAATTGGCCGGTAGTCTAGTTGACATTAGGTGGTTATTGCCTGTGTGACTAGGAGGGAATGGATTTGAAAAAATTCAATACAGTACGCTCCGGCTATCTGTATATCTTTGGAGGAAGTGTGCTGCTCAGCGGGATGCTGCTCGCTGCCGCGTATTGGATGGTTGTATTGCTGTATTCGCACTATGGTGCGGAATCTACAGTTTTTTGGATTCAGCTCCTGCACTGGATGACGAATCATATCGGCAGGAGGCCGCTTGCGGTGCTGCTGTTCACTGCCCTGTTTACCGGAATCTTTCTGCTGCGTTCGCAGAAAATATCCGGTGATCTCAAGAGCCTGCTGCGGGCTACAGAAGCAATGTCCAGCCGGGGTTCCTTTGGGGAGCTGAAAGTATACAGCGGCGGCGAACTGGGCCAGTTGGCTGCTAATCTGCGCAGAATCAATAGACCGGCCGCTGCGGAGCTGGAGGAAATGAACGATTATAGGATGAGGCAGCAGGAAGAGCCGGTGCTGGATAGCGAAGCGCTTATGGCTCTGATATTAAGAACAAAAACGCTGCTGCGTTTGCTCCATGAAGCCGCAGAGGGGGAACAGGAGGAAGGGCTGGTTCCTAAGATAGAAGCGGCTCAGCGAGAGGCGATAGGGATGGAAGGGTTCCTGGAGAACCTGATGGCCCGGTCATGAGCAGGCTGGATGCAAGAGTCGTACGAAAGCTGCAGCATGTCTTTTATACTGCTTTTGATATTGCGGTAGTCTTAGCAATACTGCTGCTCGCTATGCTGGTTTATGTTCATCAATACGGGGGGGCTGTACTTGGCCGCTATCCCGAAAAGCTGAAGCTCCCGGAGTCCAGTGTAATTCTTGCATCGGATGGGTCAGTACTGCGTAGAATCCCGCTTCCCGAATCAGGCTACAGGGTAACGGCCCGGCTGGAAGAGATGCCGGAATTGCTGGTCAAGACCTTTTTAGCTGTCGAGGACCAGCGGTTCTACAGCCATCAGGGACTGGATTACCCGGGAATCCTTCGTGCTGCGCTGCACAATACGTTGCAGCTCAGCGCCTCAGAGGGAGGCAGCAGCATCACGCAGCAGCTTGCCCGCAATCTTTATCTGAACAGGGATAAAAATATGCTGCGCAAGCTGAAGGAGGCCTCCATCGCACTGGCTTTGGAGAAGCGGCTGCCGAAAAAGGAGATTTTGCAGCTGTATCTGAACCAAATTTATATGGGCCAAGGTCAATATGGGGTGAAGTCAGCAGCGGAATATTATTTTGGTATAACTCAACTGAAAGAACTGGAGATCTGGCAAATTGCTGCCTTGGCGGCTATTCCCAAAGGCCCCTCTGTATATAACCCTGGGGCGGAAGGGGAGCGTTCTAAGGGGAGAAGAGACCTAGTACTGCAGATTATGCAGCAGCAGGGGTTGATTACCCATAAGGAAATGGTTACTGCGATGAACAAGGAGTTTCAACCTGTAGAGCGTGCCAAGGCGAAGCGGATAGGCGATTCCTATATTGATGCTGCACTTAAGGAAGCTTCACGGCTGACCGGACATTCGCTTGAGGAATTGCGGACAGGAGGCTACACCATAGTGACCGGAATGAAGCCCGCTGCCCAGCAGGTGCTGGAAGAGTCTTTTGGCAATCCTGAATTCTTTCCCCCGGACGGGACGACGCAGCAAGTGGAGGCTGCTATGGCTATAATCAACCATCATACCGGTGATGTCGTGGCGTTAACTGGCGGGCGGCAGCCAAGCTTAGGCGGTATTAACCGGGCTATTATCGATGCGCGCCAGCCCGGTTCTGCTTTTAAGCCGGTGATTGATTACGGACCGGCTTTGGAGAGCGGACGTTTTACACCGGATAGTATGCTCCCTGACCGAAAGGAGACGTATGGAGATTATAGTCCTGATAATCTGAATGGAATATACCGGGGACAAGTCAACATGTCACTGGCGCTGCAGCAGTCCATTAATGCTCCGGCCGTTTGGCTGCTTAAGCAGGTGGGCATTCCCAGCGCCCGTTCTTTCGCTGCCAAGCTCGGAGTGGCGCTGCCGCCGGAAGACAATAATCTGTCAATTGCCCTTGGCGGACTGCATACCGGAGTGTCTCCGCTCAAGATGGCGCAGGCTTACAGTGTGTTCGCGAGTGGAGGGATTTTCCACGAAGCCCATACCGTAAGAAGCATTGCTGATGCAGAGGGTAGAACATTGTACACATATACTCCTACACACCGCCAGGTTATCTCGCAGAGAACCGCAGCAAGCATGACCGTTATGCTCCGTAACGTCGTTAATAACGGGACAGGGGCAAAGGCACGCATGAACCTTCCGGTAGCCGGGAAGACCGGCACGACCCAGGCCGGTCTGCCGGGTGTCACCGGCAAAGCCAACCGCGACCTCTGGTTTGCCGGTTATACCCCGGACTTAACAGCAGCTGTCTGGATGGGATTCGACCGTACAGATAAGGATAACTACATGACCGCCGGCAGTGGAAAGGCGGCCGGATTATTTTCTGCTGTGATGAACAAAGTGTATGCCAGCGCGAGGCGATAGATGTACTGCCAATCTATACCCTCTTCGCACTTGGCAGCCAGGCATCCTTGTCATATCCGCGTTGTTCCCAGTAGCCTACATGATCCTCTTCTATGAGCTCAATCCGGTTAAGCCACTTCACCGATTTATAGGCATACATTTGTGGGGTCACCAGGCGTACTGGGCCTCCGAGCTGGTTCGGTATAGGTTTGCCGTCATGCATCACAGCGACCATTACATCCTCCATCCGCGCCTGAGCCAGCGTCAGAGAATCGGTGTAAACGCCATCGCCGGAATAGAACTTTACCATTGTTGCTTGCTCGCGTACACCGGCCATGTCAAGCAGCTTTGCGAGGGGGAGCCCCTCCCAGGTGTTTTTATATACCGACCAGCCCGTAACGCAGTGAAAATCGCTGACCTGCACCTCACGCTGCAGCTTGACGAACTCCTCCCAATTCCAAGTGAACTTTTGGTCAACCAGGCCATCGATGGTAAAAGACCAGTTGCTGTTATCGAACGCAGGGATATCCGTAACGGTATACACCCGGAAGCTGCCTTCCGCTCCACCTCCAATGGGTGGCGCTGAATCGGGCAGCGGTACAGGATCGGGAAGCAGAGCATTGGCATTGCCTGCGGCATATTCGGCAGCACCCGGAAGCTGAAGGGATCTACCGATCCAGCGCACGAAGGTTGGGCCGAGCGTAACAGCCAGCCCTGCGCCAACAGCAACTTTAATGAACCCGCGGCGTGAATACATCGGCTGAGGCTCCTGTGCTGCTGCAGACTTTTGGCTCTCACCTATAATCTTGTACTTGCTCTCCAAACCCGGTTCCGGCACAATGGAGCGCTTCTTGGGCTCCTTCAGCCATTTGACTCTGGTAATGGAATGGTAGATGATGACCGGAAGTCCGACCCAGGTGAGCAGATCGTGAATGAGCAGAGCGCTGTTAGCCGCCCTCGGTCCGGCAAGTCTGAACTGCCAGAGGACAATCCCGGATACAATCCAGCCGATCAGCAGAATCAGCACAAAAATCACATTGGCCTTCTGCGGGCCCTTGCCCTTCAGCCTTTTCCAGTGCTTGGCTGCAAGCAGCAAATAATAAATGACCGGTACTAGCAGCACCAGCCCAAATGCGATATGCGCCCACTTCAGCCACACTCTCCCTTCACCAAGCAGCTCCCGCCAGAAACCTCCAACCAGCAGCAATCCGCTTACGGCCAGAAACAATACCAGCCAAGCATTCCACATGTGAATGGAAACCAGTTTTTTTCCGTAGCCTTTGCGAAGCCTAGCCAAAGCTTTCCCCATTGCTGTCCCTCCTCTAGGTCTAATGCTATGACGAATCCTTCAACTTTTAACTAATTGTACCGCAAAAATCAGCTGTTGAATAATTCTCTTTTGGCAGCCGCTGCCGCCTATTACAATCGTCAAAAAGCCCATCGTTCTCAACAGCCGAGAAGGATGGACCAGGTTACAAAGAGGCTTTGAAGTTCGCGCTCAGGAGCTTATTCAGCTGCCCATTCTTCCAGCTTTTTGTCTCCGGGAAGCAAAAGTGCAAGCAGGCCAAGCAACGGGAGAAATCCACAGGCCACAAACACTGTCATAATGCCAATCCGGTCAATGAGCTCACCAATGACAACTGAACCGATACCGCCGAGTCCAAAAGCAAGTCCGGTAATCAGGCCGGAGACCGTGCCGATATTTCCCGGATATAGCATCTGTGCATAGATCACCGTCACGGAGAAGCTTGACAACAAGATGAAACCCGAGATAACCAGCAGGACAAGCGCCCAGGCTTGATTGACAAAAGGAAGCGCCAGTGCAAAGGGGACTGTTCCCACCATAGAGAGCAAGATCAGGTTCCGCCGTCCAAAGCGGTCCGCAAGCGGCCCTCCAAAGAATGTGCCAACCGCACCGGCAGCAAGGTACATAAATATATAGATCTGGGCATCATCAATTGTCATCCCATAATTTTTCATTAAATAGAAGGCATAGTAGCCTCCAATGGAGGCGCCGTACCAGGAACGGACAAATACAAGGAAGACCAGAATAACAGTGGCGGTCACAATGCTTCTGCTGCGTGCAGGATCAATCGTCCGTGCAGCAGATTTTTTGCGGAAGGTATATCCTTCGTTCAGCATTTGCCGGTACCATTTGGCTACATAGGCCTGAACAGCTATGCCGGCCGCAGCAATGACCGTGAACCCCAGCGCGCCCACCTGTCCAAACGGGATAAATACCCATTTCATCAAAAGTGGACCCAAGGACTGTCCGGCGTTGCCGCCAACCTGAAAGATGGATTGGGATAATCCCTTCCGCTGTCCCGCAGCCATATGAGCCACGCGCATCCCTTCTGGATGGAACGCAGCCGACCCGAATCCGACGAGCATCACTGAAAATATCACGAGCGCATAATTACCGGCAAAAGCAAGCAGGAACACTCCGGCAAAAGTGCAGCACATCCCCAGCGGAAGCAGGATAGGCCGTGGTTTGCGGTCAGCGGCATAACCTATAACAGGCTGAATGACTGAAGAAGTGATATTAAGAGCAAAAGCAATCCACCCCACTTGAGCATAAGAAAGCAGCATGTTGTCCTTCAGGATAGGAAACATTGCCGGAATCAGCGCTTGAATAGAATCATTAAATAAATGAACAAAGCTGACTGCCAGCAAAATACGGTATATGGTAGCCTGCTGCAGATGGCGCGCATCCTTCTCTTCATTTATTACTGTTGGGGTAGCCGGTATAGAATTGTTATTCATCAGATCTCCTTTCCGAGCTGGTTATTAATGTGAGAAAATACTGGCGTTCATTAAGCTTTATTTTAGCCATAAATATTTGGTTATGGAAATCAATTTGTGTCCTAACCTTGCGAATTATACGCCAGTTCATTTATTTATAAAAAAAGCTTGCAAACATCAGAATGGCATGATATATTATCTCTTGTGCTTATGAGGCATCGACGCTGAATTAGTGAGCGAAGAAGAAATAAGTTGACAGGTTACAAGGAAATATGATATGATCTAATTCCTGTGCTTGACACGAAGTGTTGAGATGATAGGAGCAAGTTCTTTGAAAACTGAACAAATGGAACGCGTTAATTTTTTAAAAGATTCATATAATGAATCGTCAGTTTCAAAATGAGCAATCGCTCTTTCTAAATACCAATTTGGAGAGTTTGATCCTGGCTCAGGACGAACGCTGGCGGCGTGCCTAATACATGCAAGTCGAGCGGATTTACTGGAGTGCTTGCACTCCAGTAGGTTAGCGGCGGACGGGTGAGTAACACGTAGGCAACCTACCCTCTAGACTGGGATAACTACCGGAAACGGTAGCTAATACCGGATAATTCCCTGACCCTCCTGGGCTAGGGATGAAAGGCGGAGCAATCTGCTGCTAGAGGATGGGCCTGCGGCGCATTAGCTAGTTGGTGGGGTAACGGCCTACCAAGGCGACGATGCGTAGCCGACCTGAGAGGGTGAACGGCCACACTGGGACTGAGACACGGCCCAGACTCCTACGGGAGGCAGCAGTAGGGAATCTTCCGCAATGGGCGAAAGCCTGACGGAGCAACGCCGCGTGAGTGATGAAGGTTTTCGGATCGTAAAGCTCTGTTGCCAGGGAAGAACGTCCGGTAGAGTAACTGCTGCCGGAGTGACGGTACCTGAGAAGAAAGCCCCGGCTAACTACGTGCCAGCAGCCGCGGTAATACGTAGGGGGCAAGCGTTGTCCGGAATTATTGGGCGTAAAGCGCGCGCAGGCGGCTATTTAAGTCTGGTGTTTAAACCTTGGGCTCAACCTGGGGTCGCACTGGAAACTGGGTGGCTTGAGTACAGAAGAGGAAAGTGGAATTCCACGTGTAGCGGTGAAATGCGTAGAGATGTGGAGGAACACCAGTGGCGAAGGCGACTTTCTGGGCTGTAACTGACGCTGAGGCGCGAAAGCGTGGGGAGCAAACAGGATTAGATACCCTGGTAGTCCACGCCGTAAACGATGAGTGCTAGGTGTTAGGGGTTTCGATACCCTTGGTGCCGAAGTTAACACAGTAAGCACTCCGCCTGGGGAGTACGGTCGCAAGACTGAAACTCAAAGGAATTGACGGGGACCCGCACAAGCAGTGGAGTATGTGGTTTAATTCGAAGCAACGCGAAGAACCTTACCAGGTCTTGACATCCAACTAACGAAGCAGAGATGCATTAGGTGCCCTTCGGGGAAAGTTGAGACAGGTGGTGCATGGTTGTCGTCAGCTCGTGTCGTGAGATGTTGGGTTAAGTCCCGCAACGAGCGCAACCCTTGACTTTAGTTGCCAGCAGGTAAGGCTGGGCACTCTAGAGTGACTGCCGGTGACAAACCGGAGGAAGGTGGGGATGACGTCAAATCATCATGCCCCTTATGACCTGGGCTACACACGTACTACAATGGCCGGTACAACGGGAAGCGAAGCCGCGAGGTGGAGCCAATCCCAGCAAAGCCGGTCTCAGTTCGGATTGCAGGCTGCAACTCGCCTGCATGAAGTCGGAATTGCTAGTAATCGCGGATCAGCATGCCGCGGTGAATACGTTCCCGGGTCTTGTACACACCGCCCGTCACACCACGAGAGTTTACAACACCCGAAGTCGGTGGGGTAACCCGCAAGGGGGCCAGCCGCCGAAGGTGGGGTAGATGATTGGGGTGAAGTCGTAACAAGGTAGCCGTATCGGAAGGTGCGGCTGGATCACCTCCTTTCTATGGAGAATCGTTTCCTGCAATGGAAACATTCAAATCGGAAGCTTGACTTCCGGATACTTAACGCGTATCCATTTGTTCGGTTTTGATGGAATTTGCGGGGCCATAGCTCAGCTGGGAGAGCGCCTGCCTTGCAAGCAGGAGGTCAGCGGTTCGATCCCGCTTGGCTCCACCAACAAACTTCATCTTTTTTGTTATGTCTAGAATGTCTGCTATGATTAACGGGGGTTCCCGTTAAGAAACAGCACCTTGATCCTTGAAAACTGGATACCGAAACGAAAATGCGTTTTAGAACATCTTTTAGCTGAAACTTGTGTAAGCAAGTTGAAATAGTTATTAGTTGATACAGCGATTTTCCCTACGGGAAAACGCATGGTTAAGCTAATAAGAGCACACGGAGGATGCCTAGGCGCCAGGAGCCGACGAAGGACGTGGCGAACAACGAAACTGCCTCGGGGAGCTGTAAGCAAGCTTTGATCCGGGGGTGTCCGAATGGGGAAACCCAGCTGTGGTAATTCACAGTTACTCATACCTGAATACATAGGGTATGCAGAGGCAGACCAGGGGAACTGAAACATCTAAGTACCCTGAGGAAGAGAAAACAATAGTGATTCCGTCAGTAGCGGCGAGCGAACGCGGAACAGCCTAAACCAAGGGGCTTGCCCCTTGGGGTTGTGGGACGTCTCACATGGAGTTACAAAGGAAAGTTATAGGCGAAGAGGTCTGGAAAGGCCCGCGATAGAGGTAAAAGCCCTGTAGCTCAAATAGCTTTCTCTCCGAGACGGATCCCGAGTAGTGCGGGGCACGTGAAACCCCGTATGAATCCGGCAGGACCATCTGCCAAGGCTAAATACTACCTGGCGACCGATAGTGAAACAGTACCGTGAGGGAAAGGTGAAAAGCACCCCGGAAGGGGAGTGAAATAGAACCTGAAACCGTGTGCTTACAAAAAGTCAGAGCCCGATCTATGGGTGATGGCGTGCCTTTTGTAGAATGAACCGGCGAGTTACGTTTAACATGCAAGGTTAAGGTGAGAAGCCGGAGCCGCAGCGAAAGCGAGTCTGAATAGGGCGACTAAGTATGTGGACGTAGACCCGAAACCGTGTGATCTACCCCTGTCCAGGGTGAAGGTGCGGTAACACGCACTGGAGGCCCGAACCCACGTATGTTGAAAAATGCGGGGATGAGGTGGGGGTAGCGGAGAAATTCCAATCGAACTCGGAGATAGCTGGTTCTCCCCGAAATAGCTTTAGGGCTAGCCTCGGTGAATGGAGTCGTGGAGGTAGAGCACTGATTGGGTGCGGGGCCCGCAAGGGTTACCAAGCTCAGTCAAACTCCGAATGCCATGGACTTCTTGCCGGGAGTCAGACAGTGAGTGCTAAGATCCATTGTCAAAAGGGAAACAGCCCAGACCATCAGCTAAGGTCCCCAAGTGTGTGTTAAGTGGGAAAGGATGTGGAGTTGCACAGACAACCAGGATGTTGGCTTAGAAGCAGCCACCATTGAAAGAGTGCGTAATAGCTCACTGGTCGAGTGACTCTGCGCCGAAAATGTAACGGGGCTAAACACACCACCGAAGCTATGGCTAGATACGTATGTATCTGGGGTAGGGGAGCGTTGTGTATACGTTGAAGGTGTACCGTAAGGAGCGCTGGAGAATACACAAGTGAGAATGCCGGTATGAGTAACGAAAAGATCAGTGAGAATCTGATCCGCCGAAAGCCCAAGGTTTCCTGAGGAAGGCTCGTCCGCTCAGGGTAAGTCGGGACCTAAGGCGAGGCCGACAGGCGTAGTCGAAGGACAACAGTTTGAAATTACTGTACCACCGTAATCCGCTATGAGCGATGGGGTGACGCAGGAGGGTAGTGACGCGGACTGATGGATGTCCGTCTAAGCAGTGAGGCTGGTGTGCAGGCAAATCCGCACACCGTAAGGCTGGGCTGTGATGGGGAGCGAAAATTATAGTAGCGAAGGTCATGATCTCACACTGCCAAGAAAAGCCTCTAGCCAGGAGAAGGTGCCCGTACCGCAAACCGACACAGGTAGGCGAGAAGAGAATTCTAAGGCGCGCGGAAGAACTCTCGTTAAGGAACTCGGCAAAATGACCCCGTAACTTCGGGAGAAGGGGTGCCTCGGTAGGGTGAATAGCCCGAGGGGGCCGCAGTGAAAAGGCCCAAGCGACTGTTTAGCAAAAACACAGGTCTGTGCGAAGCCGCAAGGCGAAGTATACGGGCTGACGCCTGCCCGGTGCTGGAAGGTTAAGGGGAGCGGTTAGGGGCAACCCGAAGCTGTGAACCGAAGCCCCAGTAAACGGCGGCCGTAACTATAACGGTCCTAAGGTAGCGAAATTCCTTGTCAGGTAAATTCTGACCCGCACGAATGGCGTAACGACTTGGGCGCTGTCTCAACGAGAGATCCGGTGAAATTTTAATACCTGTGAAGATGCAGGTTACCCGCGACAAGACGGAAAGACCCCATGGAGCTTTACTGCAGCTTGATATTGAATTTGGGTACGATCTGTACAGGATAGGTGGGAGCCGTAGAAGCCGGAGCGCAAGCTTCGGTGGAGGCGCCGTTGGGATACCACCCTGATCGTATCTAGGTTCTAACCTGGTACCCTAAACGGGTACGGGGACCGTGTCAGGCGGGCAGTTTGACTGGGGCGGTCGCCTCCTAAAGAGTAACGGAGGCGTTCAAAGGTTCCCTCAGAATGGTTGGAAATCATTCGAAGAGTGCAAAGGCAGAAGGGAGCTTGACTGCGAGACCTACAAGTCGAGCAGGGACGAAAGTCGGACTTAGTGATCCGGTGGTACCGCATGGAAGGGCCATCGCTCAACGGATAAAAGCTACCCTGGGGATAACAGGCTTATCTCCCCCAAGAGTCCACATCGACGGGGAGGTTTGGCACCTCGATGTCGGCTCATCGCATCCTGGGGCTGAAGTAGGTCCCAAGGGTTGGGCTGTTCGCCCATTAAAGCGGTACGCGAGCTGGGTTCAGAACGTCGTGAGACAGTTCGGTCCCTATCTGTCGTGGGCGCAGGAAATTTGAGAGGAGCTGTCCTTAGTACGAGAGGACCGGGATGGACGTACCGCTGGTGCACCAGTTGTTCCGCCAGGAGCATGGCTGGGTAGCTACGTACGGACGGGATAAGCGCTGAAAGCATCTAAGCGTGAAGCCCCCCTCAAGATGAGATTTCCCAATTAGTAAGACCCCTTGAAGACGACGAGGTAGATAGGTTGGAGGTGGAAGTGCAGCAATGCATGGAGCTGACCAATACTAATCGGTCGAGGGCTTATCCAAAAAAGTAAAACGCAGATTCGTTTCGGATTCAGTTTTCAGGCGATCAAGACCTGAACGATTTTAAGCTGCATGTCCTTTATAAGGACTGATATTTTGCGGAAGCGAATACGCGGAAGTGAAATCAGCGCAAAAATCATGTTTGGTGGCGATAGCGGAGGGGTTCCACGCGTACCCATCCCGAACACGACCGTTAAGCCCTCCAGCGCCGATGGTACTTGGACCGAAGGGTCCTGGGAGAGTAGGACGCCGCCAAGCACATGACCACTGTTGAGTTACTGACAGTGGCTTTTTTGCGTTGTGCAGGGTTGTGGAAAAGCTGTGGATAATTTTCAGCAACTTCAGAAAAGTTGCACACATGTGGATACAATTGCAGCAAGCAATCTATACACCAATTCTCAGCTTAAATACATAAGAATGTGGATGAGTCAAGCGGAAACCCTAGTAATTCACGGTTTTTGTGGATAAAAAGTGGATTATGTGGATAATGTCCCGGAAATGGTGGATAACTATTTTGTAGATATATAAAGTCGTTTGATCGTGAATTGTTTTGTTTTTTATCTGTGGATAACTTGTGGGGATTAGAATTTCTCTGGCGGATTAGCGCTGAGGCGTTTTGCTTGTTATACTCACCTAGAGAGTACTAATACTAACTTTGATGAGGTGAGCGGAAGTGGAAATCAGGCAATTGCAATCCGAGGAGTTTGAAGCGGCCTTGAGCTTGTCCGAATATGCTTTTAAATATAAGGTTGCGGGCGAAGACAGAGTTGAAGCCAGGCAGAAGTTCAGGCCGGAAAGAGTATGGGGAGTCTTTGAGGACGGGGTGCTGGGTGCACAATTGACATTGCTTCCGCTTCAGGTCTACATACAAGGCAAAGTATTTCCTATGGGTGGAATAGCCGGAGTATCCACATGGCCGGAGAACCGCAGGCAGGGGCTTGTGGCCAAGCTTTTATCACATACGCTGCAAACGATGAATGAGTCGGGACAGACGTTGTCTTTTCTGCATCCGTTTTTGATCCCCTTTTACCGTAAATTCGGCTGGGAAGTCTACTGTGAGTATAAGAAGTACTCTATTCCTGTGGACAAATTTCCGCGAAAAACTGAAATTCAGGGCAGGGTGAAGCGGGACTCAGCCGCTCTCGAAATACTGGAAAGGCTGTACAGCCGCTTCGCAACGGAATACAATGGCACTCTTGAGCGCGATCAGGAGTGGTGGAAGCATAGAGTATTGGATGCGGAAACGCATCATGGTGTTTTTTACTCAGAGCTTGGTGAGCCGGAAGGCTATGTGCTGTATAAAATAGTGCAGAACGAACTAATCATTGATGAATTTATCTATTTGAACGAACAGGCGCGGCAAGGCTTGTGGACGTTTCTGGCCAACCATGACTCGATGATTACCGGAGCTTCGCTCAAGCTGGTGCCTTCTGATGATATCCTTCCTTATTTGCTCCCGGATCCGCGGATTCCGCAGGAGAATTATCCATACTTTATGGCACGGATTGTGAATGCGCGGACCTTTATAGAGAATTTTACCTTCCAGAGCCTCAACAGCCTTGAGAGCCGGACTCTGTATATTGAAGATGAGCAGGCCCCTTGGAATAACGGATTGTGGTTATGGAGTGTGAATGCTGAGGGGGCGGCAACTTTTGAGCGTTTGGATAGTGAGAAGGCCGCTGCTGATTTGAGCTGCACCATTGGAGCACTCACAGTTATACTACTGGGTTACAAGCGGCCTGCGGAACTGGCAAAGTACGGACAGCTTAATGCAAGCTCTTCTGGCTTAGATTGGCTGGAAGAGGTTATTCCCCAAGCTAAAACAGCATTGTTTGATTTTTTCTGATCCTGCAGTGTAGGGCTCTCCCGGCTTCGTGAAGAAGCTGGGGGAGCTTTTTACAAATTATAGCCAATACAATCCCCTGCGGATCGATTAATTTGCCGCTTAGTTGAGAAAGAACGGAATACAATACGCCAAAAAAGTAAAAAATAAAAGCAACCCCTTGGAATTCAGTGAGAATGTGTTATAATATGAAAAAAGTCAAAGAAAGTCAAAGTCAACGCAGCTCGGAATCAGTCTCTGATGAAAGGCAACAACACAATGGCGGCAGGCTCTTCATGAATGGCTTTTTTGGTTTATCTCCGGCTAGATGCTGTAGGAAGCTTAATGCTGGGTTCACCCCGATTCGGGCTAATACACTTGGGTTAAGTTCTTAGAGATCATCACCGGACGGAAGCACAGGTAAGAGGTACTATAAGCTTTGAACACTGGAGGATGAGTGATGCGTAATATCTCTGATATTATCGAACAATATCTGAAGAATATTTTGCATGAAAGTCCCGAAGGTACGGTGGAAATTCAGCGTAATGACCTGGCGGACCAGTTCTCATGCGTACCGTCTCAGATCAATTATGTCATCAGTACACGTTTTACTTTGGAAAAGGGCTATGTAGTTGAGAGCAAGCGCGGCGGCGGCGGCTACATTCGGATTCAGCGTTTCGAGCTCCCGCAGAATGTGGCACTGTACGCCCATCTCAATTCTACAATAGGAAAGGATATCGATCAAAATTCCGCCGAAGGACTGATTTATCAGCTGGAGGAGGCCCGGTTTCTAACCAAGCGTGAAGCGTGTCTCCTGCGCGCCGCTGTTTCCCGGGAATGCCTGACGGTCAATCTGCCGTACCGGGATGAGATTCGTGCCAAGCTAATGAAGGCCATGCTAATCTCCTTATTGGGCAAATAATGGTCAAATCTGAAGGAGGGACACCGCTTATGCTTTGCCAGGAATGCGGGGTCAAACCGGCGACACTTCATTTCACCAAGATTGTGAATGGGGAAAAGACGGAGTTTCATATTTGTGAAAGCTGTGCGCGTGAGAAAGGTGAGCTAATTCCGGGAACGGCTGGAGGGTTCTCTATCCACAGCCTGCTGTCGGGTCTCTTGGACCTGGAAGGAGCCGGCAAGGAAAAAAATGCAGCGGCCCAGACTGTACAGGGTCTGCGGTGTGAGAATTGCGGCATGACTTATTCCCAGTTCAGCAAGCTTGGGCGTTTTGGCTGCAGCTCCTGTTATAAATACTTTGACAGCACGCTGGACCCGCTCTTCAGACGGGTGCATGGCAGCACCGCTCATGTTGGCAAGCTTCCCAAACGGGCGGGAGCGCAGATCATGTGCAAACGCAAGATTGATGAGCTGAAGCAGGAGCTCCAGCAAAGTATCGTAGAAGAGGAATTTGAGACCGCAGCTGAGCTGAGGGACCAGATCCGAAAACTTGAAAAAGAAATGCCACAAGAGTAAAGTCTTTGATATATAGGGGGGATAAGACATGTCAAGTCTCCGGTTTACCGAACAAGCCCTTAGTGACTGGATGCGCTGCGGCGGCAGTCATTCCGAAATTGTCATCAGCAGCCGGATGCGGATCGCCCGCAATCTGGAGCATCTTCCCTTCCCTTTACTGGCTTCGGCAGAGCAGTCGGAAGAGGTGCTGAAGCAGCTTGCTCCTGTTTTTCAGGGGGAAGCAGCTTCGAATTTCGGCAGTTTTCAACTGCTGAAGCTGGATGAGCTCGATGAGCTGGACAAAAAAGTGCTTGTGGAGAAGCACCTCATCAGCCCTAATCTGGCCAATGACTCCCGGGGCGGTGCGGTTATCCTGAATGAGGATGAGTCGGTCAGCATCATGATTAATGAAGAAGACCATCTGCGCATTCAGTGCCTGTTCCCTGGTCTGCAGGTTAGAGAGGCTTGGGTAAGGGCGACAGCCATTGATGATATCTTTGAGGGCTCGGTCAATTACGCCTTTGATGATCGAAGAGGGTATTTGACCAGCTGTCCCACAAATGTGGGCACAGGGCTTCGCGCATCGGTTATGGTGCATTTACCTGCACTTGTCATGACTCACCAGATCAACCGGATTTTATCCGCAGTGAATCAGGTGGGACTCACAGTAAGAGGAATTTACGGTGAAGGCAGCGAAGCAGTAGGGAACATCTTTCAGATTTCCAACCAAATTACGCTTGGGCAGACTGAAAATGAGATTATTGAGAATCTGCACAGCGTAGTCACCCAGATTATAGAACATGAGCGCAATGCACGGGAGCGCCTGCTGGCCGATTCGGCTCTGCGGATTACGGACAGAATCAAACGTTCCTACGGGATTTTGTCTTATGCAGCCGTGATGGAGCTGAAGGAGTCCGCACAGCGGCTCTCCGACCTAAGGCTGGGAGTTGATCTTGGGATTCTGGAAGGACCGTCGATTTCAGTGCTCAACGAGCTGAATGTGAAGACACAGCCGGGCTTTCTGCAAAAAATGTTCGGAGACGAGATGACGGCCACCGAACGCGATATGTACCGGGCGAAGCTGCTCCGGGAGACACTGGGATCACAACATTAATTATAGATATTTATTATCCGTGGAGGTGCAGGGGATATGATGTTTGGAAGATTTACGGAACGCGCACAAAAGGTGCTCGCACTGGCGCAGGAAGAAGCCGTTCGTTTGGGACACAACAACATTGGGACAGAACATATTTTGCTCGGACTGATTCGTGAAGGAGACGGCATTGCCGCCAAGGCTTTGATTGGTCTGGGTCTGGGTCTTGAAAAAATCCAGGACGAAGTGGAGACACTGATCGGCCGGGGACAAGAACAGCCTACAAACATTGCCTATACTCCTCGTGCCAAAAAGGTTATCGAACTGTCAATGGATGAAGCCCGTAAGCTGGGCCACACTTATGTAGGAACAGAGCATATTCTGCTCGGACTGATCCGTGAAGGCGAGGGTGTAGCCGCCCGCGTGCTCAATAACCTCGGCATCAGCCTGAATAAAGCCCGCCAGCAGGTTCTTCAGCTTCTGGGCAGCAGCGAAGCTACTTCAAGCCACAGCGGTGCTCCCGCCAATGTCAGCACCCCTACGCTGGATGGTCTGGCCCGTGACTTGACCGCTTACGCCAAAGACGGCAACCTTGATCCGGTCATTGGCCGCAGCAAGGAGATTGAGCGTGTAATTCAAGTGCTCAGCCGCCGGACCAAGAACAATCCGGTGCTGATTGGTGAACCTGGGGTTGGTAAAACAGCCATCGCCGAAGGTTTGGCACAGAAGATTATTAACAACGAAATTCCGGAAACTCTGCGTGACAAACGCGTAATGACCCTTGATATGGGTTCTGTGGTCGCCGGTACGAAATACCGCGGCGAGTTCGAAGACCGCCTCAAAAAAATTATGGATGAGATTCGCCAGGCGGGGAACATTGTGCTCTTCATTGATGAGCTGCACACCCTGATCGGCGCAGGCGGTGCGGAAGGTGCCATTGACGCCTCCAACATTCTGAAGCCTGCACTCGCCCGTGGAGAGCTGCAATGCATTGGTGCTACCACGTTGGATGAATACCGCAAATACATTGAGAAGGACGCAGCGCTCGAGCGCCGGTTCCAGCCCATCACGGTGGATCAGCCTTCTCCGGAAGAAGCTGTACAAATTCTCTACGGTCTTCGTGACCGCTATGAAGCCCATCACCGGGTGAAGATCACAGATGAAGCCATCGTAGAGGCAGTAAAGCTCTCCGACCGTTACATTCCTGACCGCTTTCTGCCGGACAAGGCGATTGACCTGATTGATGAAGCTGGTTCCAAGGTAAGACTCAACTCTTACACCATCCCGCCAAATCTGAAGGAACTGGAAATGCGTCTGGACGATATCCGCAAGGAAAAGGATTCCGCTGTGCAGAGCCAAGAGTTCGAGAAAGCAGCTGCACTGCGCGATACCGAGCAGAAAATCCGTGAGGAACTGGATACTACCAAAAACCAATGGAAAGAAAAACAGGGACGTACCGATTCCCAAGTAACGCCAGAGGATATTGCTCAAGTGGTTGCCAGCTGGACAGGTATTCCTGTCAGCAAGCTGAAGGAAGAAGAAACAGACCGGCTCCTGAATATGGAGGCCCTGCTCCATGAACGTGTCATTGGTCAGGACGAAGCCGTGAAGGCTGTCAGCCGGGCACTGCGCCGTGCGCGTGCAGGTCTTAAAGACCCTAAACGTCCAATGGGTTCCTTCATCTTCCTCGGACCAACCGGGGTTGGTAAAACCGAGCTGGCCCGAGCGCTGGCCGAAGCTATGTTCGGTGATGAAAATGCGGTTGTCCGTATCGATATGTCCGAGTATATGGAGAAGCATTCCACTTCCCGTCTGGTCGGTGCCCCTCCAGGGTATGTCGGTTATGAAGAAGGCGGACAATTGACCGAGAAGGTTCGCCGGAAGCCATATTCTGTTGTGCTCCTGGACGAAATTGAGAAGGCACATCCGGAGGTATTCAATATCCTGCTGCAGGTGCTGGAAGACGGCCGTTTGACCGATTCCAAAGGCCGTGTAGTCGACTTCCGCAACACTCTGATTATTCTGACCTCCAACGTTGGGGCACAGGCGATCAAGAAGAATTCGACGCTGGGATTCACAGCTGTACAGGATGCTGGTGCGGATTACAGCAACATGAAGGGCAAAGTTATGGAAGAGCTCAAGAAGAGCTTCCGTCCTGAGTTCCTGAACCGTATCGACGAAATCATCGTCTTCCACTCTCTGGATGAAAAGCATATTGCCGAAATTGTCACCCTCATGTCCGAGGAACTGCGCAAGCGGCTGCGTGAATATGATGTGGACTTTGTGCTGACGGATGGTGCCAAAGCCTTCCTGGCCAAAGAAGGCTATGATCCGGCATTCGGTGCCCGTCCACTGCGCCGGGCCATTCAAAAGCATATCGAAGACCGTCTTTCCGAAGAGCTGCTGAAAGGCAACATCAAAAAGGGGGATTCCCTCAAAATTGATGAAGTAAGCGGTGAGCTTGTGGTAACCACAGTGGAAGCGCCGGTGGCAGTCACTCCGGAAAAAGAGGTTGGAACCGAATAACAACTGCATACTTGAAACAAAGCTCCCGCTCCTCCGTATAGAGGAGCGGGAGCTTTTTTGAATATAATATAATTCTCGTTATATACCGATGTTTAATTGAGCGGTATTTCAGGCACGTTAATGAGGAAGATTGTAAAAGTAGATCGTAAGTGACCTTCCGTTCAGTGTGCAGAAATGGTAAACTTTGAGTATGAGTAAATTATCCGCAATTTTAGTAAGTTCGGACTGATAGGAGCACACATGGCTAAACCAAAAACGAAATTTTTCTGCACCGAATGCGGCTACGAATCGCCGAAGTGGTTCGGTAAATGTCCCGGCTGCCAGGCATGGAATTCCATGGTGGAAGAGACGGAAAGCGTAGTTAAAACACAAGGTATGAATGCACCGATTTTTCAGAGTAAAGAAAAGGCGCAATCGATCATAAATATAGAAAGTGATAAGGAGCCGCGTATCCTGACAGGCATTGGTGAGCTTAACCGTGTGCTTGGGGGAGGAATTGTACCCGGCTCGCTGGTGCTGGTAGGCGGCGATCCAGGGATCGGTAAATCGACGCTCCTGCTGCAAACCTCCCATGCACTAACCACTCAGGGATTGCGTGTACTGTATATTTCAGGAGAAGAATCAGTCCGGCAGACGAAGCTGCGTGCAGACCGCCTCGGGGCGTTGTCCGCAGAGCTGTATGTGCTGTGTGAGACAAATATGGAGAGCATCGAAGAAGCCATTGAACAAATCCAGCCCCAATTTCTTGTCATTGACTCTATTCAGACCGTATTTATGCCCGAAGTGACAAGCGCACCCGGCAGTGTGACGCAGGTTCGGGAATGTACAACAAGATTCATGCGGATTGCCAAAATTCGCGGAATTGCCACGGTCCTGGTTGGACATGTAACAAAAGAAGGGGCCATTGCAGGGCCGCGAATGCTGGAGCATATGGTCGATTGTGTGCTCTATTTCGAAGGTGAGCGGCACCATACGTACCGGTTGCTGCGTGCGGTCAAAAACCGGTTTGGTTCCACTAATGAGATCGGTATTTTTGAAATGGGGGAAATCGGGCTTACCGAGGTGGAGAATCCATCCGAGCTCTTTTTGTCGGAGCGCCCGCTGGGGGTAGCCGGATCAGCCGTTGTTGCCAGTATGGAGGGAACAAGACCCGTGCTTGTCGAGCTTCAGGCGCTGGTAGCCGCCACCCACTTCCCATCCCCGCGGCGGATGTGCACCGGAATGGATCATCAAAGAATGGCACTTATTATTGCGGTACTCGAGAAGCGGATGGGGATGTTTCTGCAGAATCAGGATGCTTACCTCAATGTTGCTGGCGGGGTGAAGCTGGATGAGCCAGCCATTGACCTGGCGGTAGCCGTCAGTATCGCTTCCAGCTTTCGTGATATATCGACAAAGCCTTATGATGTTTTTTTTGGCGAAGTTGGACTTACTGGAGAAGTAAGGGGAGTTTCCCGTGCGGAGACACGCGTCAAGGAGGCTGCTAAGCTGGGCTTCCGGAGAGTCATAATGCCCGAAAAAAGCATGAAAGGCTGGAAGCATCCGCAGGATATCCAGATTATTGGCGTCAGCACCGTAGCAGATGCACTAGCGGTCGCGTTAGATTAGGGGGCACTGAACAATGAAGGAATTAGAAAATATGAATGATCTGCTCAGAATGGCGGCGCCGGGAACACCCTTCCGGGAAGGCCTGGAGAATGTGCTTCGGGCGAAGACAGGCGCGCTTATTGTTGTCGGATATAGTCCTGAAGTGATGGAAGTTGTAGATGGCGGTTTTTCCATTAACTGTGATTTTTCGCCCAATTACTTATATGAGCTGGCCAAAATGGACGGCGCGATTATATTAAGCGAGGATTTGAAGCGGATTCTCTATGCGAATACACAGCTGATTCCTGATTCCTCCATCTCCTCCATCGAGACAGGCATCCGGCACCGGACAGCCGAGCGTGTTGCCAAGCAGACAGGCAAGCTTGTAGTTTCCATCTCCCAGCGGCGGAACATCATCACGCTCTATCAGGGCTCCATCCGGTATGCGCTCAAAGAAATCGGATCGATCCTGGCCAAGGCCAATCAGGCGATTCAAACGCTGGAAAAGTATAGAGCCGTTCTTACACAGAGTCTGACTAATCTTTCGGCTTCGGAGTATGAGGGGATTGTTACTGTAGCTGAGGTAGTCGGAGTGATTCAGCGTGTGGAAATGGTGCTGCGGATTAAGATGGAGATCAAGCGCTATATCAATGAGCTTGGCAATGAAGGGCGTCTAATCAGTATGCAAATGGAAGAACTGGTTGGAAATACAGAGGAAGAAGCATGGCTTCTGTACAGAGACTATGCCAGAGAGGAGCAGGAGGACAAAATCCGCGAAATTATCGCCGGACTCAAGCGTACCAGCGATGATGATCTGATGGACGACAATCATATTGCCCGTTTGCTTGGCTATTCTTCTACGGCGATTTCTTCAGAGGAAGTGGTGACGCCGCGCGGATATCGCCTGCTGAACAAAATTCCGCGGCTGCCGAATGTGATCATCCACAATCTAGTTGAACGGTTTGAAATGCTGCCCAACCTGATGACGGCCAGCATCGCCGAATTGGATGAGGTGGACGGCATCGGAGAAGTGCGTGCCCGCAATATTCAGGACGGACTGAAACGGCTGCAGAAGCAAGTTCTTATTGACAGGCAAATGTAAATAACATACAATCACGTAATATTGAAAACTTTATGGCTCAAAGTAAGAAAACAGAGGTGAAGAAATGATACAAAAATCAATTCCGAGTTTATTTACCATTGGTAACCTAATGCTTGGAATGTTTGGTATCATGATGGCGTTTGACGGTAAACTGAGCATGGCCGCTATCATGGTGATTATCGCTATGCTGTTAGACGGGCTGGACGGTCGTGTTGCGCGTGCGCTGAAATGCGAAAGTGAATTTGGCAAGGAGCTGGACTCTTTATCCGATGTCGTTTCGTTTGGAGTAGCGCCGGCTCTAATCATGTATATTACAAGCTTGCAGGATTTGAATTCTGCATTAGGCTGGACCGTAACGGCAATTTTTCCGGTATTCGGTGCGCTGCGTTTGGCCCGTTTCAATGTCCGCCCCGGCATTCCGGGATATTTTGTAGGGCTTCCGATTCCGGCTGCGGGCGGGGTGCTGGCTACACTGGCGCTCTTTCATAAAGATGTATCGGCTCCATTTATGATTGTGGCTACGCTGTTGTTGTCCTATCTCATGGTCAGCACGGTTAAATATCCGAATTTCAAAAAGGTTGGCTTGCCCAAAAAGGCAGTGGTAGGCTCCCCTGTAGTTATTGTGATCGCGGTTGCGGTTGCCGTGATTTTTCCGGAGCAAATCTCCAAGGTGATTTTTGTACTGCTTGCGTTATATGCGCTGTATGGATTTAAGCAAAATATCGACCGGTTGACGGCTCGCCGCCGCCACCGCCGCAGACGCCGCGCAGAAGATAAAGTATATCAATCCAAAAATGGATAATCCGCTGCTGCAAGGCAGAGAGGCTCACAGTTATTATTAGGGTTTTACAAATATGCCAACACAAAAAGGCTTTGCCGTTCCCTGGGAATCAGTGGATGGCGAAGCCTTTTTGAATTAAGCGGAGGAAAAGAGCGCATCAGGCAGGTCAGGAGAAATTAAACAGACCGAGTGTGGCGCATTTTTGCGATTCCTTTTCTACAACCTCGTCCATATTAATATCAAGCAAATTGCAGAGAGCAGACATATAGAACAGCTCACGCCCCAGCTCCGAGGCCACCACCTCACGGCAGTTCTCGCACAGTTCCCCTTGAAGATGAGTGCCTGCAAGCTCCTTGGCTTGTTCAAGCCCCAAACCGGGTTCAAATACCTGCTTCTTGGCGTGCAGCTGGATACAGCCGCATTCGGTAATGGCTTTGACGACTGCACGATTGACGGAAGCGCTGCTCTGCCCGTTTTTGGACATTACATCCAGAAGACTACGGTGACGGAGCAGCAGTTCGGAGACTTGATCCTGGAAGGCCTGTAAACTTGGTGCGCTCATTTTCCATTCACCCCTGGGTTCGTAATTGAGTTCATTATATGTCAGGCCCTCCCCTGTTTTCAACCAATAATAGAAGTTTCCGGTTATCTTTTTGCTGCAGTTGAAGTCCCTTGTCAGAAAAAATAACAGGCTCACGGATTATCGTCCCAAAAATTGGAACATACTGGTGAGGAACAGATCATTTTGGATGAATAAAAGGAGGTGCCTAAGGTTATGTGGAAAAAATTAACTTTAATGCTTGCCGCATTATGCGGAGCTTGGTCAGGGTATACGCTATACCATGCGGCAGAAAGAGGATTCCCGGCAGGAATGGATAAACTGGGAGACAGCTTGCCCGTGCAGGGCAGTCTTTTGTTTGCGGTGCTGGGTGCCATTATTTTTTTGTTTGCGGGGACTTTATGTGCGGAATGGGGAGGTTCGAAACTGCGGGAAACGGTGCAGTATTATTCGCACATACCGATGAATGAATTGGCTGCAGGTGCTGCTGGGCTTACGGGAGGGCTTCTGTTATCTCTGCTGTTGTATCCTGCAATGGCCTGGCTTGGAAAGGCAGGAGAACTGCTTCAGGTGGCTGCTACGCTTACGTTCGGGTATGTGGGGCTGCGGATTGGGCTGGAAAAGAAAGATGAGCTGGCTTCGCTGTGGACAACCGGCCGCTGGGGACAAGCACCGGAGCCGGAAGGCCGCGGGTTGGAGGAACATAAAATTCTGGATACAAGCGTCATTATTGACGGACGGATTGCCGATATCTGCAAAACAGGATTTATTGAGGGGACCATCGTGATTCCGGAATTCGTTCTGGAGGAGCTGCAGCATATTGCCGATTCTTCGGATCTGCTGAAACGCAACCGCGGACGGCGCGGGCTGGATATCCTGAATAAAATTCAAAAAGAGCTGGATGTGAAAGTCCTGATCTACGAAGGTGATTTTGAAGAAATCTCCGAAGTGGACAGCAAGCTGGTCAAGCTGGCAAAAGTGCTGCGCGGCAAGGTGGTAACCAATGATTTTAACCTGAATAAAGTATGTGAACTCCAGGGAGTGTCCGTTCTTAATATTAATGATCTGGCCAATGCGGTGAAGCCGGTGGTTCTCCCTGGTGAAGAGATTATCGTGCAAGTGATCAAAGACGGCAAGGAGCATGGGCAAGGCGTTGCTTATTTGGATGACGGAACCATGATTGTGGTTGAGGGCGGACGTGAATATATCGGTACAACTATGGAAGTTCTGGTAACCAGCGTGCTGCAAACTTCAGCGGGACGCATGATCTTTGCCAAGCCAAAACTGATGGAAAAAGCGCAATAAACGGTTACAGGACTGCGAAAGCTGCTCCAGCGGGTTGGAAATGACCGTCAAACACGTTATGATGGGGGTATACGTGCAGACAGGAGAAGGGCAGAATGTCAAACAGTGTAGGCGCCGTGATCGTGGCGGCAGGCAGAGGAACAAGAATGGGGACTGTGGAGAGCAAGCAGTACTTGCTGCTGCAGGGGAAACCTATTATCGTGCATACCCTGGAGGTATTTCAGCGGCATCCGCTGATCTCTGAGATTGTACTGGTTACGGGTAAAGAAGATGTGGACCGCTGCCGGGAATGGGTTAAGACCTACAGACTCAACAAAGTGATATCTGTAGTAACCGGGGGCTCCGAACGCCAACATTCTGTGCATGTGGGGCTGAGACACCTTAAGACAACCTGGGTAATGGTGCATGATGGGGTCCGTCCGTTTGTGCAGATCGACGAAATCACAGCCTGCTACGAGCATGCCAAGGAGATTGGTGCCTCAGTGCTTGCTGTACCGGTAAAAGATACGATCAAACAGGTGGACGAGGCAGGCAAAGTGCTGTCCACCCCGGATCGGCGAAGTCTGTGGGCGATTCAGACCCCGCAGACTTTTCGTCTGTCCGAACTGCTTGTGGCGTATGAGTCGGCAGAGCGTGACGGATTTCTCGGCACCGATGATTCCAGTCTCGCGGAGCGCAGCGGTATTCCGGTTGCTGTTGTGGAGGGGAGTTACGCCAACATTAAGATCACCACACCGGAGGATCTTGATTTCGCAGAATTTACACAAAGAAGCAGGGGAGAGGTACAAACATGATTGCTGTAGGACAAGGTTTCGATGTACACCAGTTGGTGGAAGGAAGGCCATGCATTATTGGCGGTGTCACCATTCCCTATGAAAAAGGATTGCTTGGACATTCCGATGCCGATGTGCTGCTGCACGCGGTGAGCGATGCCATTCTGGGCGCGCTGGGGCTTGGCGATATCGGCAGGCATTTTCCCGATACCGACCCGGCCTTTAAGGATGCGGACAGTCTGAAGCTGCTGGAGCAGGTGTGGGCACTTGCCCGTAAGCGCGGCTACAGGCTCGGAAATATCGACTCCACGATTATAGCCCAGAAACCGAAGATGGCACCTTATATCCCGCAAATGACCGAGATTATCGCGAATGTACTGGGTGCCGAGACATCGAAGGTGAACGTAAAAGCAACCACCACTGAACAGCTTGGCTTCACCGGACGAGGAGAAGGAATTGCGGCACAATCTATTGTCTGTCTGCTCCAAGATGTGATATCATCTTGAGATGGCTGCACGTTGCCTAATTTTAACCATTATGAAGCGGAGGGATTGACATGGCAGATCAAGTCCGGGTGCGTTACGCACCAAGCCCTACGGGACATTTACATATCGGAAATGCCAGAACGGCATTGTTCAATTATCTGTTCGCCCGTAATCTGGGCGGCAAATTTATTATCCGGATCGAAGATACGGACGTAAAGCGTAACATAGCTGAGGGAGAAGAAAGCCAGCTCAAATACTTGAAGTGGCTGGGAATGGATTGGGATGAAAGCGTGGATGTCGGCGGCGAATACGGGCCTTACCGCCAGACTGAGCGTTTGGATCTGTACCGCGTATACTGGCAGGATCTGCTTGACCGCGGTCTTGCATACCGCTGCTACTGCACCGAAGAAGAGCTGGAAGCGGAACGTGAAGAGCAGGCTGCGCGCGGCGAGACTCCGCGTTATTCCGGCAAGCACCGGAATCTGACCGGGGAGCAGCAGAAGGCGTATGAAGCGGAAGGACGTATTGCAAGCATCCGTTTCCGTGTGCCGGAGGACCGCACTTATACCTTTGATGATATCGTAAAGGGCAGTATTTCCTTTAATAGCAAAGAAATGGGCGACTTTGTCATTGTGAAGAAGGATGGAATACCAACCTATAATTTCGCTGTGGCAGTGGATGACCATCTGATGGAAATTAGCCATGTCCTGCGCGGAGAAGACCACATCTCCAATACCCCCCGCCAGTTGATGATTTATGAAGCCCTTGGCTGGGAAGCGCCGCTGTTTGGCCATATGACACTGATTGTCGGGGATGACCACAAGAAGCTGAGCAAACGCAACGAATCCATTATTCAGTTCATCGAGCAGTATGATCAGCTCGGCTATTTGCCGGAAGCACTGTTCAACTTCATTGCGCTGCTGGGCTGGTCGCCGGAAGGCGAGGAGGAGATTTTCAGCAAGGAAGAGCTGATTTCCATCTTCACCGCAAACCGTCTCTCCAAGAGTCCGGCTGTATTTGATACGAATAAGCTTGCGCATTTGAACAACCACTATATCAAACATGCCGATCCGAAGCGGATCGCGGCTTTGGCCATTCCCCATCTGCAAAAAGCCGGAAGATTGCCGGAATCGCTGGGTGCGGAACAGCAGGCTTGGGCGGAAAGTCTGGTTGCGCTGTATCAGGAACAAATGACTTCGGCATCGAATATCGTAGAGCTGTCAGAGCTGTTTTTCCGCAGCCATGTAGAGCTTGAAACGGAAGCTGCCCAGATTCTGGCCGAAGGCCAGGTTCCTGAGGTCCTGTCCGCTTTCCTGGCCAAAGTGGAAGCCACTGATGATTTTACTGCCGGCAACATGGCCGTTCTGATCAAGGAAGTACAAAAAGAGACCGGGCATAAGGGCAAAGCGCTGTTTATGCCGATTCGTGTCGCTTTAACCGGACAAACGCATGGCCGTGATTTGAACGCTACCATAGTGCTGCTTGGCCGAAGCCGGGTCATTGAACGCCTGAAATCGCAGATCAAAGGGGCTTAAGCGGGGACAACAAAGCGGAGAACCCCTTGTCAGTCCGTTGTCTTTTAGCTAAGATAGAAGAATAATAATAATAGCTGGGATCAGGAAAAGTACGCGTACAAAGACAATTGCCAGAGAGAATAACCGCTAAGGAATCTCCTTTGCAGGCTGGAAGTTATTCATTTGTCTGCCGCAGAACATGCGCCTGTGAGCTGCACGGTTGAGCGTTCCTGCCTGGAATGTTAGACCGTGCCGGGAACGTTGCCGTTACAGACGCCAAGAGGGACACAGGGCGCTTACTGGCCGGAAATGCCGGCCAGTACAATAGACCATGTCCAAGCAGAGTGGAACCGCGGTTAAACGCCTCTGCAGCTTTATGCTGCAGAGGCGTTTTTTGTTGAAATATGGGGAGAGTTGTACATGAAAGCCAAAGCCCACAGCATACACACAGAGAGAATGCAGGCTGCAGACAATACCTTCCTTGCGTACCTGTAAACAGGAGGCGGGAAGCCAAAGAAGAGGGGAACCGTGATGTTTAAGCATATCAAGTCGGACATTCGGGCAGTATTCGACAACGATCCTGCAGCCCGCAGCTGGTTTGAGGTTGTCTTCACTTACGCCGGACTTCATGCGATTTGGGCACACCGGATAGCCCACTCTTTTTATAAGCGGCGATGGTTTACACTTGCGCGTATCGTTTCCCAGGTCAGCAGATTCATGACTGGTGTTGAAATTCATCCGGGGGCAACGATCGGCAGCCGCCTGTTCATTGACCATGGAATGGGTATTGTAATCGGAGAGACCTGTGAAATCGGTGATGATGTGATTATCTATCAGGGAGTTACGCTAGGGGGAACAGGGAAAGAAAAAGGAAAACGTCATCCGACCGTAGGCAACAACGTTGTCATTGGCTCCGGTGCAAAAGTACTGGGATCGTTCCAGATCGGCGATAATTGCAATATCGGTTCCAACGCGGTTGTTCTCCGTGAGGTGCCAAGCAATAGTACGGTGGTAGGCAACCCCGGACGGGTGGTCAAGCGCAATGGGGAACGGGTATCCGACAGGCTCGACCATACCAAGATGCCGGACCCGCTTGTCGATTCCCTCCGTTTCCTGCAAAAAGAGATCGAGGAGATCAGGGAGCAGCTCGGTACGGAAGACAAGCAAAAAAAAGAGCAGCGCCGGCTGGAAAGCCAGCAGTATATCGGTGATTACGAAATTTAAGCATACCGGGATTCTTCAGGAGAAACCGGGAGCACGCAGAAAGGGTTGGAATCAAGATGGCTTTGCAGATCTATAACACAATGACACGCAGCAAGGAAACATTTGTTCCGCAGGAATCAGGGAAGGTGAAGATGTACGTATGCGGACCCACCGTATATGGCTACATGCATATCGGAAATGCCCGACCCGTGATTGTTTTTGACATGGTCCGGAATTACCTGGAGCAAATAGGGAACGAAGTGAATTATGTGACCAACTTCACGGATGTGGATGACAAGCTGATCCGCAAGGCCGAGGAGATGAAGACTACAGTAGCTGAGGTTGCGGAGATTTTTATCGCTGCCTATCAGGAAGATCTTGCGGGGCTTGGCGTAAAATCAGCGACGATGAACCCGCGTGTTACTCAGAGCATGGAGCTGATTATTGAATTCATCAAGGAGCTTGAAGATAAAGGCTATGCCTATGAGAATGGCGGTGACGTCTACTACCGCACAGCCAAATTTGCCGATTATGGTAAGCTGTCCCGCCAGAATCTGGATGAGCTGCAGTTCGGCATCCGGGTGGAAGTGGATTCACGCAAAGAAAAACCCGAGGATTTTGTCCTCTGGAAGGCAGCTAAGCCTGGAGAAGTCCACTGGCACAGCCCATGGGGAGAAGGCCGTCCCGGCTGGCATATTGAGTGCTCGGCCATGGCCCGTGAATTTCTTGGCGATACTATTGATATTCATGGCGGCGGACAGGATCTGCAGTTCCCGCACCATGAATGCGAATGCGCCCAGACGGAAGCATTGACCGGCAAACCGCTCTCCAACTACTGGATGCATAACGGGTTCATTAATATCGGTGACGAAAAAATGTCGAAATCGCTCGGCAACGGTCTGCTGGTGAAAGATATCCGCCAGCGCTTCAAAGCGGGGGCCATCCGTTATTTTATGCTCTCCACCCACTACCGCAATCCGCTGAATTTCACTGAAGAATCCATGCTGTCCGCAGAAAAAAGCGCGGAGCGCATCGCACTCGCGGAGCGCAATGTTAAGCACCGTCTTGAGCTTGATCCACAAGGGGCCACAGGCCAGGCGAGCGGACAGATCACGGAGCGTTTGGCCGCAATTGTAGCCAACTTCCATGCCAAAATGCAGGATGACTTCAACACTCCGGATGCTATTACGGCCATGTTTGACTGGGTAAGCCTTGCGAATAATACACTTGCGAATCCAGAAGCACTGCCCGCAAATTTCTCGGCACTGCTGCAGGCTTTTGCCGAGATGAACGCAGTGCTGCGCCTGACCACGGAGACAGAGGAAGAGGTTGCCGGCGAGGAAGTGGAGAGGCTGATCGCTGAACGGGCCGAAGCGCGCAAGAATAAAAACTGGGGACGCTCCGATGAGATCCGCGATCAGCTGAATGCTATGGGTATTCTGCTTGAAGATACTCCGCAAGGAATGCGGTGGCGGCGGAAATGAGCGGGCCGTTTAATCTGGAGAGTGCCTGGTTTCCCTATGAGCCCTCCAAGCCGGCCCGGCTGCTCTCTCCGCTCGTATTGGCATATGCCGGAGATGCTATCTATGAAGTGGCGGTACGCCAGTATTTAATCTCGCTGCCGAATCTCCGCCCGAATCATTTGCACCGAACAGCGACAGGGCTGGTCTCGGCCAAAGCGCAAAGCACGATCCTGGCCTATCTGGAGCCAAAGCTTACCGATGAGGAGAAGGATGTCGCCCGGCAAGGAAGAAATGCCAAATCGGGAACCATTCCCAAGAATGCGGATGTGCTGGAGTACCGGCATGCTACTGCTTTTGAATGCCTGATCGGTCATTTGTATTACACAGGCCAGCAGGCCAGAATCCGGGAGCTTGTTGACAGCAGCATACAATTCATGATGAATCGGCCTAAGTAAGGCTGCACCCGTATATATTTTTGAGAACAGGAGGCATGAACATGGAAGAATTGAAAACAGAAGAGGAAGTATTGGCCGGCAAGCATTCAGTGCTTGAAGCGCTTCGTGCCGGCCGTACACTCAATAAGATTTGGATCGCCGAAACGGCGCAAAAGCATCTGACCGCACCCATTATTGCCGAAGCGCGCAAAGCGGGAATTGTGATTCAGCATGTGGACAAAAGAAAGCTGGACCAGCTTGCACCCGGAGTACAGCATCAAGGGGTAGTTGCACAGGCTGCACCTTTTGCGTATGCAGAGGTTGCGGATATTCTGGCAGCGGCAGAAGCCAAGGGAGAACCTCCTTTTCTGCTTTTGCTGGACGAAATTGAAGACCCCCATAACCTGGGTTCTATTCTGCGGACCGCCGATTGCACGGGTGTGCATGGAGTTATTGTTCCAAAGAGACGGTCAGCGCAGATTACAGCAACTGTGTCCAAAACCTCTGCAGGAGCTGTTGAATATGTGCCCGTCGCACGTGTAACCAACCTTGGGCAGACCATTGACCGCCTCAAAGAGCTGGGAGTCTGGGTAGTAGGAACCGACGTGGATACCGATCAGAATCTGTATGCATCGGATATATTTACAGGTCCGGTAGCGGTGGTAATCGGGAACGAGAATAAAGGGATGGGCCGTCTGATCCGGGAGAAATGCGATGTTCTGCTGAAGCTGCCTATGGCCGGTAAAATCAATTCGTTAAATGCTTCGGTCGCTGCGGGCGTCATCATGTACGAGGTGCTGCGCCGCCGGCATCAGCAAGGATAGTTATGGCCGACTGGCGCGATATTCTGCTTGTGGATGGATACAACATGATTGGCGGCTGGCCCGATCTTGCCGAATTGTCACTCTCAGGAATGCAGGGAGCGCGGGACAGGCTGCTGGATATGCTGGCAGATTATCAGGCGTTTTCCGGGCTGCGCGTCATTGCCGTATTCGATGCTTACCGTGTGCCGGGCCTGGGCAGGTCTTTTGTGCAGGGGAAAGTGCAGGTGTTTTTCACCAAGGAAAAAGAAACGGCGGATGAATGCATTGAGCGGCTGGTTGGTGAGTTCAGTCACCGCAGACGGCAGATTTACGTGGCCACCAGTGATTTTGTAGAGCAGCATGTCATCTTTGCTCAAGGAGCATTGCGGCTGTCGGCCAGGGAGCTGCGGCTTGAAATCGAAGAGAGTCAGAAGCAGGTCAAAAAGGTGATCGAGCCCGGAAACATCAGCTCCACAAGGCATTCGCTGGAAGACAAACTGCCGCCAGAGACCCGCAGACGTCTAGAAGACTGGCGGCGTCAGTAAAAAGGCTCAAGAATGAAGCGTTTTCGGTTAAAATGCCATAAAATGCTATTGAAGATTGTTTTTGGTCAATCTGCGGTTGACGTTGTAAGGTAACATAATATATACTGATCCTATATTTCGCGAAGTAACGATGTGTCTTGCGTTGCAGCCGGGGGGATTCTTGGTGAGTGTCGACCTCAAGGAAATAATGCTGTCCGAGTATGATTTCATAAGTGATGAAGAAATTGTCGAGATCTTCCGTGGTGGCGATAGTGGCGCATTGGAGCATCTGATTAACAAGTACCGTAATTTTGTCCGAGCCAAGGCCCGTTCATATTTTTTGATTGGGGCAGACCGTGAAGATATTGTCCAGGAAGGCATGATTGGCCTATATAAGGCAATTCGTGACTTTAAGGGCGACAAGCTTTCTTCATTCAAGGCTTTTGCGGAACTCTGTATTACCCGACAGATTATAACTGCCATTAAGACGGCTACCCGGCAGAAGCATATTCCGCTGAATTCCTATGTTTCTTTGGACAAGCCGATCTATGATGAGGATTCCGACCGGACCCTGATGGATGTCATTTGCGGAACCCAGGTGCTGGATCCCGAAGAGCTCATTATCAACCAGGAGGAGTTCATCGGTCTGGAAGATAAGATGGCGGAAATTCTGAGTGATCTGGAACGTAAGGTTCTGATGCTCTATCTGGATGGACGGTCCTATCAGGAGATTGCAGAGGATTTGAAGCGGCATGTGAAATCGATTGACAACGCCTTGCAGCGAGTGAAACGTAAATTGGAAAGATATCTGGAAGTGCGTGACAATTGATGATATAATGTACAGGAAAGGCTCGGGACTCGAGTCTTTTTTAGTGTTTTGCGCCTTTTTCAACTGAATTGACAAGAGAATTGCAGGTTGTCCCGTTGACAGCAGGTTTACACACAGTGCAAATGCTCCATAATGTTAAGTAGAGATGGATAAGTCATGCCGAACGCAGCACAACCAAGGAAAACTTTCGTTTCAGCAGACTATACCGGAAGATTCTCCTTGAGGATCTGAAAAGGGTTCATGCAATTATGGATTCTGGTCTTACTAGACAGCAATTGATGTGAAAAATTAAGACCAAAGACAACACGCTCTGCTAGGCTACAGCACCCGAAATTACCCAATGCGATGGGGAATTCTTTCGTTGACACAGCAGTTGACATTATGCTAAAGTGTTTTAGGTAGGCCTAAATTCGCGGCTTTTTTTAGGATCAATATTTGCGTCTTCTAATTTTAAGATTAGAAGGACGTCTTCGGGAGGTGCACATCATGCGGGTAATTATCACTTTGGCTTGTACAAGTTGCAAACAAAGAAACTATGCGACAACCAAAAACAAGCGAAATCACCCCGACCGCTTGGAGATGAAGAAATTTTGCAAGTTCTGTAACGAGCAAACTCCTCATCGCGAAACCAGATAGTCTTTGGAGGTGTAGTCGGCGTGAAACGTAGTTTCAAGTCTTTGTTTTCCTTTTTCACTGAGAGCTGGAGTGAACTCAAAAAAGTTCGCTGGCCTAGCCGTAAGGAATTGAAAAACTACACATTGATCGTTCTCGGTACAATTGTAGTGATCGCTCTTTACTTCTGGGTTCTGGACATCGGTATTTCCGCTGTGATTGAAGCGATTATTTAGAGAGGTCCCAGGTGGCTTGATATGGAAAAAAGATGGTATGTTGTTCATACCTATTCCGGGTATGAGAATAAGGTTAAGGCCAATTTGGAAAAACGCGTTGAGTCCATGGGCATGGAAGACAAAATATTCCGTGTTCTTGTTCCTATGGAAGAAGAACTGGTAAACAAAGACGGAAAGAAAAAAACCGTTATGCGTAAAGTTTACCCTGGTTATGTTTTGGTCGAAATGGTTCAGACTGATGATTCATGGTACGTAGTCCGCAATACGCCGGGCGTAACCGGATTTGTCGGTTCGACAGGTTCCGGGTCCAAACCTACCGCTCTGCTTCCGGAAGAAGTTGAACAAATTCTGAAGCATATGGGCATGGTTGAACCTAAAGCGAAGATTGATTTCGAAATCAAGGAATCCGTACGTATTATGGTTGGTCCCTTTGCGAATTTTGTGGGCTCCGTGGAAGAGATTTTGGCTGACAAGAGCAAGATTAAAGTGCATGTCAACATGTTTGGACGGGAAACCCCGCTGGAGTTGGATTTCACTCAAGTGGAGAAAATATAACAGTCGCAAGGGTTTCTTGTGGGAGAACGCTATACAGCGTTCGAATACCACTATTTACGCAAGGAGGTGTCACTCATGGCTAAAAAAGTTATCAAAATGGTGAAACTGCAGATTCCTGCAGGGAAAGCGAATCCAGCGCCTCCAGTAGGTCCGGCGTTAGGTCAAGCAGGTGTCAACATCATGGCATTCTGTAAGGAATTCAACGCTCGTACTGCCGACCAGGCTGGCCTGATCATCCCGGTTGAAATTACAGTATTTGAAGACCGTTCCTTTACCTTCATCACCAAAACTCCTCCGGCTGCCGTTCTGCTTCGCATCGCTGCAAAAGTAGAAAAAGGATCCGGTGAACCAAACAAGAAAAAAGTAGCGAAGCTGGGCCGCGCAGCGGTTCGTGAAATCGCTGAAACAAAAATGCCTGACCTGAACGCTGCATCTATCGAAGCTGCAATGCGTATGGTTGAAGGTACTGCCCGCAGCATGGGAATCACAATCGAAGACTAATATGTTTTCGGTGAACCGGTCTTGCATGACCGCAATATGTGGGAGGAATTTCCGCTAATACCACAAAGGAGGAACATTTTCATGGCTAAACATGGTAAGAAATACCAGGAATCTGCTAAGCTGATTAACAGCGAAGCAACTTACGAGCCTTCAGAAGCTGTAGAGCTTGTGAAAAAGGCAGCAACTGCCAAATTTGACGAAACCGTTGAAGCAGCAGTTCGTCTGGGTGTAGACCCGCGTAAACAAGATCAGGCTGTTCGTGGTGTTGTCGTCCTGCCTCACGGCACAGGTAAAACACAACGCGTGCTTGTATTTGCAAAAGGTGAAAAAGCGAAAGAGGCAGAAGCTGCTGGCGCGGATTATGTAGGCGATCAGGATATGATCAACAAAATCCAACAGGGCTGGTTTGAATTCGATGTCTGCGTAGCTACACCTGATATGATGAGCGAAGTCGGTAAACTTGGCCGTCTGCTTGGTGGTAAAGGCCTCATGCCTAACCCTAAAGCCGGTACAGTTACTTTCGACGTTACCAAGGCTGTTCAAGAAATTAAAGCCGGTAAAATCGAATACCGTCTCGATAAAGCAGGCCAAATTCACGCGCCAATCGGCAAAGTGTCTTTTAATGCTGAACAATTGAACGATAATCTTAAAGCTCTGATCGACGCTCTTAACCGTGCGAAACCAGCAGCTGCCAAAGGTGTGTACCTGAAAGGCATCGCAGTTTCGTCTACTATGGGACCAAGCGCTCGTGTGAATACTACTGCTTTCAGATAAATAAAGGTTGACTCTTAGAGTCATCTTTGATAATCTGTAACAGTTGTGAACTTTAAGGTGATCATTCTTGAACTTGAATATGCTTACCGTAGACAGTAGGTGCCGCAGGGCTTAATTTCCTACCGAGGTGTTGTGATAGAAACAAGAAGTGCATGGCGCTGTCCTGACCACTTTCGTTTTATCAAGCCTTCGTGAATCTGCGGAGGCTTTTCTAATGCCTGCGTAGGAACGGCGAGCATTCCCCGGAAAGAATCGTCGTAACATAATTTTCAGGAGGTGTATACAATTGGCAAATGCAAAAGTAATCCAAGCTAAACAGGATGCGGTTGATGTTGTAACTGGCAAACTGCAGAACAGTGTTTCTACTGTTGTTGCGGACTACCGCGGATTGAATGTATCCCAAGTGACTGAACTGCGCAAGCAGCTTCGTGAAGCTGGGGTTGATTTTCAAGTCCTGAAGAACACATTGGTTCGTCGCGCAACAGCTGCGGCTGAACTGACTGAACTCGATGCGGTTCTGACTGGTCCTACAGCGGTCGCTTTCAGCGAAACAGACGCAGTAGTAGCAGCCAAGATTCTGAACGATTTCGCTAAAAAGAACGATGCTCTGAAACTTAAGGGTGGCGTTGTAGAAGGCCGTGTCATCGATGCGGACCAACTGAAAGCACTGGCTGAGCTTCCTTCCCGCGAAGGTTTGCTGTCCATGCTGCTTAGCGTGCTTCAAGCTCCAATGCGCAACTTCGCGCTTGCAGTTAAAGCTGTCGCTGAGAAGGAAGAACAAAGCGCGTAAGCCTTTGCTTCCAGCATTATAATCTTTAACACAAACAAATTTAAATATAAAATGGAGGTTCAATCATGAGTAAAGAAACAATTTTGGAAGAAATTAAAGGCATGAGCGTATTGGAACTGAACGACCTGGTTAAAGCAATCGAAGAAGAGTTCGGCGTAACTGCTGCAGCTCCAGTAGCAATGGGCGGAGGCGCTGCAGTTGCTGTAGAAGCAGAGCAATCCGAATTCGACGTAATTTTGACAGGCGCTGGCGCTTCCAAAATCAACGTTATCAAAATCGTTCGCGAAATCACAGGCCTGGGCTTGAAAGAAGCTAAAGACCTCGTAGACAACGCTCCAAAACCAATCAAAGAAAAAGTAAGCAAAGAAGATGCAGAAGCTGTGAAAGCGAAATTGGAAGAAGCAGGCGCAGCTGTAGAAGTGAAGTAATATAAGCTTTATGGTTTGGCCCGGGAGCAGGTGTTCAGCTTACTTCCGGCTTCTAGCAACCCCCTTGAACTTGTTCAAGGGGGTTGCTGTATAAGTTATGTCTCGTTAGAAAGAGCAGAATGAAAGGGAGGATTATATGTCGCAGCATTATTACTCACAGCAGCCGGATGCACGTCATGACAGACGTACCATTGTGACGGTTCTGAGAGGAAAAAGCCTCCGTTTTACCAGCGACGCCGGTGTGTTCTCTAAGGGAGACATTGATTACGGCAGCCGTGTACTGATTGAAGCTATGGAGATTCCGGAAGGATCGGCTGTGCTTGATGTGGGTTGCGGATATGGCCCCATTGGGATTAGTGCAGCTTACCTGGTGCCCAAGGGACATGTCACGATGATTGATATCAACAGCCGGGCGGTAGAGCTTGCCCGCGAGAACGCCAGAAACAATGGTACTGTCAACGTTACTGTTATGGAGAGTGATGTGCTCTCTGCAGTGAAGGGACAGAAGTTTGATGTGATTGTAACTAACCCTCCGATCCGTGCCGGCAAGGCAGTCGTGCATCAGATTTTTGAAGAGGCTTACGCCCATTTGAATGAAGGCGGAACGCTATGGGTGGTTATTCAGAAGAAACAGGGAGCGCCATCGGCGGCAGCTAAGCTTGAGAGTTTGTTTGGGGATGTAGAAGAAGTGGGCAAAGATAAGGGCTATCGAATTATTAAAGCTCAGAAATAAAAATATATAACATGTTGACATGTGTTGTCGATAGTGTTATTATTATAAAATGTCAGTATTAAGCTAGGCTCCATGTCTTTAGTTTGCTGAAATGTCAAGTAATATATTGTCGCCCGGTAAGCGCAGGCCGTACGGCAAGTTTTTGCGAATTCAGTTCTCTATGTTCCTGTCACGGCGAAGGTCGCCGGGTCAATAGATAATAGCGCATAAACTGTTGCTTGGTGACGTATAATACTTACGTTTTAGGCAAATCTACGGATAAGGAGTATTTTGGCCGTGGAAAAGATGCGCTCTTTTTTCGAAGATTTCGATAAGGGCTTTTCTTTATTTATGGCTGAATCCTTATGTTATGGTTCCATTATACGGGTCCAAACAAGGGTTCGCAATCAATTTTTAAGTGAGTAGACATGAGGGGTGAGTAAAGTTGGCAGGACATCTTGTTCAGTATGGTCGACGCACTCGGCGGAGCTATGCGAGAATTAAAGAGGTACTCGAGGTCCCTAACCTGATCGAGATCCAACAAAAATCGTATGATTGGTTTTTGGAGGAAGGTTTGCGTGAAATGTTTCAGGACATCTCGCCAATCCAGGATTTCACAGGGAATTTGGTGCTTGAGTTCATTGATTACAGCCTAGGCGAACCGAAGTATACGGTTGACGACGCTAAAGAGCGGGACGTGACATATGCGGCTCCTCTGCGTGTGAAGGTGCGGCTCATCAATAAGGAGACCGGTGAGGTCAAAGAGCAGGAAGTGTTCATGGGAGATTTCCCGCTGATGACGGAGACCGGCACTTTTATTATCAATGGTGCGGAACGGGTTATTGTCAGCCAGTTGGTTCGCTCTCCAAGCGTCTATTTCAGCACAAAAGTAGATAAGAACGGCAAAAAAACCTACACCGCCACAGTAATTCCAAACCGCGGAGCCTGGCTTGAACTGGAGACCGACGCTAAGGATATCATGTATGTCCGAATCGACCGGACCCGTAAAATTCCAGTTACCGTGCTTCTGCGTGCTCTCGGTTTCGGTAGTGATGCTGAAATTCTGGAACTGCTTGGTAATGATGAATATATTCGCAATACGCTGGATAAGGACAATACGGACTCCACGGAAAAGGCGCTTATTGAAATCTATGAGCGTCTGCGTCCGGGCGAACCACCGACACTGGATAATGCCAAGAGCCTCTTGGTTGCACGTTTCTTCGATCCAAAACGCTATGACTTGGCCAATGTAGGCCGTTACAAAATCAATAAGAAGCTGCATATTAAGAACCGGTTGTTTAACCAGCGTCTGGCACAGCCTTTGGTTGATGAATCGACTGGAGAAATTCTGGCGGAATCCGGACAAATGGTTGACCGCAGACTTCTTGATGAGCTGATTCCTTATTTTGAGAAGGATGTCGCCGCCAAGACCTACCGTGTTACCGGCGGAGTGTTGGACAGTGAAGATATCCCGCTGCAAACGGTCGATGTATTTTCGCCGATCGAGGAAGGCCGGGTTATCAAGCTGATTGCCAACGGCAATATCGACAAATCCGTTAAGCATATTACCCAGGCTGATATTATATCCTCAATCAGCTACTTTATTAATCTGCTGCACGGTATCGGCAACACGGATGACATTGACCACTTGGGTAACCGTCGTCTGCGTTCCGTAGGTGAACTGCTGCAGAACCAATTCCGTATCGGGCTGTCCCGTATGGAACGCGTAGTGCGGGAGAGAATGTCTATTCAGGATGCGAATGCAATTACTCCGCAGGCCCTGATTAATATTCGCCCGGTTATCGCGTCCATTAAAGAGTTCTTCGGTAGCTCCCAGCTGTCACAGTTTATGGACCAGACGAACCCGTTGGCAGAACTTACGCATAAACGCCGTCTATCTGCACTCGGACCCGGCGGTCTGACTCGTGAACGCGCGGGCTTTGAAGTTCGAGACGTTCATCACAGCCACTACGGCCGTATGTGTCCAATCGAAACACCGGAAGGTCCGAACATTGGTCTGATCAACTCCTTGTCCACCTTTGCCCGCATCAATGAATACGGCTTTATCGAAGCTCCGTACCGTTGGGTGGATCCGAAGACTGGCAAGGTCACAGAGCATATCGATTATCTGACCGCCGATGAAGAAGACAACTATGTAGTTGCGCAGGCAAATGTGCAGATCGATGAAGATGGAACCTTTAAGGAAGATATGGTTATCGTCCGTTACAACAAGGATTCAGACAACATCACGACCATGCCTAGTAACCGTGTTGACTACATGGACGTTTCGCCAAAACAGGTTGTCTCGGTCGCTACGGCGCTCATTCCGTTCCTGGAGAACGATGACTCCAACCGCGCGCTGATGGGATCTAACATGCAGCGCCAAGCCGTTCCGCTTCTGATTCCGAAGGCTCCGCTTGTCGGTACAGGAATGGAGCATAAATCCGCTAAGGACTCCGGCGTATGTATTGTCTCCAAATATGACGGTATTATTGAACGTTCTTCTGCCAATGAGATCTGGCTGCGCCGGGTTGAAATGATTGAAGGCAAAGAAGTTAAAGGTGATATCGTTAAATATAAATTACACAAATTTATGCGTTCGAACCAAGGGACCTGCATAAATCAACGTCCGCTGGCAAAAAGAGGCGACATTGTGAAGAAGGGTGACATTCTTGCGGATGGTCCTTCCACGGAAATGGGCGAATTGGCCCTGGGCCGCAACGTGGTTGTTGCGTTCATGACTTGGGAAGGTTACAACTATGAGGATGCGATCCTGCTGAGTGAAAAGCTGGTGAAGGAAGATGTATACACTTCGATTCATATCGAAGAATACGAATCCGAGGCTCGTGACACGAAGCTGGGACCTGAAGAAATCACCCGTGATATTCCAAATGTCGGCGAAGAAGCGCTGCGCAATTTGGACGAACGCGGTATCATCCGCATTGGTGCGGAAATCAATGCCGGTGACATCCTAGTAGGTAAGGTAACTCCTAAGGGTGTAACTGAATTGACTGCCGAAGAACGTCTGCTCCATGCAATCTTCGGGGAAAAAGCACGTGAAGTTCGTGATACTTCCTTGCGTGTTCCGCATGGTAGTGATGGTATTATCGTTGACGTCAAAGTATTCACACGTGAGAACGGCGATGAGCTGCCTCCAGGTGTGAATCAACTGGTTCGTGTCTACATCGCCCAGAAACGTAAAATCTCTGAGGGTGACAAAATGGCCGGACGTCACGGTAACAAGGGTGTCGTTGCCCGTATTCTTCCTGAGGAAGATATGCCGTTCCTGCCGGATGGTACACCGGTACAAGTAGTACTGAACCCGCTGGGCGTTCCATCTCGTATGAACATCGGACAGGTGCTGGAAGTTCATATTGGTATGGCTGCTCTTCGTCTGGGCATTCATGTAGCGACTCCGGTATTTGACGGTGCACGCGAGTATGACGTCTTTGATACGATGGAAGAAGCCGGTATGCAGCGCAATGGTAAGACTGTGCTGTACGACGGACGTACAGGCGAACGCTTCGAACGTGAAGTAACTGTCGGTGTCATGCACATGATCAAGCTGGCGCACATGGTTGATGATAAGATTCATGCCCGCTCCACAGGTCCTTACTCACTCGTTACCCAGCAGCCTCTCGGCGGTAAAGCCCAGTTTGGTGGACAACGTTTCGGGGAAATGGAAGTTTGGGCGCTTGAAGCTTACGGCGCGGCCTATACACTGCAGGAAATCTTGACGGTGAAATCCGATGACGTGGTTGGCCGTGTGAAGACGTATGAATCCATCGTCAAAGGCGAGAATTTGCCGGAACCTGGTGTGCCTGAAGCGTTCAAAGTATTGATCAAAGAACTGCAGTCGCTCGGTATGGATGTCAAAATCCTCAGCGGTGATGAGCAGGAGATTGAGATGAAAGAACTGGACGATGAGGACGAGACGTCAGGCGACAAGCTGAGCCTTAACTTGGAAGGCGCAGAAGTCGGAATAGAGTAGTCAGATACAGATTAATTTCATGTAATTGAACCGTGCCCTCTGTTGACCTAACCGTCAAGAGAGGGCCTATGCGGTAATAAATCAGGATATAGATTAAGGAGGGTTGCTCCTTGTTGGACATTAACAGTTTTGAATTTATGAAGATCGGGCTTGCTTCTCCGGAAAAAATTCGCTCTTGGTCCCGCGGAGAAGTGAAAAAACCGGAAACCATTAACTATCGTACTTTGAAACCGGAAAAAGAGGGCTTGTTCTGCGAGCGCATTTTCGGACCGCAAAAGGACTGGGAATGTCATTGCGGCAAGTACAAACGTGTACGTTACAAAGGCGTTGTGTGCGACCGTTGCGGCGTTGAAGTAACTCGTGCCAAGGTTCGCCGTGAACGCATGGGTCACATTGAATTGGCAGCACCAGTTTCTCATATCTGGTATTTTAAAGGGATTCCAAGCCGTATGGGCCTGGCCCTCGATATGTCCCCAAGATCGCTTGAAGAGATCATCTACTTTGCATCCTATGTTGTAACTGATCCAGGTGAAACACCGCTGGAGAAGAAACAACTCCTGTCCGAGAAAGAATACCGCAGCTACCGTGAAAAATACGGTTACGGATTCCAAGCCGGCATGGGTGCCGAGGCTGTTAAGAAACTCCTTCAGGATATCGATATCGATAAAGAACTGGAGTTCCTCAAAGAAGAGCTGCGTACGGCTCAGGGCCAACGCCGCAACCGGGCGATCAAACGCCTGGAAGTAATCGAGGCTTTCCGCAACTCCGGCAACAAGCCTGACTGGATGATCATGGATGTGCTTCCGGTTATTCCGCCAGAGCTTCGTCCAATGGTTCAACTTGATGGCGGACGTTTTGCTACGTCTGACCTTAATGATCTGTATCGCCGCGTAATTAACCGGAACAACCGTCTGAAGAGACTGCTCGATCTCGGTGCGCCTGATATTATCGTGCAGAACGAGAAACGTATGCTTCAAGAAGCCGTGGATGCATTGATTGACAACGGCCGCCGTGGCCGTCCTGTAACTGGTCCTGGTAACCGTCCGCTCAAATCGCTCAGCCACATGCTGAAAGGTAAGCAGGGACGTTTCCGCCAGAACCTGCTCGGTAAACGCGTTGACTATTCCGGCCGTTCCGTTATCGTTGTAGGACCGTATCTGAAAATGTACCAATGCGGTCTGCCGAAGAAAATGGCGCTTGAATTGTTCAAGCCGTTCGTCATGAAAGAGCTCGTGAACAAGGGACTTGCCCATAACATCAAGAGTGCCAAACGTAAAGTTGAACGTGTAAGCCCTGAAGTCTGGGATGTGCTTGAAGACGTTATTAAGGAGCATCCGGTTCTGTTGAACCGTGCACCTACGCTTCACAGACTGGGGATTCAGGCATTTGAACCGATTCTGGTAGAAGGGCATGCCATTCGTCTGCACCCGCTCGTATGTACGGCTTACAATGCCGACTTTGACGGTGACCAGATGGCGGTGCACGTACCACTGTCAGCAGAAGCTCAGGCTGAAGCGCGTATTCTGATGCTGGCATCAGGCAACATCCTGAACCCTAAGGATGGCAAACCGGTAGTTACCCCTTCCCAGGATATGGTCCTTGGTACATTCTATTTGACCATGGACAACAAGGAAGAAAAAGGAACCGGCATGATTCTGCGCACTGTGAACGAAGCAGTTTCGGCTTACCAGCGTGGAACTGCAGGCCTGCATGCACGTGTAGCTATTCCTGCAAAAGCTCTCGGTAAAACATGTTTCACCGAAGCCCAGCAGAATGCAATGCTCGTTACGACTATCGGTAAGATTATCTTCAATGAAATCTATCCGAGCAGCTTCCCGTATATCAACGAAGCAACTAAGGCTAACCTGCTGCAAGGCACACCAGAGAAGTACTTTATCTATGAAAAAGGCGCGGACATCCGCGAACTTATTCTGAGCCTGCCGGACGCAAGTGCTGTAGGTAAGGAATACTTAGGGCTGATTATTGCCCGCTGCTTTGAAATTTATCATACAACCAAGACATCCATGATTTTGGATAAAATCAAGCAACTCGGCTTCACGTACTCCACTCGTTCCGGTGTAACAGTAGCCGTATCGGATGTTATTGTGCCTGAAGAAAAGGTAACCATTCTTAAAGAGTCGGAAGCCAAGGTTGATGTGGTTGCGAATCAATACCGCCGTGGTCTGATTACCAATGATGAGCGTTATGACCGTGTTATTGAAATTTGGTCGAAGACTAAGGATGATCTGACGAACATCCTGCTGAAATCGATGGACCGGTTCAACTCCATCATGCTCATGGTTGACTCCAAGGCGCGCGGTAACAAATCGCAGATTACACAGCTGGGTGGTATGCGTGGTCTGATGGCTACGCCGTCAGGACGGATTTTCGAATTGCCGATCAAGGCGAACTTCCGTGAAGGCCTTACAGTCCTCGAGTACTTTATCTCCACTCACGGAGCGCGTAAAGGTCTGGCGGATACAGCGTTGCGTACAGCAGACTCAGGTTACCTGACCCGCCGTCTCGTTGACGTGGCACAGGATGTTATCGTCCGGGAAGATGACTGCGGCACTGACAAAGGCTTCACTGTCAGCCGTATTCAGGATGGCAAGGAAGTTATTGAGGATCTGTACGACCGTATTGAAGGACGGTATTCCTTTGAAACCGTACGTCATCCGGAAACGAAAGAAATTATCGTTAACCGCAACGATCTGATTGACTCCGACAAAGCTGAGGAAATTGTGAACGCCGGGGTAACCAAACTGCAAATTCGTTCCGTGCTGAGCTGCCGTGCCCGTCACGGGGTCTGCAAAAAATGTTACGGACGCAATCTGGCAACAGGCAAACATGTGGATATCGGTGAGGCCGTAGGGATTATCGCCGCTCAATCTATCGGTGAACCAGGAACCCAGCTTACCATGCGTACGTTCCATACCGGTGGTGTTGCCGGTGATGACATCACGCAAGGTTTGCCGCGTATTCAAGAGCTGTTTGAAGCCCGTAACCCTAAAGGACAGGCGACAATCAGTGAAATTGACGGAGTAATCAAGGAAATCCGCGAAACCAAGGACCGCCGCGAAATCGAGGTTCAGGGTGAAGCAGAATCCAAGACCTACTCCATTACCTATGGTTCCCGTCTGCGTGTCAGTGAAGGCCAGGAGATTGAAGCAGGGGATGAACTGACGGACGGTTCGATCGATCCAAAAGAAATGCTGCGCATCAAAGGGATCCGCGGGGTACAGAACTACATTCTGCAGGAAGTGCAGCGTGTATATCGTAACCAAGGCGTAGAAATCAATGATAAGCACATTGAAGTTATGATCAAGCAGATGCTGCGCAAAATCCGCATCATCGAAGCTGGCGATACAAATCTGTTGCCAGGTGCCTTCTCGGATATCCATGAATATGAAGCTGCCAACAAGGAAGCCATTCTCACTGGTAAAGAGCCTGCAGTCGCTAAGCCAGTGCTGCTCGGTATCACCAAGGCTTCACTTGAGACAGATTCCTTCCTGTCTGCTGCGTCCTTCCAGGAAACGACTCGTGTCCTGACGGATGCTGCAATCAAAGGAAAAGTGGATAAGCTTCTCGGCCTGAAAGAAAACGTTCTGATTGGTAAGTTGATTCCTGCCGGTACGGGTATGAACCGTTACCGCAATGTCAAACTGAGCGATCCGAATGAAGAAAGCATGCTGGAAGACTTAGAGACTGTACCTGCTGAATAATGGAGTCACCATAAGCAGTTTAATCGCGTCACGGTTCCTTATGGGATCGTGGCGCGGCTGGCTGCTGTGATTTTTCAATAAAATTATTACAGATCTTCTTGACATCATCCAATGATAATGCTAATATGTCTAAGGTGCGTGAGTAGCCGCGTTATTCTTATTCATTGGAGGTAATATTTTATTATGACTGATGATATGGGATTTCAGGATGCTCAGGTCAAGATCGGTACCAAACAAACCGTTAAGGCGGTAGAGTTGGGCCAAGCCGCAGAAGTCTATGTGGCGGAGGACGGAGATCAACGGCTTACTTCCAGAATTGTTATGCTTTGCAACAAACAAGGCGTGAAGATCACTTATGTGGACACCATGCTGAACTTGGGCAAAGCCTGTGGTATAGAAGTTGGTGCTGCTATGGCAGCCGTCTTAAAACAATAGCAAGGAAATTGTTTTTGTACCGGGGGTACACTCCGGGAGCAAAGACTTTTCATTTGTCTTTTTATGAACCGCCTGGGTCTGTGGACTTAATGTTCGTAAATGGATTATCATTTCAGGAAGGGGGTGGCACAACATGCCAACTATTAATCAATTGGTTCGTAAAGGCCGTCAAGCCAAAATCGAAAAGTCCAAATCTCCCGCTCTTCAAAAAGGGTTCAACGCCCTGAAGCGTGAGGCTACAAACTTGAGCGCTCCGCAGAAACGCGGTGTATGTACTCGTGTAGGCACAATGACACCACGTAAACCAAACTCTGCACTTCGTAAGTATGCCCGTGTTCGTTTGACGAACCGTCTTGAGGTGACTGCTTACATTCCGGGGATCGGACATAACCTTCAAGAGCACAGTGTAGTATTGCTGCGCGGAGGTAAAGTTAAGGACCTTGCAGGAGTTCGTTACCACATCGTACGTGGCGCTCTGGATACAGCAGGTGTAGCTAACCGGATGCAGGCTCGCTCCAAATACGGTGCGAAACGTCCTAAGGCTAAGAAATAAGATTGCAATATCTGAATACTAAACATTTAAGAAAGGGGGATATCCATGCCACGCAAAGGTCCAGTTACTAAGAGAGATGTATTGCCAGATCCATTGTATAATAGCAAGTTGGTTACCCGTTTGATCAACCGTATTATGCTGGGTGGTAAAAGAGGTGTCGCTCAAAGCATTCTGTACAATTCGTTTAAATTGATCCAAGAACGTACGGGCAAAGAACCGATGGAAGTTTTTGAAGCTGCCATCAAGAACATCATGCCGGTATTGGAAGTTAAAGCTCGTCGTGTCGGCGGTGCTAACTACCAAGTGCCTATCGAGGTTAAACCTGAGAGACGTACTGCTCTGGGATTACGTTGGCTCGTGAACTACTCACGCAACCGCGGTGAGAAGACTATGGAAGAGCGTTTGGCGGCTGAGATCATCGATGCTTCCAACAACACAGGCGCTTCCGTTAAGAAACGCGAAGATACGCACAAAATGGCTGAAGCGAACAAAGCGTTTGCTCACTACCGCTGGTAGGATCTAAAGCCGTTCAAATAACTTATATTTTGAAGGGAGACCCATTTCATGGCAAGAGAGTTCTCCTTGAAAAATACACGCAATATCGGGATCATGGCACATATTGATGCTGGTAAGACTACTACCACTGAGCGGATTCTATTCTACACGGGCCGTACGCACAAAATCGGTGAAGTTCACGAGGGTGCTGCTACAATGGACTGGATGGAACAAGAACAAGAGCGCGGAATCACGATTACTTCTGCGGCTACAACTGCTGCGTGGAAAGGTCACCGCATCAATATCATTGATACTCCGGGACACGTTGACTTCACTGTTGAAGTTGAACGTTCCCTTCGTGTATTGGATGGGGCAGTAGGCGTTTTCAGTGCGAAAGAGGGCGTTGAGCCTCAGTCTGAAACTGTATGGAGACAGGCTGACCGGTATGGCGTTCCCCGTATCGCATATGTCAACAAAATGGATATCATCGGCGCGGACTTCCTTAACGTTGTAGAAAGCATGCGTGATCGCTTGCAAGCCAATGCAGTTGCCATTCAACTGCCAATTGGCGCCGAAAACGACTTCGTTGGTATTATTGACCTGGTTGAGCAAAAAGCTCACATCTTCAAAGATGACCTGGGACAAAACATCGAAGTAACGGATATTCCCGCTGAATATCTGGAACAAGTTGAGGAGCGCCGTCTCGAGCTGATCGAGAAGGTTGCAGAACTTGACGAAGATCTGACTATGAAGTACCTGGAAGGCGAAGAAATTACAGTTGATGAAATCAAAGCTGCACTGCGCAAAGGCGTATGTGAAGTTAAGATTTTCCCTGTAATTGTCGGATCCTCCTACCGCAACAAAGGTGTTCAGCTGATGATGGACGCTGTTGTAGATTACTTGCCATCTCCTCTGGATGTACCTGCTATTCAAGGTCATCTGGATGACGGTACTGAAGCGGTTCGCCACTCTTCGGATGAAGAGCCATTCTCAGCACTGGCATTTAAAATCATGACAGACCCTTACGTTGGTAAGCTTACGTTCTTCCGTGTATACTCAGGTATCCTGGAATCCGGTTCTTATGTAGTTAATGCTACCAAGAACAAACGTGAGCGCATCGGCCGTATCCTGCAGATGCATGCGAACAGCCGCCAAGAAATCTCCATCGTATATGCTGGTGATATCGCCGCAGCCGTTGGTCTGAAGGACACTAGTACTGGTGACACACTGTGCGATGAGAAACATCCGGTTATCCTGGAATCCATGAACTTCCCTGATCCGGTTATCGAAATCGCGGTTGAACCAAAAACCAAAGCTGACCAAGATAAATTGGGCGTTGCTCTAGGTAAGCTGACTGAAGAGGATCCAACTCTTCGTGCGCATACTGATGAAGAAACTGGCCAAACCATCCTGGCAGGTATGGGTGAGCTTCACCTTGACATTATCATCGACCGCATGCGCCGCGAGTTCAAGGTAGAAACCAACGTGGGTAAACCACAGGTTGCTTACCGTGAAACTTTCAAAGCACCAGCACGCGTAGAAGGTAAATTCGTTCGCCAATCCGGCGGTCGCGGTCAGTACGGTCACGTATGGGTTGAATTTGAACCTCTCGAACCAGGTACTGGCAGCCAATTCGAAAGTAAAGTTGTCGGTGGTTCCGTTCCTAGAGAATACATCGCTCCTGCACTTGCCGGTATTGAAGAGCAAATGAAAAACGGCGTTCTTGCAGGCTTCCCGCTTGTAGACGTTAAGGCTACCATCGTAGATGGTTCCTATCATGATGTTGACTCCAACGAAATGGCGTTCAAAATCGCTGGTTCGATGGCGCTCAAAGCGGCTAAAGACAAGTGTAAGCCTGTCTTGCTTGAGCCAATCATGAAAGTGGAAGTAACTGTTCCTGAGGAATACATGGGCGATGTTATGGGTATGCTGAACTCCCGTCGCGGCAGAATCGAAGGTATGGATTCCCGTGGTGGAGCGCAGATTATCCGTGCGAAGGTGCCTCTTTCCGAAATGTTTGGTTATTCCACAACTCTCCGTTCCGGTACTCAAGGACGCGGTGTATTCTCAATGGAACTTTCTCACTATGAAGAAGTGCCTAAATCCATTGCAGAAGAGATCGTTTCCAAGAACAAAGGTGGAGAATAGTTACTATTTTTAACTTGCCGTCCGGATATCACCACTCAGTCACCTAAGAATTGCATGCAGGCGGGCGGCTCAAATATAAGGAACCCCACAATAAGGAGGAACTGTTCAAATGGCAAAGGCAAAGTTTGAACGTAACAAACCACACGTTAACATCGGTACTATTGGTCACGTCGACCATGGTAAAACGACTCTGACTGCTGCAATCACTACTGTATTGTCCAAAAAATACGGTGGCGCTGCTGTAGCATTCGACCAAATCGACAAAGCTCCAGAAGAACGCGAACGTGGTATCACTATCTCCACAGCTCACGTTGAATATGAAACTCCTAACCGTCACTACGCACACGTAGACTGCCCTGGACACGCCGACTATGTTAAAAACATGATCACTGGCGCAGCGCAGATGGACGGAGCAATCCTGGTTGTATCCGCAGCTGACGGCCCTATGCCACAGACTCGCGAGCACATCCTGTTGTCCCGCCAGGTAGGCGTTCCTTACATCGTCGTATTCCTGAACAAATGCGACATGGTTGAAGACGAAGAGCTTCTGGAACTGGTTGAAATGGAAGTACGCGATCTGCTGAACGAATATGAATTCCCAGGTGACGATACTCCAATCATCCGCGGATCCGCTCGTGAAGCTCTGCAGAACCCTGATGGCGACTATGCACAGAAGATCGTTGAAATGTTCGAAACGATCGACACGTACATTCCGCTTCCAGAACGCGACACTGACAAGCCTTTCTTGATGCCTGTCGAAGACGTATTCTCCATCACTGGCCGCGGTACTGTGGCAACTGGTCGCGTAGAACGCGGAACAGTTAAAGTCGGAGAAGAAGTTGAAATCGTGGGTATTCACGAAGACAAGAAAAAATCCGTTGTTACGGGCGTTGAAATGTTCCGTAAATTGCTGGATTCCGCACAAGCTGGTGACAACATCGGAGCCCTGCTGCGTGGTGTTGACCGCAACATGATCGAACGCGGACAAGTATTGGCTAAGCCAAACTCCGTTAACCCACACACTGAGTTCACTGCACAGATCTACGTTCTGACTAAAGAAGAAGGCGGACGTCACAAACCATTCTTCACTGGTTACCGTCCACAGTTCTACTTCCGTACAACTGACGTAACTGGTATCATCAACCTGCCAGAAGGTACTGAAATGGTTATGCCTGGTGACAACATCACTGTAACCGTACAACTGATCTCCCCTATCGCTATTGAAGAAGGTACTAAATTCTCCATTCGCGAAGGCGGACGTACAGTTGGCGCCGGTACTGTAGCATCCATCCAGAAATAATTCGGCTCTACCCGTTAGGGTAGATCTGAACCAAGTACAGGGATTCTTCTAACGAAGAGTCCCTGTTTTTTTATACAAAAAAACTCCACTTTCAAATATCTGAAAGCAGAGCGGCAATGTATTTTAGATTTCCTTGGCAAACATAGGAGCAGGAGTTTTGCTTAAGACAACATGTAAACTTGCTGGCTGATCACTGGTGTTTTTGTAGGCGAATGATTCATCACCAGCAATATGAAGAATCTCCCCCTCAACAAAAGCATAATCCACATCATTCACTTGTATGCTTCCTTTTCCTTTTAAGGCTAAGAGGTATACCTCGGCTCCAGGATGCTTGTGGACAGGCAGCTGCTGGCCGGGCATGAAGTTAAGTACAAATACCAAACTGTCGCCTTTTTGAAAAAGAACTCTCTTCGTAAAATGTTCCTCCTGATACTGAATCGCTTCTGCTACTATTTTTTTCTCCATGCTAATCCCTGCTTTCAATTAATTTATTTACTGCAGTTACAGCTTAACCTCATACTCACAATGCTCATGCCCGGTAGCATTGCATTTGATCTCTTTTACGGGAACTCTTCGTCCCATTATTGTAGAAAGAGATCCTTCGAGAATGGCTCCTTCCAAATCGCAAATCATCTTCTCTTCCTCAAGTGAAGGAAGACCTTTACAGAAGCAATCCTCCACAGCAATATTAATTTTGTGTTCATCTGAGTAAACTATACGAGGAATTCCAATCTTAAGGGACTCGAACAGCATAAGCAGCTCTTCAACTGTGGTGGCAGGCAGACTTTCACCAATTTTCCTTCCGATCGTAAGCGTGGTCCCTTTGCCGCCGAGTGGCAGTCCTTGATTCAAGCCAATAAGACGGATAGTCCGGAATAACCATATTGCCCAGCTGTGAACGGTCCATCCTTTTCATATCTTCAAAGGTATATTGCAGCATGGCCGGCTTCATCTCCTTCATGTTTCTATTTCTATACTCTGATTCTATGGGAGGAAGGGATACATTTCCTTGATGCAGATCAATTTTTCTGGAATTGTGTGCGGGCAATCACTCGCGCCCCTTAGATTCCTTGTTATGGTGGAATAGCAGAGAAAAAAAGGGAGGGTAAAAATGATGAACTGTAATGCCTGTGAGTCGTTATCCTGTGTCCGGGGAGTACCTGTATTTGAAGCCCTTTCGGACAAAGAACTGTTTATAATCGAATCTATCATTGAATCCCATCATTATAATAGAGGCAATCAGGTGTTCAGAGAGGGGGAAGAGTCCGATTCATTGTTTGTGGTTAAAAGCGGATTGATTAAATTGACCCAAAGCAATGAAGAGGGAAAGCAGCATGTGGTGAGATATCTTTTTCCGGGTGATTATTTCGGGCAGTTTGCGCTGCTGCACCATAAACAGAATAACTTTACTGCAGAAATTGTAGAGAGTGGAAGTGTGTGCCGGTTGCGGCGTAAAGATTTTCTGCCTCTTTTAGAGCAAAATGTGTCCTTGGCGTTCAGTTTCTTGATGTCCATGAGCGAGCAGCTGCAGCAGGCTGAGGAAACAGCTGGCGTCATGCATATGTTTGAGGTAGAAACGCGGCTTGCAAGACTGCTGGTGAAATTAACATCTAGCAACAAAACAGGGACATTCTCTCCAACCAGAAACCAAGTGATTGAACTTCCTTCAGCGAAAAAAGAAATCGCAGCCATGATTGGAACTACCGCCGAAACCTTAAGCCGTAAGCTGCATAAATTAGAAGCCAAAAATATTATTGCTGTGCACAAAAGAAGTGTAGAAATTATCGATATGGAAGCCCTCTGCCGGATAGGGGGTTACTGAGAGGGGGAAGTTCCTTATATACCCTTGATGGCCATGATGAGTTGAATAAGCAGATGCAAATGATAGCTTTATCTGTAGAAGATCTCAACCTGCTATAACGTATGAAACCAATTGTGGAGAAAGATATCGACTACATTATCGACCAGTTTTATAAGACGGTGCTGGGTGTGGACAAGCTGCAGGCGATCATTCTGGAACACAGCAGTATTGCAGAATGTATTTATCACCGTCATCTACAATGATACTGTTAGGGATGATGAACGGCTCCAAGTTCAGACGGTAACCAAACTGCTAAATCCGATACTTTTCGCCGTACCGCTGCGACTGCCTTAGAGTCACAAGGAATGGCCACAGAAGGCCATAGACATCTGGATGGTCTTACAGGACAGATTATCCTGATCTATGAGAGTACATATGCAATGGAACGCTCAGTAAATGAGTTAATCAGCTCATCCAAGCAAATTCAAAAAAATGCGGCTGCTGAATCGGATCAAGTACAGCACAAACAGCAGCTTCTGCAGAGTACTTTAAGAAAGCTACAGACAATCTTTAAGCGATAAACAGCCTTAGTTCCCCGATAACTTCTATATAATAGGAAGAAAACAGTGCCTGAAAAAAATATGCACTGTTTTTCTATTTTTACTTGCAATGTTACCGCCTATTATATATAATAATAAATGTTGTTCTGAGACGTTGCGATGATGTGAGAGGTTACTGACACACCCGGCCCCTTTGCCATGAGGTCGACGTCGGAAAATTTTCACGGAGTATGTCCGATAATAAATTGGGCGATAGAAGGAGGGACTAAAATGGCAAAGCAAAAAATTCGTATCCGCTTGAAAGCATACGACCACAGAATTCTTGATCAATCCGCAGAGAAAATCGTTGAAACAGCAAAACGTTCGGGTGCTGGTGTATCCGGGCCGATTCCGTTGCCAACTGAGAAGCAAGTTATTACTATTCTCCGTGCGGTACACAAGTACAAGGATTCCCGTGAACAGTTTGAACAACGGACTCACAAACGTTTGATCGATATTGTGAACCCAACACCACAAACTGTGGATGCCTTGATGCGCTTGGATCTACCGTCCGGTGTAGATATCGAAATCAAATTGTAATATTACTAAGCAATTAGGAAAAGAAAAGAGGTGTCAACATTGAAAGGTATCTTAGGAAAAAAACTCGGTATGACTCAAGTGTTTACTCCAGAAGGTAATGTAATTGCCGTTTCGGTTATCGAAGCTGGACCTTGTGTGGTACTGCAAAAGAAAGACCTGAATATCGACGGATATGAAGCAGTGCAGTTGGGATTTTCCGATAAAAAGGAAAGCCGCTCCAACAAGCCTGAGCAGGGTCACGCCAAAAAGGCAAATGCAACACCTAAGCGCTACGTTCGTGAAATTCGCGGTGTTGACCTCGGGTCTCTCGAGGTTGGACAAGAACTGAAGGCTGATATCTTCACTGAAGGCGAATTTGTTGACGTAACTGGCACAACTAAGGGTAAAGGATTCCAAGGTGTTATCAAACGTTGGGGCCAAAGCCGCGGACCAATGGCTCACGGATCGCGTTATCACAGAAGACCGGGTTCCATGGGTTCCATTCAAGCTAACCGTGTTCCTAAGGGTAAACGCCTGCCAGGACATATGGGTCACACAACTGTAACGGTTCAAAAGCTTGAAATCATCAAAGTAGACGTAGAACGTAACGTGTTGCTGGTTAAAGGCGCGATTCCGGGCCCTAAAAACAGCTTCGTGAAAGTTAAAGAAACCGTAAAGAAATAATTACTGAAGAAAGGAGGAACATGAAATGCCAAAAGTAACACTTTTTAATATCAGTGGTAACGAAGTTGGCGAAGTTGAACTGAGCGATACAGTATTCGGTATTGAACCGAATGTGCATGTCCTGCACGAAGCTGTGCTTATGCAGAGAGCTTCCCTGCGTCGTGGTACACACAAAGTAAAAGGACGTTCTGAAGTGCGTGGCGGCGGACGTAAGCCTTGGAAACAAAAGGGTACAGGTCGCGCTCGTCAAGGCTCCATCCGTTCTCCACAATGGAAAGGCGGCGGCGTTGTCTTCGGACCAACACCACGCAGCTATTCCTGGAAATTGCCTAAGAAGGTTCGCCGTTTGGCCATTAAATCCGCTCTGTCCTCGAAAGTCATCGGGAATGACATTATCGTATTGGATAGCCTGACTATGAATGCTCCGAAGACGAAAGAATTCGCGGCAATTCTGAACAATCTGAAAGTGGGCAGCAAAGCTCTGATCGTAGCTCCTAGCTATGACGACAATGTAGCTCTTTCCGCTCGTAACATCCCTGGGGTGAAATTCCTGGCGGCTGACGGCATCAATGTTCTTGACGTACTGACGTACGACAAACTGATTATCACTAAAGAAGCAGTTCAGAAGGTAGAGGAGGTGTTCGCGTAATGAAAGATCCTCGTGATATTATCAAACGTCCGGTGATTACGGAACGCACATCCGAATACATGAGCGAATTGAAATACGCTTTTGAAGTGGATATCCGTGCTAACAAGACCGAAATCAAAAAAGCTGTTGAAGCTATTTTTAAAGTGAAAGTAGTTAGTGTGAACACAATGCGCGTACCTGGCAAACTGAAACGTTATGGCAAATATTCTGGTTACACTCCAGAGTGGAAAAAAGCCATTGTTAAGCTTAGCCCGGACAGCAAACCGCTCGAATTTTTTGAAGCGGTAGAATAAATTCTGTGAAGTAAGGAGGGAAATATAGTGCCAATCAAAAAGTACAAACCGACCTCTCCGGCAAGACGCGCAATGTCCGTGTCTACGTTTGAAGAAATCACAACAAACCAGCCAGAGAAATCGTTGCTTGCGCCTCTGAGCAAAAAAGCAGGACGCAACAACCAAGGTAAAATTACGGTTCGTCACCATGGCGGCGGACACAAACGTAAATACCGTATCATCGATTTCAAACGGACTAAAGACGGCATACCAGGTAGCGTTGCTACAATCGAGTATGACCCGAACCGTACATCGAACATTGCTTTGATCCACTATGCTGATGGAGAGAAACGTTATATCATCGCTCCTAAAGGCCTCAAAGTTGGGGATAAAGTAGAGTCCGGCCCTGCTGCGGATATCAAAATTGGTAACAGCCTTCCCCTGGAAAACATTCCGGTAGGTACAGTTATCCACAATATCGAGTTGAAACCAGGCAAAGGCGGACAACTGGTTCGCGCTGCTGGTACAGAAGCTCAGCTGCTCGGTAAAGAAGAAAAATACGTTTCCGTTCGTCTGAACTCCGGTGAAGTACGCAGAATCCTCAGCGTATGCCGTGCAACGATCGGTTCCGTAGGTAACGAAGATCATGAATTGATCAAAATCGGTAAAGCCGGACGCAGTCGCTGGCTCGGCCAACGTCCTGAAGTACGCGGTGTTGTCATGAACCCGAACGATCACCCGCACGGTGGTGGTGAAGGCCGCGCTCCAATCGGACGGAAATCGCCTATGTCTCCTTGGGGCAAACCAACCCTCGGCTACAAAACGCGTAAGAAAAATAAGGCATCTGATAAATATATCGTTCGCCGCCGCACAAAATAAGACGCTTCTGGTAAGTCAGCTTAACGCGAAGCGTCGATTCGCGGTTTGAAGAACCGGATGAAGGGAGGATTCATACATGGGTCGCAGTTTAAAAAAGGGGCCGTTTATCGATGGCTACCTGCTGAAAAAAGTTGAGGAATTGAACGCGGCAGATAAGAAAGTCGTAGTTAAAACCTGGTCCCGTCGCTCAACTATTTTCCCTCAGTTTATCGGACATACGTTTGGTGTATATGACGGCCGCAAACACGTGCCTGTATACGTAACGGAAGATATGGTAGGGCACAAGTTGGGCGAGTTCGCGCCAACACGTACTTACAAAGGCCATGCGGGTGACGATAAGAAAACCAGAAGATAATTAAGGTCTTCGTTTGAGAGGAGGGAAAACAATGGAAGCAAAAGCACATGCAAGATCGGTGCGGATTTCCGCTCGCAAAGCGAAACTGGTTGTTGACTTGATTCGCGGCAAGCAAGTGGGGGAAGCAATTGCAATTCTTCGCCACACTCCAAAATCCGCTTCTCCGGTAGTTGAGAAACTGCTTAACTCGGCGATTGCCAATGCTGAGCACAACTATTCTATGGACGTGAACAGTTTGTTTGTTAGCGAAGTTTTCGTTAACCAGGGTCCTACTATGAAACGTTTCCGTCCGCGCGCCATGGGCCGTGCAAGCCGGATCAATAAACGTACCAGCCACATTACTTTGGTGGTATCTGAGAAATAAGGAGGGATAACACGTGGGTCAAAAGGTAAATCCAGTCGGACTCCGAATCGGTATTATTCGCGATTGGGAATCTAAATGGTATGCAGGCAAAGATTTCGGTACTCTTTTAATGGAAGACGTCAAAATCCGGGAATACCTTAAAGGTAAGTTGAAGGATTCCTCTGTTTCCCGCATCGAGATTGAAAGAGCGGCAAGCCGGGTGAATGTTACAATTCACACTGCCAAACCAGGTATGGTAATTGGTAAAGGCGGAGCTGAAGTAGAAGTACTTCGCAGCGCAGTTACAACTATCGCTGGCGGCAAAAAAGTGCACATCAACATCAATGAAATCAAACACCCTGAGTTGGATGCTATTCTGGTTGCTGAGAGCATTGCACAACAATTGGAGCGTCGCGTATCGTTCCGTCGTGCACTGAAACAAGCGATTCAAAGAACTATGCGTTCCGGCGCAAAGGGAATCAAAACTCAAGTAGGCGGACGTCTTGGCGGCGCTGAGATTGCCCGTTCAGAAGGTTATAGCGAAGGAACAGTTCCACTTCATACGCTTCGTGCCGATATCGACTACGGAACGGCTGAAGCACATACAACTTACGGCCGTATCGGTGTAAAAGTATGGATCTACCGTGGAGAAGTTCTTCCCCCAGCTAAGAAACAAGCTGCTCAGGAAGGAGGCAACTAATCATGTTGGTACCAAAACGCGTTAAACACCGCAAGCAACAACGCGGTCACATGAAGGGTATGGCAAAAGGCGGTACTGAACTCAACTTCGGTGAATTCGGTCTGCAAGCTCTGGAACCTTCTTGGATTACTAACCGTCAGATCGAAGCTGCCCGTATCGCAATGACACGTTACATCAAACGTGGCGGTCAGGTTTGGATCAAGATTTTCCCAGATAAGCCGATTACTCAGAAGCCTCTCGAGGTTCGTATGGGTAGTGGTAAAGGTAACGTTGAGAAATGGGTAGCTGTAGTTAAACCGGGCAAGATTATGTTCGAACTCGGAGGCGTGTCGGAAGAAATCGCTCGTGAAGCGATGCGTCTTGCCGCTCACAAGCTGCCTGTTAAGACTAAGTTTGTGAAACGTGAAGAATTGGGTGGTGAAGCAAATGAAAGCTAATGAACTTCGCAACTTAACCACTGCCGAGATTGAACAGAAGATCGCTGGTTTCAAAGAAGAACTCTTCAATCTCCGTTTTCAATTGGCAACTGGCCAACTGGATAACCCGACTCGGATTCGTGATGTGCGCAAGGAAATAGCTCGTGCTAAAACCGTTATCCATCAAAGAGTACTTGGGATCAGTTAAGTGACGGCGGATTCTTAATCCGTAATCAGGAAGGAGGCTAACTATGAGCGAAGAACGTAATGCACGTAAAGTGCTGATCGGTAAAGTAGTCAGCGACAAAATGGATAAAACCATCGTAATTGCTGTTGAAACCTATAAAAAGCATAATTTGTACCACAAACGCATCAAGTCCACGAAGAAATTCAAGGCACATGATGAAGAAAATGTTGCAAAAATCGGTGATATCGTGAAAGTCATGGAAACTCGTCCATTGTCCAAGGACAAACGCTGGAGACTGGTTGAAGTGGTAGAAGCAGCGGTTATCATCTAAGACGACCTATGAAGCTTGATCGGAAGGAGGAAATTAATAATGATTCAACCATTTACACGTTTGCATGTGGCTGACAACTCTGGTGCGAAGGAACTGATGTGTATCCGCGTACTGGGTGGTACTGGACGCCGTACAGCAGCAATCGGTGATCTGATCGTTTGTTCCGTTAAACAAGCAACACCAGGCGGCGTTGTCAAAAAAGGTGATGTTGTTAAAGCGGTAGTCGTACGTACCAAACGTTCCGTTCGCCGTAAAGATGGATCTTACATCGCATTCGACGAAAATGCAGCTGTTGTTGTTAAAGACGACAGAAGCCCGCGCGGAACACGTATCTTCGGACCAGTTGCTCGCGAACTTCGCGATAAAGACTACATGAAGATCGTTTCCTTGGCACCGGAAGTAATCTAAAGGAAATGTCCCAAAAAGTGTCATAGGAGGTGTAATAAATGCCTAGAGTGAAAAAAGTTCTGGAATCCCATAACAATAAACTGCATGTGAAAAAAGATGATGTGGTGCTTGTGATCAGCGGGAAAGACAAAGGTAAAAAAGGCCGTGTCATCGCTGCTTATCCTCGTGAAAATCGCGTCCTGGTCGAAGGCGTGAACATGGTGAAAAAACACCAAAAGCCGAACCAGTTGAATCCACAGGGTGGAATCATCGAGCAGGAAGCTTCGATTCATGTGTCTAACGTAATGCACATTGATCCGAAGAGCGGTAAGGTTACACGTATTGGTTACAAAGTGCTCGATAACGGTAAGAAGGTTCGGGTAGCTAAGAGATCCGGAGAGATTATCGACTAATACAGTCCCAAAGAAAGGAGGTAAATCTTCATGGCGGCAAGAATGAAAGAACGTTTTCTGAATGAAATTACACCTGCTTTGATGCAGAAGTTCAACTATACAACTGTTATGCAAGTGCCTAAGATCGAGAAGATCGTCATCAACATGGGTGTGGGTGATGCTGTTCAAAACTCCAAAGTACTTGATGCTGCAGTAAACGATATGCAACTGATCGCTGGTCAAAAGCCGGTAATCACCAAAGCAAAAAAATCCATCGCCGGTTTTAAACTGCGCGAAAATATGCCGATCGGGGTTAAAGTAACACTGCGCGGAGATCGCATGTATTACTTCCTGGACAAATTGCTTAACGTAACTCTTCCACGCGTACGTGACTTCCGTGGGGTTTCGTCTAAATCATTTGACGGTCGCGGTAACTATACACTTGGTCTTAAAGATCAATTGATTTTTCCCGAAATCGAATATGATAAAGTAGACAAAGCACGCGGTATGGACATCGTTATCGTAACAACTGCTAAGACGGATGAGGAATCCCGCGAGCTTCTGGCTCAGCTGGGAATGCCTTTCACAAAATAAGGACGGTTCATCCATTTCTCCGAAAATGTTTAGGAGGTGTCAGGCTAAGTGGCAAAAACTTCAATGAAAGTTAAACAACAACGCGAGCCCAAGTTCAAAGTGCGTGCATATACACGTTGCGAGCGTTGCGGTCGTCCACATTCGGTACTGCAAAAGTTCAAAATTTGCAGAATTTGTTTCCGTGAGTTAGCTTATAAAGGCCAGATTCCTGGCGTGAAAAAAGCAAGTTGGTAAGAAGTTTATAAACGGGAAGGAGGTTTACACAAATGACTATGTCTGATCCTATCGCAGATATGCTTACTCGTATTCGTAACGCCAACACTGTGCGTCACGAGACAGTAGAAATGCCTGCTTCGACAATGAAGAAACAAATCGCGGACATTCTGAAGCGTGAAGGTTTCATCCGTGATGCTGAATTCGTTGAAGACAGCAAACAGGGGATTATCCGTATCTTCTTGAAATACGGCCCGAACCAGGAGCGCGTTATCTCCGGTCTTAAAAGAATCAGTAAACCAGGCCTTCGCGTTTACACGAAGAGCAATGAAGTGCCTCGTGTACTCGGCGGCCTTGGAATCGCGATTATCTCCACATCTAAGGGAGTTATGACCGACAAAGAAGCTCGTCAGTCTAAATCGGGCGGAGAAGTTGTCTGCTACATTTGGTAATAAACGTCACAAGATAAGGAGGTGCAACACATGTCTCGTATTGGTCGCAAACCAATCGCAGTACCTAGCGGTGTAGATGTCACTTTAGACAACACCGTTATTACAGTAAAAGGTCCTAAAGGCACTTTGACTCGTGAGCTTCATAAAGACATGAAGGTTACAGTTGAAAATAACGAAATCACCGTTGTTCGCCCGTCGGACAACAAATTGCATCGTTCACTTCACGGCACAACCCGCTCCGTTGTCAACAACATGGTTAGCGGTGTGACTGAAGGTTTCTCGAAATCTCTGGAGCTGGTTGGGGTCGGATATCGTGCAAGCAAATCCGGAGATAAAATCGTACTGAACGTTGGCTACTCCCACCCGGTAGAAATTACACCGGAAGCAGGCATTGAGTTTGAAGTTCCTGCGAACACCAAGATCATCGTTAAAGGGATCGACAAAGAACGTGTTGGCGCATATGCTGCCAAAATCCGTTCCGTACGCGAACCTGAGCCGTATAAAGGTAAAGGTATCAAATATGAAGGCGAGCGTATCATCCGCAAGGAAGGTAAAGCCGGTAAGAAGAAATAATCGGCTGAGTCTTAATTGTAAGATACCCCGTGCATCTTAAAGTGAAGCTGTTTACGGCAAACTGAAGGGAGTGAAAGGGAAGTCATGATTACAAAAGAGGATAAAAACAAGGCTCGTCTCAAAAGACACCTGCGTGTTCGCAAGAAAATTCAGGGGACTGCTGAGCGTCCGCGTTTGAACGTGTTCCGTTCTTCGAAACACATCTACGCTCAACTGATCGATGACGTGACAGGCGTTACAATCGTATCTGTCTCGACACTGGATAAAGATCTGAGCGCTACTATCGGGAATGGCGGCAGCGTTGAAGCTGCAAGCAAAGTAGGTCAATTGATCGCTGAGCGCGCCAAAGAAAAAGGTTATGCTGTGGTTGTATTTGACCGCGGAGGATACTTGTACCATGGACGGATTCAAGCTTTGGCTAACGCAGCTCGCGAAGCTGGTCTTGAATTCTAGAATATTTCTAAAAGGAGGTTAACGACTTGCGTATAGATCCGAACAGTTTAGAGCTGACAGAAAGAGTTGTACACATCAACCGTGTAGCAAAAGTTGTAAAAGGCGGACGCCGTTTCAGCTTTAGCGCACTTGTTGTTGTGGGCGACGGCAACGGCTATGTCGGTGCAGGTATCGGTAAAGCCGGCGAAGTTCCGGACGCCATCCGCAAAGGCATTGAAGACGCCAAGAAAAACCTGATTCACATTCCAATCGTAGGAACTTCGATTCCCCATCTGGTTACTGGACATTTCGGCGCAGGACGCGTGTTGCTGAAACCAGCATCGGAAGGTACTGGCGTTATTGCCGGCGGTCCTGTTCGTGCGGTATTGGAATTGGCAGGCGTTGGCGACATCTTGACAAAATCTTTGGGTTCTTCGAATTCCATGAACATGGTCAATGCAACTTTGGAGGGACTTTCCCGTCTGAAACGCATTGAAGAGGTCGCGAAGCTTCGCGGCAAATCTGTCGAAGAATTGCGCGGTTAAGGAGGGGAACGTCAATGGCAAAATTGCAAATCACCCTCGTACGCAGCGTGATTGGACGTCCGGAAACACAACGTGTTACTGTTAAGACGCTCGGCCTGCGTAAAACCAATTCGTCCGTAGTTCACAATGATACTCCTGCAATTCGCGGGATGATCAACAAAGTGAGCCACTTGTTGTCTGTTACTGAAATTGAAGGCTAAACGCCTCGCATAAATTAACAAAAATAAGGAGGTGCAAACGATGAAGTTACATGAACTTGCTCCAGCTCCTGGTTCACGCAAAGAACGCAACCGCGTTGGCCGTGGTCCAAGTAGCGGGAACGGTAAAACTTCCGGCCGCGGTCATAAAGGGCAAAACTCCCGCTCCGGCGGTGGTGTTCGTCCGGGCTTCGAGGGGGGACAGAACCCGCTCTATCGTCGTCTGCCTAAACGTGGTTTCATCAATCCTACCCGTAAAGAGTATGCGATTGTGAACCTGGAAGATCTGAACAGCTTTGCTGAAGGAACTGAAGTGACTCCGCAGTTGCTGATTGAAACTGGTGTTGTCAAGAATTCCAAAAGCGGCATTAAGATTCTCGGTAATGGCGAGCTAGCCGTTAAATTGACTGTACAAGCAAATAAGTTCTCTCAATCTGCGGTAGAGAAAATCGAGGCTGCCGGCGGTAAAACCGAGGTGATCTAATGTTCAAGACGCTTAAGAATATATGGCATGTTGAAGATTTGCGCAAAAAGATCCTGTTTACCCTGTTTGTTCTGATCATTTACCGCATCGGTTCGTTTGTACCGGTTCCCGGTGTGAACAAAGAAGTACTGGAATCAACAAATCAGAGCGGTGATGCTTTGATGGGTCTTTTGAACACCTTCTCGGGCGGAGCGCTCAAAAACTTCTCAATCTTTGCGATCAGCATTTACCCGTACATTACCGCATCCATCATTGTGCAATTGCTGTCGATGGATGTTATTCCTAAGTTTGCCGAATGGGCCAAACAAGGGGAGCACGGAAAAAAACAACTGGCGCAAATTACCCGTTACGGCACCGTAGTACTCGGTCTGATTCAAGCTTTTGCTACATCGATCGGGTTTAACCGGATATATGGAACTGAGATGATTCCAAATGCAACCTTTGCGGATTACCTGCTTATCGCGATCATACTGACAGCGGGGACATCGTTCCTGATGTGGCTGGGTGAGCAGATAACAGAAAAGGGAATAGGAAACGGGATTTCGATCCTGATTTTTGCGGGCATCGTCGCCGCCATCCCGGGATATATTACCACTACGGCACAGTCAAGCTTTATTCAGCCGGATCAGGTGTTCCTGAATATTCTTAAAGTCGTTATTGTTCTGATCGTGATTGTAGCGATTATTACAGGGGTTATCTTTGTACAACAAGGTATCCGGAAAATCCCTGTACAATATGCTAAACGAGTGGTCGGTAACAAAATGTACGGTGGACAGAATACGCACATTCCGCTTAAAATCAATGCGGCAGGTGTAATTCCGGTTATCTTCGCCGTATCACTGCTACAATTTCCAATTGTAATATCGAGTTTCTGGGCAAGTCATGAATGGGCTAAATGGGTCACTGCTAATCTTTATTATGATAAGCCGCTCGGCATGCTCCTTTACGTGATCATGATCATCGGATTTACGTTCTTCTACACGTTCGTTCAGATGAATCCGCAGCAAATGGCTGATAACATGAAGAAAAACGGCGGCTACATTCCAGGCATTCGTCCAGGTAAAGCGACTGAGAAATATCTGACCCGGGTAATGTCCCGTCTGACTATGTCAGGTGCGATTTTCTTGGCTCTGATCTCTGTCCTTCCGGTATTCTTTGGTAACTTGTCTGGTCTGCCCCGTTCGGTCAAGATTGGTGGTACCTCACTATTGATCGTAATCGGTGTAGCACTGGATACGATGAAGCAGATCGAGAGCCAACTGATCAAACGCCATTACAAAGGCTTCATCAATAAATAGTCGATAGGTTCCGGCGAAGCATGGACGCTCAGACTTCCCGGCACCTATTGTGCTGTTTCTTGCTTGGTGGCGAACTTTTGGGGGGAGAAGAGAATCGTGAACATTTTATTCATGGGCCCTCCTGGGGCAGGCAAGGGGACACAAGCAGCTGTAGTTGTAAAAGAACTCGGTATTCCTCATATTTCGACAGGGGACGCCTTCCGCTTGGCAATCAAGCAAGGAACACCTGTTGGACTTAAGGCCAAATCTTATATCGATCAAGGCTTGCTTGTACCTGATGATGTGACCATTGGAATTGTTGAAGAACGGCTGCAGCAGTCCGATTGCGAAAAAGGTTTTTTATTGGATGGCTTTCCAAGAACCCTTTCGCAAGCGGAAGCGCTGGAAGATATCCTAAGCCGCTTGAACCGTTCGCTGGATCATGTAATCAACTTGAATGTGGACCGTGGACTGCTGATGGCGCGTCTTACCGGGCGCCGGATCTGTACCGTTTGCGGAACATCCTACCATCTGATTTTTAACCCGCCGAAGCAAGAAGGCATTTGCGACATTGATGGCGGTGCATTGTATCAACGTCCGGATGACAACGAAGAGAGCGTAGGCAAGCGCCTGGACGAGTATGATAATAAGACAGCGCCTCTGCTTGCGTTTTATGACAATAAAGGTCTTTTGCGTCAGGTGAACGGGGAAAACGAAATCAATGTCGTTTCTTCCGAAATCGTATCTTTGCTGCGGGGTTAATGTAATGATCATTTGTAAATCCGAACAGGAACTTGCCTTTATGAGGGAAGCTGGACGAATTGTTGCCGAGAGCCACCGTCTGATCGCTGAGGCTATCCAGCCAGGCATTACGACAGGAGAACTCGACAGAATTGCCGATCAATACATTCGCAGTCAAGGTGCTGTGCCGTCTTTCAAAGGTTACAACGGTTTTCCTGCCAGCATTTGCGCTTCAGTCAACGAACAATTGGTGCACGGATTTCCGGGTAAGCGTAAACTGATCGAAGGCGATATTGTTACGCTGGACATTGGTGCAGAGTACCGCGGTTATCACGGTGATTCCGCCTGGACCTACGGGGTGGGCAGCATTTCCGAAGAGGCTCAGCGTTTGCTGGACGTCACGGAAGGCTCCTTGTACGCGGGACTGGCGTTAATCAAACCAGATGTGCGCTTGTTTACAATCTCCCACGCCATTCAGCAATACATTGAGGATGCCGGATTCTCCGTCGTGCGCGAGTATGTTGGGCATGGCATTGGGGCAGAACTGCATGAAGAACCGCAAATTCCGAATTATGGCATAGCGGACCGCGGACCACGTCTGAAGCCGGGTATGGTACTCGCGATTGAGCCGATGGTGAACGCAGGGGACAGATATGTCAGAACGCTGGAAGATAACTGGACGGTCGTTACGGTAGACGGTTCATTGTGTGCTCACTTTGAACATACAGTAGCTGTTACCCCGGACGGCATGGAAATTTTCACAAAACTGAATGCGTAGGTGATCTTCGTGAATACTGGGAGCAGCCCGCAGATTGGTCAAATCGTGAGAATTCTCAAAGGCAAAGATGCCGGAGAGGCTGCCGTTGTTATCGCAGTTGTTGATAGCAGATTTGTATATATTGCAGATGGGGACAAACGCAAGTTTGATGCGCCGAAGAAGAAGAATATTCAGCATTTGGAGCTCATACCCTTCATCAGCAGTGAGATTGTAGACAGTTTGGAAGAAACCGGCCGGGTGACGAACGGAAAACTGCGTTTTGCAGTCATGAAGTACGGTAAGCCTGCTGGAAAAAGTGCTAATGAGAAAGGAGACTAACTGTGGCTAAGGAAGATGTCATTGAAGTGGAAGGTACGGTCATTGAGCCGTTGCCGAATGCAACGTTTAAGGTAGAGCTTGAGAACGGTCATCAAATACTTGCCCATGTGTCCGGGAAATTGCGGATGCACTTTATCCGTATCCTAACCGGGGACAAAGTGGTCGTGCAGTTATCGCCTTATGATTTGTCTAAAGGCCGTATAACTTACCGTAAATAGATGGGAACTACAACAAAAGTTTTGCTTCGCAAAACTTTGAGGAGGTAATTAACATGAAGGTAAGACCTTCTGTAAAGCCCATTTGCGAAAAATGCAAAGTCATCCGCCGCAAAGGGACTGTTATGGTAATTTGCGAAAATCCGAAACACAAACAAAAACAAGGTTAAGAAGGGGGTGTAGCGTAAAATGGCTCGTATAGCTGGAGTGGATTTGCCACGTGATAAACGCGTTGAGATCGCCTTGACTTATATTTTCGGAATCGGTAAAACGACTTCCCAGAAAATTCTTAATGAAACAGGCATTGACGTTAACACACGTGTCCGTGATTTGACGGAAGATGAAGTCAGCAAACTGCGTGAAACGATCGACAAGCAAGTTAAGGTTGAAGGTGACCTGCGTCGTGAAATTTCCTTGAATATTAAACGTCTTACTGAGATCGGCTGTTACCGCGGTGTTCGCCACCGTCGTGGATTGCCTGTTCGCGGTCAACGTACCAAAACCAATGCTCGTACCCGTAAAGGCCCGCGTCGTACTGTAGCAAACAAAAAGAAATAAGAAGAGGTGATAAGAGACAATGGCTAAACCGAAAAAAGTCGTACGTACCAAACGTCGCGACCGGAAAAATATCGAGTCTGGCGTGGCACACATCCGTTCCACGTTCAACAACACTATCGTTACGATCACGGATCCTCACGGAAATGCAATTTCCTGGGCAAGCTCCGGCGGTCAAGGATTCAAAGGTTCCCGTAAGTCGACTCCATTTGCAGCACAGATGGCAGCCGAATCTGCTGCAAAAGCAGCTATGGAACACGGCATGAAGTCCGTTGAAGTTATGGTAAAAGGACCGGGCGCGGGCCGCGAAGCAGCCATCCGTTCCCTTCAGGCCGCTGGCCTTGAAGTAAACCTCATTAAAGACGTAACTCCGGTTCCTCACAATGGATGCCGTCCGCCGAAACGTCGCCGCGTATAGTGAAATCAGAATTGTGATTGTGGTATAATTCTGACGCATCTGCTAATAATAGGTGTTTAGGCATACTACATGATGCACCTGATGGGGTGACAGTTTCATATAGGAGCGACGTTTGAAGGAGGGGTACACTCGTGATAGAAATCGAAAAGCCGAAGATTGAGACCGTAGAAGCCAATGATGAAGGAACCTATGGGAAATTCGTAGTTGAACCGCTGGAACGTGGATATGGCACGACTCTGGGGAACTCGCTTCGCCGGATCCTGCTTTCCTCCCTTCCGGGAGCCGCAGTGACTTCGGTCCAAATTGACGGCGTTCTGCATGAGTTCTCGACCGTTCCTGGCGTAATGGAAGATGTGACGGAGATCATTCTGAACCTTAAAGCTCTTTCTCTGAAGATTCATTCAGACGAAGAGAAAGTGTTCGAGATTGATGCTGAAGGTGAAGGCATCGTTACCGCAGGTGATATCCGTGCGGACAGCGATGTTGAGATCCTGAACCCGGATCTTCATATTGCAACGCTGGGACCTGGCGCGAGACTTCACATGCGAATTTTTGCAGGCCGCGGCCGCGGTTACGTCCAAGCGGACCGTAACAAGCGCGACGATCAGCCCATCGGCGTTATTCCGGTGGATTCCATCTATACGCCTATCTCCCGTGTGAATTACGGCATCGACAACACTCGTGTCGGTCAAGTGACCAACTACGACAAGCTGACGATGGAAATTTGGACGGATGGCAGTATTAGACCGGAAGAGGCTGTAAGCCTGGGAGCCAAAATTTTGAACGAGCACCTCGTTTTATTCGTAGGTCTTACGGATGAAGCGAAAGACGCCGAAATTATGGTTGAAAAAGAAGAAGACAAAAAAGAAAAAGTGCTTGAGATGACAATCGAAGAGCTTGATCTTTCTGTTCGTTCTTACAACTGCCTCAAACGTGCCGGTATTAATACCGTACAAGAGCTGACTACGAAAACTGAAGAAGATATGATGAAGGTCCGCAACCTGGGCCGCAAATCTTTGGAAGAAGTTCAAGAGAAGCTTGAGGAACTGGGACTGGGACTCCGTACAGAAGAATAGCTGGCAGATTGCTTGAGTAAAGGAGGGAAAACAAATGGCATACCAAAAATTGGGCCGTGATTCCAGTGCGCGCAAAGCGTTGTTCCGCGACATGGTAACGGATCTGTTTCTTTATGAGCGCATTCAGACAACAGAAGCTAAAGCGAAGGAAGTCCGTTCCATCGCTGAAAAGCTGATCACTAAAGCGAAAAAAGGCGATCTTCATGCTCGCCGTCAAGTCGCTGCATTTGTTCGTCGCGAGACTGTAGATGGTGAGCAGGATGCAATCCAGAAATTGTTCGCTGATATTGCTCCTCGTTACACAGAGCGTCCAGGCGGATACACTCGTATCCTGAAGCTGGGACCTCGCCGTGGCGACGCTGCGCCTATGGTTTATCTTGAATTGGTAGACCGCGCGTAGGATCACAAGTTATGATTTCCGGATGTACCCCTTAACGCACATGCTTATAATAGTATGGGCAGAGAAGTATTAACGTTATTGTGCTGCAGGGGCATTTCAGCCCTGCTGTACAATATCCGCGGGAATCACCTTGTATAGAGTAGAAGGAGCTCCCGCCGGGGCTCTTTTTTAATGTCGAACAGCTGTTGCAGTATGGAAACGGTGAAAGGAAGAACGGAATGCGTAATCTGTTGATGAAGGTCAATTATGACGGCACCCGCTATGATGGCTTTCAGACCCAGCCTCAGGGCAATACGATTCAAGACCATCTGGAACATGCCATTCTCCATCTAACCGGCGAGGCGCTTAAGATCACGGGCTCAGGACGGACAGATGCGGGGGTGCATGCCTATGGCCAGCCGTTCAATTTCCTGACTGCTTCTAAAATTCCGCTAGAGCGGTGGTGTCTGGCTCTGAATGCCAGGCTGCCGCAGGATATCGTAGTCACTGAGGCACGGGAGGTTTCGCTTGACTTCCACTCCCGCAGAGGAGCTAAGCGCAAAACTTACCGTTATACGATTAGCGGCAACCGGTTCCCGGATCCGTTCCAGCGGCGCTGGCAGTATCATCATCCGGTCAAGCTGGACATTCCTGCAATGCAGCAAGGTTTGGCCCATATCATTGGTACCCATGATTTCACGTCGTTCGCGTCTAGAAAGTCTACGAAGACTTCTCATGTCCGGACGATTTTTGAGGCCCATATGGAGATAGACCATAGTATGTGCCGGAACGGGACTGCAGACCAGGGAGTGATTCATACCTATATTACGGGCAGCGGCTTTTTGCAGCATATGGTCCGCATAATAATGGGGACGCTGATACATGTGGGTGAAGGCAAAATCCGTGCGGAGGCGGTTGCAGATATTCTTGCAGCCTGTGACCGTGCAGCGGCGGGGCCTACGGCTGTAGCTCAGGGATTGGCACTGTGGAGCGTGGAATATGACGAGGCAGGGCTATAGGGTTCATCGCATTTATTTTTTCTGAAAAATATGCATTGAATATTTAGAAATCACTTGCGCTAGTTATGTTTATGCTGTAATATAAAAGTTGTGTTTTCTTGATGGCTATCCCACAGCCCCGATCAAGGAAATGCCAAAACCAAGCTTTTTTTAACTCACATAATCGTAATTTAATGAGAACTTAGATATACGAAACAGATGATTTTCGTACGAGAACAAGGAGGAAACATTCATGCGTACCACCTATATGGCGAAGCCGAACGAAGTTGAACGCAATTGGCACATTATTGATGCCGAAGGCAAAACACTTGGTCGTTTGGCCAGCGAAGCCGCTGCTTTGATCCGTGGCAAACACAAACCGCAATTCACTCCACATGTTGATACTGGAGATTTCGTAATTGTTATCAACGCTGAGAAGATTCACCTGACCGGTAAGAAATTGCAAAACAAGAAATACTACCGTCACTCGATGCACCCAGGCGGCTTGAAAGTTACTGTTGCTGAGGATCTGCTGAAAACCAAACCTGAACGTGTCATTGAATCCGCCGTACACGGCATGATTCCTAAGACTCGCCAAGGGGATCACATGAAGCTGAGACTCAAAGTATATGCAGGCGCTGAGCATCCACATGCAGCACAAAAACCTGAAGTTTACGAACTTCGCGGATAAGAATAGAGGAGGACAGTTTCATGGCACAAGTACAATACTATGGGACAGGTCGTCGTAAACATTCGGTAGCACGTGTTCGCCTTGTACCGGGTGAAGGACGCATTGTCATTAACAAACGTGAGATGGACGAATATTTCGGTGTGGAAACATTGAAGATGATCGTAAAACAACCTTTGAACCTGACTGAAACACTGGGCAACTACGATGTAATCGTTCTTGCACATGGTGGTGGCATTTCGGGTCAAGCTGGCGCAATCCGTCATGGGATTTCCCGTGCATTGCTCAAAGTTGATCCTGAATACCGCGGTGCACTGAAGAAAGCCGGCTTCCTGACTCGTGACCCACGTATGAAGGAACGTAAGAAATACGGCCTCAAGGCTGCACGTCGTGCGCCTCAGTTCTCGAAACGTTAATATCTTTTGGATATCAAGCCTCTGGCCCTTTGGGTCAGGGGCTTTTGATTATTTTTAAGAAAACCGGCATCTTTCAAAATACTCCAAAAACATTTCTCCGTTACACTACAGATATCCCGAGTTAGTATGTATCATAATCATTCATGCCTCGTTGGCCCTGCCGGATTACCGGTGGGGCACTTTTTTATTCAGAAACCCCTGGGCACCGGTGGTGCTCCAAGTCTGTCCATAACTTTCACCCAAAATGGATAAAACCATTGACTTCAGCCCTGAATGCCTTATACTATTCCATATAAGATTAGTTGGAATTAGCGGAATTGAATGTTTTGTGAGATACCTGGATGGAGGAATAGAACAATGAACTTATTGGAAAAAGAAGCTTTAATTAAAGTCAAAGCTGAAGAATTGGAACATGCAGCACCGGAAGAAATCATCCGCTGGGCCGTAGAGACCTTTCCTAATATAACCTTTGCCTGCAGCTTCGGTGCCGAAGATGTAGTACTCGTAGATATGATTCAGAAGGTTAGCCCATCAACAGACGTCTTTTATCTGGATACGGATTTTCACTTTAAAGAAACATATGAAACTAGAGATGTCATGGCTGATAAATACGGTATGGAATTTGTCCGTGTATCACCGCAGATTACTCCGGAAGAACAAGCTGTCCAGTACGGCGAGGCATTGTGGAATACCGATCCCAACCAATGCTGCGCGATCCGTAAGGTAGAGCCCCTAACCCGTATTCTGTCGCAGTATGATGCATGGATTACAGGAATCCGACGTGACCAGGCACCAACCCGCGCCAATGCCAAAAAAGTCGAATATGACAATAAGTTCGGTCTTGTTAAGTTTAATCCAATTGCCAGCTGGACTTCCGAGGATGTCTGGAACTATATCCGTGAGAACAATGTCGTTTACAACCCGCTGCATGACCGCAATTTTCCGAGTATTGGATGCGAACAATGCACACGGGCAGTTATGCCGGGTGAAGATCCGCGTGCGGGCAGATGGTCAGGCTCAGATAAAACAGAATGCGGATTGCATAAATAAGAACAGAATTTGAATTGCACAGAAGGAGAGAGCGCATAAATGACTTCGATACTTCCTCATGGAGGAACACTGATTAGACGTGTTGCTGAAGGCGCACAAAGAGAAGAACTGCTTCAGCAGGCTTCCGGTCACCAATCAATTCCCGTGAATACCTGGACTTTATCAGATTTGGATTTAATCGGGGTAGGTGCGTTTTCGCCCCTTACGGGTTTTTTGAATGAAGAAGATTACCATTCCGTTGTCAAAAGCATGCGTCTTGCAGACGGCACGGTATGGAGTATCCCAGTTACGTTGTCTGTTGAGGAAGAAGTGGCCTCCGGGCTTGCCGTGGGCGACAGAGTTTCACTGATCGGTGAAGAAGACGGTGTTATTTATGGACTGCTGGATATTGAGAGTATCTATCACGTGGATCAGCAGTTTGAAGCGCAGAATGTGTTCAAAACCACGGACCCTGCACATCCTGGTGTAAGCAAATTGCTGGCTAGAGCATCAACCTATGTTGGAGGACCTGTTACTGTTCTAAACCGTCCTGCACCTGAGAAGTTCAAAGAGTTTTACTTCGATCCGGCAGAGACGCGGCAAATCTTTGCTGACAAAGGCTGGAGAACCGTTGTAGGCTTCCAGACCCGCAATCCGGTACACCGCGCTCATGAATACATTCAGAAATGCGCTATGGAGGTTGTGGATGCGTTATTCCTTAATCCGTTGGTGGGGGAGACAAAGTCTGACGATGTGCCGGCGAATGTACGCATGAAGAGTTATCTTGCGCTGTTGGAGAACTATTATCCGCAGAACCGTACCTTTCTAGGCGTGTTCCCTGCGGCAATGCGCTATGCCGGGCCACGGGAAGCGATCTTTCATGCGATGGTGCGTAAAAATTACGGCTGCACCCATTTTATTGTCGGCCGCGATCATGCGGGTGTGGGTGACTATTATGGCACCTACGAAGCTCAAGAGATTTTCTCGAATTTCACGGCCGAAGAGCTGGGAATCACTCCTCTATTTTTTGAACACAGCTTCTTCTGTGTAAAATGCGGAAATATGGCTTCCAGCAAAACCTGTCCGCATCCGGGGGATCAGCATTTGACGCTTTCGGGCACGAAGGTTCGAGCGCTTCTGCGGGATGGCAAGTGTCCGCCTCCGGAGTTTACCCGTCCTGAAGTAGCAGAAATTCTCATCGAGGGAATGTCTGTGGAAGTCACCGCCCAATCCTAAATAGCCAGTACTATTTGGCCCTCTTGTCCCATATAGATGAGTAGAATCTATCGGGACGAGGGGGTCTTTGTTATGTCTGGCCGAAAGCAGGGGAAAGTCTCGGTCTGGATCTCGTGGAGCAGCATTAAAAAAGGCATGCTGGGTGCTGTCCTGCTGGCGGTGATGATCGGCATTATTGCCTATGATATGCCAACCGCCAAAACGCTGAATTACTGGAGTCTGCCGCTGTCGGGCAAAGTCATTGCCATTGATGCCGGGCATGGGGGCCCTGACGGAGGAGCGGTCAGCCGGGAGGGCTTGATTGAGAAAGATATCAACCTTTCGGTTTCTCTATATTTGCGGGATTACCTGCAGCAGGCGGGAGCGATAGTGGTGATGACCCGTGAAGGGGATTATGACCTGGCCCAGCAGGATACCAAGGGTTATTCCAAACGGAAAACAGAAGACCTGAAGCAACGGGTAAGAAGCATTGAAGAGAAGAGAGCAGATCTGTTTGTAAGTGTGCATATGAACAGTGTGCCTTCAGGGCGCTGGAGCGGTGCCCAGACCTTCTATTACCCGAATCACACAGGTAACAAAGCGTTAGCGGGTTTTGTGCAGGCTGAGTTAAAAGCAACACTGGAAAATACCGACCGGATAGCCAAGACTGCAAATACCGTATACTTGCTGAAAGCTCTGAAAATGCCTGCTGTCCTTGTAGAGGTTGGCTTCCTTTCTCATCCGCAGGAGTCGGCGCTGCTTGGAGACGATGTCTACCAGCGGAAGGTGGCCACCAGCATCTACCGCGGGATTCTGCGGTACACCTCGGAGCAGCCTTAGGCCGTTACTACGTTTTGCGGAGGGGTAATGTTATAATAGATCCAAAATACCGGAACCTTACCCGTCCGGAGAGGAAATAGAGGTGTTTTCCATGCTGACCAGGGAACAAATTCTTGAACTATTGCAGCCGCTTACTGACCCGGAATCCGGAAAAAGCCTTATTGAATTACAGCTGATTCGCGATATCATGGTCAAAGAAGACCGGATCTCCCTATCGCTTGTATGCCTGGATACCGAAGAGAAAAGCCGCATGGAGCTCGAACAGAAGGTTCGTGACCTGCTGACAGAGGGAGGCGCGGGCAATATTCATATCCGGCTGCGGGATGCTACGGATTATGAGCGCTCTATCCTTCGCGGAGAGAGCACGGAGGACAAGCCGGAGCCGGAACAAAGCGGGAAGCTCAAAGGGCACGCAGCGGGTCTTGAGGGGCACGAGCTGATCAATGAAAACTCAGGTGTGAACTTCATCGCGATTGCCAGCGGCAAAGGCGGAGTGGGCAAGTCTACTGTAACCGTCAATCTGGCGGTTGCACTGGCCCGGAAAGGCAAAAAAGTCGGACTGATTGATGCGGATATCTACGGCTTCAGCATTCCGGATATGATGGGAATTGAAGAAGGCCCGATTGTGGAAGAAGGAACGATTATTCCTGTAGAACGTTTCGGAGTAAAAGTGATGTCCATGGGCTTTTTTATCCGCGAGAATAGCCCGGTTATCTGGAGAGGGCCGATGCTAGGCAAAATGCTCCGCCAGTTCTTCAGCGATGTCGGCTGGGGAGAGCTTGACTATATGCTGCTCGATCTGCCGCCAGGCACAGGCGATGTGGCGCTAGATGTCCATCAGATGCTTCCGCACAGTAAGGAGATTATTGTTACCACCCCTCATGCGACAGCAGCCTTTGTGGCGGCCAGAGCAGGTTCAATGGCTCTGCAGACCGACCATGAGGTCCTTGGAGTCATTGAGAATATGGCTTATTATGAGTGTTCGTCCTGTGGAAAGAAAGATTATATCTTTGGCCGGGGAGGAGGAGCGAGACTGGCGGATACCCTGCACACTGAGCTCCTTGCCCAAATACCTCTGGGTGCACCGGATAATCACATTTCCGAGCCGGACTTCTCACCGTCTGTATACAAGGCGGAGACCGCAACGGCGCAGCTGTTCGCTGAAATTGCTGACAAGCTGATCGCCAGCCATGAGCAGTAACTAAAAAGAGGCCGTTCCCTTTACCGGGATGGCCTCTTTTGTCAACTTAGGAGCCTGAATCATCGCCGCCTTGTTTACTGTCGCCGCCCTGATCCTGTCCTTCTTTACCCCCGCCCTTTTTTTCTACCTTAGGCTGCAGTTCGTCCTGTACTACAGTCTTCAGAAGATCGAGCACCTCCATACGGAACAAAGGATTCTGCATGGCTTCCTGCATGATGGTCATGGATTGCTTCCGGTAATCCGAGGTTTTGGTTAGATCAAGGAACATCTTCATCATTTCAGGTGATTTCATGATTTCGGCGACTGACTTCTGGTACGTCGGATCTTTGATTAGCTGCAGGTGAAGCTCTTTGCTTTGTGAATTGACTGCTTTGGCAAAGTCACCCGCGAACTTCGGATCGGTCATGATTTTCTCAATTTCCTTCTGGTACTCCGGTGCTGTAATTGTGTCCTTTACAGCGACACGAATTTGCTCAGTGGTTTGCATCGGCATCATTTTCATGCTTAATCCGCTGGTGCTGCCTCCTTCGGAGCCGGAGCTTGGAGTGGACAGAGCTTCCTCGACCGCTTTTTTTCCTTCTTCACTTTTCAATATATCTACAACCATGGTCTTCATTTCCTTGTAACTGACTTGTCCGGAAGAGGAACTGCTCTGTTCGCTTCCGCATGCCGTTAAGGCTATAACCATGCTAAGCACCAAGCTTCCAGTCCACAAAGTCCTCCACTTCATTGGCGCTGCCCTCCTTTATGGGATTCCTGCATGTAGTATGCCGCAGAGGCAAGCTTTTATGTTGCCTGGCAATGGTTTTTTGGCGGTAAGCTTGGTAAAATAAATCTGACATGTGGGAGGTGAACAGGCTGAATATAAAGAAATGGTTTTTTTTATTCTGGACGACGCTCTTGATCGGGGCTGGTGGGGCAGTCATTGCCGGATTGGCACTGCAGACTGTAAACGGCGCAATTCATTTCAAAAGCACAGCCGATACTCTGATCTATCCCTTGATTCTTCTTGGCTACGGCATGCTTGTGAGCGTTTACGCCCAACTGGGATTTTTTGCGTACCTTATTCTGAACTACACGGGTATAGGGGTGTTTCCGCGGAGGGTCTGGCAATATGTTCAGGTAGGCCTGTCCGTACTTGCATTGCTTGAACTGATTTTTCTGCGCACATTTATAGGGAGTGGACGAAATGTATCCTCCGATTGGCTTTTAGGCACCGGCATTTTGCTTACTGCTCTTATTGTTGCTTATTTTAAAGTGCGGAGCACGAACCTCTCGGCCTGGATTCCGACATTTTTCTTTATGACAGCCATCACCATCGTTGAGATCATTGGTGTACTTCAGATTGGGGTGGACAGTGCCACTGTATTTATTGTGATTCCGCTGATTGCCTGCAATGCATTCCAAATTCTGATGCTCCACCGTATCTTAAAGCCGATATCCGCATAAGCTGCAGCAAATAACCCCGGTCCTCAGTTCATGAGAGAGTCGGGGTTTTGTTGAAAAAACAAGTATGCCGGCGTTGGCGTTTCAGCTTGATCCGATTAAAACCGGCAGCAGCAGGTTAATCTTTAAGAACAGCTTACATAACTGAAAAGTTTGAGACGACTAGGAGGGAATATATGAACATCAAGCGCTATATGATAAAAGACACAAATGAATCTGTCCTGAAGAAACTCGATCCCGACGAGAGCGGGGACTTCAAATCTAAAGAAGAGGCCGAAGCCAAAACGGCAAAGCTCAAAGAGCGTCTTGCTGAACTGCAGGATATCCTTTTCGCCCAGAAAAAGCATTCCCTGCTAGTCATTCTTCAAGGAATGGACTCCAGCGGAAAGGATGGCACGGTCAAGCACATTTTCTCCGGCATTAATCCTCAAGGGTTCATGGTCACCAGCTTCAAGAAACCTTCCCTGGAGGAAGAGGCTCATGACTTTCTGTGGAGAGTGCATATGAAGACGCCGCCCAAGGGATACATCGCTGCATTCAACCGGTCGCATTATGAGGATGTTCTGGTGCCGCGTGTGCATGGAAATTTGAAAAAAGAAGAAATGAAGCGCCGTTTCCGCTACATCCGCGAATTTGAAGCTATGCTGGCCGAAGAAGGCACAACCATCATCAAGCTCTTTTTGCATATTTCCAAAGATAAGCAGCTTGAAAAGATTCAGGAACGGCTGCAGGACCCGGCCAAACATTGGAAATTTGATGCAAGTGATCTGCAGGAGCGGCAATATTGGGATGATTATCAGGCAGCCTATGATGATGTTTTCAAGGAAACCAGTATTGATACAGCACCCTGGTATTGGATTCCGGCCAATCACCGGTGGTACCGCAATTACCTGGCTTTAGCCATTGTTGTCAAAACCCTGGAGGGGTTGGACCTGAGCTACCCGAAACTGGATACCCCCACACCCGATATTTCGAAGCTCATCTCTCCAAGACATTAAAAACTGTTGGCCCCACCTGCACCAGGAGCACTGCGATACCACCCTGATTTTTACATCCCGGCGGCATCCTCCAAGCCATCATTTAGCATGGCGGAATCCCGGACTTCTTTGCCGTCAGCACTGCCCTGGCTGATTAGTTCGGAGACCGTGACAAATTCATACCCTTGGCTGCGCAGATTATCAATAATCTGAGGAAGGGCCTCGTGGGTCTGCTTGCAGGAATCGCTGGCATGCAAAAGCACAATATCACCAGGATGCGCCTTGCTGGTTACTCGTTTGACGATATTGTCCACGCCGATGTTTTTCCAATCCAGCGAGTCAGTATCCCACTGAATAACCTTGTAGCCCAGGTCGGTTGCCACCTGAAGTACCCGTTTGTCAAAATCCCCATTCGGCATCCGGATCAAATTTGGCTCTTTCCCGGTCAGCTCAGTCAGCACAGTATGTGCAGTAGTGATTTGGGTTTTTATTTCTTCATTGCTTAAGGCACTGTAGTTCACGTGCTTGTGGCCGTGGCTGCCGATTTCGTAGCCAGCGTCTTTAATGCTTGTAACGATTTCGGGATGTGTCTTGCTCCAGGGGGATGAGAGGAAGAAGGTCGCTTTATCTACCTTTTTATCTTCGAGCACCTTCAGAATCGGTCCAGGCCGTTTCTCTCCCCAGCTGATGTCAAACGTTAAGGCGATGAGCTTCTTTTCCGTCGGCACACTGTATATGGCGGAAGGGGCCGTTTCCGAAAAAACGGTAATATTGCCTCTCTCGACATAGACGACACCGGCAGCAAGAAGCGCAGCGGCAAAGATATAAATGAACCGTTTTATCTTTTTGCCGCTGAATACATAAAAAGAATTCATAATGTCAGCGCTCCTCTCCCATGCGAAATGCTTGTTTGTTCTAAATGTATGCTCGTACAGGGCGCTTATGACCTTATATATGTCCAACATACTTTCAGGAGGTAATTATGCTGTCTTTCCCCGCTTTCGCCAGAGATTTATCTACCATCCGCAAAGCCTTACTGCTCGCACTTTTATTATTTGTGGCGGGAGGAGTGATGGGCTGGATTGGCACCGGCAGCCTGCAAACGCTGCTATCCGGGCAGTTGGAGGGTTTAAGTAAAATCAGCGGCAGCCTTAAGGAGTCCGCACATCCGCAGTGGAGTTTTTTTCAGTTTATTTTTATGAACAACAGCATCAAAGGCGTGCTCATCATCTTTTTGGGCGCTATTTTTGGCATACTGCCCGCATTGTTCTTATTGATTAATGGTGGCGTAATCGGCTACCTGATTCATATTTCGGCCATTCAAGGCATGAATTTGTTTGACCTTATCGTTAAAGGCCTTCTCCCCCACGGCATTATTGAAATTCCTGCCATCATCATTGCCTGCGCATTTGGCTTACAGTTTGGCTGGAATGTAATCTCCGATCTGTTCAGTTCAGCTGCTGCAAGAGAAAAGAGAAGCGGTGCGTGGCCGGCCTTTATGCGCCAAACCATAAGAGCCTCCATATGGATAGTGATACTATTATTCGTGGCAGCCATTATTGAGAGCACAATTACATTCTCACTTTTATCATAAAATTTCACAGAAATGAGCATAACATTAAAGGCATTCGATTTTGAGTTTTGCCGGGAAGGAATGCACGCGTGGATTCGGAGGAAGCCATAAGGAATTTTTTAATAATTATGGTTACAGATACGATGCTCCGGTTAATCTAGTGTAAGTGGATATATAACCCCCTCTTCCCATCCCATGGACTATCTTCTATGCACAAGCAACGGCGCTTACGGATTTTGTTGGATTTAATTTCATGAAGGAGGCCAAGCATATGTTGGGAATGTTGTTCAACGAGAAGGAATGCAAGGAGCTGGACTATGTTTTGCGTAAAGAGCTTGATGAAATGCTCCTTGATTTAAGTGATCAACGCTTGGACCAAAATATCAGGCATGCTATTGCCAACCGATATAAGACTGTGTTTCGGATGTACGCGCGGTTTGCCCCGCAGAAGGAGCTGTCCAAATATGCATGGGGAGGACGCTATTCCCAATCTAAACATTAGAACATTTGATTTTAATTAAATAGGTTGACTAAAAGGGAGCCGCTGTGATACATTATATCTCGCGCTCCTTTTCAATGTTTTGGAGAGCAGCAAATGGCAGGTAAAGATGAAAAAATCTTTTTTTAAAAAAGTACTTGCCAAATGCATAGGCGCTGTGATATATTATAAAGGTCGCTGCTGACAAGCAACGATGAAGTAAAAAAGACATTGATCTTTGAAAACTGAACAACGAGTGAGTGGGATTTCACGCAAGTGAGATCCAAATTAGAGAATATTTTATTCTCGTCAGATGTTTCAAAATGAGCAATCGCTCTTTTCAATATCTTTTTCGGATGGTTATTTTCTCGGAGTAATTCGGGTGAAGTAACCGCTCGAAAAAACCTATTTGGAGAGTTTGATCCTGGCTCAGGACGAACGCTGGCGGCGTGCCTAATACATGCAAGTCGAGCGGATTTACTGGAGTGCTTGCACTCCAGTAGGTTAGCGGCGGACGGGTGAGTAACACGTAGGCAACCTACCCTCTAGACTGGGATAACTACCGGAAACGGTAGCTAATACCGGATAATTCCCTGGCCCCCCTGGGCTAGGGATGAAAGGCGGAGCAATCTGCTGCTAGAGGATGGGCCTGCGGCGCATTAGCTAGTTGGTGGGGTAACGGCCTACCAAGGCGACGATGCGTAGCCGACCTGAGAGGGTGAACGGCCACACTGGGACTGAGACACGGCCCAGACTCCTACGGGAGGCAGCAGTAGGGAATCTTCCGCAATGGGCGAAAGCCTGACGGAGCAACGCCGCGTGAGTGATGAAGGTTTTCGGATCGTAAAGCTCTGTTGCCAGGGAAGAACGTCCGGTAGAGTAACTGCTGCCGGAGTGACGGTACCTGAGAAGAAAGCCCCGGCTAACTACGTGCCAGCAGCCGCGGTAATACGTAGGGGGCAAGCGTTGTCCGGAATTATTGGGCGTAAAGCGCGCGCAGGCGGCTATTTAAGTCTGGTGTTTAAACCTTGGGCTCAACCTGGGGTCGCACTGGAAACTGGGTGGCTTGAGTACAGAAGAGGAAAGTGGAATTCCACGTGTAGCGGTGAAATGCGTAGAGATGTGGAGGAACACCAGTGGCGAAGGCGACTTTCTGGGCTGTAACTGACGCTGAGGCGCGAAAGCGTGGGGAGCAAACAGGATTAGATACCCTGGTAGTCCACGCCGTAAACGATGAGTGCTAGGTGTTAGGGGTTTCGATACCCTTGGTGCCGAAGTTAACACAGTAAGCACTCCGCCTGGGGAGTACGGTCGCAAGACTGAAACTCAAAGGAATTGACGGGGACCCGCACAAGCAGTGGAGTATGTGGTTTAATTCGAAGCAACGCGAAGAACCTTACCAGGTCTTGACATCCAACTAACGAAGCAGAGATGCATTAGGTGCCCTTCGGGGAAAGTTGAGACAGGTGGTGCATGGTTGTCGTCAGCTCGTGTCGTGAGATGTTGGGTTAAGTCCCGCAACGAGCGCAACCCTTGACTTTAGTTGCCAGCAGGTAAGGCTGGGCACTCTAGAGTGACTGCCGGTGACAAACCGGAGGAAGGTGGGGATGACGTCAAATCATCATGCCCCTTATGACCTGGGCTACACACGTACTACAATGGCCGGTACAACGGGAAGCGAAGCCGCGAGGTGGAGCCAATCCCAGCAAAGCCGGTCTCAGTTCGGATTGCAGGCTGCAACTCGCCTGCATGAAGTCGGAATTGCTAGTAATCGCGGATCAGCATGCCGCGGTGAATACGTTCCCGGGTCTTGTACACACCGCCCGTCACACCACGAGAGTTTACAACACCCGAAGTCGGTGGGGTAACCCGCAAGGGGGCCAGCCGCCGAAGGTGGGGTAGATGATTGGGGTGAAGTCGTAACAAGGTAGCCGTATCGGAAGGTGCGGCTGGATCACCTCCTTTCTATGGAGAATCGTTTCCTGCAATGGAAACATTCAAATCGGAAGCTTGACTTCCATTAGAACCCTTGGGTTCGAACACTCACTCGTGTTCAGTTTTGAAAGAGCAAGTCTCTTTCGTATGCGTTTGGTGGCGATAGCGGAGGGGTTCCACACGTACCCATCCCGAACACGACCGTTAAGCCCTCCAGCGCCGATGGTACTTGGACCGAAGGGTCCTGGGAGAGTAGGACGCCGCCAAGCGGACAACCAATCCTTTGGTTGATTCCTAAATGTTATATATGTTATATGGGCTTTTAGCTCAGTTGGTTAGAGCGCACCTCTGATAAGGGTGAGGTCGGTGGTTCGAGTCCACCAAGGCCCACCATATAACAATTAATCTCCAAACGGCATCTCACCTTTGAGATGAATGTATGGGGCCATAGCTCAGCTGGGAGAGCGCCTGCCTTGCAAGCAGGAGGTCAGCGGTTCGATCCCGCTTGGCTCCACCAAACTTGTTTTAAAAGAGTATAGGCAAGACCTTGATCCTTGAAAACTGGATACCGAAACGAAAATGCGTTTTAGAACATCTTTTAGCTGAAACTTGTGTAAGCAAGTTGAAATAGTTATTAGTTGATACAGCGATTTTCCCTGCGGGAAAACGCATGGTTAAGCTAATAAGAGCACACGGAGGATGCCTAGGCGCCAGGAGCCGACGAAGGACGTGGCGAACAACGAAACTGCCTCGGGGAGCTGTAAGCAAGCTTTGATCCGGGGGTGTCCGAATGGGGAAACCCAGCTGTGGTAATTCGCAGTTACTCATACCTGAATACATAGGGTATGCAGAGGCAGACCAGGGGAACTGAAACATCTAAGTACCCTGAGGAAGAGAAAACAATAGTGATTCCGTCAGTAGCGGCGAGCGAACGCGGAACAGCCTAAACCAGGGGGCTTGCCCCTTGGGGTTGTGGGACGTCTCACATGGAGTTACAAAGGAATAGGGTAGGCGAAGAGGTCTGGAAAGGCCCGCGATAGAGGTAAGAGCCCTGTAACCTAAACCCTGTTCCCTCCGAGACGGATCCCGAGTAGTGCGGGGCACGTGAAACCCCGTATGAATCCGGCAGGACCATCTGCTAAGGCTAAATACTACCTGGCGACCGATAGTGAAACAGTACCGTGAGGGAAAGGTGAAAAGCACCCCGGAAGGGGAGTGAAATAGAACCTGAAACCGTGTGCTTACAAAAAGTCAGAGCCCGATCTATGGGTGATGGCGTGCCTTTTGTAGAATGAACCGGCGAGTTACGTTTAACATGCAAGGTTAAGGTGAGAAGCCGGAGCCGCAGCGAAAGCGAGTCTGAATAGGGCGACTAAGTATGTGGACGTAGACCCGAAACCGTGTGATCTACCCCTGTCCAGGGTGAAGGTGCGGTAACACGCACTGGAGGCCCGAACCCACGTATGTTGAAAAATGCGGGGATGAGGTGGGGGTAGCGGAGAAATTCCAATCGAACTCGGAGATAGCTGGTTCTCCCCGAAATAGCTTTAGGGCTAGCCTCGGTGAATGGAGTCGTGGAGGTAGAGCACTGATTGGGTGCGGGGCCCGCAAGGGTTACCAAGCTCAGTCAAACTCCGAATGCCATGGACTTCTTGCCGGGAGTCAGACAGTGAGTGCTAAGATCCATTGTCAAAAGGGAAACAGCCCAGACCATCAGCTAAGGTCCCCAAGTGTGTGTTAAGTGGGAAAGGATGTGGAGTTGCACAGACAACCAGGATGTTGGCTTAGAAGCAGCCACCATTGAAAGAGTGCGTAATAGCTCACTGGTCGAGTGACTCTGCGCCGAAAATGTAACGGGGCTAAACACACCACCGAAGCTATGGCTAGATACGTATGTATCTGGGGTAGGGGAGCGTTGTATGTAGATTGAAGGTGTACCGTAAGGAGCGCTGGACCGCATACAAGTGAGAATGCCGGTATGAGTAACGAAAAGATCAGTGAGAATCTGATCCGCCGAAAGCCCAAGGTTTCCTGAGGAAGGCTCGTCCGCTCAGGGTAAGTCGGGACCTAAGGCGAGGCCGACAGGCGTAGTCGAAGGACAACAGTTTGAAATTACTGTACCACCGTAATCCGCTATGAGCGATGGGGTGACGCAGGAGGGTAGTGACGCGGACTGATGGATGTCCGTCTAAGCAGTGAGGCTGGTGTGCAGGCAAATCCGCACACCGTAAGGCTGGGCTGTGATGGGGAGCGAAAATTACAGTAGCGAAGGTCATGATCTCACACTGCCAAGAAAAGCCTCTAGCCAGGAGAAGGTGCCCGTACCGCAAACCGACACAGGTAGGCGAGAAGAGAATTCTAAGGCGCGCGGAAGAACTCTCGTTAAGGAACTCGGCAAAATGACCCCGTAACTTCGGGAGAAGGGGTGCCTCGGTAGGGTGAATAGCCCGAGGGGGCCGCAGTGAAAAGGCCCAAGCGACTGTTTAGCAAAAACACAGGTCTGTGCGAAGCCGCAAGGCGAAGTATACGGGCTGACGCCTGCCCGGTGCTGGAAGGTTAAGGGGAGCGGTTAGGGGCAACCCGAAGCTGTGAACCGAAGCCCCAGTAAACGGCGGCCGTAACTATAACGGTCCTAAGGTAGCGAAATTCCTTGTCAGGTAAATTCTGACCCGCACGAATGGCGTAACGACTTGGGCGCTGTCTCAACGAGAGATCCGGTGAAATTTTAATACCTGTGAAGATGCAGGTTACCCGCGACAAGACGGAAAGACCCCATGGAGCTTTACTGCAGCTTGATATTGAATTTGGGTACGATCTGTACAGGATAGGTGGGAGCCGTAGAAGCCGGAGCGCAAGCTTCGGTGGAGGCGCCGTTGGGATACCACCCTGATCGTATCTAGGTTCTAACCTGGTACCCTAAACGGGTACGGGGACCGTGTCAGGCGGGCAGTTTGACTGGGGCGGTCGCCTCCTAAAGAGTAACGGAGGCGTTCAAAGGTTCCCTCAGAATGGTTGGAAATCATTCGAAGAGTGCAAAGGCAGAAGGGAGCTTGACTGCGAGACCTACAAGTCGAGCAGGGACGAAAGTCGGACTTAGTGATCCGGTGGTACCGCATGGAAGGGCCATCGCTCAACGGATAAAAGCTACCCTGGGGATAACAGGCTTATCTCCCCCAAGAGTCCACATCGACGGGGAGGTTTGGCACCTCGATGTCGGCTCATCGCATCCTGGGGCTGAAGTAGGTCCCAAGGGTTGGGCTGTTCGCCCATTAAAGCGGTACGCGAGCTGGGTTCAGAACGTCGTGAGACAGTTCGGTCCCTATCTGTCGTGGGCGCAGGAAATTTGAGAGGAGCTGTCCTTAGTACGAGAGGACCGGGATGGACGTACCGCTGGTGCACCAGTTGTTCCGCCAGGAGCATGGCTGGGTAGCTACGTACGGACGGGATAAGCGCTGAAAGCATCTAAGCGTGAAGCCCCCCTCAAGATGAGATTTCCCAATTAGTAAGACCCCTTGAAGACGACGAGGTAGATAGGTTGGAGGTGGAAGTGCAGCAATGCATGGAGCTGACCAATACTAATCGGTCGAGGGCTTATCCAAAAAGTAAAACGCAGATTCGTTTCGGATTCAGTTTTCAGGAATCAAATTGTAAGTCGTGCGGTCCAAGTGGCCACATGATGAAGATTTGCTTTCAGCATTTGGCGATGCTGAGACCTGAATTACGCATTTGTACCGCAAGTGCCCGTTTGGTGGCGATAGCGGAGGGGTTCCACGCGTACCCATCCCGAACACGACCGTTAAGCCCTCCAGCGCCGATGGTACTTGGACCGAAGGGTCCTGGGAGAGTAGGACGCCGCCAAGCATATATTCCCTGATAGCTCAGTTGGTAGAGCACTCGACTGTTAATCGAGTTGTCACAGGTTCGAGTCCTGTTCGGGGAGCCATGCTCTCATAGCTCAGTAGGTAGAGTGCTTCCATGGTAAGGAAGAGGTCACCGGTTCGAATCCGGTTGAGAGCTCCACAAGTTTTTGAGGCCCGTTGGTCAAGGGGTTAAGACACCTCCCTTTCACGGAGGTAACATGGGTTCGAATCCCATACGGGTCACCAATTTACATCTTCGAATTCTGGGATGAGAATCCATTAGGTTCGTTGAAGCATCGGCTTCGTAAGGAATACATCGCAATCTCGTAACGGAGTGAAGAGTATCCCATACGGGTCACCCAATATTTTGATCAATTATTTTCCCTTGAGGACAACCATACATATGGAGGCTTAGCTCAGCTGGGAGAGCATCTGCCTTACAAGCAGAGGGTCGGGGGTTCGAACCCCTCAGCCTCCACCATAATCGTTCTCATATTGAAAGTGATTGTGGGCACACTATAGGTATCCATCATAGGGGATTAGCCAAGCGGTAAGGCAACGGACTCTGACTCCGTCATCATAGGTTCGAATCCTATATCCCCTGCCAAATGGGAGCCATTAGCTCAGTTGGTAGAGCACCTGACTTTTAATCAGGGTGTCGAAGGTTCGAGTCCTTCATGGCTCACTTTTATTAGTATCATGCGCGTGTGGCGGAATGGCAGACGCACCAGACTTAGGATCTGGCGTCTTACGACGTGGGGGTTCAAGTCCCTTCACGCGCATTACTTTATTTGCGGACGTGGCTCAGCGGTAGAGCATCGCCTTGCCAAGGCGAGGGTCGCGGGTTCGATTCCCGTCGTCCGCTCCATAGGTTTAATTTTTGCGCCCTTAGCTCAGCTGGATAGAGCGTTTGACTACGAATCAAAAGGTCGGGAGTTCGAATCTCTCAGGGCGCGCCATTTTACTTCTTGAATCTTCAAAGTGTCCTCCAGATTCGAACGAGTTCGTTGGAGCATAAGCTTCGATAGGATTACTTCGCAATCGGATGCGTAAGCAGCCGTATCTCTCAGGGCGCCATTTTATTTCTTGAATATTTAACGGGATGTAGCTCAGCTTGGTAGAGCACCTGGTTTGGGACCAGGGGGTCGCATGTTCAAATCGTGTCATCCCGATTTTACACCTGTGCGGGTGTAGTTCAATGGTAGAACTTCAGCCTTCCAAGCTGATAGCGTGGGTTCGATTCCCATCACCCGCTCCATAATTTTATAAGTTACGGGATGTAGCTCAGCTTGGTAGAGCACCTGGTTTGGGACCAGGGGGTCGCATGTTCAAATCGTGTCATCCCGATCGTTCAGCTTGTGAGCTGGCAATGAACTCTTACTTTTGTAAGAGTTTTTTTGTATTTAAGAAATTTTATTTGTTTTTGAATTCAAACGAATAGCATGAAGAAGTTTATGGCATGAATTACTATATTCTGGCGCTAAAGAGAACATATGTTCCTTACTCGTCCAAAAAAAAGATGACTTCCGGTGGAATGCCAATCCGCAGGTAATAGCTCAATAAAGGCTCCTCTTGTTCGGGTGAACTCCCGGACGATAAGAGCTTGACGGCAAATAAATTAGCTTGGCGTTCCAGCTTTCCAGGCGAAAAATAAGAATTCTCCTCCAGAAAAAAACGGTTGATTCCTTTATGCAGGCGGTCATGGCCGAGCTCATGCGCACAAACAAAACGCTGCCACTCCAAAGGAAGCTCATTATGAATTACGATAAATCTTCGTCTAAGCTTCCGGTAATACAAACCCTTCGTACTCTGTCCAAGGTTCATGAACCGAATATGTATGCCTAGTGCTTCGGAGAGCTCGAAGGGGCTGTTCGTTTTATATTTTTTGATCAACTTATTGATGATCTCATCCATATTCTTCACCCACGCATATTAATGTATGTGATGTTATTCAACTCTTGCCGCTGCTTGAATCGTGCTTGGGTATCGTTCTTTTATTCATCTTCTTGGCATCCCAGAAGAGACCGGTCAACACATCTTTAATCCGCTGTTTGTCTTCTTTATTCAAAGGAATCCCGTCAAACATAAGCTCCCCGTCATCCTCCAGCATTTTGCGGAAATCCCGCTTATCCTTATTTGTGGCCCATTCAGGAACCTTATCTTCAGCACCGCTCAGCATATCCCCGGCTAAATAGCCTGCATGTTCCATAAGCTCTTCATAGGGTATCTCAGCAGCCTCAGCGATCTTGCGCAAGGTAGCTGGTTTCGGCACCCCTCTCAGTCCGTTTTCGATCCGGGAGATCTGCGCACCGCTTATGCCTGCAAGAGAGGCCAGCTGATTGATTGTCAGCCCTTTGTGTTCCCGAAGCTGTTTCAGGTAATTGCCGAATTCTTCTGCCATCGTTGATCACTCCTTATCACCTATTGCTCTATTAATAATAATATAAGCCATTATTGTCAATAGGTAAACATGAAGTGAACAATAATGCCAAAAGGTAATACCCGTCGTGTAACTAAGAGAAATCGTGATAATAGGTATTTTCTCCTTACAAACGGCCTTATATGGGATTTTACGGAATTGGTAATAAGGTGGTATATTATTGGAAAAGGCGAACAATATACGAACAAGAAGAATTTTACCACATATCTCAGGAAACTTCTGCAATAATCATCCGAAACCAGCCCAAATGCAAAGGAGTGCATATATGATGATGAATTTATCTTCTTTACCTGAACTGGACCGCCGTCGTACACAAACCACTATAGAGAGCATGTTGGAGAAGTACCGTATTTTTAAGACGGTTACTTTTGAAGCAAAGGAAGCGGGTATAACGTATTCCTACTCCGAGAGATTTCACGGTCCGACCCACACCATTACTGACCAGACCGCTGCCGTAGCCACTCATAACGTAGATGTTCCTGCCGCAAGAAGAGCCTACTGTGCTGCATTGGATTCGGTAGTGGACAGGCTGGACAAGCGGGAGCAGCAGCTCGTGCGGGAACGCTATATGCGCAGAGATGAGGTATATGATTACACCGTATACAATCATGTATTTGATCCGCCGGTCAGCAAGGATACTTATGTTAAAATACGGTCCAAGGCATTCTACAAGATGGCTCTTGCACTGACGGACCTGGGGCTGTTGTCGCTCGATTCACTTTTGAAAAACGGATCATCTATGAAGCAAGAAGAGCTGAACAACAGGGGACTGCCGAGCTCATATTAGGGAGTGAGGTGAAAATAAATAGAACACTGAAGTTCGAATAAAAAGCGAATGCTGTATTGTCCGAAGGGATGATGCAGCTTTTTTGTTGGGAAGGAATATGCCCTAGCAGCCTATCGAAAGGGAATTAAGTTTTAACCGCTTAAAAACCGCCCTGAATCCTCTCAATGTTCTCTATAATCTCGTCCGAATACCGGCTCCATGCGGAAATAAAGGGGGTATGATGTTAGCATGGCAAATGAAGCAGAAGGACACCGCAGGAGCATGAATGCTCCAAGAATTCAGCCATTTGTAAAAGACGAATACCTGATTTTTCACGGTGAAAGCTTCTTCTGGCACCTGCCACATTACAAGGCGGATATAACTCCTGCAGAGGGGGATATCCGTTTTTAGTTTACCTATGAGAGGGGGAATACAAGGCTAATTATTAATGGACTTAAAGGTTAATGCCATCGGGTGATCGTGCCAGCAGGGTCAGGAAAGGATGCTTATTATGTCTGTACAACAATTGCGGAATCACATCAATGCTGCCCTTGGCCGCTACTTTCCGGATGTACCGGTATATGTTAGCGGGGAAAAACCGCAGGCTGCTTATTTTGAGCCTGGGTTAATCTCGGCAACGCTTGACAGGCAGCGGGAGGGCAGATACCTGGCGGTCTATCGTTTTGGTATCCGTTATGAACAAGGAAGCCGCCTGAATGCGGAGAATATGGCTGATGGCTTAAGTGAAGCTTTGGCTTCTATGGAGCGTGAAGGCGAGGCTTTTCGCGTAATTAGACAAGCTTGGGAGGCAGGCGCTGAAGGGAAAGGACCGCTGTTTACGGCTGATTTCATGATCTATCTGCAAACTGCAGCAGTTGAGAAGGTGCCTATGGGTCATATGACGGGAGGAGAAAGACTGAAATGAATACAAATGAAGTGAGTGACACAGCTTTCAGCACAAAGCAGATTGTAAACTCGTCGCACTTTTCCCCTGGGGAAAAAGATGTGCTGAACGTTATTTTGCTCGAGGATCAGAGCTATACGCTGGAAGAAGCAAGAGAGCAACTGAAGAGCTTTTTAACTAAGGAGGTTATCTAATGGCTGGTGGAACATGGACAACGCAAAATAAGGTGCGCCCTGGGGTGTACGTGAATGTAGCATCAAATCAAAGTGCAATTGGCAAAATGGGGACACGTGGCATTACAGCGCTCGCGCTTTCTCTTTCTTGGGGAGCACCGGGAGTCATTACAAAGATTACTGCCCAGGAAGATTTTGAAAAGGTGTTGGGTTACGATTTGGGGCATCCTTCCCTGCTGCCGGTGCGCGAAGCGCTGAAGCGGGCTAGCACATTGCTGCTCTATCGTTTGAATGAAGGCGTGAAAGCAGCGGTAACGAATAATGGTCTGCAGGTTACGGCCAAGTATGGTGGCGAGCGTGGTAATGATATCTCTGTAATCATTGAAAAAAATATTGAAAATAATGTTTTGTTCGATGTGAAAACACTTGTAGGCGGAACAGAGCTGGATAAACAAACTGTTGGCAACGCGGATGATCTCACAGCTAACGATTATGTCACGTTCCAGAAGAACGGGACTGAGGGCTTGACTCTGACGGCAGGTATGCGTCTTGCAGGTGGAGCGAGTGGTACAGTAACGAACGCAGCGCATAGTGATTTCCTGGGTGCCCTTGAAGTTCAAGAGTTCCAGACGGTCGGGCTGCTGTCCAAGGACAATTCGCTGAAGGCGCTGTATAGCGCTTTTGTGAAACGGCTCCGGGATACGGAAGGCAAAAAGGTGCAGGCTGTAGTGTCTGATTATGCTGCTGCCGGCCATGAGGGCATTATCAGTGTGAAAAACGGGGTTGTACTGAGCGATGGGACTACTATTGATGGTGAGCACGCGGTTGCCTGGGTAGCCGGTGCTACGGCAGCTGCTGCCGTAAACGAGTCCCTGACTCATCAATCCTATGATGATGCCATAGATGCCGATGTGCGCCTCAGCCATTCTGAGACGACAGAAGCCCTGCTGGGCGGTGAATTTCTCTTCACTTACAGCGGCGGACGGGCTGTTGTGGAGCAGGATATTAACACTTTTACGGCTTATGCACCGGATAAAGGCAGAGCCTTCTCCAAAAACCGTGTACTCCGTGTGCTGGATGGGATTGCAAATGATTTGAAGTCTATCTTTGAAACGTACTACATCGGCAAGGTTGCCAATAATGAAGATGGCCGGGCCTTGTTCTGGTCGCAATGTGCGACTTATATGAATGATCTGCAGAATATCGGGGCCATTGAAGATTTTAAGGCTCAGAGTGATGTTGTGGTTGCAGCCGGTACGGATAGCGACAGCATCGTTCTGGATGTAGCTGTAAAACCGGTCGATTCGGTAGAAAAAGTATATATGAAAGTGAAGGTGGTCTAAGATGGCATTTTTGAAGGCTAGCGATACTCTTTCCGGCCAGGAAGGCCGTGCTTATGCTGTGATTGGCACACAAACAGAAGAGATGTTCTATGTAAAAACGCTTGAAGCCACCGTGGAGAAAACAAAAGCGGAAGTGAAAACACTCGGACGCCGGGGGGTGCAGCATAAAGCGACCGGATGGTCGGGCAGCGGCACGATGACGATTTTTTATATGACCAGCCGTTTCCGTCAAATGATGCTCGACTACATGCATACAGGTGTGGATCAGTACTTCGATATCGAGGTTACTAATGATGACCCTTCATCAAGTGTCGGGGCGCAGCGGATCATTCTGAAAGGTGTAAACCTGGACAGCGTGATTATGGCTTCACTGGATACGGAGTCGGATGCACTGGAGGAAGAAGTCAGCTTTACCTTTGAGGATGTACAGATTGCCCAGGCATTTGGCAGCCCTGGAGTTCAGTAATAAGAGCAATACAGATCTGAGCAAGTACGGCCCGGACGCAGCAGGCGGCGGGTCTCTTCTCTATCTGTCCGGTATAACCTAAGTCTTTGCTTCCAGAGCGGGTTTGGTACGAAGTGAATCTGGTAGCTTAAGCTCACAACATTTTGGAGGAGAATAAACAATGAGTGAATTAAGTATGTTTTTTGCGCAAAATGTGGACTGTGATACAACGGAGGAATTTGTGGTTTCCCAGCGCTTTAAGGATAAAGAGGGGCATCCTGTGGCCTGGAAGCTGCGCAGCATGACCGAGGATGAGAACCAGGAATGCCGCAAGGCGGCTACCCGCAAGGTTAAGGGGAAAAATGGGGTGTATACCTCCGAGATTGATCCCAATGACTATATGGCCAAGTTGATGACTTCGAGCGTAGTGCATCCCGATCTGAAAAATGCGGAACTGCAGCGTTCCTATAATGTACTTGGTGCTGAGGCCTTGCTGCGTAAAATGCTGCTCCCCGGCGAATTCGCGGCACTTGGTGAACGGGTGCAGGCGCTTAACGGCTTCAGCACTGACATGAACGAATTGGTGGATGAAGTAAAAAACTAATCAACGGGGGCGACAGTGAAGCCAACCTGGCTTATTACGCCCTCCACGAGCTGCACATTTTACCGCATGAGCTGATGAAGCTGACTTCGCGCGAGCGCGCTGCCATCTATGCGATGATCGCTGTCCGGGTGGAGAAGGAGAAGCGGGAGCAGTCGCGGAACAAGGGGAAGAGGAGATAGGGGATGAAGGGGGTGGAAGAATGAGAATAGATGTTTCTAGAGCCGTGATGCTTCCGGTCAAGTCGCTTGCGATCTGGAAAGTGTTAAATAAACAGTCCCTGCGTATTGGTGTCAAGCTGGATCTTGCCAACCGTTCAATTAAGGGAATGCAAGCAGCACTTACACGCTCCAGTGATGAATTAAACCGTTCCTTGGACAAAGTTAACCAATCTTTGCTGGATATTAATGATACGCTGCTGGAAGGCTTCAAGCGAATGCCGCCGCAAATTCTGGTCTCCAGAGACGTTGTTGCCGGACAGAGTCAGCAGGCGGGTCAGTCCCAGCAGCTTGGGGTGCGTATGCTGAATGCTTCTCCAACCGTACAGGCGGCTAAGAAGGAAGAAGAAAAGGCCAAAAAGGTGGAATGGTGGAAAGGGTTCGAAAAGAAAGCAAAAAAGGAAGAAAAGAAAGAAGAAAAGAAACCTGAAGTTAAAGTTGAGCCTGTATCTACACCCAAGATCAATTTGAAAAAAGAGCCTCCGGTTCCGCCAGTCCCTCCAACGCCGCCACAACCAGATTCCAAGATACTGAATTTTTTGAAGACTGCGGACTGGGTTACCCCGTTCAACAAGATTAAGTCTTTCGGGGAGAAGGCAGTTAAGGCTGCTGTAAAACCAGGAGATATTGCCGACTGGAACAAGTTGAATAAAAATGTGGATACGGCAATGGGCAAAATCGGTGAAAAGGCGCTGGGGGCCCTGCGGCCTGTAATGGATACACTGAGTAAAGCGCTCACCTCCGGCCAACTGGCCCCAACGATTGACGCACTGGCAAATGGCTTTCTGGTGATAGCCAATGTAATCGGCATGATTGTGGATGGATTATTATGGCTGGTTGGTGTGGTGCAGGAGAATTGGGCGATTATTGAACCGATTCTTATCGCGATAGCGGTTGTCTATCTGGCGGCTATGATCGTTCAGGTATATTTGCTTGCTGCAGCCTGGCTGGCTGCGAACTGGCCGATTCTAATCGTGATTGCGGTAATCGCGGCTCTGATATTAATCTTTCAGAATCTAGGGATATCGGCGGGGCAGGTTGTAGGGGCTATCGCGGGGGCGTTCAGCTGGTTGATGGCGGTTTTCCAAAATATTTGGATAGGCCTGCAAAATGGATTTTACGTGGTTTGGGACGGCATTGTTAATGGAGTTAATACTGCAATTCTTTTTGTGAAGCAATTGTTATATGGCTTAGGTATGGGTACGCTGGATGTCCTCTATAATATGGCGGTTGGTGTTGAGAGCTTTGCTGATGGTTTTGTGAAGGTTATGGCGGAGGCCATCCGTTGGGTGGTTGACAAGTTCAACGGCATGGCTGAAGCGTTAAGCAAAATTCCTTTCTTCGATAAGATGGGGATTGGCACTATTAAGATTGATCTGGATGGACTTAAGGTTCCCCATGCCGCCAGCGAGCTGGTGGATAAGTACCGTAAAGAATTCAAAACGCTGGAACCGCCTGAGAATATTACTAAGCAGGAAACGAAACATAAAGATTACGTTGATACGAAAGATGCTTTTAACTCCAGCTATACACAGGCTAAAGAATGGACAGACAACAAGGTCGATAGTATTTCGAGTGCATTTTCTGATAAAGGACGCGAAGCTTCCGATGCGGCCGAGAAATTAACAAAGCCGGCAGCAAGCGGACAACAGGCCCAGAATACCACCAGTCTTTTTGCCAATCAGGGCGGCAACCTGAACAATGTGAACAGGGTAAATGAGGTCGGAACCATCAACGACACCGTAGACATCTCCAGCGAGGATCTTGAAATGATGCGCGAGCTGGCGGAGATTCAGGCCATTCAGAACTTTGTGGAGCTGACGCCCACGGTGCAGGTGACCACGGGCAACATCAACAATGCCGGGGACATCGATACGATCATCAACAAGATCGGGCAAAAGCTGAATGAGGAATTTGTCTCTACGGCCCAGGGGGTGTATACGTAACGTGGAAGAATACGGTTTTTTCTTGAGTTTTAATGAGCTGGAGGATCTCTTCCGGCTGCCTGTGAATCCGGAGACGCTGGAAATCAAAGAGTCGGGAGACAGCAAAAGCTATACCATTGTCGATCTGGGTGAAATCAATGCCATTGCCTATCCGAAGCTGACGGAGATCACGCTTGAAAGTATCTTCCCGGCGCAGCATTATCCTTTTGTACTGGTGCGCAGTGAGGGGCCTAACCGGTTGCTGCGGCCTTTTGAATATGTGGAGATGATCCAGAAATGGATGAAGAGCCGCAGGCCGATCCGTTTTGTGTTATCTGGAGTGAGCTTGAAGGGAGAGCGTGAGGATTCGTCCGTACCGAATGATTTGGCCTTGAATATGGCCATGAGTATCGAGAGCTTTACCTGGAAGCTTAGCGCGGGCACCTCCGGTGACGTGGAGTATTCACTATCCCTCAAAAAGTACGTGTTCTACCAGGCCAGTCCTGTAAAGATCGTAAAGGGCCAAGTTAAGGCAGAGCCAAAGCGGGCGAGCGATAAAGCGGCCCCCAAAACGTACACGATGAAAGCAGGCGACAGTCTGTGGAGCATTGCCAAGAAGGTTCTCGGTGATGGCCAGAAATATAAAGTGATACAGAAGCTTAACGGCATCAAGGACTCTGAGCTGAAAAAGCTGCCCATCGGCAAAGTCCTTAAGCTGCCGTAGGAGGGGAAGCGTATGGAACTGCTGTTGAAGAATAAAGAAGGGCTCTTATGGGATATTGCCGGCATTGTCTCAGATCTCTCCTGGAAGACGTCACGGGCAGGTAAGCCAGCAACGCTGGATATGACTATTATCGATAGTGGCATTTATCAGCACCCCAAATTTAAGATCAGCAACGGGGATATTGTCCAGTTCCGCAAAGATGGCATCAATGTGTTCTACGGGTTCGTGTTCAGCATTGATACCGGAAGTGATCAGCAGATCAAGTTGACGGCCTATGACCAGATCCGCTATCTGCTCGGCAACGGGAGCTACGTGCTTCAGGATGTTACAGCCAGTGAGCTCATCACAAAAATTGCCAAGGACTACGGATTGAAGACAGGGGTGCTGGAAGAGACGGCCTACCGCATGCCTTCTTTAATAGAAAATGATAAGAAGCTGCTGGATATTATTATGGGGGCTATTGGCGGTGAGATGGAGAAGAAGGGGCAGCTAATGGCTTTTTATGATGACTTCGGCAAGCTGACACTGCGGGGAATGGACTCGATGAAGCTTGATCTGGTGCTGGGAACAGGACATTATCTGTATGACTATTCGCTCAAAAAAAGCATTGATGATGATACCTACAATACGATCTATCTCTATAAGGACAACAAAGAGAGCGGTAAGCGGGAGTTCTACCCGGTCAGCGACCCGGAGAATGTGAAACGCTGGGGTACTCTGCATCTCTACAAAAAAGCCGATGACAAGGCGAACGCCGCTCAAATCCGGGAGAACGCAGACAACCTGCTGAAGATGCATAACCGGGAAAAAACAAGTCTTTCTGTTCAGGCAATAGGCGATCTGCGGGTTCGTGCAGGCAACCTGATTTATGTGCTGCTGGATGCGCTGGACACCAAGCTGTTTCTGGTGGAGCAATGCAGCCATAAGATTTCCGGCGGGGAGCATACCATGTCTCTTGATATAAAGGTGGTGTAGAAATGATGCTTGATATTATTAAAAAAGCAAGTCTCGGCGCCGTAGGGAGTACCAATCCTGTGGCTTTTTCATATGGGACGGTAACTGTGGCGGCACCGCTGCAGATTCAGGTGGACCAGCGGTTTATTTTGTCAGGAGCCGCTCTGGTTCTTCCCGAATCCGTCATGGAGAGCAAGCTAGAATGGGATGGAAGGGAGATCGTTCTGCGCCGGGGACTTGAGAAGGGTGACCGTGTCCTGATGGTGCGGATGCAGGGCGGGCAGAGTTATGTTGTACTGGACAGGCTGGTGGATCCGGTATGATACCCGAAATTGGAAATGCAGGCCCTATCACCGCAACTCTTGAAGGAGACACCTCTTTGGAGAACACTGAAATGTCCAGTCTGACCTACAGAATGGATTGGGACAAGAAACGAATTACGGGCCGGCTGGACGGCCTTGAAGCGGTACAGCAGGCAGTGGCAAAAATTTTGCGGACCGACCGCTATGAGCATCTGATTTATAGTTCTGATTACGGGACCGAATGGGGCCTTGTGCTGGGAAAAGACAGACTGCTGGCGAGAGCTGAAATCAGGCGTATTGTTAGTGAAGCATTGCTTCAGGATGAGCGGATTATCAGGCTGGAGGACACTGCGGTTTCTTTTAACGGGGATAATCTGAGCTTCAGCTGCAAGGTAATTACCCAGTACGGGAATTTCGAGCTGAGAAAGGAGATGAGTGAGGGTGTATGAAGATCAGACGTTCGAGGCTCTGCTTGAGCGAATGCTGGACCGGGTACCATCCAGTCTGGATAAACGTGAAGGCAGCATCATCTATGATGCGCTGGCTCCGGCGGCGGCTGAGATGGCGCAGATGTATATTGAGCTGGATGTGAACAGCAATCTGTTTTTTGCGGATACGGCTACTGGTGAATATTTGGAGCGCAGTATTGCCTGGTCGGGAATAACCAGACGTGCCGCAAGCAAGGCCGAGCTTAAAGCAATGTTCTATAATAGCGCGAGTGAACTGCTGGATATTCCGCCAGGCAGCCGCTTTTCACTAGATTTGCTGCACTATACGGCGGTGGAGAAACTGGCTCCGGGAACCTATAGGCTGGAGAGTGAAGCAGCGGGAGAGGAAGGAAACCGGTATTTTGGCTCCTTGCTGCCTATTAATTATATCCCTGGTCTAGCACGTGGAGAGATAACGGCCTTGCTGATTCCCGGTGAAAATGCCGAGGATGACGAGGCGCTGCGCCAGCGTTTTTTAGAGTCAGCCAGACGTCCGTCGACGAGCGGCAACAAATATCATTATATGGAGTGGGCGCTGCAAATAGACGGCGTAGGGGGAGCGCGGGTTTTTCCGTTATGGAATGGACCTAAGACGGTAAAGGTGGTAATTGTGGATGCCGCGAAACAGCCTGCCTCCGGACTGCTGGTGTCGCAGGTACAGCAATATATCGATCCAATTGCGGGTCAAGGTGAAGGCCAGGCGCCGGTAGGAGCAGTAGTAACTGTAGCGGCTGCAGACGGGAAAAGCATCAGCGTGACCGCCAAGGTTACCCTTGCTTCCGGATATACGCTGCAGGCGGTAATCGATGCTTTTAAGGAAATACTGGAAAAATACCGCAAAGAGAAGGCCTTTACCGCTTCCTATATCAGCCAATCTGTAATTGGTTCACTGCTGCTGGATACAGAGGGCGTTGTAGACTATAGCGGGCTGAAGCTGAACGGCGGATCGGGCAATGTGACTTTAAGCGAAACTGAAGTGCCGCTGTTCAGCAGCGTCGTGCTGGAGGTGTAGGACGATGGGATACCCGCAGCAGATCGATGAATTTACGGACAAGCTGAACAAAAAATCAAACGGCGGCAGCTATGTTATTGAGGAGAAACTGTTACTTACAGACGGGGTTTACAGTGGTCTGCTCGCGCATGACAATATTAACAACCAGAGCATCACGGTGTATACAGGTTCTCATTACAGCGGAGTGGAGTTGCGGAATTTCTCGGTTTCCTTTCCAGATGAGGCGCCTTGGCGGCGGCTTATCAAGATTTTTGCCGAAGTCCCTGAAGTCTATGTCACTTATGAGACACCGGGCGATACTGTGGAAGCGGATGACATTAATGTTCTGCAATGGGGGTTGACTGCTGCCCAAAGGGAGTTGGAACGCTACAAGGCAACGGGATGCATAGACGGAGGATCTTTTAGAAGAGAGGTGTAAAATGGCGCAGACGATTCAACTAAAACGCGGCACCCGGGCGGAGCTTGCTGCTTATGGAGTCCTGCAGGCGGGCGAGATGGGCTTTTGCACGGATACGAAGGAAGTCTACATTGGTGACGGCACTTCCAATTCCATGGTGGGCCGGGCGATGTCCGGTCCGGAGGCTTCACGTCCGGCAGCTGCTTCTGCGGGGCGGGCATACATTGTAACCAGCGGAACGAACAGCGGATATTTGTATTTCGACGATGGTTCGGCCTGGCGCCGGATTAATGTGCAGAAGCTGAGTGATCTGACGGGGTCAGTGGACGACGTTACCGATGGAACAACCTATGCCAAGGTACTGAAGGCAGACATCACGGCAGGCCATGTAAATAAGATCTCTGACGGTACAAATATCAAAACTGCGGCTGAGATCAAAACCCATATCGACGATGCCTCCAAGCACCGTGTAATCAATGATACGGGAACAGCCATTACCGACCTGTGGTCAGCACAAAAAATCAGGAACGAGATCGAGCTGGCCAAGCATAATATCGAGCCGCAGAGTTCAGTGAAAAACCAGAATCTGACTGTTCCCCCGGTGATTCCTGCGGAGGGCGACCGCTACATTATTCCTGCGGCGGCAACAGGCGTCTGGGCGGGCAAAACCAATCAAATTGCTGAGTATCAATCTGCGGCATGGGTGTATTATACACCGGCTGTGGGCTGGACGGCTTATGTTGACGATGAACAGAAAATCTACAGCTGGAACGGCAGTGCCTGGGTTCGTACGGGTGGAGCATTACAGACGATTACAGCCGGCAATGGCCTTACCGGGGGCGGACAAGCCGATTCAGTGACACTGAACATTGGGGCAGGCTACGGGATTGGTGTGACCGCCGATGCGATTGCAGTGACCGCCGGCAAAGGGATCACCGTCGATTCGAACGGTGTAGCGGCCAGTGTCGATGGAAGCAGCATCGTATACGACACAGCCAATGGCAACCGGCTGATGGTGGCTGCTATTGACGGCGGTACATTCTAGGGGGCGAAGATAATGGCTCTAAAGACATTAATTCAAATCCGCCGCGGCCTGGAGGGCGCACTGGGTACCCTTGCGGTGGGGGAACTCGGTTACTGCACCGATACAGGGAAGCTCTACATCGGGACGGGCACTGTCAACAAACTGCTCGTAGCCTCACAAAGCACCGGTGATATGCTGAAAAGCATCTATGACACCAACAACAACGGCAAAGTGGATTACGCGCAGGCGGCGGACACCGTACCTTGGTCAGGGGTAGACGGGAAGCCGGCGGTGTATCCGCCAGCGGCTCATACGCATGAGTACATGCCCAAAGGCCCGCTGAACTGGAATCAGCTTAAAGGGGTGTAACTATGACCTATGGCGAGAATGTATACGGGACAATAAGCTATTCTTCCAGTCCCGCCACACAAGAGGGGCCGGAATTTAACAAGCCTGACCTGATGCAATACCTGCCGGAGTATTATCAGGGTGTACTTGAGATGGAGCAGATCCAGGATAGCCATGCTGCGGAATGTGGACAGCTGGCCTATTCGATAGAGGATTCGGCATTGCAGACGAAGGTGGAGTCGGCAACCTGGGGGCTTGCGCGCTGGGAGAAGGTGCTGGCCCTGACCACGGACAATACCAAATCCTATGCCGCCCGCCGGGAAATGATCAAGGCCAAGCTGCGCGGAAGCGGGACGACTACACCGGAGATGATCCGGCGGACGGCGTCTGCTTTCTCCGGAGGGGATGTTCAGGTTGTTGAGGTGCCGGGAGCGTATAGCTTTGAGGTGCATTTTGTAGGGACGCTGGGCATTCCGGCAAACATGGCAGGGTTGATACAAATCATAGAAGAGATTAAGCCTGCCCATCTGGATTATAAGTTTGTGTACAGCTATACCTGGTGGAATTCGCTGAAGTCACTCACCTGGAATGCAGCGCACGCCAGAACATGGAATGAATTAAGAGTATACGAATAGGAGTGTGAACTATGCAGACTACGGGTAATTTGGGGCTGAAAAAGCCGGATGGCACAGATATTGTCGATATCGCCGATTTGAACGGCAATATGGATGTTTTGGATGCTGCCGTTAAAAATGTGCAGGACCATGCCGTGGATACGGTAAAGCATATTACCGCGGCGGAACGCACCGCCTGGAACGCAAAGGCTTCCACGGCGGCAGCCACCACCAGCGCTGCCGGGCTGATGGCCGCAGCAGATAAGGCGAAGCTGGACGGAGTAGCGGCAGGGGCCAATAAATATGTGCATCCCAATCATACCGGGGATGTGACCAGCACAGGGGATGGGGTTACCGCGATTGCTCCGGGGGTTATTGTAAACGCGGATATTAACGCGGCCGCGGCAATCGATGCAAGCAAGATCGGCACTGGGGTGGTGTCGAATGCGGAGTTTGGGTATTTGGATGGAGTGACGGCAGGGATTCAGGGGCAGTTGAATGGAAAAGCGCCTTTGGCGACAACCCCGCAGCAGACGACGGCGGATATTACCTACTATGTCCGTACGGATGGGAATGATGGCAATAATGGGTTGGCGAATACGGCAGGTGGGGCGTTTAGGAGCATTGGTAAAGCTATTAGTATGATCCCACAGAAGGTTAATCATGCAGTTGTAGTTAATATCGTAGCGGGAACCTATGCGGAGGAAGTTGTTTTAAAGGGATTTGGTGGGGGAGGTACACTTGGAATCAATGCTTCAGGGATCGTGAACGTTACTCGCCTGTCGATGCAGGAAAATACAATTCAAGTCACAATTACAGGGATCACGGCTACTACAACGACTGCCAATGCAATTGAGTTGATCAGTAATGTATGGACTTGGTTGCAAAACTGTAATGTGACTGCAAGTGCTGGCAGTTATTACGGAGTTATGGTATACGGTGGTGGGGCTGTCATAAGTGGAGGGATGTATTCCAATAAAACAACATCTATATGGGCACGTAGTGGAGCAAATGTATTTGTGGTTGGTGTAAGCGGTAGTGGCAGCGGTTATGGCTATCTAGCGACTGAAGGAGCAAAAATCGGAGGAAGCGTTGGGACAATGAGCGCTACAGCAGCCATAAACAGCACGCAGACGGGAGGTATAATTTCTTTTGGTGACGGTGTTGTTAACCCATGGGGAGATAATACATCTACTTCTCGATCTTATGTTCAAGCCGCGCATAATGCTTCACAAACAATTTCAAGTTCTGTGCGAACAAAAATTAATTATGGGCAAGAAGACAAGGACCAACGCGAGGAATATGACGGTATCGGTAGATTCACAGTAAAACAAAGCGGACTCTATCATGTTGATGCATCTTTACTGCTTAATGCTAACGGAACCTTTGAAACCCGTTTATACTATTATGTTAACGGTCAGGCGGGTAGGACGCTTTGTTTCGATCAAGTGGGCTCTCCCGGGGCTTTTATTTTTCTTGGCGGCAGTAAAACTGTACCATTAAATGCGGGGGATTATTTGGAAATATATATAGAGCAAAAAAAAGGGGTAGACATTACTACTTTAGCAGACCCTACAATATGTGCACTTAATATTGATAGAATCGGATAAAGGAGGGATTCAAAATGAATATAGCACTAGCAATCATGCACCTTCACCCGCAAGCTGAGTCAACGCGGGATTTCATCGTACAAGACAACGGACCAGAACCCGTCCTGCGCCCCGGAGCCGAAGAAAAAGGCCGTGTCCGCTACGAGATCAAGCCGCCGGAAGACGGCGAGAATCCAGTAGAGGGTGTCCATTATCGCTACGGTATCGACTACAACCTACTCACTGAGGGTGAGGATTACGATATCGTAGAGCGTGGACCCTATATCGCCGTCTGGAACCTGGACAAACCCAAGCCCACAGAAGCAGAGCTGCAAGCCGCTTGGGAAGCCTACCAGGAAGCCGAAGCCAACAAGCCGCCAGAGCTGACGGAAGTCGAGCAGCTGCAGAAAGAGAATGTACGGCTGAAGGCGCAAAACAATGCTCTGTCCGAGCGGGCTGACTTTATTGAAGATATCATTGCAGAGATGGCGACGAGGGTTTATCAGTAATACCCAGTCTGTTCTATGTGGTTGAAGGTCAAAATGGGAAGAAGGTGATTTTAATGACGATGTTTTTTGCACAGCGTGTAATCTTAGGGAAGACCAAGTTCACGGAAGTTCCGGCGACATTGAAAGCTGGCGTAAAAGAAATCCTGGTTGACAGCGGACTTGAGTATCTGGCCAAAGAAGAATAGGTGACTGCTGGCGCCCGCTGTGGCGTTTTTATTTTGCCCCCGTAAACCGGGGGTACATCTTTATAAGCTGAACTTGAAAAAAGAATAAAAAGGTAGAAGTGCGGAGGGGAAGTTTGGAACTATAGGAGCGTTAGCGACCGCCTTTGTCACCGGATTTCAACCGCTATTGCGGTTCATGTCAAGAAATCTGGGGACAACAGCGGCCGGAAGTCCAAACATTCCCCGCAGTTACGACCAGACCTAATATGAAAATCTAAAGTTCAACAAGAAAGGGGTGAAACAATGGACAGCAACGATATTGCAAACTTGGAGAAGATTCTTCCCCTGGCTGATAAATATGGGCTGGCTTATATCGTGGCCTTAATTCTGCTCTTGATTGTTCTGGTGCTTTTGCGCTCGATTGTCAAAGGGAATCTGGTGCCGCGTGAGCTGCTTGAGCGGGCTGAAGAAGACCGGGACCGTCTGCAGAATATTTTGGATAAAGAGCGCTCAGATTTCATGGCACCCACGCTTGAAGTACTGCAGAGACTGAAAGTTGATTACACATCAAGCGGTGTGAATGTAGTAAATGAAGAAGATCGGGGAGGATAACGTGCTGAGTAGATGGATCAAACGATTATCGCCCCTGCACCGGAAAAAGGAGAGGGAGCTGACCCAAGCTTCGGCCCGGGTAATGTTCTCTATCCTTCGATATAAGGACGTATCCAAAGAGATTCAGGAGGAGATCCATAATAACGGATTTGCCGAATTTCTAATCTATGATCGGGGTGTCAACAATGGGCGTAATGGATAGGTTGCTGTTAATTGCATATTCGGTATCTTTGATTTGTGCGCTGCTGCTGATAGCTGCGCTTTTTTTGTATTTTCGCCGACGCCTGCGGGCAAAGGCGGTCAGCCTGTTTATGCTGGCAGCCTTTCTCTTTCTGGGTGCCTACACCGTAAAAATGGCAGTAGCTTTGTGGATTCGTTTCACCGCAGTGTCCGGGGCAGACTCCGTGCTGGCTTCACTCAAAACAGAAGCCTGGGCGGTTGCCCAGACCGGAACCGCGATCGGCCTGCTCATCCTAACCCTGCTGGTGTTCACAAAACGTCGAGATTTGTTCATTGTTCTGCAGGAGGTGAAGAAGGGAGGAGTAAGCCATGCTGACCCTAATGCAAATCAAAAATAAATCCGCCCCCCGCCTAACGGGTCTGCATCCCGTTGTGCTCGCAGCAGCTACTGCGTTAATCGAATGCTGCTACACATTCGGTGTTCCGATCCAGATTACGCAAGGACTGCGGACGATTGCAGAGCAGGATGCGCTCTATGCCCAAGGACGCACAAAACCGGGATCGATTGTTACCAATGCCCGGGGTGGCTATAGCTACCACAATTATGGTCTGGCCATTGATTTTGCATTGCTGCTGCCGAATGGCTCAAGCGTGTCCTGGGACATGGCGCGCGACGGAGACAAGGATCGGACAACGGATTGGCTCGAGGTGGTTCAGCAGGCTAAGCGGCTGGGTTTCGAATGGGGCGGGGACTGGACCAGCCTGAAGGACTACCCCCATTTTCAGATGAGCTTCGGATTGACGCTTTCCAAGCTGCGAGCGGGAGCACAGCCTTCAGTACAAGCGGTGAAAGCGGCGTATAGGCTAATCAACGGAAGGGCTAAGGAGGAACAGAATCTGAATAGTGATGCAATTACAATAGTAAAAGTGAATGGCGCAAAAATAGCCGATGGCCGTTTGGAAAATGGTGTAACTTATGTGCCGGTACGTGCTGTAGCGGAGGCGCTTGGAGCTTCGGTTGGTTATGATTCGGTTACCCGAACCGTTGAGATTACAAGTGGCCGCTAGAATAACCGCAGCTGTATATTATGAATAATAGAAATACTTTCCTAGAATAGAAATATTAACACGTTTGAGCGATAAACGCGAAACAGAAAGGAATGATTTTAAGTGATTAACACCGATATTCTGAATAATGTATTGGCTTTTGCATCGGTATTGGCGGTATTTACGCTTGCTTTGGTGCAGTTGGTCAAAAATAATATTAATCTGCCAACCAACGCGGTGCCTTTTATCGGACTTGGGATTGGGCTGCTTATAGGAGCGGCTGCGTATCCTTTTACCGATCTGGGGCTCACGCTCCGGTTATGGTCAGGGGGACTCGCCGGATTATCCGCGACAGGTTTATTCGAATTAGCCTTCAACGATCGCCCGGGAACCACCAAAAAATAATACGTGAATTTAATTGACAGCCGGCTCCTTGGAGTCGGCTTTTTTTGTGTTCCTGCGTGATATATTATCACACAAAAACTACATAAACCCGACGCAGATCAGGCATTATAAATAGGAAGAGATACATATTTTTTTTGAGACTGCATATATAGACGGATTGGTGTATAATCTTAATTGCTGTATCGCTTTACAGCGCAATGAAGTTGGAGATTTCCGGGCAGTTTTATTGTATGATATGAGGAAAGCATCAAATAGACAATGTTAAAAGCATTGATCCGGAAAGAGGATGGGGGGAGCAGCATGACCGAACTTACGACTGCCGTCAGCAAAAGCAACTCTAACAATCTGCTGCGGCGAGACGTACGGTTCCTGGGGAATATTTTGGGCGAAGTCTTGGTTCACCAAGGCGGCAACGAACTGCTGGAGATCGTAGAGAAGATCCGCGAAACCAGCAAATCGCTGCGCTCATTGTTTTTGCCTGAACTGCACAATGAATTCAAGGAGCTAATCAATTCACTTGATCCTGAGAATCGACACCAGGTGATACGGGCGTTCGCTATTTATTTTCAATTGGTGAACATTGCCGAGCAGAATCACCGGATTCGCCGAAAACGCGACTACGAACGTTCAGCCGGGGAGACTGTACAGCCTGGTTCTATCGAAAGCGCGATTCAGGAGCTCCGCGAACGGGATTTCTCACACGAGGATGTTCATGAGATCATGAACGGCCTGTCTTTGGAGCTGGTCATGACGGCTCACCCTACGGAAGCCATGCGACGGGCGATCCTTGATATTCATAAGCGTATCTCTGATGATGTGATGGGTCTGGATAACCCTACCCTGACATTCCGGGAACGCGAACAGCTGCGTGAGAAGCTGCTGAATGAAGTCATTACCTTATGGCAGACGGATGAGCTGCGCGACCGCAAGCCTACGGTACTCGATGAAGTCCGCAATGGAATGTACTATTTCCATGAGACGATTTTCCAGGTGCTGCCGGATGTGTATCAAGAACTTGAACGATGTCTAAGCAAATATTATCCGGGCCAGAATTGGCATGTTCCCACCTATCTGCGGTTTGGCTCGTGGATCGGCGGGGACCGTGACGGCAACCCTTCGGTAACCGCAGCTGTGACCCTGCAGACCCTGCGTTTGCAGCGCAAGCTGGCGATTCGGGAATATCAGCGCATTATGCGCGAACTGATGCAGTATCTGAGTTTTAGTACAAGTATCGTTAAGGTGACGCCGGAGCTGCTGGAATCCATTGAACTGGACCGGGGTATTATTCAGCTGGATAAGACGAAATCCTGGCATAATGATAATGAGCCATACCGGATTAAGCTTACCTATATGATCGCGAAGACACAGAATGTTATGGATGATGAGAAAAAAGGCTCATTGGAGCGCTACTCCTCACCGGAGCAATTTATAGATGATTTAAATGTGATTGACCGCAGCTTGCGTCATCACTATGCCGATTATGTAGCGGATACCTACATTAAGAAATTGATTCGCCAGGTAGAGTTGTTTGGATTCCATACCGCAACTCTTGATGTCCGCCAGCACAGTCAGGAGCATGAAAATGCGATGACTGAGATTTTGGCCAAAATGAATGTTACGCAGGATTATGCCAAGCTGCAGGAAAACGAGAAGATTGAACTCCTGGAAAAACTGCTGAATGATCCGCGGCCGCTAACTTCACCATATCAGACTTACAGCGAGAGCACGGAAGAATGTCTTGCTGTGTACCGTACTATTTATACGGCTCAAGAGGAGTACGGCAAACAATGCATCACCAGCTACCTGATCAGCATGGCTGAAGCTGCAAGCGATATTCTGGAGGTTATGGTGTTCTCCAAGGAAGTCGGCTTATTCCGCAAAGACAACGATGGTACTGTTGTTTGTACACTTCAGGCTGTGCCGTTGTTCGAAACCATTGACGATCTGCATGATGCACCGCAAATTATGCGGACACTGCTCAACCTGCCAATCTACCGTGATGCGGTTAGGGCGATGAATGATCTGCAGGAGATCATGCTGGGATATTCGGACAGCAACAAGGATGGCGGTGTGGTTACCGCCAACTATGAGCTGCGTGTGGCACTCAAGGAAATTACGGCTACGGCGGATGAATTCGGCATCAAACTGAAATTTTTCCATGGCCGCGGGGGAGCCCTTGGCCGCGGGGGCATGCCGCTGAACCGCAGTATTCTGGCTCAACCGGCCTCGACGATTGGCGGCGGCATTAAGATTACAGAGCAGGGCGAAGTCATCTCCTCCCGGTACTCGATGCAGGGAATCGCCTACCGCAGCTTGGAACAGGCAACTTCCGCGCTGATTACGGCAGCGATTAATGCCAGATCACCGCAGGCTGATCTGTACGATCCTAAATGGGAAGAGATTGTAGCCCGGATTTCTGAAGTATCACTGAACAAATATCAGGACCTGATCTTCCGTGATCCGGATTTCCTGAACTACTTCAAGGAGTCGACGCCGCTTCCTGAGGTGGGTGAGCTTAACATTGGTTCGCGTCCTTCCAAACGAAAGAACAGCGACCGCTTTGAAGATCTGCGTGCCATCCCTTGGGTTTTTGCCTGGACACAGAGCCGTTACCTGCTTCCAGCATGGTACGCTGCCGGAACGGGGCTGCAGAGCTTTTACGACGGCAAGGAAGAGAACCTGAAGATCATGCAGCATATGTATGAAGAATTTTCGTTCTTCACTACATTAATTGATACTCTGCAAATGGCGATTGCCAAGGCGGATCTGATTATCGCCAAGGAATACGCCGGCATGGGCAAAAATGAGGAAGCCCGTCACCGTATCTTCGGACAGATCGAAGCGGAATTCAAACTGACCTCCGAGCTGATTCTCAAAATCACCGGGCAGCAGGATATTCTGGATAACGTTCCTGTCATCCAGGAATCCATTCGTTTGCGGAATCCTTACGTTGATCCGCTCAGCTATCTGCAGGTGCAGCTCTTGTCGGAGCTTAGAGCCCTGCGTGAAGCCGAGGGAGATGACGCCGAGCTTCTGCGCGAGGTGCTGCTTACGATCAATGGCATTGCCGCCGGACTGCGGAATACCGGCTGATTTACAGTGAGTTTGGAAGCCGGCCGGGCCGTTTCCAATCCCCGTCCCGCCTCTATATGGAGGCGGAACGGGGATTTTTTGTTTAATACCGATTGAACTATGTATCGAATAACCATAGAGGCTTTGTTGTGTGATTATAGTTTCTGCGCTGCAAGGATCAAGCAGCTTCTTTCCCTTTACCCTGCCCTTTGTTGCCGATATGGATTTTGGGCAAAGCCGCAAAGTAACGCTAGGTATAGGTGAGGAGAAGGCATGGAGAAGAATTTTGGAACTGTAGGAGCGTCAGCGACCGCCTTTGTCTCCGGATTTCAACCGCGAACAGCGGTACAAATCAGGAAATCTGGAGACAACAGCGTCCGGAAGTCCAAACATTCTTAGGAATGCCGCCGTATCCAACTGCCCCTACTGCGCAATTATTTTTTGCCCAATATATATAGAAGGTAACAATACTATCCTTGATTTTTGCACAAACTTGAATTACGATTTAAGAGCTTGTACCGTGGACAATCAAGAGATGAACGACCAAGGGCGGCAAGTCTGGGGGAGTTAACAGGTGGAGAATTTGGAAGGCAGATTGACAAAGCTCGCCTTGAAGGGCGACCAAAGGGCATTTGCCGAGCTTGTGGAACTATATAAAGACAAAATATATCATTTGGCATACCGGATGCTGAACAACCGCCATGAGGCAGAGGATATTGTTCAGGAAACATTTTTGCGCGTGTACCGGAATTTGGACCGTTATGATGACAAACAGAAATTTTCAACCTGGATCTACCGCATCGGCACGAACCTTTGTATTGACAGACTCCGCAAGCGGCGGCCGACGTATTCATTGGATGCCGAGATGAACGACCAGGAGGGGATTGACGGCTATTCCATGATCCCCAGCGATAATGTGACCCCGGAAACAGAACTGCTGCTCTCCGAGACACAGAGCCTGATTTATGAGGCCATTGACAGCCTGCCTGTGAAATACAGGTCGGTGATGATTTTACGTTATCTGCAGGATTTGTCGCTTCAGGAGATTAGTGACGTCATGGATATGCCTGTAACTACGATTAAGACCCGTGTGCACCGCGGACGTGAATTTTTGCGTAAAAAATTAGGCCCCAAAATGTAAAATAGATTATTTTTTATGAAACGCCTGACGGGCAGCGACGTATGTAAGTTAAGCAAGTCTTATGCGCTCTGCCCCTTTGCCATGTAATAATTAAATAGCACTCATGAAAGGATTGGCTCCTATGGAATGCAAACTGGCCGTCTCTATGATGCACGACTACCTGGATGACGACTTGCCCGAACTGCAGCAGAGGGAATTGAAGGAGCATCTTCTATCCTGTACAGATTGCCGTGCCAAGTTCAAAGAATTGGAACAGACCGATATGCTGATGTTTTCCCTGATGCACCAGAATCCTGTGGCTTCTGAGGATCTTGTAGGCCGGATTATGAATTCATTGCCACATGTCAAGAAGGAACGGGCTTTTGTTACCTGGATCAAGCGGCATCCTGCGCTTACAGCGGCGTCCGTGTTTATTCTCGTAATGCTGATGAGTTCCGTTACTTTTTGGAATCAGGATCGGCAGCTTGTTGTCAGGGGAAGTGACCTGGAACAGGTTGTCATCAAGGGTGATACGGTTATCGTACCTTCCGGCAAAACAATATCCGGTGATCTAACGGTGGAGAATGGTAAAACTCAGGTGTATGGTGAAGTGAACGGCAATGTGACTGTGATCGACGGTTCCTTGTATCAGGCTTCAACAGCTCATATCTCCGGGCAAGTCAAAAGCATAGACCAAGCGGTAAGTTGGCTCTGGTATAAAGTGACGAACATGTTCTCTGAAGTTGCCTACCGTTAATAACATTTGGTCGCTTTTAGCAGAAATCTCATTTGCGCCTCTTTTTCCGGAAAGATGGCGCTTTTTTGCTGCCTGGAAATAACATGGTATGATTCTCTGCGAGTCTAAACTTGCAACCTGGGCTGGAACGTTATAACCTAGATATGTTATAGAACTTACAGACATTTTACATAAACCCAGCTAATATGAAATGACGGGGGTTTTGGCATGAGTTATTTTTCGGACATGACATGGAAAGATTCCATTAAAGATATAGTCGATATACTGATCGTCAGCTATATTATCTACAAAGTGCTCAATATGGTACGCGGGACCCGGGCGGTTCAGCTGCTGAAGGGGATTCTGGTCCTGGTTGTGATTTGGGCATTAAGCACTCTGCTTGATCTGTATACCCTGAAATGGCTGATGAACCAGATTTTTACCTTCGGGATATTTGCGATATTTATCATCTTTCAGCCGGAGCTACGAAGGGGGCTGGAGCAGCTTGGCCGGGGCAAGTTTTTTGGACGGGCTGCCGAAAACGATGAAGAGATCAGCAAGCTGATCGGTGAAGTAATTAAAGCTGTGAATTACTTAGCCCAGCGAAAAATAGGCGCGTTAATTGTTTTTGAAAGAGCTACCGGGCTTAACGAATATACGGAATCCGGTATTCCTATGCGCTCTGTGGTCAGTTCCGAGCTGCTCATCAATATTTTTATCCCGAACACGCCGCTGCATGACGGTGCGCTGATTATGCAGGAAGGACAGATTGCCGCTGCCGCCTGCTATTTGCCGCTGTCGGAGAATCCGTTTATCAGCAAGGAACTGGGGACCCGCCACCGCGCCGCGATCGGGATTAGTGAAGTGGCCGACTCTGTCTCCGTTGTAGTCTCGGAAGAGACTGGACAGATCTCACTGGCGATTAACGGGCAGATCGTACGCGATATTAAGGAAGAATCCTTGATCTCCAAGCTGTATGAGGAACTGCGTGCCACTTCATCGCTCAAGGAGAAAAGCTCCGCTTTCTGGAAACGGAAGGGGGATAAAAACAATGGATAAGTGGATGAAGAACAATAATTTCAATAAAATTCTTGCCCTTGCCCTTGCTATTATCCTGTGGACCATCGTGCATGTGGATACTGCACCTACCAGCCAGACCACGGTCAACAAGGAGTCCAAAATCATTGAAAATGTCAAGATAGAGGTCAAAGGATTCGATGAGGATAAATATGTGATCACGTCCCAGGACGCCGTAAGCGTCAGACTCGAGGTCCTGGGCAAAAAATCGGATCTTACCTATAAATTTTCGGATGCCTATAAGGTGTGGATTGATTTAAGCAACATTCAACCGGGGGATACCACACTGCCGCTTCATTATTCACTTCCGAGCGGGGTGTCGCTGCAGGATATCAACCCCAATGAAGTGAATATTCATGTGGAACTGCGGAATACCAAGTCTTTTCCTGTATCTATTGTTACTAAAGGGAAGCCGGCGGCAGGTTATCAGGTGGGTGCTCCGGTCATAGATCCAGCTGTGGAAGCGCAGGTTACGCTGGCTGCCAGTGAGCTTAGCAAGGTGTCCAAGGTGCAGGGAACCATTGAACTGGATGGTGAAAGCGAGACGATTAAAGATAAAAAGCTGAAGCTATACGCAGTTGACAGCAGCGGCAATGAGATTAAGGATGCGGTCATCGAGCCGTCCTCTGTTACTGTGGACCTGCCGGTCACTATGCCATTCAAAAGCCTGCCGCTGGACATCAGCTTCACCGGTCAGCTTCCAGGAGCGCTGGCATTGTCCCGGGTGTCACCCGGGCAGGACACGGTAACGGTATATGGAACCGAAGCGTCCTTAGCCGATTTATCCTCCTATGAAGCCACGCTGAATCTAAGTACAATTGATTCCGCAGGTACAAAGGAGCTGAAGCTGGAGCTGACTGCACCGGAAGGCACGGTGAAGATTGAACCTGCAGTCTTGAATGTTTCGGTAGTCACCTCGGAGGTTGCTGAGAAGACCATCGATAATATCCCCATTAAGCTGGAGGGGGTAGACAACGGGCTTACCGCTCAGATCACAGATCCGGCCAATAAAGCTGTGACTCTGACGGTATCTGGAGCCCCGGCTTTGCTGAATCAGCTGGACAAGAATAATATCAGTGTGGTGGCGGATGTGGTTGGCCTCACGGCCGGAAATCATGCGGTAACTCTGCATGTCTCGCTGCCCAGGTTCATTACTCTTGCGAATGCGTCGCAACGGTTCACGGCAACGGTCGAACTACTGGCTCCGGCAACGCCGGAAGCCACGGAGACACCGGATAACAGCAGTGCAGCAGTGACCCCTGAGCCAAGTTCGGAGCCGGCCTTCGTTGAAGAGAGTCCGACAGCACCTGCACAGAGTCCAGATGCCGGGGAACCCACAGCCACGCCAACCCCTTCCGACGTAGTACCGGAGAGTGGTGCTAGTTCAGGTGCTCTCAACGGAGTTGGCAATAATGTAAGCAGTACAGATGGAACGTAACTTTTTCAGCCGGTATACGTCTAACCTATGAGTTATAAGCACACGAAATAAGAATTCATTCATACAATAATTCATTAAGCTGAAGCAGCGTATTCTAAAGGAGAAAACAGATGGGTAAGTATTTTGGAACAGATGGTGTACGCGGAGTTGCAAACCGTGAATTAACTGCAGAAATGGCCTATAGCATCGGCCGCTGCGGAGGATATGTATTGGCAGGAAATGTGGAGAAGCCCAAGGTGGTGATAGGCATGGACACGCGGATTTCGGGTCCACTGCTGGAATCAGCACTTGTAGCGGGCTTGCTGTCTATTGGTGCCCAGGTTATCCGTCTGGGTATCGTGAGCACGCCTGCGGTAGCTTATATAACAAGATTGCTGAAAGCTGATGCGGGAGTGATGATTTCCGCCTCGCATAATCCGGTTGAAGACAATGGGATTAAGTTTTTTGGCGGAGACGGCTTCAAGCTGACAGATGAAACTGAGCTGCGGATTGAAGAGCTGATGGATGCGGAAATCGATGAATTGCCGCGCCCTGTAGGTGCGGGTCTGGGGACAGTAAGCATAGATAATGATGCGAAATATTTATATTTGGACTATCTCAAAACAACGATTTCTCATAGCTTCGCTGGACTTAAGGTAGTACTGGATTGCGCCCATGGAGCGGCCTATGAACTTGCGCCACGCCTGTTCAGAGAGCTGGGGGCGGAAGTGATTGCCATCGGTTCAGAACCGGATGGACTGAACATTAATGACGGCTTTGGCTCCACACATCCGGAGACACTGCGCGAGGAAGTTCTGCGCCAGGGTGCGGATCTGGGACTTGCTTTTGACGGGGATGCTGACCGCTTGATTGCCATAGATGAGAAGGGTGACGAAGTTGACGGAGACTTTATCCTTTGTATTTGCGGAGATGCTATGAACCGCGCCGGCAAGCTTAAGGATGGGACCATTGTATCCACAGTTATGAGCAACATCGGGTTCTACAAAGCAACAGAGCAATTGGCGCTGAATACGGCGAAAACCGCAGTCGGTGACCGCTATGTGATGGAAGAAATGCGCCGGGGCGGATACAATTTGGGCGGGGAACAGTCCGGCCATGTTATTTTCCTGGACTACAACACAACGGGTGACGGTATTCTGACCGCAATCCAACTGGTAGACACAATGAAGTCATCGGGCAAGAAGCTTAGTGCTCTGAAATCGATGATGACCAAATATCCGCAGGTGCTTGTGAATGTTCGTGTGCAGGATAAGACTAACTATCCGAACAATCCGGCGATTGAAGCAGCTATTCAAGAAGTCGAAGGCAAGCTCGGCGATAATGGCCGTGTGCTGGTGCGTCCTTCCGGTACAGAACCGTTAATCCGCGTGATGGCGGAAGGTCCGGATAAGGCGGAACTGGATCTTTATGTAGGGCAGATTGTTGATGTTGTTCAGCGTGAATTGGTGTAATTAATTATATTTATGTTAAGTTGTTCAGCCGGTAGGGAGTGATTGATCTGCTTCACCGGCTGAATATTTAAATTTAAATCCAATTTCTTGCACGGGCTGCCACAAGTATTCTTGCGATACAGCATTGCCAAAACGATGTAAGGTGCATATAATAGATTAAGTGTCATTCCAGAAGGAAAGCGGGGATAGTAAGGTTGGCAACAGCAAGCGCCAGAGCTTGATCTTGCGCGGGGGAGAAGGGACAGCAGCTGCCCATAGGGCAGGGCTTGAACGGATCACGGCAGATGTAAGCTGACGAGGTGGAGGTGTTCGAAATGTTCGGCGGGGACCTCCCGGTGATGCACCAGAGCCGTAAATGGAAACGGAAAATGCGAGGGCGACCTTTCACACAACGTTTCTATGGGTGCAATCAGAAGTTATTCATTTCATGGGATCGCGCAATAACGGAAAGAAACACAGAGCGTTCTGCTGCGGCAGAGGAGAAGACTGTGCATTTCATGAACATAGACGCAAGGGAAACGGATACTGTCCTTTTTTTAGGGATGGCGTAATCGTGTTAACTTGGTGAGCTTGAAATACAACAGAATATTTGCTTTTTCTCAAAAACATGCCGCACGGCACGTTTCTTTCCTTATGCCGCCCACACTATAAATTGGACGGGGGAAATTATAATGTGTGGTATTGTAGGATATATCGGGAATCAGAATTCGCAGGGGATCTTGGTAGAGGGATTGAAGAAGCTGGAGTATCGCGGCTATGATTCGGCAGGGATTGCCGTATTTACCAAAGAAGGCCTTCAAGTTGTAAAAGCACAAGGCCGTATGGCGAACCTGGAATCCAGACTGGAAGCAACTCCACTTACCGGCAGCGCCGGAATCGGGCATACACGCTGGGCGACGCATGGTAAGCCTTCCGATGAGAACTCCCACCCGCACACCGACGAGAGCAAGAAGTTCTCGGTCGTACACAACGGGATTGTGGAGAACTACCTTGATCTTAAGGAAGAACTGATTGCCGGAGGATGCCACTTTACTTCCGAAACAGATACGGAGGTTATTTCCCACCTGATCGCCCGCGAATATAATGGTGATATCGTAAAAGCTGTACAAAAAGCGATCACCTTCATGCGCGGTGCGTTTGCACTGGGAGTTCTGACTGAATATGAGCCCGACAAACTGGTGGCTGTGCGTCAAGCAAGCCCGCTGATCATTGGTCTGGGCGAAGGCGAAAACTTTATCGGGTCGGATATTCCGGCTTTGCTGGAATATACCCGCAACGTATATATTTTGAACGACGGCGAAATGGCTGTACTGACACGGGATGCTGTCGAATTGATGACGATTGAAGGCAACTTTATTTCTCGGGAAATGATTACTGTCGACTGGGATGCAGTTACCGCGGAAAAAGGCGGCTATGAGCATTTCATGCTGAAAGAAATCCACGAGCAGCCAAAAGCATACCGCGATACTATGCGTGGACGTACAAATGCTGAAGGCAACAAAGTGATTCTGCCAGAACTTAACCTGACTGAAGAGCAGATCAAGAACATCCGCAACATCCAGATCGTTGCCTGTGGTACGGCATACAATGCCGGTCTTGTTGGACGCAATCTGATTGAGTCTTTAGTGCGTATTCCTGTAGAAAATGACATTGCTTCGGAATACCGTTACCGCTCGCCGATCGTTACACCGGAAACTTTGGTGATCGTAGTGAGCCAATCCGGTGAAACTGCGGATACGCTGGCAGCACTGCGTGAAGGGCAAGCAAATGGTGCGCATGTATTGGCGATTACTAACGTAGTGGGCAGCTCCATTGCCCGTGAAGCCAATAGTGTGTTGGTAACGCTGGCGGGTCCTGAAATTGCTGTAGCATCGACCAAGGCATACACTTCTCAACTGATCGCGTTCACTTTGCTTGGTTTGTACCTGGCTGAAGTTCGCGATACACAGTCCGAACCTGAAGTTGCCAAGATTCTGGCGGCTATGCAGTCCCTGCCGGAGCAGGTAGAAGTTATTCTGGCTCAGAAAGACGCGATCAAAGCCTATGCCGAGCAAATCGCTGAGCACCACCACCTGTTCTTCATTGGCCGCGGCGTTGACTACGCTGTCGCTCAGGAAGGCTCGCTAAAGCTGAAAGAAATCTCTTATATTCACTCCGAAGCTTACGCTGCAGGCGAATTGAAGCACGGCACCCTGGCGCTGATTGAAGAAGGCGTTCCGGTGATTGCCCTGGCCACCCAGGAATCGGTGCTTGAGAAGACCGTCAGTAACATCAAAGAAGTGAAGGCCCGCGGAGCACACGTCCTGGCCGTCACTCATGAAGAGCATAAGAATGACCTGCTCAGATCCGTTGATGAGGTGTTCGTGATTCCTCAGACCCTGCCGCTGCTGACTTCTGCCTTGTCCGTAGTTACGCTGCAGTTGCTCGCCTACTACGCTTCGCTGGCCCTGGGCCACGATGTCGATAAACCACGAAACCTGGCGAAGAGTGTTACGGTGGAGTAAGGGGTTAAGGTACAGTACAATCTTTTGACTGCGTTAAATATTGTTTGTAACTGAAAAGTAAAGATTGTAATTAAACAAATATCAGGAGCCGTCCTTTAAATGTAAAGGACGGCTCTGTTGTGTATGTAGGGGTGAGTATTATTAGAAGAAAACAAAGTATTAGAATGAAAAACAAAGTATTAGAATCAAAAATAAAGTGTTAGACTCAGAAAATAAAGTGTTAGACTCAGATCTACGATGTCGTGAATCGGCATGAGGCGTTCGGCCACACTATGGAAGACGGAAGAAGAGTGGATATTGCTTCCGTCGATCAAGGAAATGAGACGAAGGTCATTGAAACGTTCGACGCGGAAAGCTCCAATCCCGCCGAGTTCCAGCAAGCATGCTGGCAAGCGATCATGGACAATTTCAAAGTCTATACCGAACAAAACTAATCATCGAAGAAGACGCCTGGGAAGATGCCCGGCGTCTTTCTGTTTGAATCCTAAAATACGAGCTTGCTCTTCGTTAACCTCAACCTTGTGCCGCATTCATGTTCATGTAGTTAATGGCCCACAGATGGCCGTCCAAGTCCACGAAGCCCCAATGATACATGAACCCATGATCTTCAGGTTCAGCGTGCAATTTCCCGCCCAAGGAGACCGCGGTATTCACGATTTCATCGACCTTTTCCCGGTTCTCGAAGGCCAATGCGATCGTCATCTGCGCATACTTGCTCGTATCGACGGATTCCTTCTCTGTGAGCGTATTAAAGAATGCTTGATTGATCAGCATGACCTGCAGGTTGTCGCCGATCACGATGGCTACCGAATTCTCATTCTCGGGGAATTGCGGGTTGAGTTCGAATCCGAGTCCGGTGAAGAATGCTTTCGATTGTTCTACGTTTTTTACGGGCAGGTTGACGCTCGTGAATGCGGACGTTAATGCCATTTTCAAAACACCTCTTCGTCAAATAAGTTTGTGTTCATTTATGCCTTCATTTATATAGACGACAGCCGATCCGGGAACTCATCGGTCTCATGGATTCGGTAGCGTAAATTTTGAAAAATAACTTGGTATTGAGTTCGGATACCCGCCATTCCCGTAAGGTTGCTTATTCTTATTGTGCAGGGATAGAGATTGAACCTCTCTAAAAAGGAATTCGTCTAAATATATGACAATTAAAGGGTGGGTATCGAGTGACGGAATGAGGGAATGGTAGGAAATTAAGAAATGTTCGAAACAGTCACCACTTCAGTATTAGGTTAAATGTCTTTTTCATGCTTACATTTCTCCTGTTCTCTTCACGAATCGTACGTTTTGCTTATCTACAGTTCGTCGAGGGTCGAAGTCTCTAGGAACGCCAGACAAGCATAATCACGAAGGGCGTATCCATCCCGCCCACCCGCGACAATATTTAAGATTCGGCGGGGCAGCAGATCGATTATTCGATCCAACTCATTCCTTATAGTTTACTTTCAAAACAAGCTTTAAGCAAGAAGCGGAGGAGGCGCTGGCTGCAAAACTCGTGCAGTTGTATAACGAAAAAGCCGAAGCGAATTCCAAGCCGTTGACGACTGAGAAAGTTATCGAGGCAATGGACATCAGAGTCCTTCGAATATATGGGAATTTGTTCGAATGATTGCTTACGACTCATGGACATCGTTTCTAATAAGTGGACTAATCTTGTTGATGGCCCCAAATTTTGGGCTACGAGGAAAATTCTTGCATCAATGAGGCATTACGCTCCCATGTTACAGAGGTAATCTTTTTTTGTACAAAGTCCAAGTTATTCATTCTACAGGAATTCTAACGGGCAGGATAGTAACCAGCAAGAGGGAGTTAAGCCTTAAGTTCGTGAGCTAAGACAATGGAAGGTGTGAGACCCTTTGAAGTGCAGCTCCGATGTAGTGGGATTGGGATCGCCCCAGTTGGATGAAGGGAGATTTGGAAAGTAAAGAAGAGGGCTTCCGCCCTCCGATGAAGCTTCAAAATCTTATACACGAGAGAATGTTAGTAGTCAGATGAGCTTGTTTTTTGACGCGAACAAATAGGCGCCGATGCCTGCGGCAATGGATAAATTCAGGGAATCCACGTCTGGGGTTTGTGCTATTTTCAAGCCGGTTCCCACATGGCTAAATATTTCTTCGTCAAGACCTGCAGCTTCATTTCCGAAAACAAGGGTAAACAGCTCCGTTACGGGACAGGTCTCGGGTGTCAGTGTGGTTGCAGCACGAAGCATGAAAGAAAACAGGTCGTGCCGACCGAACTGGCTGCGATATGACTCGAAGCTGGGAAAGGAACAACATTGAATCCGGAATAATGCCCCCATAGAGGCGCGGATGGCTTTGGGATGGAAATGATCTGCTCCGGGAGTAACGATCCCGAGATTGCCAAATCCCAAACCTGCGGTTATCCGGATAATGGTGCCGAGATTGCCCATATCCCCAGGATGGACGAGGAGAATATGAGGTTTATCGGAAGCAAGCCTATCTGAATATTTGGAAAACATCCCAAACACGAAGCAATTTTCTTTCCGATCGACCTTGGCGAAAGCCTTATCCTGCTGGACAACTGGAATATGCTGTTGTTGGCAGAGGGTTTCAAGAACACTGCGATCCCGATAAGCAGAATGGATATAAACGGCTTTTACGATCTCCGGCCGTGCCTGAATCATTTCAATAGTGGCGTATGCGCCAAGGGTATAGCTATAGTCCTGCTCTTTACGATATTGCTTTAATGAGAAATTTGTCATGCTTGTCATCGAAACCCGCTCCTTTATGAATTAATTTCATATAGGATGCAAAGTCTCTGGACCAACAGACCTAACTCAGGATGCCAAATTAGCTCCACACAAGGTTCAGGGTCTGTTTGCCCTTAAGACTTTGCGTGGAGCAGATCGAGTGTTACACCAAAATGAATAGCCAAAGGATTCACCCTCTTTCTAAGTTTGCCTGATATTATTATATCACTATCGCAACTTAAGCACTTATTTAGCGGCAACATGTTTTGATAAAGTAAAGGGTTAAGCGGAAATTAGTTTCGTCCGAAGAGGTGGCTGTCCGTTCTCTGGCAGCCGCTTGATGCGCTAACGGGAAACATTAGTTGAACAACAACAGCGGTCAGTTCATACTTTATTTTCAACGAACATCTTTTGAATATGCTAAAGACTGTATGCAACTGAAAAATAAAGATTATAACTAAATAAATATCATAAGCCGTCCTTGAAATGTAAAGGACGGCTCTATTTTTTATCAAAAATCAAACTAATTCATAGGGGTTAGTCACCCAATCTTCTTCTCTGCAAACTGCATTTAATAAAAATGCAGGCTAAATAAAGAAAGGGTGTATGAAGATGAAAAAAGTTGGAGTAAGAAAAGTAACACCGGTCAAAAAGAGAGCAACTGTAAAGCCGCCATATAAGGCAAGACAAAGAACACAACTTGAGAATGCACTTCAACAATTGAATGATGCACGACAAATTATCAACAGCAGCCGTGCTGCTCTCTTTGACGCCCGGAATAGAGTCAACGATGCAAGAGATTTAATCAACGAGGCATTAGATGAATTGTAATAACTGGCCTCAATCGTGAAAACGAATGATGCGAGCTAACTTGATATTCAAATGAAGACATACCTGGATTAATTTCAAAGTATTAGTTTATGGAATAAGGTTCTTGTGGAAAGATTGGTGTAATCTGCCACCTGGGCTATAGTTTATATGTAATACGTAGGGGCTGTCTCGTTAGGGGATTTCCTATGACAGAGACGGCCCTGAGCAATAGACTGACTCGTTTGAAAACGGGCTTCAAAAAAATATGAGAATGGAGACACCAAGGCAGAGATCCTTTGGTGTTTTTTTATGTCTTGAACGGAATGAAACCCAATAAAAGTGGAATTTTACCCAATGATCGGTTCCTTATGCCTGAGGACAATCGGCTCTATAATTATGTATGCGGTTACACAAAACCGAGGAATCAATATAAAGGGGAGGCAAAGTATGAAAAGTATGAAGCGTGTTCTAGCGGGGATCTCTACAATGCTTGTGATGACATCTGCTCTTACAGCGTGTGGCGGAAACTCAAATTCCAGCTCAAACTCATCCAGCCCAAGCGAAGCTCCGGCAGCTTCGGCCAGCGCATCAGCGGCACCAGCCAAGGGAGATGGCTCGAAGGTCACTATTAATCTCTGGAGCTTCACAGATGAGATTCCGAACATGACCAAAAAGTATATAGAAACTCATCCCGACGCAAATGTGGATTTTAAAACTACAGTTATTGCAACAACCGATGGCGCTTATCAGCCGGCTCTTGACCAGGCCCTGGCCGCTGGCGGTAAAGATGCTCCGGATATTTTTGCTGCTGAAGCGGCGTTTGTCCTCAAATATACGCAAGGCGATGCATCCAGCTATGCTGCTAACTATGCAGACCTGGGCCTTGACGATCAAATGGTTAAGGATGCAGGGATTGCCCAATACTCGGTTGACATCGGCAGCAAAGACGGCCAACTAAAAGGACTCGGCTACCAAGCGACAGGCGGAGCCTTTATCTATCGCCGCTCGATTGCCAAGGATGTTTTTGGAACAGACGATCCGGCCACTATCAAAAATGAAGTTGGACCTGGCTGGGAGAAGTTCTACGAAGCAGCTGCGAAGCTAAAAGCCAAAGGGTATGGCATCGTATCCGGCGACGGCGATATTTGGCACGCGATCGAGAACAGTTCTGAGAAAGGCTGGATTGTCGACGGCAAGCTTCATATCGATCCGAAGCGTGAAGAGTTCCTTGATCTCTCTAAGAAGCTGAAAGATAACGGCTATCACAACGATACAACGGACTGGACGGAAGCATGGTACGCAGATATGTCCGGTGCCGGCGCCCAACCGATCTTCGGTTTCTTCGGTCCCGCTTGGCTCATCAACTATACAATGAGCGGACAAGTAAAAGATACAAATGGCGACTGGGCAGTTACCGAACCGCCGACAGGCTTCTTCTGGGGAGGTACCTGGCTGCTTGCTAACAAAGACGTTACTAAGGACGATGCCAAGAAGCAAGCTGTTGCGGACTTTATCAAGTGGGTGACGCTCGATACCTCCGAAACCGGCCTCCAGTACTACTGGGCTAACGGAACGATGAAAGAGGGCGAACAAGGCACGAAGGACAGTGTTGCATCCTCTGTGGTAATGGCGAAGTCAAACGGTGAAGTTCCACTGCTCGGCGGGCAGAACATGTTCGATGTGTTCGTTCCGGCTAACGCTAACGCTTCAGGCAAGAACTTGACCCAGTACGACGAAACGATTAACAAGCTATGGCGCGAGCAAGTACGCGAATATACAGCGGGCAACAAAGACCGTGCTAAAGCAATCGAAACCTTCAAGCAGCAAGTCAAAGACCAGCTTGGTATCGATAGCGAATAAGAAAGAATTGAGGGGCGGGGGTTATCCCGTCCCTTCATATCAACTAAAGGGGTGAAAGCATGCGCCGCAAAGGTGTGAACTACTCGAAATTCGGTTATATCTTCACTTTTCCGTTTGTCCTGGCATTTCTGATTTTCTCGTTATATCCCATTTTATACACCGCAGTCATCGGCTTCACCGATATGCAGGGATTGATACCCAAACCGATTCACATTATGGATAACCCTTTTCAAAATTTCAAAGACCTCCTCTTTGATAACGTCTCATTCCGGAAGTCTCTAATCAACACAGGGTTGCTCTGGATCGTCAACTTCATTCCTCAGATCGTTCTGGCGCTCTTGCTCACTGCCTGGTTCACGAACAAACGCCTCAACATAAAGGGACAAGGTGCGTTCAAAGTCCTGCTCTATATGCCCAATATTATCACAGCGGGTACGATCGCCGTGCTTTTCAGCACTTTGTTTGCTTATCCGATGGGCCCCATAAACAGTATTTTTGATATGCTGGGATGGTCCGATGCTCCGATTTTCTTCCTTCAGGATAAGACAACAGCGCGGGGCATTGTGGCGTTCATCCAGTTCTGGATGTGGTACGGCAACACCATGATCATTCTTGTCGCAGGCGTTATGGGCATAAATCCCGCTCTCTTCGAGTCTGCGGCGATTGACGGCGCCAACGGATTTCAAACCTTTTTCCGTATCACGCTGCCGAGTCTCCGTACCATTTTGCTATTCACGCTGATTACATCGATGATCGGTGGCTTAACCATGTTCGATATTCCACAGCTGTTCCTTGCGGGCGGACCGGACGACTCCACGCTTACCACGTCCATGTTCATCTATGGGCAAGCGTTCAAGGGAAGCTATATGTACAACCGCGCTGCAGCGGCGAGCATGATCATGTTCGTGATCGCGGCAATATTGTCTGGATTGGTGTTCTATCTAATGCGTGACCGCGACGCGGGAAGAATGAAAAAAGCGGAAAAGAATTTTAAAAAATCTGCCAAAGCAGCAGCCGTGAGGGAGGTATAGCATATGGACCACAATTATAAAAACGGAACCGTTACCCGAAAGATAAACAAGACGATTATCTATATCGTCTGCATCTTTTTGGCGGTGCTTAGCATCCTCCCTTTTTGGATCATGTTTGTAAATGCTACCCGCTCTACGGCGGAAATCCAAAGCGGTCTTTCACTGCTTCCTTCGACCCACATGATGAGCAACCTGCGGGTGCTGCTGGATAAGAGCTTTGATCCCATACAGGGGTTCCTGAATTCGTTTATTATCTCGAGTTCAGCCACCATCTTAACGGTCTACTTCTCGTCCTTGGCGGCCTATGGGCTTGTGACCTATGACTGGAAGCTGCGTAAGCCATTCTTTACCTTTATCTTATGCGTGATGATGATTCCTTCTCAGGCAAGTGCCATCGGATTCTATCAGTTCATGTATAAAATACATTGGACAAACAGCTTTCTTCCGCTGATTCTGCCTGCGATAGCAGCTCCGGCGGTGGTGTTCTTCATGCGCCAATACCTGCTCGCAACGCTGTCGATAGAGATCGTAGAAGCAGCGCGCGTAGACGGGTCTGGTGAATTCAAAACCTTTAACCGGATCATCCTGCCGCTGATGATGCCGGCCGTGGCGACGCAAGCCATTTTTGCTTTTGTGGCCAATTGGAACAATTTGTTCATGCCGCTGATTTTGCTGACACAGAAGGAAAAGTATACGATGCCGGTCATGGTAAGCTTACTGCGCGGCGATATCTATAAAACGGAGTTTGGCTCGATCTATATGGGTCTGGCTTTGACGGCCTTACCGCTGTTTGTAGTTTATTTCCTGTTGTCCCGGTATATTATCGCGGGCGTAGCGCTGGGAGGCGTGAAAGAATAACCCCTTCCTGGGGTAATCAACCATACTAATTTTAATGAGGAGGAGAATCCGACTATGGCAGCACAAAATGAGCCGCTAGTTACCCATCTCTATACAGCCGATCCCTCCGCTCATGTATTCAAGGGCAAACTGTATATTTATCCATCCCATGACATCGACCACGACGGACCTACAAACGATAATGGCGACCAATATGCGATGGAAGATTATCATGTATTATCTATGGAAAATATTTCGAGGGCCCTTGGATGCATAAGTATGAGGGGAAATATTATCTGTCGTACTCTACGGGCACGACTCATAAAATCGTCTATGCAGTGAGCGATAAGCCTTGGGGACCTTTTGTCTTTCAAGGAACGGTCCTGAATCCGGCCTGTACTCCTTTAAGCGAACGTCCTGCTTTCAACTGTATGTGTTCTGAGATAACCTGATTCTGCTTAAGGATGTCTTGAAGCTAATGCTTCGGAGACATCCTTTTTTGCGTTTAATAATGTTCATAACCGTGGCGGGCCACACTGAGAATAACATCGATTAAGTTGAGGGTCGAAAACAGGAAATAAAGACAGAATAATTTCTCTTTATCGAAAGGCTTTTTACTTTATCATTTTACTTATAACTTTATTCACTATCATTATGAACGCGTATGAGGTGGTCGATTGGTCGAGCAAGTATTACTAGTATCTTTATTTACTTTTATTATTCATCTTTCCGAGACGCTTACATATTCCCTTCGTTTAGCTGGTGTACGTTTAGGGAAATTAGCGGTCGCCATGTCCTTATCGGGGATTATACTGCTCATTTCAAGAACAGCTAACATGGTCCAGGCCCTACTTACCGGCAAAATTCTAGACTACGCAAAACATAATCAGGATTATCATCTAATTGATCAGTTTCGGATTATTATCGGTGCTGCCGCCTTAGGGACATTTACAGCTTTATTACTGTTCCCATCAGCTGTATTACTCTCTTCAAGAGTGATATCTCATTTAGAAGTGGCAGGATCTATACCACAAATGATTCGTTCTTCGGTTTCTTTTCAAAAGATAAATAATGCACGATATCATTTGCGTTTTCCCAAATTATCGATGCTGTCAAGGCTGAGGATTGGAGGTATACCCAAAAGGCTGGTGGTTCTGAATTGTTTGGTAACCGCAATCTACACAATCGGTGTGCTAGCAGCTCTACTTGCTTCAACATTAACCACAGAATACTCGACTGCCGCCTCACAATCTTCTGGTCTAATAAATGGGATGGCGACTATTTTACTTACCATACTCATTGATCCGCAAATCGGTTTAATTACCGATAAAGTTCTAAGAGGAGAACGTAAGACGGCTACACTTAATAAGGTTTTTGGGTTATTAATGGTGTCTCGACTAGTTGGAACTGTTCTTGCACAGGTATTGCTGGAGCCAGCCGCTTATTGGATTAAATGGATGGTATCGGTACTATAATGACTCAAAAGGATTGTAGAAGAGATGAGCAATTCATTGAGCTAACGGGCAGAACACTTAAATAAAAAGCATAAAGAAGAGGAGTTCGTCATATGTACGGAATCATGGCTATTTCCGGGCTGTCCTTTCTTCTGGTGGCGGTATTTACCCCGCTGTTGATCTGGACGCTGCGCAGGCTGAGGCTAACGCAGCCAATTCGCGCCGAGCTACCAGCGGATCATCAGGCCAAACGAGGTACACCGCTTATGGCAGGGCTGACCCTGCTTATCGGGATAGCAATTTCGCTGCAGTTTCGTCCCGGGCCTCTAATGTTGCTCTTATGCGTTACATTTTTGTTGTTCAGCTCCGTCGGATTTCTGGATGATTTTATATGGCAGTCATGCTTCTGTTTGTGGTCGGCTCGGCGAATGCCATCAATTTTACGGACGGTCTTGATGGGCTGCTGATCAATGCGGCCGTTCCGACGTATTTTTTCTTTTTCATGATTTCGGACAAACCTGAAGTGCAGGCATTTTCACTCGTCATGATCGGCTGTTTGCTTGGGCTTTTCCTGTACAACATCTATCCGGCAAAAGTGTTTATGGGCGATACGGGTTCACTGGCGATAGGAGGTTCCCTTTCCGTTTTAGCCATCATTGAGAAGGTCGAGGTTTTGATTCCAATACTGTTTCTCGTCTATTTGGCAGAGCAACTGTCGGTCATTTTGCAGGTGTGGTGGTACAAACGGACGAAGTTGCGGCTGTTCCGGATGGCCCCGATCCATTACCATTTCAGCCTGAAGTACGGGTGGAGCGAAAACAAAATCGTGATGATTTTCGGTTTCATTTCCTGGGTATCCGTACTGTTTTGCTGGTTGATCTGGAAGTATCTCATGCTTTAAGCGCGCAATTCAGTATGCAACATAATTCCTACATAATGATTTTGCAAAATCGAATATGCAGTTTGGAAAAGCATCATAACAAAAAGGATTTGCGATTCTTTTATAGGGTCATTAAATACTTATTTTACGTTGACTGGCCCAGGCAGCTTAATCGTAAAAGCCGATCCCACCCCCGGCTCGCTGCTAACCTCGACCGTGCCTCCGCTTAAGCTGATAATTCGGCTGACCAGGGGCAGGCCGAGGCCGTTGCCTTCGGCAGAGCGGGCGGGATCGCCCTGGTAGAATTTCTCGAAAATATGCTTGCGGACCTTCGGGGCCATTCCTATTCCTGTATCAGAGATGACCGCTGTAATCCATGAGGGGCCGGGACGGAGAGAAACCGAAATTTCTCCGCCTTCCGGCGTGAATTTGACCGCATTGCCGAGCACATTGAGCCATACTTGCATCATGAGCTCTTCATTTCCGTAATAGCGCAGCTCCTCAAGATCAAGGTTAAGGCTCAGCTGCTTCGGCCCCCAAGCCGGTTCCAGTAATAGAAGAGCCTGCCGGAGCTGCTCGTCCAAGCGGTATTCCGTTTGTTCTGTGAGCAGTTCCTGGTTTTCGAGCTTGGATATTTTGAGGATATTGCCGGACAGGGTGGTTAATTGCCGGGCGCTGTCAATAATCATCCCGGTGTATTCGTCATGCTCTTCTTTGCTTAGACTGTCATCCTGCAAAAGGGTGGCATACCCCTCGATCGCCGCAAGGGGCGTCTTGAATTCGTGGGACACATTGACCACAAAATCATTGCGCAGAGTCTCGATGCTGCGCAGCTCCTGAACCATAATATTGAAGTGGTGAGCGACGTCGCTGATTTCGCCCACCCGGTGGGATTCATCCAAATGAATCTCAAAGTTGCCTTTGGAGACTTCCTTGGCTGCCTTGATCAGATCCGCGATGGGAGCTAATACTTTCCGGCCCACAGTCAAAGTGATCGTTGTTCCGAGGATGAGGCTGAATAATATAATGGTTAGAATAGGCGGGAAAGGATTTCTGTGCTGTACTAAATCATTGCCTAGACTGATATATAGATAGGCTAAGATCGACAAGAGTAAAAGGAAGGACAGGATAATCACAAACACCAACGATACAAAATACCACCACAAACCTCTGTTTTTAGGGCGCCTCATCCTCATCCCAGCTTCACCGCCTTATAGCCGAGTCCTCTTACAGTGACAATTTCAAAGTCTGTGCTCTCCCTGAAACGCTCGCGCAAGCGGTTAATATGGACCACTACTGTATGCTCATCGGATTCCGTATCCATCCCCCAAATTTCATCCATCAGCTGCTGTTTGGTAAAGATTTTATTCGGATAGGAGATTAGTTTATAGAGTAAATAAAATTCCTTTTGCGGAAGAAGGATGCTTTCCTGTCTCTGGTTGACGGTCAGGGAGTCATAATCCAGCACGGTTCCTCCACATTCAATCCGGCGTTCGCTAATAATCTTGGCACGCCGCAGCAGCGCCCCGACACGCAGAAGCATTTCATTTACATTAATGGGCTTAACCATATAATCGTCGATTCCAACGAGAAATCCCTGTTGTTTGTCAGCAAAGGTCTCCCGTGCAGTCACCATAAGAACCGGAAGATTATTGTTATTGTCTCTGAGTGTCCGCGTCAGCTCGTAGCCATCCATTTGCGGCATCATAATATCGCAGATCATCAAGTCGATAAATTCCTTATCCAACACCGTAAGGGCATCCTCGCCGTTAACTGCCGGGATTGCCCGGTATCCGTTTTTGGTCAGGACTGTACAGAAGAGCTGCCGTAATTTGCTGTCATCCTCAACTACAAGAATATTAAACATGAGGTTCCTCCCGGGGTGCTTCATAGGGTTCAGTATATAGATGGCTTAAGTATACTTCATGAACATCAATTGAATCTCAACTGCCTAAGTTGAGGTTTAGTTTATATTTGGAACTTATACTGGTGCCAGCAAGACAAGAACAGAGAAAGATTAGAGAGAGCAAAGAGTACAGGGATAGAAAAGGAGACTGATGAGATGCTGCAATTAAAAAACATCACCAAGAGCTATAAGACCGGAGACTTCACGCAGGTAGCGCTGGATAAAGTGAATCTGAATTTCAGGGAAAGTGAATTTGTCGCCATTTTGGGCCAGAGCGGTTCGGGGAAAACCACGCTGCTGAATATCATCGGCGGACTGGATCAATATGACAGCGGAGAGCTGGTTATCAACGGCCAGTCAACGGAGCACTTCAAAGACGCCGATTGGGATGCGTACCGCAATAATAGTGTGGGCTTTATTTTTCAAAGCTATAATCTGATTTCGCATCTGAGTATCACGGATAATGTGGAGATGGGGATGACGCTCAGCGGGGTAGACTCCGGTGAGAAACACCGCAAGGCGCTTGAAGTCCTGGAGAAGGTCGGACTCAAGGAGCATGTCCATAAAAAGCCGAACCAGCTCTCCGGCGGACAGATGCAGCGGGTAGCGATTGCCCGTGCCCTGGCCAACAATCCGGATATTATTCTCGCGGATGAGCCGACGGGGGCGCTGGATACGGAAACCAGTGAGCAGATCATGGAGCTGATTAAGAAGATTGCGGAGGATAAGCTGGTTATCATGGTTACGCATAATCCGGAGCTGGCTGAGAGCTATGCAGACCGTGTCATTCGTTTTTCGGATGGTCATGCGGTTTCGGACAGCAACCCGCTGGCGAATCAGAAGACCTCAAGCTCTTATAAGCTGAAGGAAACCAGCATGAGCTTTTTCACCGCCCTGAAATTATCCGGGAAAAATATCGCGACCAAGAAGTGGCGGACGGGCCTGACTGCTTTTGCCTCAAGTATCGGAATCATTGGCATTGCCTTGATCCTGTCCTTGTCGAATGGATTCGATAAGCAGATCAACACCTATGAAACGGGGGCGCTCTCTAACTTCCCGATCCAGATTACTCAGACACCGATAAATGTAGAACTGGGACCGCCAGCCGGCAAAGACTCGGAGCTTCCCTCGTACCCTAAAGAGAAAAAGCTATACCCCTATGATCCGAGCGAGAATTCATCACAGCATACAAATGTGTTGACTAAAGAATATATCGAGTATTTGAATCAGATTGACCCCGAGCTTATTGATGGTATTTCCTATACCCGCACCGTGAATATGAATGTGCTGGTTTCGGATGGCAAAAAGGCGGCTGCGCTGGATAAAAGCAATATCGGCTTCACCGCATATCCCAGCAAACAGGGAAGTGAGGCGGGAAGCTATCTGGAGCAATATTATGATGTGCTGGAAGGAACATTCCCTGCCAAGCCGACGGATGTCGTGCTCATCTTGGATGAATATAACCGCCTGACCGAAGCTGCGGCCGATGCCCTGGGGCTGGATTATAAAGCGGATAGTATCAATCTGGGAGATCTTATTGGTAAACAACTGAAGCTCGTAATGAACAACGACTATTACCGCAAAAACGGCGGGCAGTTTGTCGTAAACGGAACAGCCGCGAATGTTATGGACCTCTATAACAGTCCTAAAGCGGTGACCCTGAACATCGTCGGGGTGCTGCGCGGCCAGGAAGGCTCCAGCATATCTACACTGTCTCCGGGCATTGCCTATTCGGATGAGCTTGCCGCTTCATTTATAGCAGATGCGCAGAAATCCGAAATCGTTGTGGCACAGGAAAAAGCAGATTTCAACGTGCTGACCGGTCAAGTATTGTCTGATGGTGCCGCGGGCAGCGGCGCAGGCGGAGCCGGTACAAGTCCGATGGGGATGATGGGCCCTGGCAGAGGCGCAGCACTGGGGGCTGTTTCCTTAACTAAAGAGGATGTGCTGGCATCTCTGGGGGCAACGGACATCCCTAACTCGGTTTCGCTGTACCCGATTGATTTCAGCGCCAAGGAATCGGTCACGGCTTATCTGGATAAATGGAATGAAGGACGTGATGCCAAGGATCAGGTCGAGTATACCGATTTGGCCGCTATCGTTACCAATATATCTGGCGGTATTATGGACGGGATTACGATGGTGCTTGTTGCTTTTGCTGCGATTTCCCTGGTAGTGTCACTGATCATGATCGGGATCATCACCTATATCTCCGTCATGGAGCGGACGAAGGAGATTGGAGTCCTGCGCGCGCTGGGAGCCCGTAAGAAGGATATTACACGGGTATTCAATGCCGAGACCTTTATTATCGGAGCCTGCTCAGGCCTCCTGGGGATCGGCATTACCTACTTGTTGACGATTCCGGTTAATGCCATTCTCTATAATCTGACGGAACTGTCGAATGTCGCCCAGCTGAATCCGCTGCATGCGTTTATTCTGGGCGTGATCAGTGTAGGGCTTACGATGATCGGCGGATTCATCCCGGCCAAGATGGCCGCGAAGAAAGACCCGGTTACAGCCCTGCGCAGTGAGTAAGGGGCAGTGATGAAGGTGTACACTAACTAAAGATGCCGGAGCCTGGAATGAACGCAGTTCTAGTGCTCCGGCAATTTTTGTGTGAACGCGCTGAGGAGAAGAGGAACCTGGGGGAGTTCAATAGGCGTCAAGAGGCTGCTTCCCGCCCTTGCTTAACGAATCTGAAAATGGTCATTCGAAGAGCTGAGCAGCTTAAGCTCCTTGGCCTGAACAATTGCTTTGGTGCGCCGGTTGACTTTTAGTTTGGCAAAGATGTTTTTGACGTGCACCTTTACTGTGCCTATGGCGATAATCAGTTGATCGGCAATTTCTTTATTAGATAATCCTGCTGCCAGTAACGCGAGGACCTCAAGCTCACGATCGGTAAGCGGCTCCTCCATTGTAGCGGACATTGGCGGGGGTTCTTCGGTTAGCACTGGTTCCGGAAAGGCTGGCTCAGCCGAGTTCTGCAGCATGCACATCAATATTCCGTTTGAAGCCATAGCTTGAAGGACAGCCATCCGCTCGGACGCGAACACACCGCTTGCCAGCCTGTTTTCGAGATATAGAATCCCAAGCATATTACTATGAACGGTTACCGGGATGCAGAGTGCGGAACCGGGCCGGTGCTCCGCAATATACGGATTATGAATCAGCCAGCTGTCCTCGTCCCCGGAATAATAAACATCCTCCTGCGTGCGGAAAACATATCTGATGATGCCTTCGGGCAAGAGAGAGCTGCCATTCAATTCCAATGGGGCGGGGGGAACCTGCGCTTCAGAATCAGCATAGATCTGTATGTAGAGCCCATCATTACTGCCCATCAGCAGAGCACCCTTGCTGGCACCTGCGTACTTCATTATGGTATTCATGATCTCCGCAAGCACAGTATCGATGTCCACCTGATTGGATATCGCCTGGGTGGTTTTGAGGATTGCCGCAAGATCAAAGTTTTCAAAGGCATTTGGCATATTACGAGAGACGGTGGTTTCTGCCGCTAGTCGTATTTTGTTAGGTTCTGGCGTGCTTTGCAGGTTTTCGGAAGCTGTATCAGCGTTCTCATCCTGCTGCCAGTGCCGCATAAGCTTTTCTAACTGTGTGAGCTTCACTTGTACGCCCCACCCGGTATATGCCTCAAAGGCCGTTTGCAAATAAAATAAAGCCGTTTTTTGATTGCCGCGACTCCAGTAGTGGCAGGCGGCAAGCTCGCCCGAAAGGCTGGCCACCTGTATATCATCCCGCTCCCTGGCTTCACGAATGGCTTTGTCATACAATTCTTCAGCCCTCCTGAATTCGCCGGAAACACGGGCCATTTCGGCTTGAAGGAGATCATATCTGGGCTGATAATTATCCGGACTCCATGCCGCCCATTTCCGGAAACGGTCAAGATGGCTCAGGAGGCGCTTCTTAGTATGAGCCTCTTTCCATGACGGTGCAGAACCGGCCAATGCAGCGAGCGACTCATAGAAAAGGCATTCCGGCAAATGCGGCAAATGTGTCGCGTAGTCTTTATAGGATTCCGCCCGCTGCGCCCAGTGAATGGCTTCCTCATAATTACCAAGCAAGTAACAAAGCTGAGTCTTATAAGTATTGTATTGAAAGAAGGTAGTGGCTGAGGTCTCCTCAGTCTGAGTCCGGCGGAGGAACTCCTCCTCCTCAAACCCAGCGCTGCTGAAGGAGTAGGGGGCAGCCGTCCTCCCTTGAAGGGCAAGAATAAATTGCTGATACAGGTAGAAGTTCTGCTTCACGAACTCGTCATTTGTAGTATCAAGGACCACCATATATTCGGCTATGGTTCTTTCGAATTCACTTAAAGGCGCTCTGGTATAGAGCGAATTAACATGTGCGCCAATGGCATAGCTGGCAAACACATAGTCTCCTGACTCCAGGCCAAAGCGAAGCGCCTTGGACAAGTATCTCTCGCCTTCGAGCGCATTTCCGGCAAATTGGCAGAGCACTCCGCCGAACATAGTATAGGTTTTGCTTTTAACTGAAGTGATATTATAACGCTCGGAAAGCTCCATTCCGACCTTGCCAATGGCATAGCCCTTATCGAATTTACCCCATGCACTGCCCAACAGCATGCCATACGCAGAATAAACGGCTGCGGAAACAGGGGTATTTCCATATTTAATGGATAATTGAATAGCTCTGCATATCAGAAGGAAATAAATCCTTTTATTCGTGAAGAAGGTGGAGGGTATAATCGCAAGAATGAGATTCATTGCAGCTATCCGGTCATTATCGGACATTTCCTCCAAATCAGCGAGCCTATCGTACCGGTTGCGAAGAAGGACCTCCATTCGCACCGCTTCCATCATCAGTGCGAATTTGCCCGGATGGGGCGGAATGATGATATGATGCTCCCGCAGGCTTTCGAGACCAAGTGCTGTGCCCTCCAAATACTTGCCTTGATTAATATACTGCATAATCCGGATCATCTGAACTCTGCTCCGCTCAGCCGGACTGCGTGCAAACCCAAGCAGGAAATCGATTTGCCGGTCGGACTCCTTAGCATTTCCACATAAATATTCACATTCCGCTTGCTCCGCATGCAGTTCAAAACAGAGCTCGAAGGCGTTGTTCCAAGCTTCTGCGGACATTAGTTCTACCCCTTTTCTGAAATAACCCAGCGCAACGTCGTAAGCGGAAGCAGCCTTGGCACGGTTGCCCGCATCAAGATTTAGTTGTACGAGCTTAAGGTTCTCGGCTTCTTCCATATTTTTGCCGGAGCCTTTATTTAAATGATTGACCACATCAAACAAGTGCTCTCCATCCCCGGCAGCCTGCAAGGTTGCGGCAATCCGGATATGAATGGCCTGTCTCGCTTCATCCCCTATCTGGCTGTAAATCAGCTTCTGGATATTATCGTGGGCAAAACGGAATTCATCTGTATCATATGCCGAAATCATGCCTTCAGCCTCAATCGTGGCCCATTCTGCATGAACCTCCGGGGTTTCCCGTTTGGCAACGCAGGCTATCAGATCCGGGTGGAAGGTACTTCCCACGCAAGCCGCAATTTGCAGCAGCTCCTGTGCAACCCCTGAGAGACGCCGCAATCTGTGCTCCATTAAATCATTGATGGCATAGCTCGGTTCCTGCCCCATGATCTGTCCCAAATTCCATTGCCAGCATTGATTCCCGTGGTTGTACTGCAGGATGCCGTCGTCTTGAAAGTGCAGCAATATTTGCTTGAAATGAAACGGATTGCCGCCTGATTTAGGGTATAACAGCTCCGTAAAAGATAGTGCAGTCTCCTTCCCGCTATTCAGTGTCTCCATCACAATATGATTCATTTGCTCAAGACTAAGCGGTGACAAATGAATATGGCGGATTACTGCCTGATCGGTAATGCTCCCATCCAGCTCGTATCCCGGCAGCTTGCTGCGGTCTGTTTCGTTAGGGCGATAAGCGCAGATGAACATCAAATATTGGCATTCCGGGTCGCACATCAGCGCATGAATCAACTGCAGTGAAGATGAATCCGCCCACTGTAAATCATCAATAAACAGGACGAGAGGGTATTCTTTGGAGGCTAGGGCTTGTACAAATTTGCGGAAAATATAGATGAACCGTTTCTTCGATTCATTGGCCGGAAGCTCCTCCGCAGACGGCATGGAGCCCAGGATCAGCTCCACTTCAGGAATAATATCAGTAATGACGTTAGCGCTTGCCCCAAGTGTTTCCTGCAGTCTTTGCCTCCACAGCTCGGACTGTTCCTTGCGTTCTCCCAGCAGATGCCGCATCAAGCCACGAAAGGCTTGGATAATCGGATGATAGGGGCTTTCTTTAGATATTTGCTCGAATTTACCGGTGACATAAAAAAAATTACGGGCATGCTGCTGTTTGCGGAAAACCTCGTCTATAAGGCTCGTTTTGCCGATGCCGGCTTCGCCCGAAACGTAGACCATTTCTGTTGATCCGAAGCAAGCGGAATAAAAGGCCTGGGTCAGCATGGAGATCTCATATTCTCTTCCGTGAAACCCGGGTTCCATGAAAAGGGTGTCTTGGGAACGTCCGATTTTGTCTAGGTCTGCTAGTAAAAAACCGGCATTCTGGTAGCGATTATCCGGATTTTTGTCGAGCAGCTTCATTACTACAGCCTCCAAGCCGTCAGGTAAATGTGACTGTTCCCGTGTTAGTGGAGGAGGGGCTTGTGCCAGATGCATATACACCCATTCCAGCGGATTGTCGGCAAGAAAGGGCAGATATCCGGCCAAAATTTCGTAGAAAATAACGCCGATAGAATATAGATCGCTTCGCTCATCCACTGTCCGCAGCATTCTGCCTGTGTTCTCAGGCGAACAATAGGGTAAACCCGTGTCAGACATACCATAGCCAGCCGGACGGATATAACCGTTGTCCGAGCGTTGCAGTGCATAACCTGAATCTATTAAATAAGCCTCTTGGCCATTGGAACGGACCCCGATCCGCTCAGGCCGCAAATCCAGATGAAGGGTCTGCAGCTGATGAAGCTGCAGGACACCTGCCGCGATGGACCTGGCAAGGGTGAGAAATACCTCCGGTTTTGTACAGGGCTGTCGATTCATGAATTCTCTTAGCGTCATATCTGCATCATGCTGCAGGCTTTTACCAGAATCAGCGTTTTCGAGTAGGATTCTTCTGATAACACTGTCAACTTGTTGATTCACTTTCATTTTTGAACACCTCTAATATTAGGCTTAGTAGCGAATACATATTATTGTAATGGAAGATACAACTTTTTAGGTATAGAGAATTTTAAATATTAACTCTATGCTTGGAGCATGACTTATTAGCTGATTTGAGAAATGGGAGAGGTTTAGGTGAATAAATGGAGAATGCCCTAATTGCTTTTATTAGTATTCTTCTTCTTGGCGTTGTGATCTTTGTGAAGATTTGGTGGGATGGACCCGGGATAAGCTTTAAGTTTACAAAATGGTATTTTGGCATTTTTTTATTAGCGGCGCTGATTGTCGGGGTAGGCACTTTTTTCGTGAGTTAAGTCATTATATCGGTAAATCCGTCCGGTTTTGGTAGATAAAAGATTCAACTTACATAAGCGTTCTTTCGATTCATCGGGAAGTCAGGAAATGGAGGATATTTAATGAAAGGTATACAACGATACGAACGCCGGATCGCCATGATTTTGGTATTCATGGTTGTTTTCGGATCGGTGTTTTATGGGGATGTATCTGCTGCAGATCCAGTGGTATTGGATCAAAAGCAGGAAAATGTGACAGGGAATGTATGGGTCAATTATGAAAATGGAAGATATCAAACCTTTACTCCGGGGATTACCGGAAATCTCAGCAGGATTGAACTGAATATATTCGATACCTATGGTTCACCTGGAGTCCTGAAGTTAAAAATTTATAAGGAAGGGAATCTTTCGGTATTGCTCGGTGAAGCGCAACTGGCTTCCTACAGCACAGGCTGGACGTCGGTTGACTTTTCTGGAGCATCACCTTATTTGCAGAAGGACACGATGTATAGAATGGTTGCTTCTACGGAGTTCGGAGGATCGAGTGGTTTCGGGTGGTATAGCAGCAGTGGCAACCCGTATACAAGAGGATACTCCCCGGCTAACAATTATGACTTCTCTTTCAGAACGTACATGATTGCCGATTATTCGACATCTCCTGCATTAAGTGAGATATCCAGTGCAGAGTCCAGCCTTGTAGCGGACGGCACGAGCCAGACGACGGTTACCGTGAAGCTGAAGGATGCGCAGGGCAATGCGCTTACCGCCGGAGGGTCGACGGTGGGAATCACGTCGACATCCGGTACGGTGAGTCCAGTCACGGACAACCATAACGGGACCTATACGGCGACGCTGACAGCGCCGGCAGCGGCAGGAACGGCGACCGTAAGTGCAACGGTCGGCGGCGCTGCACTGACAGGCACGGCAACGGTCCAGTTCGTAGCCGGGTCACCGTCGATGGCGACCAGCACAATCGAGGTTGGAGCTGTTTCGTTGACGGCGGACGGCACGAGCCAGACGACGGTGACCGTGAAGCTGAAGGATGCGCAGGGCAATGCGCTGACCGCCGGAGGGTCGACGGTGGGAATCACGTCGACATCCGGTACGGTGAGTCCAGTCACGGACAACCATAATGGAACCTATACGGCGACGCTGACAGCGCCGGCAGCGGCAGGAACGGCGACCGTAAGTGCAACGGTCGGCGGCGCTGCACTAACAGGCACGGCAACGGTCCAGTTCGTGGCCGGGTTACCGTCGATGGCGACCAGCACAGTCCAGGTTGGAGATGCTTCGTTGACGGCGGACGGCACGAGCCAGACGATGGTGACCGTGAAGCTGAAGGATGCGCAGGGCAATGCGCTGACCGCCGGAGGGTCGACGGTAACGGTTGCGTCGACATCCGGTACGGTGAGTCCAGTCACGGACAACCATAACGGGACCTATACGGCGATGCTGACAGCGCCGGCAGCGGTAGGAATGGCGACTGTAAGTGCAACGGTCGGCGGTGCTGCACTGACAAGCACGGCAACGGTCCAGTTCGTGGCCGGGTCACCGTCGATGGCGGCCAGCACAATCGAGGTTGGAGATGCTTCGTTGACGGCGGACGGCACGAGCCAGACGACAGTGACCGTGAAGCTGAAGGATGCGCAGGGCAATGCGCTGACCGCCGGAGGGTCGACGGTGGGAATCACGTCGACATCCGGTACGGTGAGTCCAGTCACGGACAACCATAACGGAACCTATACGGCGACGCTGACAGCGCCGGCAGCGGCAGGAACGGCGACCGTAAGTGCAACGGTCGGCGGCGCTGCACTGACAGGCACGGCAACGGTCCAGTTCGTGGCGGGGGCACCGTCGATGGCGACCAGCACAGTCGAGGTTGGAGATGCTTCGTTGACGGCGGACGGCACGAGCCAGACGACGGTGACCGTGAAGCTGAAGGATGCGCAGGGCAATGCGCTTACCGCCGGAGGGTCGACGGTAACGGTTGCGTCGACATCCGGGACGGTGAGTCCAGTCACGGACAACCATAACGGGACCTATACGGCGATGCTGACAGCGCCGGCAGCGGTAGGAATGGCGACTGTAAGTGCGACGGTCGGCGGTGCTGCACTGACAAGCACGGCAACGGTCCAGTTCGTGGCCGGGTTACCGTCGATGGCGACCAGCACAATCGAGGTTGGAGATGCTTCGTTGACGGCGGATGGCACGAGCCAGACGACAGTGACGGTGAAGCTGAAGGATGCGCAGGGCAATGCTTTAACTGCCGGAGGGTCGACGGTAACGGTTGCGGCGACATCCGGTACGGTGAGTCCAGTCACGGACAACCATAACGGAACCTATACGGCGACTTTGACAGCGCCGGCAGCGGCAGGAACGGCGACCGTAAGTGCAACGATCGGCGGCGCTGCACTGACAGGCACGGCAACGGTCCAGTTCGTGGCGGGGGCACCGTCGATGGCGACCAGCACAATCGAGGTTGGAGATGTTTCGTTGACGGCGGACGGCACGAGCCAGACGACGGTGACCGTGAAGCTGAAGGATGCGCAGGGCAATGCTTTAACTGCCGGAGGGTCGACGGTGGGAATCACGTCGACATCCGGTACGGTGAGTCCAGTCACGGACAACCATAACGGAACCTATACGGCGACGCTGACAGCGCCGGCAGCGGCAGGAACGGCGACCGTAAGTGCAACGGTCGGCGGCGCTGCACTGACAGGCACGGCAACGGTCCAGTTCGTGGCGGGGGCACCGTCGATGGCGACCAGCACAATCGAGGTTGGAGATGCTTCGTTGACGGCGGACGGCACGAGCCAGACGACAGTGACCGTGAAGCTGAAGGATGCGCAGGGCAATGCTTTAACTGCCGGAGGGTCAACGGTAACGGTTGCGGCGACGCAGGGGACGGTGAGTCCAGTCACGGACAACCATAACGGGACCTATACGGCGACGCTGACAGCGCCGGCAACAGCAGGAACGGCGACCGTAAGTGCAACGGTCGGCGGCGCTGCACTGACAGGCACGGCAACGGTCCAGTTCGTGGCGGGGGCACCGTCGATGGCGACCAGCACAATCGAGGTTGGAGATGTTTCGTTGACGGCAGACGGCACGAGCCAGACGACGGTGACCGTGAAGCTGAAGGATGCGCAGGGCAATGCTTTAACTGCCGGAGGGTCGACGGTGGGAATCACGTCGACATCCGGTACGGTGAGTCCAGTCACGGACAACCATAACGGAACCTATACGGCGACGCTGACAGCGCCGGCAGCGGCAGGAACGGCGACCGTAAGTGCAACGGTCGGCGGCGCTGCACTGACAGGCACGGCAACGGTCCAGTTCGTGGCGGGGGCACCGTCGATGGCGACCAGCACAATCGAGGTTGGAGATGCTTCGTTGACGGCGGACGGCACGAGCCAGACGACAGTGACCGTGAAGCTGAAGGATGCGCAGGGCAATGCGCTGACCGCCGGAGGGTCAACGGTGGGGATCACGTCGACATCCGGGACGGTGAGTCCAGTCACGGACAACCATAACGGAACCTATACGGCGACGCTGACAGCGCCGGCAGCGGTAGGAACGGCGACCGTAAGTGCAACGGTCGGCGGCGCTGCACTGACAAGCACGGCAACGGTCCAGTTCGTGGCGGGGGCACCGTCGATGGCGACCAGCACAATCGAGGTTGGAGATGCTTCGTTGACGGCGGACGGCACAAGTCAGACGACGGTGACCGTGAAGCTGAAGGATGCGCAGGGCAATGCTTTAACTGCCGGAGGGGCGACGGTAACGGTTGCGTCGACATCCGGTACGGTGAGTCCAGTCACGGACAACCATAACGGAACCTATACGGCGACGCTGACAGCGCCGGCAGCGGCAGGGACCGCAAAGATAAGTGCCACTATCGATGGCAGTGCGCTAGCCTCAACGGTAACGGTTCAGCTTATACCGGGTGAAGTAAGTTCATCTTACTCTACAGTTACGGCAAGCGATCTAGTCGTACGGGCAGATGGGAAAAGCCAAGCCTCGATCTACGTGAGGCTTAAAGATAAATATGATCATCCACTCGCCGGAAAACGGGTGCAGCTTCAAGCTCAAGATGGAAGCTCTGTGACCCAAGAAGTTTATGGAGTTACTAATGAAGAGGGGCTTGCCACATTTGCGGTCAGCAATGTAATGGCAGAGAAAGTGACTTATTCTGCAAAGGAAGAAGCAAGTGGTATATCACTGGACGAAACGGTGAGCATTACTTTTACGTACGATCAGCCTCCAGTTATCAAACTGCAGGTTGATACTGCCGCTCCAACCTTCTCCAGTGTACATGTTGCGGTTTATGCGTCAGTATATGGCGAATACAATAGTATTTCTTCAATAAAATGGGCAGCTGGAAGCCGTTCGATCTCTTATTTTGACACACAGGGAACACAAATTAAAGACCATTTCACCGTACAGGAGAATGGGATTTATTCAGTCTATGCGGCAGATACAGCAGGTAACGCAAATGTTAGCTTGATTGAAATCCAGAATATCGTACCTTTGAGCAGCGATTCGGACTTGACGGGCTGGCAGCTAATCGGGCTTGGCGGGACGGTGAAGTTTGATTTTGATGCGGGTAAACTAAGCAATACACTGGAAGTCAGTGATTCGGTGTATGGTTTGAGAATGCTGCTGACTCCCGCAAATGTGCATGCAGCCGTCTATGTGAACGGACTCCAGGTAGACAGCAATGCACTAACCAAAGAGTATGTTCTTGCAACAGGTCAAAATAAGTTTGAGGTCCGTGTCAAGGCGCAAGACAGTTCATTTAAAACCTATACGCTCAACGTGATTCGTTCAGCGGCCAGTAAGGTTCCGGATTCCGGATCTGTCCCGGGCGGACCCGCGATTGTTCCCGGTTCTTCGAGTCCGTCATTGCCTGGCAATGCACCAGTGGTTTGGATTAATAACAGAAAAGTAACAGGGCTTGCCACACGTAATGTAAATGCCAATGGAGCAAAAACAATCGACGTTCTGCTGAATATGGATAATCTGTACCAGGCCCTTGATTCGCTATCCAATACGGCTGAAGCTAATCTTTCGATTTCAGTTGAAGAAGAGGCGGATCAACTGGCGCTCAGGCTTACCGGCAATACAGTCCCCATCCTGGCTGGCAGGACGGCTGCAATTACTATAAAAACACAATATGGCCAATATCGCTTGCCGCTAGTTGAGATTATAAATCAGCAGACCACTTGGACGGACGATGTGGAAGTCCAGATTATCATCGAGCGTGGCAAGCGGGAAACGGAGCTGCAAGAGGCGGCCACTACAAACGGGTTTCACCTGGCAACCGATCCGGTTCATTTCAATGTCCTTGTAACGGGTAATGGCAAGAAAAAAGAAGTCACCCGCTTTAACCATTATGTAGAAAGAGTCATTTACTTATCCGAGAATGCCGGAGCGGCATCAACGGCTATCATATGGGACCAGAACTCAGGGGTGCGCCCGGTACCAACGGAATTCACTATAGTTGACGGGCACCAGGCTGCTGTTATTCGCAGTCTCACAAACAGCACTTATGTAGTGGTATCCATAACGTCTCCATTAACAGATATTAAGGGACACTGGGCGGAACCGGAAATTTCCCAAATGAGTAACAGAATGATTGTACAGGGAACAGAAGGAGGACACTTCGCTCCTGGAGCAGCGATTACACGGGCCGAACTCGCTGCAATGGTAGCAAGAGCGCTGGGGTTGCCGGAAGGAGACAATTCAGGGTTCCGGGATGTAAACGGCTTGAGCTGGTACAGCAGTGCTGTGGCGGCAGTAAAAGCATACGGGATTATGGATGGTTTCGGTGATGGTGCTTTCAGACCTAACCAGAAGGTATCTCGGCAAGAAGCGATCGTAACTATCATTCGAGCGCTGCGTTTGACGGATGCTGCTCCAGCAGGCAACGTTGGAGTACAAGCGGATCTGTCCCTTTACACTGACAGCAGTCAAATTGGCGCCTGGGCAAAGGAAGCGCTGCGGACAGCGATTTATGAAGGTCTTATGAAAGGGTATGGAGATGAGTTGCGTCCGCAGCAGGCAGTAACCCGTGCTGAGACGACCGTATTGCTGCACAGACTGCTGCTGCAAGCAGGACTAATTAATGGGTAATGTTCGTGCCTTATGAGCCGGAGATGGCTCGATGCAGCACAACCGCCAGGTTGCCAAAGAAGCAACCCGGCGGTTGTGCTTTTTACTTATTTTTAAGGGCTCCTATTTCACACCATAACTAGGCTGCTTCCTTGATGCGGACATTGTTCAAATACTCGGTGAAGGTAAAACCGGTGCTGTCACGGAAGGTTTTACAGAAATAGGACGGGCTGATATAGAAGCGTTTGGCAATGTCATTGACCGAATAGCGCTGGTCGTAATGGCGGTTCAAATAATCGACCACCTCAAAAATCTTTTTATTAACGATGCCGGTCTCCTGGGTGGTTCTGCGCGGAGAGGTTTCCTGATGACGGTAAATGAAGATCAGCAGCTCGAACATCAGGGTCTTCAGATAAAATTCATAGCCGGGTGGTTTGTTGTTGAACTCAGCGACCATTTTGTCGAATAAACGCTCGATCGCGCTCTGTTCCACACCGCTGAAGCGCAGCAGATGCCCTTTCTGCGAAAAGCCGGAGAGTACATCGAAGTTTTTGTTGTCCGGAAACAAATCCTCCATGAATTCACGCTTGAACACAAGTGTAGTCCGCTCAAAGGACTCTCCGCTTGCGTTGACAAGCTACCCCGCCAACCACCTGGTACGCTTTATCCTCAATGAAATAGCAGACATCCCCTGAAACCAGATAAAAAATTTCATAGCCGTTATGGTAATGCCGTGTAGGCATGCAGGACTGATGCTTCCGTTCGCGGCTAATGTCGAACATTGGAACGGTGCTTGCATCTTCCATGGCAGCTTTTGCTTTTGCCCGTCTGCGCGCCCGCGGCAGTCTGCTGCTGTTCACACTGGTGCTGGGCACCATGATGATTCCAAGCCAAGTTACCCTAATTCCCCAGTACCTTTTGTTTAACCGGATTCACTGGACCAATTCCTATTTGCCGCTCATTGTACCGGCTTTTACGGGGAGCGCTTTTGTGATCTTTTTGCTGCGGCAATTCTATTTCGGGATCTCCAAGGAGATGGACGAAGCGGTTATGAGGAGGTCCGTGCCAGCCTGAAGCAGATTGGGTATAAGGAGTGGGCAACTTTCAATCAACGGGTAAAAACAATGGTCAGTCTTTGAGAGGCGGTCAGGAGTGAAATGATGCCAGCTCCGGGCAGAGAATTTGTCTGCACCGGGGCTGTTTTTTTGAATCGGAGAAGGTATCCTCCTGTCCCTTTATTTCTTCGCTGTGATAACCGCAGAAACGATGTACTGCTCAACATTTGATTCCGGAACCCAAACCTTAATGAATGATTTGGATTCGTCTTTCGGTTTGATGGATATCTCCGTAAACCCGCTCTCCTGCAGCATGGCCTCCAGTTCCAAGATAGAGGAGGCACCGGAAATGCAACCTGCATAAAGCTCATCAACGTTGTTTCGGATCTCCGGAGGAAGCTCGGCCGTGGTTACAATATCTGAGATGGCCAGACGGCCCCCCGGCTCAAGGACACGGTAGACTTCACGGAATACCTGCGGTTTGTCCGGGGAAAGGTTAATGACACAATTGGAGATAATCACGTTAACGGAATGATCAGCGAGCGGAAGATGCTCAATTTCACCCAGCCGGAATTCGGTATTGCCGAAGTTCCCTTTAACCGCATTGTTCCGGGCACGGCTGATCATTTCGGGTGTCATATCGACACCGATGACATGTCCCTTATCCCCTACCTGGCGTGAGGCCAGGAAGCAATCGAAACCTCCGCCGCTGCCGAGATCAAGCACACGCTCGCCTGCCTTCAGTTCAGCAATCGCCTGCGGATTCCCGCAGCCAAGGCCCAGATTTGCACCTTCGGGAGCCGCGGCCAGCTCACTGCTGGAATATCCGAGCTTGGCGGATATGGAATCGAAATCAGACGGCGAATTACAGCAGGAAGAAGCGGACGTCACGTTCTTAACGGCAATTTGTGAATAGCGTCCCCGTACATTTTGGCGGATCTGGTCATTGGAAAGCTTAGTCATTCTTCAACACTCCTTGTGTGATATTGGATTATAATACTTGCAATTTGCAAGTATTGGTTAAGAGGAATCACCCGGTAACGGGCGCACAGCATTTGCTGGATTTCCCCATAGCTTCATTAAAAAGCTGCACAGAGCGCAGCAGAGTCTCTTGCTCGAATTCACTCATATACGAGAAGACCTCATCCAGATACTCATTCATTTGTGTATCAATGGTAGTGGCGACCATCTTGCCCGGTGCTGTAAGCGAGAGAGTGTAGACTCTCCGGTCGCTGGGGTCCGGTGTTTTTTGGACCAGATTCATTTTGACCAAAGTCTGAACCTGACGGCTGAACGTTGTTACATCCGTACCCAGTGTTTCCGCAATCTGTTGCATGGAAGGATTATGTCTGCGGTCCACCTCATAGAGGATATGGCTTTGCTGAGGGGAGAGATCGCATCCTCCAACGGTACAGCAGTTCTTGTTCAGCAGCCCTAGGCGCCGGGTCATAATCTGAAATATTTCTCGTGCATTGTCCAATTTGGCTCACCTCATGATTTAGTTATACAATATTTATTTGCAAGTTGCAATATTTAATTGAGGATTGTCAATTTTAAAAACCTCGTTTAGTATATAAGCACAGGCTTATATGTCTGGGGATGGAGAGACTGTCATGAAGGAAACTACTGTCATAGCAGATATGTCCGGGCTCGCTGATGACCTGAAGCTGTTAGGTGATAGAACGCGTCTCTTAATGCTGTCTCTATTAAAGGAACGGGAATGGTGCGTGTGCGAATTTGTTGAGATTTTTGACATCTCCCAGCCTGCTATCAGCCAGCATCTAAGGAAATTAAGAAGCAAAGGCATCGTCAAGGAACAGAAGAAAGGCCAATGGGTGCACTATTCTCTTAACGTTGAGGACAAACCCCATATCCAGGCCGTGCTTCAGCTTACACCTGATGCTTCCACCATCCTGGCCGTGCTGAATAAAACACAGGTGACGGCTTGCTGCGAAATATTGCATTGATCCTGACGTTTCTTTGCCTGGTATATAACTATATAGTTATATGCTAATTATATAAATGCAGTGCAATTCTGCTTAAAGGAGTGAGAGGCCCGGATGAAGCCCGGATGTACACTGGAGGTTAGCTTTTGGGAATTTTAGCAGGTTTTATCTTTGTTGTAACGCTGGTATTTGTCATATGGCAGCCCAAGAATCTATCCATCGGATGGTCGGCCTGCGGCGGGGCGATACTCGCTTTGCTTGTCGGTGCAGTCCGCTTTAGCGATGTTATCGATGTCACCCTGATCGTCTGGAATGCCACATTGGCCTTTGTCGCAATTATTCTGATTTCCTTAATCCTCGATAAAATTGGTTTCTTCGAATGGGCTGCATTGCATATGGCCAGAGCCGCACACGGAAGTGGTACCCGGATGTTCTTCTTCGTCACGGTTCTTGGGGCAGTGGTGGCCGCGTTTTTTGCCAACGACGGTGCGGCGCTCATCCTTACCCCGATTGTGCTGGCTATGGTCCGTGCGCTGAATTTTGATGAGAAGAAGGTCTTTCCGTTCATCATTGCCGGAGGATTCATTGCGGATACCACTTCATTGCCGCTTGTTGTCAGTAATCTGGTGAATATCGTATCGGCAGATTTTTTCGGGGTAACCTTTATGGAATACGCTGGCCGTATGCTAATCCCTACCCTGTTCTCCTTGGGGGCAAGTATTCTCGTTCTGTATCTCTTATTCAGAAAAAGCATCCCTAAGAACTTTGACAGCTCACAGCTAAAAAAACCTGAAGAGGCCATTAAAGATAAGCAGATGTTCAAGTTATCCTGGATTGTGCTTGCGGTTCTGCTGGCCGGATATTTCGTCAGTGAATTCCTGAACATTCCGGTGTCGGCCGTGGCCGGGATTGTCGCGATATTTTTCCTGATTATGGCAAGGAAAAGCCCTAATGTGCTTGCTATGGAAGTGGTGAAGGGTGCGCCTTGGGCGATCGTATTCTTTTCCATTGGGATGTATGTTGTCGTGTATGGTTTGCGTAATGCCGGTCTGACGGACGTCCTTGCCGCTGTGATTCAGGCTGTAGCCGATCAGGGGCTGTTCGCGGCAAGCGTGGGAATGGGCTTTATTGCCGCTGTTATCTCTTCAATAATGAATAATTTGCCAACCGTGTTGATTAATGCCCTGGCGATCGATGCAACGCATACCTCCGGACTGATCAAGGAAGCTTTAATCTATGCGAATGTGATCGGCTCTGATCTGGGACCCAAGATTACACCGATCGGCTCCCTGGCGACCTTGCTGTGGCTGCATGTACTGTCAAGCAAAGGGCTGAAAATATCCTGGGGAACCTATTTCAAAACAGGCATTATTTTGACGATCCCGACGTTGTTCATCACGCTGCTTGGCCTCTATATCACGTTGACATTATTCTAAACCCAAAGGAGACTATGATTCGTGGATAAGAAAACCATTTACTTTTTGTGTACAGGGAACTCCTGCCGGAGCCAGATGGCCGAAGGCTGGGCCAAGAAATACTTAAGCGATGAATGGGATGTGTACAGTGCGGGAATAGAAGCCCACGGTCTGAATCCAAAAGCCGTACAAGCTATGAATGAAGTGGGCATTGATATCTCGGGTCAAACCTCGGATATTATTGATCCGAAGCTTCTTAACAGCGCAGACCTCGTGATTACATTATGCGGGGATGCCGCTGATAAATGTCCGGTTACACCACCACAGGTGAGACGTGAGCATTGGGGATTCGATGATCCGGCGAAAGCGCAGGGTACGGAGGAAGAGAAGTGGACAGTCTTCCAGCGGGTGCGCGACCAAGTGGGCGAGCGTATTCAGCGTTTTGCGGAAACCGGCGAATAACGGGTGAAGACTGATTATAAATGGCGGGACCAACTGCTGCCAGAGACATAGGAGAGAACTGTTAGGAGAGAACTAGAATGAAGAATTATCACGAGCTCATTCCGGGCAAAGTGTATATTGGCGGAGAAAATGCACTATTTGCAGCGCTGCAGGAGCAGGAAATTACCGATGTGTTTGATTTGAGGGATACAGGAACAGAAGCGGAAGGTTTTCCTGCGGAGGTAACCCGCCATCATTATCCGATTGTAGAACATGAGAGCGGGCAGGAGGCTTCGGTGCTGGCGGCTATCCATGCGGTGAAAGAAGCGGTAACTGGCGGCAAAACGGTATACTTTCACTGCGCCGGCGGCCGAAACCGCACGGGAACCGTGGCTACGGGAGTCCTGCTGGAACTGGGGCTGGCATCCACGGTAGAGGAGGCGGAAGCCTTAGCCCAAGCAAAACGCCCGGATATCAGCATTAAGCCAGAGATGCGAGAGGTGCTCCAGGATTTATATCCGTCGAAATAAGCTGTTTTGAATGTAGAGAGACTGTCTCCCTGGGAGATGGTCTTTTTGCAGTATAGGAAAATACCCGTTATCCAACTAGCGCTTGCGAAGACGCAGGTGAGCAATGCTAAGTGGAAAAAGGGAATTTATTTTTTTCTAAAAATAAACAATCGAGAGATTTGAGTGGAAAAATGGAACTTAATTGGGTCATAATCCTTCGTCAGGAGCGAAATGAGCTGTATTTAGTTAAACTTTTTCCACTTCACCTGCGGAGAACGGGGTGCAGGGGCAAATTAGTTAACCTTTTTCCACTAAGAATCGGCGAAGGATGGATAAAGGGTTCTCCTTTGGTTTCATTACATATGCCCGGCTTCCTGCCTTCACAACCTCAATTGCACTGTATGTAGATCTAAGTTAAATGTATTTCCGGCAGTGAAAAGGGATGCTGCACCGGCCATAAGTAACCGTATGGCTGATGAAGCATCCCTTGTTTTGTACTGTCTCTTGTCAGGCTTAGTTCTTTACAAAGCGCCCTTCGCCAGCTCTTGGCGCACAATCGGCGCGACCTTGGTGCCCAGCAGTTCAATGGCACGCAGGACTTCGCGGTGCGGCATGGTGCCGACGTTGACGTGCAGGAAGAAACGGGTGACACCCAGATTCTTGCGCAGCAGCAGAATTTTCTCGGCGACATATTCGGCATCGCCTACATACAGGGCGCCACGCAAACTGCGGGCATCGTCATAGGTAGCCCGGTTATAGGCTTGTCCCCAGCCCCGTTCGCGCCCGATCACATTCATCTGGGCCATCGTCGACGGGTAGAACAAAGCGGCTGCCTGATCGGTGGTTTCACCGACAAAGCCATGCGAGTGCGTGGCGATCTGCAGCTTGTCGGGGTTATGCCCGGCCTTGGCGGCAGATTCCTTGTAGAGCTTGACCAGCGGGGCAAAGCGCTCCGGCATGCCGCCGATAATAGCGAAGGCGATGGGGAGGCCGAGCATGCCTGCCCGGATCGCAGATTCGGGATTGCCGCCGCTGGCAATCCATACCGGCAGCGGGTCCTGGACGGCGCGGGGATAGACCGGAAGGTTGTTGATGGCCGGACGATGACCGCCGCGCCAGGTGACCCTTTCCGAGGCTCTAATCTTTAGCAGCAGTTCCAGGTTCTCTTCGAACAATTCGTCATAGTCATCCAGACTGTAGCCGAAGAGCGGGAAGGATTCGATAAAGGAGCCCCGGCCCGCCATGATTTCCGCCCGGCCGCCCGAGAGGCCGTCCAGCGTTGAGAAGGCTTGGTAGACGCGCACCGGATCATCCGAAGACAGTACAGTAACGGCACTGGTGAGCCGGATATTCTTCGTCATAGCCGCCGCAGCAGCGAGCACTACAGCAGGGGCGCTGCCGGCATAATCCGCGCGGTGATGTTCCCCGATTCCATATACGTCCAGGCCGGCCTGATCGGCGAGTACAATTTCTTCCACCGCTTCACGCAGTCTTTCGGCGTGGCTGATGACCTCACCGGTCACCGGGTCCGGCGTCGTTTCCAAAAAAGTGCTGATGCCTATTTCCATCTTGTTCTCCATTTCAGCCATTTTAATCCGCCTCCTTTTTTCGTATCTTCATCTTACTATATTTTTTAATGTTTCTCAACTTTAGTAAGTGAATTGAATCATAAAAAATACCCGCCACCCATTAAGTATGGGCAGCAGGCGGATGCAGTAGTGCTGTGCTTAGGATTTTTTTTTGCCAACGGCAAGCTGTACAATCATGATGACAAGAACGAGCAAGGCAATGAGCTGGTCTGTACTCATAGGGGTCCGGCCTCCAATCTTTAGGATGGCTCTTCGGACCACATCCCCTCTCCCAAGGAGCTGCTTCGTTCCCTTAATACAGACTATGAAGGGCTGACTGAGGTTATTACTTCATCCCCTGAATCATTATGCTGGTGAATTGGTCTCCTGTGGATGCTATGGTCTTACCTCCTTAGGCCTTTCGCTCCGGACCGCCGTACCCCGGATAGGTGACGACAGGCCATTTGACCTTGCGCAGCGCATCCATCAGCTCGGGCCCCGCGTTCAGGTTGCTGCTGACCAGCTCCTCAGGCGTAAGCGCCATCCACTGGTTCAGTGAAACGTCTGCAAACCGGTCGCTTTTGAACATTTCCAGGAACCACAGGGTTTCCGTTCCGGTGTTCTGGATATAATGTCCGAAGGCAAAGGGAACATATCCGACATCTCCGGCCCTGTAATTGAAGGTCCGGGCTGCGCCGTTGCCGCCAAAGACCGTCATGCGGCCTTCTCCGGCCAGATAATACTGCCACTCATCGTTGTTCGGATGCCAGTGCAGTTCGCGTATCGCCCCCGGCTCAATCTCAACCAGTGCTGCGGCTATCGTCCTGGAGATGGGGAAGTTCGAGCTGTCAACGATTCTCACGCTTCCGCCCGGCGTTTTCAGCGGAGGCTGGGCCAGCAGCCGGTGCTTGAAGCTCAGCGGAATTTCGCCGAAGGGAGATTGTACCTTTTGACTCTGCAGGGAGCCGGGGACCTGGTCCTGGTAGATGTAGACCTGATCCTTTGGAAGATAGTCAAAGGCTGAAGGCGGAACTCCAAAATTGGCCGACAGCACCTCCTTCGGCGTATGGGCGAACCAGTCGGAGACCGATAGGGTATTGAGATCGGAGAATGTGCCATCATCAAAAACAAGCAGAAATTCGCAGCCCTCTGCGAGCCCTTGGATGGAATGGGGGATACCCGGAGGAAAATACCACAGATCTCCCGGGCCGATATCGGCAATAAAGTTCCGGCCGTTCTGATCCACCGCTGTTATCCGTGCGCTTCCAAGCAGCATATAGGACCACTCGGCCTGCTGATGCCAGTGAAGCTCCCGTACGCCGCCCGGTGTCAGGCTCATATTAACTGCGGCCAGTGTGGTGGCAGCGGGCAATTCTCTAACCGTTACCTCTCTGGACCAGCCGCCGTGATTGAGCTGCATATGGGCGTCGGAGAAAGAGAATTTCAGATTGGGAATGAGTCCATTGTCCGTAACCGGTGGAATGAACATATCCGGGTTCTCCCGGTCCCGCATCACATCGCGGGGGCCAAGGTCTACGTTGCCTGCGCCGTCGCTGCGGATCGGCTGGGGAATGCCTGCTTTTCTGGCTGAACCATGTTCCGGGGATTCCATGGGTCTGGCTCCTTTCCTGATCGCAATTGCTCAATAGAGAATATATGCCGGAAGGCCGTTTGAAGATGCCCGCAATTGCAAATCAGTAATTGACAGGGACCGCTCGAAGAGGGATTCTTAATAATGGACTTATGTCTGATATTCCAATGAACAAGGGAGAGGATATGAAATGAATCATCCCGGCTGCCAGGTCCGCCGATTCGGCAGAATCAGAAGTTTAGTTATATTGTTATGTGCCGGTATCCTGGCAATGGTCTATGTGCCAACGCCTTCAGCAGTAAATGCCGCACCGGTTATGGGGAATCAGATCCAGCCGCTGCTGATCAACAATAGCTATGTGCTGTTCCCGGGCAAGCTTGCACCCTATACACAAGCGGGTAAATTAATGGTGCCCATCCGTCCGTTTGCGAAGGCGCTTGGCGCACAACTGGCGTACAATGTCCAAACGAAGAGCATTTCGGTTTCACTTCTCGGCCAGACTGTGAGTCATATCAGAGCCGGGCAGACTACAGCTGAAGCCGGTGACGGAACGGCGTTCTCCATGGGGGTGGCGCCGGTGCTGCGTGACGGTGTGCTGTTTGTGCCAATGAGCCCAGTGCTGGGGGCCTTGAAGTCCGTCCGCTGGGAAAATATGCTGAATAATATCAACCGCCCTATACTGGTGGTGCAAGGCAGACAGGGGGTGACGCTGCCGCAGACGGAGCCATGGCTGAGCACCACACCATTTACGGGCCTCTCCGGAGAGAACTTCAATCCGTTTTATCCGGCGGTACTGACGCAGGAGCCTTCCGGCAAGGGATACCGGCTGAGGCTGAGTGTGATCAACACATCCGGGTTCGTCCTTCCCAAAGGAAGCGCGGCACTGGAGCTGATAGCTGTCGACAGTCAGGGACAAGCAATAATCCGGAAGATTCCAGGTCCGGCCGGCCAGACGCCCAAGGCTGCGGCATTATCATTTACAGTGAATATTCCATCAGCGGCTGAGTATGTCATTTATAATTCCCGGACAGCGGGTTTGGAGCACTAAGAGAAGTTTTAATCAGAAGATTATAGAGAGCAGGGTATGCACAAATGACAGACAGCGGACAAGAACGCTACCGCTTCAGCGAAGCCCCGATATGGGAGCTGCAGCGTAAATATTATGAAGAGCTGGGCATGCAGGCCTGGAAAAACGACCAGGTTCCGCAGTATATTACGAGCAATCCGATGATCGGGACGGGCTATGCAGAGATGATCTTCGGGTTTTTGCAGGACCGGGCGGGGATGGGACACGCCACTGAGCCGGTCATTATTCTGGAGCTGGGTGCAGGTGCCGGACGCCTGGCGTTCCATGTGCTGCAGAAGCTGTCTGAATTAATGGATTATGCGGGGCTGCCGCTGCCTCCGTTTACTTATGTCATGAGCGATCTTCCGTGGAAAAATATCACCGGCTGGCAGCAGCATCCCGGCCTGATCCCTTTTGTTGAGCAGGGCATCCTCGACTTCGCACGTTTCGATGCCGTTGCGGATACCGTGCTGCATCTGACCGAGAGCGGAAAGGTGATTACACCGGGGACGCTGGCGCAGCCGCTGATGGTGATTGCCAACTACTTTTTTGACAGTATCCCGCAGGAGCTGCTCTATGTAGATGAAGGCAAAATATATGAGTGCGAGGTATCGCTGCAGTACCCGGAACAGTCTGACAAGATGGGACCCTCCGAGGTGCTCAGGGATCTGATTCCCCAGTATCACTACCGCAGGGCAGAAGGCTATGAAGAGGAGTCCTACCCGTACCGCGAGGTGATCGCGTTCTATCAGGAGAAGCTGGAGGATTCGCATGTGCTCTTTCCGGCGGCTGCGCTGGGCTGCATGGAGCGGCTGCGCGCGCTGTCCGGGGCGGGCTTCCTGCTGCTGACCGCCGACAAGGGCGACCACCGGCTGGAGAACTGGGAATTTGCCGAGCCTCCGAAGCTGATCCATCATGGCAGCATCTCACTTACAGCGAACTATCATGCGCTGGTGTGCTATTTTGAGCAAAAAGGCGCTTCCGCTTCATTTACTGAACATCATTATAAGAACCTGAACGTAGGCTGCATCTTCATGCTGGAAGAGCCGCTGCGCCATGTCCAGGCCCGCCTGGCCTACCGCAGGTTTATCGAGCGCTTTGGTCCGGATGACTTCTTCAGTCTGAAGCTCTGGATCGACCAGAACTATGACACCATCGGGCTGCAGCAGATTCTGGGCTTCTGGCGGCTGGGCGGCTATGATGCCGAGCTGTTCATCCAGAGTGCCGAGCGGATTTCCAGCCTGCTGGAAGAGGCCAGCGACGAGGAGATTCTCGATTTGAAGCTGGGGATCGGCCGGATGTGGACAGGCTTTTATCCGATGCCGCAAAAATATGATCTCGCCCTCGACAGCGGACTGCTGCTGTTCGAGATGGGACTGTACGAAGACTCGCGGCATTTTCTGACCCAATCGCTGCAGGAGACGGAGGATGAGCCGGTTGTCACAGTGCTCTATTGCCTGGCTATCTGCAGCTATGAGCTTGAGGATCTGGAAGCTGCGCTGGAGTATACCCGCCAGGCGCTGGTGCTGGAGCCGGAGCATGAGGAAGCGCTGGATCTGCTGGCGGCGCTCAGCGGGGACTGATGCCGTCTTTACATCAGTCCTGTTTTTATGTAAAATGATTAGAATTTATAGGCTTCACGCAATAAATTAAGGAAACGCGATGATGAGAAGAGTAGATATATCCATTCTTTTACAGAGAGCTCCGGATGCTGAAAAGGGGCAAAGAACGGTGTATTGAACCAAGCCTCTGAGCGGCGTACCGGAACTATAGCAGATGCTGGGGATGGTGCGACAGGAGCTCCTGTTACAGAGCTAGAGTATAAGCATTGCCTGAAGGCAATGCTGTACTTAATGAGATTAATATGGCGACATATTAATAAACCTGGGGTGGTACCGCGAGAATCTCGTCCCCAAGACCATACGTCTTGGAGGTGGGGTTCTTTTTGCTTGGGGCAAAGATTGGTTAAGGCGGTTTACACATTCACACAGGAGGGTTCACACATGGGCAGCGACAACTCAATGGAAACCGCAGCAGCGGAAAACTACATGGATAAGCTCATCAAGGAGGATATAGAGTCCGGCATCTACAGCAGAAAGATCTGTACAAGGTTCCCGCCGGAGCCGAACGGATATCTGCATATCGGCAGTGCATTTGCCATTCACACCAACTACGGGATTGCACAAAAATACGGAGGCACCTTTCATCTGCGCTTCGACGATACGAATCCGCTCAAAGAGGACATGGAATATGTAAAAGCGATCATTCAGGATATTGAATGGCTGGGCTGCAGCCCCGGAGAACATATCTATTACGGTTCAGACTATTCAGAGCAAATCTACAGCAGCGCGCTGGGCTTAATCCGCAAAGGCAAAGCCTATGTATGCGATTTATCGCCTGAAGAGGTGACTGCCTACAGAGGCACACTGACGGAGCCAGGGAAAAACAGTCCTTACCGGGAACGGTCCGTGGAGGAGAACCTCCGCTTATTCAGCGGAATGAGAGAAGGGGTTTATCCCACTGGTTCCCGGGTGCTGCGGGCCAAAATCGATATGGCTTCACCGAACATTAACCTGCGTGATCCCGTACTGTACAGAATTATCCATGCGGAGCATTACCGTACAGGGAATGCTTGGTGCATTTACCCGATGTATGATTTTGCCCACCCGATTCAGGACGCCATTGAAGGGATTACCCATTCCTTATGCTCGCTTGAGTTCAAGGACCACCGGCCCCTTTACGATTGGGTACTGGAGGAACTGGGCATTGAAGAAGCGCCTAGGCAAAGGGAATTCGGAAGGGTCAACCTGACAGGGGTGGTCACCAGCAAGCGGTATCTCAGAGCACTCGTTGCGGGGAATTACGTGGACGGCTGGGATGATCCGCGTTTACCCACACTGAGCGGTCTGCGAAGACGGGGGTTCACCCCGGAGAGCATCCGCAGTTTTGTTAGAGAGATCGGCATGGTCAGAAACCAGACGATGGTGGATTTCTCCATGCTGGAGCATTGCCTGAGACAGGACCTCAAAGCCACTGTGCCGAGTATAATGGCCGTGCTCGATCCTCTGAGGGTCGTTATTACTAATTACGGGGCGGGGGAGACAGAGTGGCTGACCCTGGCCAATAATAGCGAAAATGCAGAGCTGGGTGTAAGAGAGGTGCCATTCTCAGACACTGTCTACATTGAGCGTGATGATTTCATGGAGGAACCGGCACCGGGTTTCCGCAGGCTGGTTCCGGGCGGCGAAGTCCGGCTGAAGGGGGCTTATATCATCAGATGCAATGAAGTCATCAAGGATGCTGAAACCGGTGCGGTTAGCGAGCTGCGCTGCACCTATGATCCCCTGACGAAAAGCGGCGGGGCAAATAGTGGGCGCAAAGTCAAAGGCACCCTGCACTGGGTCTCGGCCAGTCATGGCATACCGGCAGAGGTATACCTGTATGAAAAGCTGCTGGAAGACAACGACGGTCCCAAGGCGGAAGGTGAAACCTGGGAGGAACACATCAATCCGGAGTCCAGGAAGCTGCTGGAACACTGCCTTCTGGAGCCTTTTGCGGCTGGTGCCAAGCCTGAGGATAAATTTCAATTTATGCGCCAGGGCTACTTCTGCGCCGACAACAAGCTGAGCCGTGAAAACAAGCTGGTGTTCAACCGGATTGTTCCGCTGAAGGATACGTGGAAGGGCGGGAAATAAGCCGCTATTAATGGGATGAAGAGACAGGTAATAACTACGGGCGAGAGCCGGGAGTAACCCGGAATCTCGCCCGTTTGTTTTGAGCATAAGCAGATAAATCGAGGTTTCACTTTGTGGGGCTTTGTTACATATGATTAAAGTAGCTTACTCTAGACAATACCACCAATCCGGTTGAAAGCGCCATATGGGATCAATGTACATAATTAGGTGTACAAAATCCACCCCGAAAGATTCAGCGCACATTGGTTAATAATAGGGTAAGGAAATGATGCCAAGCATTAGTTTGCGTAAATGCATTTACATTTTTCAAAACGCAGATTATAATAAAACTAAATTAAATGTTGCACCAGGGAAACTTTCGTGTGTATAGACAACTTTTCCGGGCAAGAGGAGGGATTGATAATGATGGAGCAAAACTTAGCAGAAACACCTCCAATGATACACAGACCTAAAAACAAACTCACCGCACAGGCAGTACTGAACGGGGATGTCAAAGGAATGAAGAGGCTCCTTCCTTTCCTGGGCCCGGCTTTTATCGCTTCTGTAGCCTATCTGGACCCCGGGAATTTCGCTACCAATATTACAGCCGGATCGAAGTATGGGTATCTGCTGCTGTGGGTTATATTCGCGTCCAATCTGATGGCTGTTCTGATTCAGTCGCTGTCCGCCAAGCTTGGCATAGCTACCGGCAAAAATCTGCCCGAGGTAGCACGGGAGAGATTCCCGAAGGGCGTATCCATCTTTTTGTGGATTCAGAGTGAGCTGGTGATTATCGCCACCGACCTGGCAGAGTTTATCGGGGCAGCCCTCGGACTGTATTTATTGTTCGGCATTCCGATGCTGCCAGCCGCACTGTTCACCGCTGTCGGTTCATTCGCCATTCTGGAGCTGCAGCGGCGCGGGTACCGTACACTTGAGGCTGGAATCGCCGGTATGGTCCTCATTGTTGTACTGGCCTTTGCGTTCCAGGTCATCATGGCCAAGCCGGATGCCGGGGCAGTCGTCGCCGGGATCTTCACTCCGCAGTTCCAGGGCGTGGACAGCATTCTGCTGGCTGCGGGCATCCTGGGGGCGACGGTAATGCCGCATGCGATATATCTGCATTCTTCACTGACACAGAGCCGCGTAGTCGGAATTGATGACAAGGAGAAAAAACAGATTTTCAAGCTGGAGTTCATCGACATTCTGATTGCCATGCTGATTGCCGGTGCGGTCAATATGGCGATGGTGGTTGTCTCTGCCGCGTTGTTTTTCAAGAACGGCTTAGTGGTCGAGGATTTGGATATCGCCTTTGAGCAGTTCCGCCATCTGGCAGGACCGGTTACTGCGATTTCCTTCGGACTGGGCCTGCTGATTGCCGGACTCTCGAGTTCGTCAGTGGGGACGATGGCAGGGGATGTGGTCATGCAAGGCTTCATTAATAAAAGAATCAATCTCTACCTGCGGCGGGCGATTACGATTATTCCTCCGCTGGCCATCATCGCCTTCGGCATCAATGCTACAAGCGCACTGGTCATGAGCCAGGTGGTACTCTCGTTCGGGATTGCCTTTGCCTTGATTCCGCTGGTGATCTTCACCAGTGACCGCAAGATCATGAACGGGCTGGTAAACCACCGGATTACTACGGTTCTGGGCTGGATCATCTCTGCACTGGTTGTATCGCTGAATCTGTTCCTGATTGTGGAGATGTTTGTCTGAGAGCTTCCTACCACCATTTGCGTTTTTTAACGAGTCTAAGGGAACAGAGTGTTAAGATTAGGAAAAAGCCCGCCCCCGGCATCTGTCAGGTTATACCTGAACGGATGACCGGAGGCGGGCTTTTTTGAAATATAAGAAAGTTCCTGCTGAAACGCTAACTTCCCTTACAAGGACGGCGGAGCCGTTTCTGTTTGGTTGCCCAGCATGGTTTGTTTGCGTTGAGACTAAGCTCTGCTGTACGGGGGCAAGGTTATTGCTTCACGATATCCTGTACGGATTTGTCAAGTTTCTCCAGAAGCTGATCGTGATTCAATTGGCCGCCCAGATATTCCTGCATAGCTGCACCGAAACCTTGAGTCACACCATCAGGGAACATATCCCAGTTCCAGCCGAGTGCTTTATCGGATTGCTCCTGCACGGCAACAGCGACCTGGCCGATATCCGCTGCATCGGTTTTAACGTTGGTTTCAGCAGGGATGAATTTGAATTCCTTGGTCAGATATTTTTGGCCGGTTTCTGAACTTACGAGCCAGTTGAGGAACGCTTTGGCTTCTTCCGGATGTGCCGATTTGCTGTTTACAATATAGTTGTTAGGCACACCTACGAGAATGGTTCCTTCTTCGTCGCTGATCGGAAGCGGGAGGAGGCCGAGGTTCAGGTCCGGATCAATTTTGTCGATATCCCCTTGCGTCCAGTTGCCCTGCATCATCATGGCCGCTTTGCCGGATGCGAAGTCTGCAATCTGGGTAGCATAATCTGTAGTCATTTTATTATCCTGTGCATTGTCAAAAATCACATCCACCAGGTCAAGCCATTGCTTGAACACCGCATTGCCTTTAAAGGTTTGGGTACCGGCTTTGAGATCTTCGATGAATTTCTTCGGGTCCGGCTGATGAGCCAGGCCTACGTTAACCAGGTGCATCCCCATGGACCACCACTCATTGGTAGCTTCAAACGGCGTGATGCCTGCGGCTTTCAGCTTGGCTGCCGCGTCTTTGAGCTGTGAAAGGGTCTTGGGTTCCTCTGTAATCCCTGCTTTGGTGAACAGGTCCTTATTATAGATGAGTCCGTAGCCTTCAACGTTCATCGGCATCCCGTACAGCTTGCCATCGACGGTAGCGGGCGTTTTGGCGGTTGGAATCAGATTGGCCACCCAAGGCTCGTTCGACAGATCGGTGGCACGGTCCATATAAGGAACCAGGGCCGTATAACCGCCATTATTGAAAATTTCCGGTTCAGAGCCGGAAGCAAGCTCTGCTTTGAGCAGCGCGCCATAATCTTCACCGCCGCCATGTGTTTCCACTTCAACCTTCACACCGGTTTCCTTCTCATATTCTTCAGCCAGTGTGTTTAACTGCTCGGCAATTTCGACCTTGAACTGGAACATTTTGATCGTTACATCCTTGGCAGGAGCTTTGGTGGAATCGGGTGCAGCTGTCTCTGTTCCTGAATTGACAGCGTTTCCACCGTTTGCGGAATTATTATTGCCGCCATTGCCGCAACCTGCGATAATAAGTGTGCAAACGGTTGCGATAACAAATGCGAACTTTCTTTTTTTCATAGTATAACCTCCCTGGTCTAGTGGTCCTACAACCTGATCGTAATGCAAATTTGAATTAGCTTACACTTAATATTTTGCCCAAAAAAGTGGATATTGTTGCAGAAGGTTTAACCCTTTATGGAGCCTGCGGTGACACCTTCAACAATATAACGCTGCAGAGACAGGAAGAACAAGAGAATCGGCGTAATCGCCATGACCAGGCCTGCGAGGGCAAGATCCCATTTCTTGGTGTATTGTCCAAAGAACTTGGTAACAGCCACCGGCAGTGTGGTCAGGTCCTTATTGCCTCCAATGACAAGCACCGGCAAGAGGTAGTCATTCCAGATCCACAGGGTGTTCAGAATAATGACGGTAACAATGATCGGCATCAGCAGCGGGAAGACGATTTTGAAGAACACGCCATAGGGGCTTGAGCCGTCGACACGTGCAGCTTCCTCCAGCTCTATGGGTACACTCTTAATGAAGCCATGGAACAGGAACACGGACAGCGGCATTCCGAAGCCGAGATAGCAGGCCACAATGCCGTACAGTTCACCGCGCAGCTCCAGCATGCTGGTTACCCGGACCAGCTGCAGCATCAGAGACTGGAACGGAATGATCATCGCCGACACGAGCAGCAGGAACACAAAGGAATTGAAGCGTGACGGCTTTCTGACGATCTGGTAAGCTGCCATGGAGCTGAACATCACGATGAAGATTACACTCAGGATTGTGATTTGCAGCGAGTTCCAGAACGCCTGGGGAAAATTGATCGCATCCCATACTTTGGAGTAATTATCCCAGTGAAATACCTGCGGGAACGATGCCGCATCAATCAGTATTTCCTTCAGCCTCTTAACCGAGTTGCTCAGCACCAGGTAGAACGGAGACAGAAACACCAGGGCCAGAAGAATGGCGAATATTTCAAGGATGAAATGGTTCAGACGATATCTGCTAGTCTGCATTATGCGGACACCTCTTTCCGTTTGGTGAGCCAGACCTGTGTGACGGTGATCAGCGAGACGGCGAAGAAGAAGAGCAGCGCTTTGGCGGTGCCAAGGCCGTAACGGTTGTTGATCAGCGCTTCCGCATAGATGTTGTAAGCGAGCGACTGGGTTGAGGTTCCCGGTCCGCCTTTGGTCAGTGACAGATTGAGATCGAACATTTTGAAGGCATTGGAAGTGGTCAGGAACAGGCAAATGGTGATGGCTGGCATGATTAGCGGGACATAGACATTTTTGAACAATTGCGGAGCGCGTGCACCGTCGATCTTGGCCGCTTCAATCAAATCCTTCGGAATTCCGGCCAATCCGGCGATGTAAATGACCATCATATATCCGGCTGTCTGCCAGACGAATACGATTACAAGCCCCCAGAAGCCGGTGCTTGCTGTACCCAGCCAAGGCAGCTGGAAGAAGGAAAGGCCGGTCATCTCGCCGATGGTAGCGAAACCTTTGGTGAAGATAAACTGCCAGATGTAACCGAGCAGAATGCCGCCAATTACATTGGGAATGAAGAAGATCGTGCGCAGCACCTTCTTGGTCTTCAGCGACGTCATCAGCAGGAATGCAAGCAGCAGTGCCAAGACATTGGCTGCAATAACGGATACTACCGTGAAGCGTAAAGTAAAGAAGAGGGAATCCCAAAACTTATCATCATTCATAAAAATCCGTTTCCAGTTGTCCGCACCGGTCCAGACCGCTTTGTCCAGATCCAGTCCGTTCCAGTTGGTGGAGGAGTAGTAAAAGCCGAGAATGAAGGGTGTAACCACAATGGTCAGGAAGAATAGCAGGGCGGGCCAGAGGAAAATGATTTGCTGTCCCCAGCCCCGTTGCAGACGCAGAGTTTTTCTCATATGGAGTCTCCTTTTTGTATAGTTAATCTTCGGGTTCACATCTTCATTATAGGAATCGGCAAGTATGACCAACACTCAATTTGATGATGATAAAAGTGGATTATATTGCAGGGATGCTTGCGCAGGGATATTCGGCACAGTAGTATACGGAAGAAGCAACCTTCCGCAAAACCTACAGGAGGACAAAGCATGTTCAAAAACAGCATACGGACCCGGCTGATGGCGCTTGTGCTGCTGGCCTCTGTGATTCCATCAGCGATTTCAGTTACGTTCTCTTATCTCTATACCAAGGAATCGGTCACGGAGCAGTCCGTGAAGCAGAATACGAAACTGCTGACGCTCGGGGAAGCCAAACTGAGCAGCTACTTCAGCGGCATGAACCAGCGGGCGATGTCGCTGTACAGCGGAATCAATGTGCCCAGCTCTTTTTATACCACTCTGCTCACCTCCAAAAGCCGGCAGGATGTTCCGCCCGGCTCTGGAGTCCCTGATACACGGGCTGTGATCTCCACCCAGCTCTCGAACCTGTTTCTCTCGGACCGGAACACTTTTCAGATTCATCTGTATGTGCGGGCAGCGCAGCAGTCCAATCTGCTGCGGGGAGGGTATTTCCGCCGGGAGGCCAACACCAACTATGCTTTGGATGAGCACCTTGAAGGGACGTACCGCCCCTACATCGAGGTCACCCATATAGAACATCAGTATGGGATAAAGTCCGGTTTTCCTAATTTGAGGCCGGGGATTGAGCCGGTATTTACGGCCCATTTTCCAATTTACAAAACCCCGAGCTCCGACGTTCTGGCCGACCTGTCGATTGACTATCGCCTTGCAGAGCTGGAGGGGATCGTCAAATCCATGTACAATTCCGATACGGAACGCCTTTATGTGCTAAATGATCAGGGGCAAGCACTGTTTGCTTCTGATCCTGACTGGATCGCTAAGCCGGTCAAAGCGGGCTGGAGCCAGCTTCCCGGGAACAGCGGCAGCGGTCATTTTACCTGGAAAAAGGACGGATTCAAGGGGATTGTCATGTACCGGCATATTGAGGACCCGCTGTTCAAAGGCAGCATTATTAAGCTGGTTCCCTATGAAGATCTGTATGGAGATGCCCGGGTCATCACCCGCTTCAATGCCGGTATTGGTATATTGTTTCTGCTCGTGGGCGGAATCACCGCCGTGCTTATCTCTATTGGCTTCACCAGACCGATCAAGAAGCTGATCTCCTTCACCCAGAAGGTGCAGATCGGACAGCTGGATGCGCATATGGATGTGGAACGGGAGGATGAATTCGGCCTGCTGACGCGCAAGATCACGGGAATGACCCGGACGATCAACGATTTGATCCTCAATGAGTATAAGCTGGACCTGGCGAATAAAACCAACCAGCTGAAGGCGCTGCAGGCACAGGTCAATCCGCATTTCCTGTATAATGCCCTGCAGTCCATCGCCAGCTTGTCCTTACGGTACAATGCGCCCAAGGTGTATGATCTCATCTATTCACTTGGCAGCATGATGCGTTATTCGATGAATACTGAACGCACACAGGTGCCGCTCCGCGATGAAATCGAGCATGTGCAGAACTATGTCATCCTCCAGACGGAGCGGTTCGGTGAAGAGAATCTGCACCTTGATGTCGATGCGGAGGAGGAGGCCCTGAATGTGGTGGTGCCCAAGATGATTCTGCAGCCTATCGTGGAAAATATCTTCAAGCACGGCTTCGCGGACGGTATTCAGGGTGGAGTTATTTCCATCAGGTGTGCGCTGGATGGCCAAGGACGGTTATTGCTTGCCGTCAAGGACAACGGCAAAGGCATTGCGCCTGAACGGCTGGAGGCCATCATGGCCGGATTGGCAGAGAGCGGCAGAACGGAGCGTGAGGAGATCGGGCTGTACAATGTGCTTGCCCGGCTCCGCCTGCAGATGAGCAGCGGGGCGCAGCTCATCTTAAGCGGCAATGGGGACAGCGGAGTAACAGTTACACTCCTTATTCCGCTGGACAACCTATAAATCACTTACAGAAAGGGATGGCGGGCAATGAAGGTGCTGATAGTAGATGATGAGAAGCATGTGCGGGAAGCCATCCGTTATTTTGTGCCGTGGGAGAAGCATCATATTACAGATATTTATGAGGCTTCGAACGGGCAGGAAGCGATGCGGATCATGCAGGAGCAGCAGCCTGCGATTGTCTTTACGGATATGCGGATGCCGCTTATGGATGGGGCAGAGCTGCTGGAGTGGCTGCACAGCCATTATCCGCATACGAAGACCATCGTAATCAGCGGCTATCAGGACTTCAACTATGTGAAGCCGGCGATTGTCTATGGCGGAACGGATTATTTGCTGAAACCGCTGAACAGCAAGCAGCTGATTGCCGCCGCAGAGCATGCCTTCAAGCTGTGGCTGGAGGAGGAACAGGAGCGGCACCAGGCGCACCGCCAGAATATGCAGCTGAATGTGCTGCGGCCGCTCTACTGGGATAAGATGCTTTCGGATCTGGTAGCGGGACAGGCTTCTTTTCAAGAAGTAAGAAATTCGCTGTGCGAAGAGTTGGGCATGCCGCTATTTGTGGCAGAATGCAGGGTTGCGCTCATCTCGCTTCAGGGGGCGGACTGCCGGCTGCTGCAGAGATTTCAGGGCGATGTGGGATTGACCTCATTCGTGCTGGCGAATGTCTGCAACGAGGTGCTGGCGCCGAAGCAGAACGGCTTCGCCTTCCGCAGCTGGCAGGGCGGAGCAGAGATTGTTCTTCTGCTGTGGAGCGCTGTTGCTGAAGCGCAGGAAGAGATGCACCGTATTAACGAGTCCATTAGACAAACCTACGGCGTGCAGATGGATATCGGACTCAGCCTTCCGGCTGCATTTCCGGAAGGGCTGCAAACAGCTTTCCGTCAGGCGCGGCAGAGTCTGAACGAGCGGAATCTGCTGCAGCGGGAAGGACGGATTCATCTGTTCAGGGAGCAGCCCGGATCGAGTGGGCCTGAAGAGAGCTACGCCTTTGAAGAGCAGTTGGACAAGCTAAGAATTGCGGTCCTCTCCGGTGACCTGGACAAAATGGAGCGGGTCGTGGATGGGTGGTCAGATCAGTTGGCCGGACTGCCGCTGTTTACAGAGAGACAGTTCCAGCAGCTTCAGGCGGAGATATCGGAAGTCCTCCGCCGCTTGCGGCCGGACGGGGAGATTTCATTGGAGCTTTGCTATGACAGCGAAGGGCTTTTTTCTGTGGAGAATTGGCGGAGCCAGCTCAAGGCCTTGCTCCAGCACTTGTCCGAGGGGAATACCCAGACGCCGGATAGCCGGCTTGTTGGGGAAATCCGGCAGTATCTCCAGCAGAACTATGCCCAGGATATGACCTTGCAGCATATTGCTGAACGTTTTTTTATCAGCAGGGAGAATGTCTCGCGGAAGTTCAAGCAGATTACAGGGGAGAATCTGTCCGATTATCTGACCGGCCTCCGGGTAGACAAGGCCAAAACACTGCTGCAGAATACGAATCTGCGGCTGTCGCAAATATCGGAGCTGGTTGGCTATGAGGATGAGAAATATTTCAGCCGCGTATTTAAGAAGTCTACCGGGCAGTCGCCGAGGGAATACCGCAAGCAGGGAGAAAACCAGTAACAAATTTTCCAGTTTTAACCCTTTCAGCATTTCCAGCTTTTGACCGATAGTAAAGATAAGGGAAATATTCATTCGGTTGATTCGGGAGGACGGGGTATGGAAAGATATTTAGGCAAAAAAATAAAAAATGATTTGATCAATACCTACGGGGTAACGGTAATTCCTGCGAACAGCATTTTGAATGCAGAACATTTGGAGCTGATCCGCAAGCAAAAAATCAATATTCTCGACATTATCTTTGCGGGTGAAGAGGGGCAGGCACCTTCCAGCAAGGAGCTGGCGTACAATGTGGTGAATGTATCGAAGGATTTATTTGAGTCCTTCCGGACCTCACGCAAGGTTCCGCTCGCGGATATCCGCAAGGAGGTCGTGCCTGTTGTTCAGGAAATATCCCGCCAATCCGATATTTTTGCGTTGTTCGATGCGATTCAGGGCAAAGACGACTATACATACCAGCACAATATCGGGGTAGGTGTATTGTCGACACTGATCGGCAGATGGATGAATATGAGTGAAGCGGAGCTGTCGGTGCTGTCACTGGCTGCAACCCTTCATGATATCGGCAAGCTGAAAATCCCTTCCGAGATATTGAACAAACCGGGCAAGCTGACCCCGGATGAATATGAATTAGTCAAGAAGCATACGATTCTGGGCTATGAAATGCTCAAGGAAACCACGGGAGCGAACTCCCATATCACGCTGACGGCGCTGCAGCACCATGAACGGAATGACGGCAGGGGTTATCCGCTGGGACTGAAAGAAGAACAGATTGATGCCTACGCCAAGATCGTAGCCGTCGCCGATATCTTTCATGCGATGTCTTCCAGACGCCCCTATCATGAGCCGGTACCCTTCCATATCATTGTCGATCAGATGAGAAGAGGGAGCTTTGGCGCGCTGGACCCGCATATTGTCTCGGTGTTCCTGGAGAATATTGTGAAACGGACGGTCGGCCGCGAGGTCATTTTGACCGATGGACGGGTCGGTGAAATCGTCTACTTGAACCCCCACGATATTGAGACCCCTTTAGTTAAAGTCGATGATGAGTATATTGACCTCAGTAAGCTGAATACAATTAAGATTAAAGAGATCAGTATCGAGTAGCAAGCAGGGTATTTAGTCAAAATAATCCGCAAGCCCCTCAGCGATGGCCTTGGCTGCTTTTTTCTGGTATGACGCTGTACGGACGATCGATTCGTCAGTGCGGTTGCTCAGAAAACCAAGCTCCACCAGCGTCGCCGGGAGGCTATTTTCCCGCAGAATATGATAGTCCCCGAAAGATAAGCCGTTGGACTTCAGGCCAATGCCCTGCCGGAGCCGGTTCTCGATGGAACGGGCCAGCCGTAAATCGTTATTTTCCGAATAAAAAAAGGTGAGCGTCCCCGACACCTTCTTCGGAGAAGAATTGTAATGTATGCTGACAAAAGCATCCGCCCGGAGCTGCTGCCCAATTTGCACCCGCCGTGACAGGGAGGGCTTCTGGTCCCCCCGCGTGCGGGTCAGCTCCACCCTTGCCCCTTTTGCCCGCAGATAATCGCGCACATAAAAAGCCGTCTGCAGTGTCAAATCCTTCTCCATTGTGTCATAGCTTGTGCCTAGCATTCCCGGGTCGCTGCCCCCATGTCCGGGATCAATGACAATCGTCTTACCGCGGATGCTTCCGGAGCGGTTGCTGCTCCCGCTGTTCCAAGTGCTTCCTGTGCTCCCTGTGCTCGAGCCTCCTCTGGCAATATACTGCCCTGCTATCCAGCCTACTTCTCCGCTGGCAGTGCGGATTCGCGCCCAATCTCCCTGCCGCAGCAAAACTGTGACGGAATCCCCTTCTTTTAAGGACCCGAGCACTTTATAACCCGTTCCCGGGCCTCCTCTGATCCGCAAGGATGAGGCGGTGACCTGTGCGGTTCCTCCGGCACTGCCGGAGGATTGGCTTGAGGTCTTCACGGAAGCTGCCCCGGCTGCGGTCCGCGGCGCTGCTGCGGCTGTTCCGCCGGTCCGTTTAAGATAATATCCGGCAACCCAGCCGGAGACCGAACCCGACCGCACCTTAAGCCAGCCGTGCTGCTCGTCCGTTACGGTGACCAGCGCTCCGCTTTTCAGCGATCCGGTGACAGACGCGCCTGCGGCCGGTTCACTGCGCACATTCAGCGAAGAGGCGTAGACCTTGGCCGTATAAGCTCCGGCTGCATGGGCTGTTTCAGGCTGCAAAGGGGGGGATAGCAATAAAGTGACTGCCAGCATGGCAGTGGATAATGTTTTTTTCATATTATGTAAGATCCTCGTTTCAGAAATAGGTTAAAGGTTTATTACCCGTTCCTGCCGGAGGGAAACAGCATACTCTTAAAATTTAAAAGAAAAACAGCCTCTGTTCCAGAATTGCATTCACCTGTATAATTGTTACATATTGGAAGCCGACAAAGGAGTGCCGACGTGACCAGACCAAAACTATTCATTGGATCTTCCAGAGAATCCATTCGTTACGCGCGGGCTATTCACGAGCAGCTGAAGCGGGAGGCCCAGGTGAATCCGTGGTATGCCAATGCCTTCCGGGCAAACGAATACACCATGGAAGCGCTTGAACGTCATCTGGATGAGAGTGATTTTGCCGTATTTGTGTTCTCGGCGGATGATGTAGCCAAGATACGCGGCAAATATTATTATGTGACCCGTGACAATACACAGTTTGAAATGGGGCTGTTCTGGGCGAGGCTGCGGCGGAGCCGCGTCTTCTGCCTGCTGCCGGACCAGGTGCCGGCCCGTAAGGATCTGATTCCCGGCGAGAACATTGAGGAATATCATCTGCTCTCGGATTTATCAGGACTTACGCCTCTGGAATATGAATCGCAGCATGAGAATCCCGTGGCGGCCGTGGATGTCAGCTGCGGCAAGATCATTGACAGCATTCAGGGGCTGGGCAGCTTCCGCGACCCCCAGAAGGAATTGGAAGAGCTGAAGCTTGAACTTAGGCGAAAAGAAAGTATCCTTCACTTCTTCTGGCAATATAATAATAATATGTCTTCTCCTGAAGACCGCGAAAATTACCAGGCGCTGAGCGAAGCAGTCCGCAATTCCTTTCTGCCGCCCATGCACTGCCGGGTGATCGGTGCTGCCATGTGGCAGGCCCGTGAGCAGGAAGCCCTGGTGCAGGTGGGCGGAAATGTGGGACGCGGGCATTCCTATTCGTTTTCACCGAACGAAGAAAAGGGCTCCCGTCCAGGTGTACTTGAGGCTTTTCTGACCAAGGAATGGACCTTTTTTCAGCGCACGGAAGTTGCTGAGGTCTATATCCTATGCTATCCTTTAGGTGAGAGGCATGTCCTTTCTGTACATTTTTCCGGAAGCGACGGATTATCTGCGGAGGATCTGACCGAGGTCGTGGCGTACAACCGGGATTTGTTCCGTACCGTCAATCATTTAGTGGGAGGGGACTGACACGATGAAGAACATGAAGAATGCAGTAAGTTTGTCCAGTGCTGTCCGCCGAACCGCAAACGGCAGCAGCGGAGGCGCCAAAGGCCGCACGAAGCGCAAGGCGGGAACCGGAAGTCCCACCAAGCTGTCGCCTTCAGCCATCAATGTCTATATTGCGCCATCGCTTGAAGGCGGAGACGACGAATACAAGAAACTCATCAGCGGGAAGGTTGACAATAACAAACCTTCGTTTGCTTAACCGTAAATAGGGCCTCCAGTTCTTGCTGGGGGCCTTTTTTTATAGGGCGTGCCCAGCTAAGCACGCATCCTCTAGCCGGTGAAAGTCCGGTCGCGGGAGGGACCAAGCCCCCGTGTAGCTAGGATACCTGCATATGGCGAAATCTGTGTGCAGAAGCGTATCGACGAATGTTTTGTCAGAGACAAAGCGAGCAACATGCCAGGCCGTAACATCAAGTGAATCCTGCCGCGCCGTCAAAAAGGCCTCGCAAGAGGGAAGAGAGGAAGCCGAATCTCGCCTATACGGATGAAGGCCACGGAAGCTGTTTGGAGCTTGGAGCGACAGCGAAGATTCCTCCGGCGTATGGGGAGCGGCATGGTATGAAAGAGGATGCAGTGAACGGGGAGACCCTCCCCTGCACGGGAATCAGCGACAGACGGATCTTGAAGCTAGTACGGAAGTGGTTACAAGCGGGGGAATGGAGAAAGGAACGGTAAGGCGCTCCGATTTGGGCACGCCGCAGGGTGGGGTCATTTCTCCGCTACTGGCGAACATCTACTTGAATTACTTCGACATTCTGTGGGAGAGGCACGGTAGCGGGATCGGGGAACTAATGGTATGCGAAGAAGAGGCAACGCTCACGCTGGACCGGATCGATCCGCGAGGTCAAGTTCCTGGCTAAACAGTATGGACTCAAATCGTTATTGTAATCCGCATGCACATGAAGGATGAACATCGGAAAGCCGTATGAGGGAAAACCTCACGTACGGTTTGATGAGGAGGGGCTGGGGTTAATCAGCCCTTTACTCTAGAAATTATGCAATGTCAAAAAATGCGGATATCTTGGAAGCCTTAGAGGATATAAGCGATGCAGGAGGATTAGGCTCCATCAGCTGGTTGAAGCGGACAGAGGAGCCTTTATTTTGCATTTCAGCGGATACGGACTCAGGAGCCGTTATATCGTTCGATGGAGCCTGAAATAAAGGGGAAAGGGACAAATAATGGCATCTCAGTCCGTTAACCTGTGAAATAAACGAATCTTCTTTCAATAACGGCTTTCCTGTCCGTATCAGCATGCCCCGTTGACTTGAGCGGTGGGGAATCCCTCCGGCCGTAAGTCCCGTGTTGTTATTCACCCGTCAGGGGTAATTTTGTTCTGAAAATATTACGCCAGAATATTGTATGCTGTCCGCTAAGCCGGATTCGCTCGCCTTTTTCCAACTGGCGCTTGCGAAGAAGCAAGTGAGCAGTGCTAGTTGGAAAAAGTGGACTTATTTCTCCCCAAAATCAACAATTGTGAGCTTGAAGTGGAAAAAAGGAGCTTAATTGGACCATATTTCCTGATGAAGGGCGAAATGTGCAAATTTAGTTACCCTTTTCCACTTACCTGCGAGAATAGGGGTGCTTGAGCAAATTAGTGATCCTTTTTCCACTATCCCAAACAACTGCCTTATCCGGTCAAGGATGGCTTAATCCGTTTCTGCTTGGCGGGCTGGCGGATTCGTCACACAGGAACTGAAAAGGTCAGCGGAAATGCAGCTGCCAGTTCTATTTGGCCCTTTGCGGTTATAACAACCGCTCTCGTATCCGGGAGCCGGTTCACCCACTGGCGGTCCAACAAAAGTTGAAGGATAGCAGCTCCCAGTGCCCCCGCGAGATGGTAACGCCTTTCGCTCCAATCGAGGCATTTGGGGGCAAAAGCGCGCCGGCACTTTCTAACCTGGTCCAGTTCTATTCCCAGCCGTTCTAAGGCATGCTCACCCTGGACCGTAACGGAGAAGCCGTTCGCTTCCTCAAGAATAATCCGCTCAAGCAGCAAAGCCTCCGTTAACTGCACCCCGAATTTTCCAGCCAGGTGGTCGTAGCAGGTTCTGGCATGACGCATGGCCTGATCCTGTACGGAGTGGCGGAGTGAGGTGACCTTCACCGGGGGCGAGATAGACAACAGCAGCTCTATCACCTGGGCGATTTCCGGACTGGAGATGCCATAATAACGGTGTCTCCCTTGGGTATGAACGTTGAGTATACCGCCTTCCGCCATCTTGCCTAGATGGAAGCTGGCGGTTTGGGGTGTGATTCCGGCTGCAGAAGCCAGCTCTGTGGCAGGGTGGAGGCCGCCGTCCATCAATGCGGTCAGAATGCTTGCCCGGGACGGTTCTGTGATCAGAGATGCCACTTGGGCAACGGCTGGATTGGCTTGCATGGTAAATCCCCCTTCTGCATTCCATATTTCGATGAATATTGTAAGAATTCTATTTTACAATACAATCAATACATTTGCAGAGGAGATTTTATGATGAAGAATCCATTTGTGGAACCCCGGCAGGCGGTAACTATACATCCGAAAATTCTGTATTACGGGACACCGGTCATCCTGTTGACGACGCTTAATGAAGATTTGACCGTAAACATAAGTCCGATCTCATCCTCATGGGCTTTGGGGGAACATGTTATCCTTGGCCTGGGAACCGACGGGAAAGCACTGGAAAACCTGCAGCGGAAGCCTGAATGCGTGGTAAATCTGCCTGACGCTTCCCTGTGGGAGCAGGTGGAGGGACTGGCCCGCCTCACAGGAAAAAATCCGGTTCCTGCTGTGAAGAAGGAGGCCGGATTTATGTTTGAAAAGGATAAATTTGCTTACTCAGGACTGACGAAGGCCGAATCCGTTACAGTATTAACGGCCAGAATTGCTGAATGTCCGATCCAGATTGAAGCACGGGTGAACCATATCCGTATTCCGGAAGATTCACCGCATTTTGCAATTGTCGAGACGCAGAGCACGCAGGTGCATGTCCATAAGGAACTGGCCGCCAGTGAACATCATATTGATCCGGCCTGCTGGAATCCGCTGATCTATAATTTCCGCCATTACTTTGGCTTGAGTCCAGAGCTAGGCAAATCCTACCGGTCCGAAACGTAAATATTAATGGTGTTTATAGTTTGCGCGCGGGTGAGATGCCGCTGTTCTTCTTCGCAATTTCCCGCCGCACAACCGGAGCTACCTCGGTGGCAAGCAGTTCAATAGCGGCTGCCACCTTGGCATACGGAAGTCCGCCGATATCCAGCTGGGTCATGAAGCGGTTATGGCCGAAAAGCTCATGCTGGTAGAGAATTTTCTCAATAATCTGCTGCGGGCTGCCGACAGCCAGTGTATTGACCGGTGAGACGAAGCGGCCAAAATCACTGCGCGGGACACGGTATTCCTGGCCGGGCTGCGGACTGATGGCATTGCGGTAGCTGTAATAGTAAGGGTAATATTCATCAAGTGCCTGCTGTGAGGTCTTGGCAATATAACCATGGCTGGTGATGGCGATCTTCAGGTCTGCTGCGGCATGTCCAGCTTCGGCTCCGCGCCGGCGGTAGGTATCGGCAAGGTTCTGGAAGGGCTCCGGACTGCCGCTGAGAATGGCGATCGCCATGCCTACGCCGAGGCTTCCGGCTTGTGCGGCGCTGTCGGCGGAGCCGCCGATGCCGACCCAGAGGGGAAGCTTATGCTGTAAAGGGCGTGGGGCTATTTCCGCATTCTTCAGCGGAGAGCGGAAATTCCCCTGCCAATTCATTACTTCACGCTGGTTCAGCTGCAGCAGCAGCTCCAGATTCTCGGTAAAAAGCTGTTTGTAGTCCTCCATGTCATACCCGAACAGCGGAAAGGACTCCAGAAAAGCACCCCGGCCGGAGATGATTTCCGCCCGGCCGCCGGACAGCAGGTCCAGGGTGGCAAAATCCTCGAAGACCCGCACAGGGTCGATAGTGCTCAGCACCGTTGTCGCACTGGTCAGCTTAATCCGCTTCGTCACCTGGGAAATGGCAGCCAGCACCACCGGCACTGAGGAAATGACAAAATCCAGCCGGTGATGCTCACCCACCCCAAACACATCAAGCCCTGCTTCATCGGCCAGCTTGGCCGCCTCAATGACCTCTTTCATCCGCTGCTGGGGGCTGATCCGCTGCCCTGTATGGCAGTCGGTTACGATATCCCCTAAAGTGTATAGGCCGAATTCAAATTCCGGCACTTGTTCTTTCGCGTGATTGTCCATCTTTTATAACCCCTTGTTATTTAGAATAATACCTCATGATGAGCAGTTTGCCCGTACGCTTGTCCATAAAGGAGGAATACAAGTTATTGTATCATAATAACTTACAAAATGTAAGTATATGAGCGTAAGTTTGTTAATGCGCGGAATGGAGAATTTGCTTAGGTTTAGTGTATTGGATTTTACCGTTTTCATCCATGAGATTTCGGGCAGGGGAGAGGGCGTGGAAAATTATTGAATTGAGGAGGGGGTGAGGTATACTGGCTTTAGTGTAAAGTGATATGTATAGCTCATCCATAAGGAGGACCCCTTGATGAAAAAATTACAGATCAGACGGAAGGTCTGGGCTATCACTGCCGGATTAAGCCTGCTGTTTGCGCCGTGCTCCGTACATTCAGCTTGGGCTGATTCACATACCTCTTACGTTGGAAATAACAGTGATTATGACTGGACCGCCACGGCTCCTGTTGTCAAAACGGTCTGGACCCATGCCATGGATGTAGAGGCAGCAGCCGATTATGACACCGTAAATCAGGGATCTGCGGTTGCCGGAGGCGGCAAGGTCTATGTCCTTCAGAAGGGACAGGCCGTAGCAATCAATGCGCAGACGGGGAAGGTAGCCTGGAAATATGGGGCCAAGCTTCTCGGCCCGCTGCTCCCTACTCTGCTCGAGAGCGGGATGATTATTGTGCAGAGCAAAGGGAAGCTGGCGGCGTTTAAGGAGCCGGCGGGCCTCAGGATGCAATAAGGAATAGAGATTAACATTGTATACTATAGGCAATACGAATTTGAACGGGAGGTATTATGGAACAGCAAGGGATTTGGGCGATAGGGATATTTTTGTTTACATACGGATTAATTATTTCTGAGAAGGTACACCGCACGATTCTGGCGATGCTCGGAGCCCTGGTTATGATTGCAGCGGGAATTGTCCCGCAGGAAACAGCGCTTGAGCATATTGATTTCAATACGCTTGGGCTGCTGGCAGGTATGATGATGATGGTAGGGATTACCGCAGAGACGGGCTTGTTCAGTTATGTGGCAGTAAAAGCGGCCAAGCTGGCCAAGGGTGAGCCCAAACGAATATTGGTGGCCCTGGTGCTGGTTACCGCGCTGGCCTCTGCTTTTCTCGATAATGTGACGACCGTACTGCTGATGGTGCCGATCACTTTCAGTATTACAAGGCAGCTGCGCATTCACCCGCTGCCCTTTCTGCTGTCGCAGATTATTGCCTCGAACGTAGGCGGAACAGCAACGCTGATAGGAGATCCGCCGAATATTATGATTGGCAGCGCTGTGAAGGAGCTGACATTCATGGCATTTATCAGCAACCTTACTCCGGTGATCCTGATTATCATTATGGCGTATTTGCCGCTGTTTCTGCTCATGTTCGGCAAGCAGCTGAAATCTTCGCCCGAGCTGCAGCGGAGTGTGATGGAGATGGACGAGCGGGCGATGATCACTGACTGCAAGCTGCTGCATAAATGCCTTTGGGTGCTGGGCCTGACGATTCTCGGCTTTTTTCTGCATCAGGCGATTCATCTGGAGTCGGCGACAGTAGCGCTGGCCGGGGCCTTTCTGCTGCTTCTCCTCACCGGAGGAGAGCAGATGCTGCACAAAGCTTTTGCCAGTGTGGAATGGGTTACAATCTTTTTCTTTATCGGTTTGTTTGTGCTCGTATCAGGACTTGTGGAGACGGGGGTAATCGCTGAACTGGCAGGTAAAGCGATGGAGCTTACCGGCGGAAACCTGGCAGCCAGCTCGATGCTGATTTTATGGCTGAGCGCGATAGCCTCCGCTTTTCTGGATAACATTCCTTTTGTAGCGACAATGATTCCTCTGATTCAGGAGATGGGCAATCTGGGCATTCATAACCTGGAGCCTTTATGGTGGAGCCTCGCGCTCGGCGCATGTCTGGGGGGGAACGGGACGCTGATCGGCGCGAGTGCGAATCTTATTGTAGCGGGCCTCGCGTCAAAAGAAGGATATCCCATCACGTTTATGAGATATTTAAAATTCGGCTTTCCTCTGATGCTGCTGTCGATTGTAATTTCAAGCATCTATATCTATCTGAGGTATCTGATCTAATTGTGAAATTTTGTTGACAGAGCCATAGATAGATGATATTTTAAATTTACAAATTCCAATAGATTTACTTTGAATTAAATATGCCGACTGTTCCAACAGAGGTATCCGTGCTAATCCACTGCACGGGACCTCTGTTTTTTTTGCCGCCTGAGAGAATTTAAGCTGAAGGAGGAACGGGTATGGGAGAAGTTTTGCTGTCGGTCACACAGCTGAACAAGAGCTTTAGCACAGCCGGGGGTCAGGTGCAGGCACTGCAGAATATCGAGCTTCAGGTGCAGGAAGGCGAATTCATTACGGTCATCGGCCCAAGCGGCTGCGGAAAAAGCACGCTGCTGCGCATCGTTGCCGGCCTCGACACCGGCTATACCGGCAGAGTCACACTGGAGGGGGCGGAGATTGGCGGGCCGGGCATTGATAAAGGGTTTATTTTTCAGGAGCACCGCCTGTTCCCTTGGCTTTCTGTGGAGAAGAATATCGCCTCCGATCTCCCGCTCGGGAAACCCGACATCCGGCGGAAGGTCGATGAGCTGATTGAGCTGGTCAAGCTGAAGGGCTTCGAACAAGCCTATCCGCGTGAGCTGTCCGGCGGGATGGCCCAGCGTGTGGCGATTGCCCGGGCGCTGCTGCGCAATCCGAAGATTCTGCTGCTGGATGAGCCTTTCGGGGCGCTGGATGCGTTCACCCGTGCCCATATGCAGACGGTGCTGCTGGACATTTGGCGGCGGAACCGGACCACGATGATTTTTGTCACCCATGACATTGATGAAGCGGTATTCCTGGGCAACCGGGTAGTTATTCTGGAACCGCGTCCGGGCCAAATCCGCAGGATTATTCCGGTGGACCTGCCGTATCCGCGCAAAAAAACCACAACTTCTTTTCAGGAGCTTCGGCTTAAGGTGCTGAATACCTTTGAAAAGGTGGATGAGCTGGAGCTGACGGACGGGGCCGGGATTTAGAAAACTGAAGAAGGAGGAAGCACTCATGACCCAAAGGGCTGCGGCGGTGGGCACCGCCGGAAGACCGGGAAAAGCAGCCATGGCCGGACTTGGCCTGCTGCTGCCCGGAAGCATTCTGATTCTCTGGCAGGTACTGGGGCATTACGGAATGATCTCCGGCATGCTGTTCCCGACTCCCTATACGATTGCCGAGTCATTCGTTATGCTGTCATCCAGCGGCGATTTATGGACCAATCTGCAGATCAGCACCGTCCGTGCATTATCGGGATTTTTCCTTGGCGGGGGGCTGGGGCTGCTGTTTGGGATGCTGGTTGGACTGTTCCGCAAATCGGAAAAGCTGCTTGATCCTTCGCTGCAAATGATCCGTATGATTCCCAGTCTGGCGGTAGTGCCGCTGTTCATTCTATGGTTTGGCATAGGAGAGGAATCGAAGGTTTTGCTGATCGCCAAAGGTGCTTTTTTTCCGGTCTATATCCATACGTTTATGGGTATTCGCGGCACTGACAATAAACTGTTCGAGGTCTCCAAGGTGCTGGGCTTCAGCCGGGTGAAGCAGATTGTCCGTCTGGTGCTGCCGGCGGCGGTGCCGAACATTATGCTCGGTGTGCGTTTGTCACTGGGGCTCTCCTGGCTGGGGCTTGTGGTCGCCGAACTGATCGCTTCCACCTCCGGTATAGGCTATATGATGTCGGATGCCCGCCAGTTTGCCGACACGCCTGTAGTATTCGTGGGCATTATTGTTTTTGCGGCTGCCGGTTTGCTGAGTGATACGATCGTCCGTCTGATTGAACGGCGTCTGCTGAGATGGCAGGACAGCTATCAAGGGTAGGAGGAGATATGCACCATGAGTGAAGGAATAGAGGCGATTGTCAAGACTGCCAAAGGGGTAAGGGAAGCCCGGGATTATAGCGGAACAGCTCCCGTTACTGCATATAAGAACGTAAGAACATCAAGATCACCTTACGGGAAGAGGTTTCTATCCGGCTTCGGAACCGGCGCAGCCCTCCCCGCCGCAGGAATTGCAGTGTGGCAGCTTGCCGGCAGTGCCGGACTGGCCTCGCCGGAGTTTCTGCCAACGCCGCTGTCGATTCTCTCAGCTTTTGCCGGACTCACGGTGAGCGGTGAGCTGGCCCATCATCTGGGCGTCAGCATGGGCAGAGCGGGTATCGGTTTTCTTATCGGCGGTATCCTTGGCTTGCTGTTCGGTGTGCTGACCGGCTTGTTCCGCAGTGCGGAATACCTGCTGGACCCCAGCATTCAGGTGCTGCGGCTGGTTCCCCATCTGGCAATTGCGCCGCTGATTATCCTGTGGTTCGGTTTTGGCGAGGTCTCGAAGGTTGTCATTATCATAAGCGGTTCATTTTTCCCGCTCTACATCAATACCTTTATGGGCATCCGGGGTGTGGACAACAAGCTGTTTGAAGTGGCTAAAGTGCTGGGCTTCAACCCGGTGCAGAAGCTGAGGCGGCTGATTCTTCCGGCGGCACTGCCCGGCATTCTGCTGGGGCTGCGGCTGTCGATGGCGGTGGCCTGGATTGGACTGGTTGTGGCTGAACTGATTGGTTCACAGTCCGGCGTGGGGTTCCTGATTAATGAAGGGAAGCAAAATTCCAATACAGAGGTTATTTTTGTAGGCATTCTTATTTTCGCCGTGGTAGGCAAGCTAATCGATACTCTGTTCCGCATCATTGAACACAAATTTCTGCATTGGCGTGACAGCTATCAAGGGTAAGTTCATGAAACCAAGGAGGCTATGACAATGAATCAAGCGGTATTTAAAGGAACGCTTAATCTAACAGCGGATGTGCTGGTTATCGGCGGAGGACCGGCAGGAACCTGGGCGGCACTTACAGCAGCGGCCAAAGGAGCGAGGGTCATTCTTGCCGATAAAGGCTACTGCGGCTCCAGCGGCGCAACGGCGCCTTCGGGTACAGGTGTCTGGTATGTGAAGCCGGATGCGGGGCTGCGTGAGGAGGCAAAAGCCAGCCGCTATACGATGGGCGGCCAGCTGGCCGAACACCGCTGGATGGACCGGGTGCTGGACCGTACCTATGAGAACATGAACAGGCTGGGTGTGTCAGGTTATCCGTTCCCGCTGGATGAGCAGGGCAACCAGTACCGCAGAAGCCTGCAAGGGCCGGAATATATGCGGCTGATGCGCAGGCTGGTGAAGAAGGCGGGCGTAACAATTCTCGATCACAGCCCGGTGCTGGAGCTGCTGGCCGATGAACACGGCGTAGCCGGAGCCGCCGGGGTGCAGACCCAGAGCGGAGAGACCTGGAGTGTGCAATCGGGAGCCGTGGTTATTGCCACGGGCGGCTGTGCCTTCCTCAGCAAGGCGCTGGGCTGCAACGTTCTGACCGGCGACGGATATTTGTTCGCCGCCGAGGCGGGGGCCAGCCTGTCGGGCATGGAGTTCTCCAATGCTTACGCCATCTGCCCCACCTTCTCTTCCGTCACGAAGACGGCGTATTACAGCTATGCCAGCTTCTATTATGAGGACGGCAGTGTAGTAGAGGGGGCCGGCTCGAAGAAGGGGCGCTCTGTCATTGCCCGAAACCTGCTGTCCGGGCGGCAGGTATACGCCAAGCTGGACGGAGCTTCGGAGGAGCTGCAGCCGCTGCTGCGGGTCGCGCAGACGAATTTCTTCCTGCCGTTCGACCGTCGGGGCATCAATCCCTTCAAGGATGCCTTTCCGGTGACGCTGCGGCTGGAAGGCACGGTGCGGGGCACCGGCGGCATCCGCATCACGGATGAGGCCTGCGGCACGGGCGTACCCGGCTTGTATGCCGCAGGAGATGCTGCGACCCGCGAGCTGATCTGCGGCGGCTTTACCGGCGGCGGCAGCCACAATGCCGCCTGGGCGATGTCTTCGGGCTCCTTCGCCGGAGAAGGGGCAGCGGCTTATGCGGCGGGCCTGGGCAGACATGCGGCGGACCGCACGCCTGCCGGACTGTCTTCCTCGCCGCTGGTTCACCGGCAGGTGCAGCCGGGCGCGGCTGCACGGGCAGCAGAATATACCGCAGCGGTGCAGGCGGAAGTGAAGCCCTACGACATCAATCTGTTCCGCACGGAGCAGGGGCTGAGTTCTTCTCTGAAGCGGCTGGATGGGCTGTGGAAAGAGCAGCGCAGCCGGGAAATCCAGCGCACGCCCGAAGGTGTGCGGGCCCGTGAAGCGGAGGCCATGACGGCGACGGCCCGCTGGATGTACAGCTCCGCGCTTGCGAGAACGGAGACCCGGGGCATGCACAAGCGGGAGGATTATCAAGCAATTGACAACGGCCAGCATCACCGCCTGATTAGCGGCGGGCTGGATCAGGTCTGGGTGAGAACAGAGGAAGTAGCGAAGGAGAGTGTACTGTTGTGATTGAAGTCATCAGCGCTGCCAGGTGTGTAGAATGCAACCAGTGTGTATCTGTCTGCCCGACAAATGTGTTCGACCAGGTAGAAGGCGGAATCCCCGTTATCGCCCGGCAGAGCGATTGCCAGACCTGCTTCATGTGCGAGCTGTACTGCCCTGTAGACGCCTTGTATGTCGCTCCGGATTCCGAAACGGTCACGGGAGTGACCGAAGAGGAGCTGGAGCAGCAGGGGCTGCTTGGCGGATACCGTGAAAAGGTAGGCTGGGGCAAAGGCAGACAGCCGGTAGCCAGTCATGACTTTATGTATAAGCTGGCAGCCAGAGCCGGATTCTGAGACATGATCTATTTTTCAGCAGAAGATTGAGGGGAGATTACATCTATGAAACATACGTACAGAGAGAGTCAGGGCGGATGGGCCAAGAGGGGCCGCCTCGCGTTCACTGCGGGTGTGGTCATGGTCATGCTGGTGCTGCAGGCTTGCGGCAATAATGCCAATTCAGCAGGAAATTCCAAGTCAGCGGCAGGGAACACTGCCGGGGCAGCAGGTGCAGAAGCAGCCGGCAATGTCCCGGCGGTGCTGAATTTTGGTTTTATCGGCTCCAATAAGCTGAATCTGCCGGGCGGTGCGGAGGGCTGGGGCCTCTACAAAGGTATTATTCAGGAAGAGCTTAGGAAGTACGGCATTACCGAAGTGAAGCTCACCGGTTTCCCGAACGGTCCGGACCAGACGGAGTCGCTGATCAGCGGCCGCCTGGACTTCGGCAGTCTTGGCGATACCCCGGCAATTATCGCTTATGCTTCCGGGGCCAAGACGAGATTAATCGCTCAAACCTCAGCCCGCACCGTAGGCTATTTGATTGGCAAGAAGGATGGTCCTGAGACAGTGAAGGATCTGCAGGGCAAGACCATCGCTATTCAAAAAGGCTCCTTCATGCACCGTTATATAGTCGGCCTGCTCCAGCAGGAGGGGGTAACCGGTTATAAGCTGGTCCATATGCTTACTCCTGACGCCACCGCAGCATTGGCCCGCGGGGATGTAGATGCTACAACCAATACAGGGGTACCTGCGCTGAAGCTGATTGACCAGGGCTACACCCGTCTGGATGATGCTTCAAGCCATCCCGATCTGCTGGGCTCCAGTGCGACTGTAGTATCGGAGGAGTATTTGAAGAAGTTCCCGGATTTCCCGAAGGTGTGGAATGCGGCCCGTGAGAAGGCACTGGCCGATCTGAAGCAGCATGAAGATGAGTATTATCAGTTCCTGGCCGAAATCGGCGATACCACACCTGAGCTGGCGAAGCAGGTGAGTCCGATCAGCGACATCAAGGATACGCCGTTCACTGAGGAGGGAACAAAGCTGCTTGAAGGCACGAAGAACTTCCTGGTGGAGGAGAAGCTGGCCAAAAAAGATTTCAAGATCAGCGACTGGCAGCTGCAATAAAGTATACGTGAACGAGGCATATTCATAATTTTTGACATGAGCGGTTGAGCTGAATTCGGCTTGTTAGGGTTTCGAAGTGTTCACAGAGGCTTTGCCGGGGGAAGTAAGGTTAGCTTGTCCCTAAAGGGGCTATCCAATAAGTAGATTTCTACAATAGAGACAGCTCTTCTAAATTACTGAAAACCCAAAAAAGTAAGCAGAGCAGCGATTCTCCTGTTATTGGAGAATCGCTGCTCTGTGTTTTGGTCATTTGCGGTTTGGCGTTTCCTCTTTAAACAGCGGAGAGAACGGTCTGATTGTGGAAAAGCGGCAGCGTTCGCCTTGGTCTCCGGAATTTTCACCGCTAAGGGGGATGAAAAAATCTGGAGAGCACAGCGGTTGGAACAACGGTCCGTTCGCGCAGCGTACACCCAAGTGCTCACGTTAATCCTACTTAAAAACAGAGGGCTATCCCCAAGCAGCCATTTTATGGCTCTATGGACAGCCCCAGGTCCTAGAAGTTGCAGAAGCAATCGGGCCAGCGTGCTGCATGAAGCGGAATGAGAAGACATTATTTCGCGATAAAGTCTATTTTTCCTGATGATTCGGGCTTGCGAAGAAGCAGGTGAGCAGTGCTAGTTGGAAAAAGGGAGCTTATTTCTCTCACAAATCAATAAATGTAAGAATGAAGTGGAAAAAGGAAACCTAATGGGTCTATATTACTTACTCAGGAGCGAACTGAGCTGAATTAGTGTACCTTTTTCCACTTGGAATTTTCGAAGGATTTAAAAACTTCCCCAGGCAAAGCTAAACTGAAATCTATCCCGTCTAGGCCGCGCAGCCATTTTGTTCTGTACATCTCCTTTTTTTGGTAATTGTATGTTGTTTGGATAATTAGGGAATTCTTATTGGCTAGAAAGGGGATGCTTATATGAAAAGAAAACTGAAACCGGAAATGCTGTTCGAGGTTCCGTTGGCCTACAGCAGCTGTTGAATGGCCGGTTCAAGATCCATCGGATCAACTGGGGATTCGTAGCGTTTCACGACATTTCCTTGACGGTCAATGAGGAATTTGGTGAAATTCCATTTGATCTCGTCATTTGCAAGTGCCGCAGGATCACGCTCCTGGAGCAGAGTCTGCAGCAGCCTGCCGTTTGAGTCCGTGGTATCAAACCCTTCGAACCCTGCCTGTTCTGTGAGATAGGTGAATAGAGGATGCTGATGCTCCCCTTTGACATCCAACTTCTCGAAGATCGGGAAGCTGACCCCGTAGTTGATCTGACAAAATATATTAACCTCTTCATTAGTGCCCGGCTCCTGCTCTCCGAACTGGTTGCTGGGAAAACCCAGTATCTGCAGTCCCTGGTCCTGATACTTCTCGTACAGCTTTTGCAGATCCGAATATTGCGGGGTGAAGCCGCATTTGCTGGCAGTGTTTACAATGAGCAGCACCTTATCCTTGTATTGCTCCAGGCTGGTTTCCTTGCCCCGTATGCTGCGGGCACTATATTGATAGACACTCATTGCTGTTTCAACCTCCGTATTATACATCATATTAATTTATAGTGATTTAATTGTAAGCAACTTAATTTAAAAAGTCAATGATCTAGACTAATTTTACTGTATACGAAGTTGTTGGATAATATTATACTTAAGAGAACTAACCGTTTCTTTCAGCAGGTAAGTTCTCCCCACACTACACACTCAGACAAAAGAATATAATTGCTGGAGGAAATTGAATGAGCACTACGGAACTTACTAGCCAACTATCCAGTTATGCAGGAAGACTGCTTCGGGAGCGATTCGGGAAGGGACCCGAGTCTATACATGCTTCCATCGGGAAGCAATGCATAGCACTGCATATACGAAATTTTATCGGCCCTGTAGAGCGGTTTTTGCTTAACAAGGAAGAGGAACAGGCTTTTCGGTATACACGGGAGCTATTGATGAAATCGCTGCTTCCCGAGCTTTCAGCTTACCTGAAGGACACGATGGCTATTGAGGTCGGCGAGCTTTTTTATGATTGGGGGATACATAACGCTTCAGGAATAATCGTTGCGCTTATCAAGAATGATGATGTAGCTATTGACGATTATGCCGGGCGGGATGAGGTTCATGCCCAAATTAACGAAGTAAGCAGAAAGGTGCAGAAGGAGCCGGTGCATACCGATTCCTGGTGGTTGGGCCCCCGCACCCTGATTATTAAACGTGAAGGCATTCTGATTCCTCTAGAGAAGGAATTGATCGGCCTCGGTTATGAGAACACGCTCAAAACAACCAAACGCAAGATGGAAAAACGATACTTGGAGGATACCACCACGATTGCACCGATGCTTGGCAAGGAGCTTGCCGACATCTACGTGGATTGGGATTTCGACAAAGATACCAGTGTAATAGCCTATACTTTTCTGTAATCACCATATATGAGGCGGAAATGAGTCGGACATGCAAATGAGCCGAACATGAGCCGGAGAAGGGGGAATGGTCCCTTTCTTCGGCTTTTTATTTTTTTCGGCTGTCTCATCAGAGGGCTTACGCTGAACATTTAGGGGGACAAGCTGGTGATAGAATACAAGCAGACAGTGCTATACGTGGAAGATAATCAACTCAACATGGCTTTGATGCATCATATCTTCAAAAAAAACCTGCCTTCTGTACGATTGCTGAAAGCAGAGACGGCAGCGCTTGGTCTGCAGATCGCCCGGCAGAAGCTGCCGGATCTGATTATTCTGGATATTGGTCTGCCCGACCTGAATGGATATGAAGCTATGGACGAGCTCAAGAATGACGAATCAACCCGTCCGATACCCGTGCTGGCGATCAGCGCCTTTGCCCAACGCTCGGACATCGAACGGGCCCAAAAATCAGGTTTTTCCGGATATATTACCAAACCCTTTCAGGTGAAGACCCTGACAGAGGCTGTGGAGAAGCTTTTAGCCGGAATTGCGTGATGCTGCAGACATTTCAGGAGAGAGGGAATGAAGCAGCGATAGGTGTGGATCTGGGGAGAACTCCGCCTGAAAAACGGTTTGGTTCAACTGAAACCAAGCTTAGATTACCATTTGACTTTCGCCTAATAATACAAGATATTTATATTGAAGATTTTATATAAAATTCTTGCGTTTGATACTCCACAAACGGGCGGTGACTACATGTTAAGACAGCAAGCACAAGGATATTCCCACTTTGAGCATGTATGTAAGACTGGAGTGGTTGGAGTAGCGTTCCTTTCCGTTAACGGGCAATGGACCAGCGTGAATCCGGCTGTAACTTCGCTGCTTGGATTTACGGAGGAACAGCTCCTGTCGCAACATCTCAAAGAGCTTGTATGCGAGGATTCATTGGAATCATATACAGCGATGGTGCGGGCTCTGGATGCTGGAGAAACTCCTTTTATTGAGGGTGCAATCCATTTGTCCTCCGCCTCCGGAACGCATGTGCCGATACAGCTACATATGACGCTTGTCAGCGATCCTTCGACCGGAGAGAAGCTGTATTATTTAATCCATACCGCAGAGCTTGCTGCTGAAGAACCGGCGGATGAGCCGTTTTCGCCTGCGGACAAGCTGTACCGGCAGATTGTGGCCAACATCTCGGATGTGGTCTATTATGCGACTTCAGACAACATCTGCAGATACTGCTCGCCTTCGGTAAGCGAGGTGCTGGGCTATGATTCAGAGCAGTTGGTGGGCCGGGATATTCGCGGGCTGATTCATCCCGATGATTTAGCGGCGCTCCATTTCCCCGAAGCTCAAGACTTTCAGAGAGTCCAGATACGGGTTCTGCATACCGACGGCCGTTATCTGTGGATTGAATTCACGCTTCGGCTGATTGAAGAAGGCACACAGTACAGTGTGCTCGCCGTAGGCCGTGATATTACAGAACGCAAGATTGTGGAACAGAAGCTGCAGGAGTCTGTAGAACGGTATACTTCCTTGAAGAAGTATAATCATGACGCGATCATTTCCCTTGATCTCGAGGGGAGGATCATTAACGGGAATGAGAAGGCCTGCCAGCTTACAGGCTACAGCATACCGGAGCTGGCCGGAATGAATGTGGGCCGGATTATCGGGGCAGAGCACCTTGGGGAAGTAATCACCTATTCCAAAGAAGGCAGCCCTGCAGAAGTGAATATCGACCATATTTGGCACCGGGAAGGGTACTCTGTTGAGGTGCTGACGACGATTGCACCGATCATCATCAATAAAGAGACGGTGGGATTCTATATCATCGCTAAGGATATTACCGACCAGAAGAAGCTGCTGATTGCCAAAGAGGCTGCGGAAAAAACCAACCGGGCCAAAAGCGAATTTCTGGCGATGATGAGCCATGAGATCCGCACGCCCATGAATGGCGTGATCGGAATGACCGACCTGCTGCTGGAAATGAGTGAGCCGGGTTCACTGCAGAGAGAGTATCTGGATATCATTCGTCAAAGCGGGGATACCCTGCTTGCGATCATCAACGATGTGCTGGACTTTTCCAAAATTGAGGCCGGAAAAACAATTCTTCATGAAGAGCCGTTTATGCTTATGCCCTGTGTGGATTCGGTGCTTGAGCTGCTGCAGCACAAAGCTGATAAAAAGGGGTTGAAGATTGAGGTCAGCATCGGTCCGGATGTGCCGGAGCAGCTGATCGGCGATGGTGAAAGACTGAAGCAGATTCTGCTCAATTTGGTGGGAAATGCCGTGAAGTTCACCTACACTGGCGGGATCAAGGTGACGTTGCGGGTACTGGCAAGAGCTGAGGGAAGGGTAACGCTTGAATTCACCGTGGCGGATACAGGGATCGGCATTCCTGAGAGCTCCCGCGGCCGGTTGTTTGAGCCCTTCTACCAGTTGGATCATTTCATGCACCGGCGGCATGAAGGGACGGGGCTGGGACTGGCGATCACCAAGCAGCTTGTGGAGATGATGGGGGGTTCAATCGCACTGGATACTACGGTAGAAACAGGGGCATCTTTTGTGTTCACAGTGAAGCTCCGGGAGCAAAGCGGCAGCTTACCGGATGCCGCAAGCGGCAATGAGGGGGACGAAGCACCGGCTGGCGAACGGTCCTTGCGGATTCTGGTCGCGGAGGATAATGAAATTAATCAGATTGTGCTGCGTAAAATTTTGGAGAAACGCGGCTATGCCGTCGATGTTGCGGGTGACGGGCTGCAGGTGATGGAGATGGCCCGCGACCGGAGCTATGACCTTATTTTTATGGATGTGCAGATGCCGCGCATGAATGGTCTGGAAGCTACGCAGGCGATCAAAGAAACGCTGCCGCCGGACAAGCAGCCGGTCATTATTGCCGTTACGGCAAATGCGCTCAAAGGTGACCGTGAACTGTGCCTGGCCGCCGGTATGGATGAGTATATCAGTAAGCCGCTTAGAAGCGAAGCGATTACAAATATCGTCGGCAAATTTTTCTGAGGCAGGCTATGTTGTGCTTGGTATAAGGGAATTCACCGGATACTTCGGTAATTTACTGTATTAAAAGTCGAGGTGTGGTGAATAAATATCTTGCATGTGATTCCTATTTTGATTAAGATAGCAGAAACTGGTGCATTTGAGGTGCCAGCCATAATGAAATGACGATGACGAAGAGAGTAAGCGCGGGGAACGGATCTTAACAGGGAAGGTGTGCCGGAGACTGAGAGCACCCTCAAGAGACGCTTTGCGCTGAAGTTCACTTCCGAGTCGGCCCCTGAAGTACACTGCTGCAGCAGGTATGCGTAGGGAGGCCCGCGCTCCGCGTTAACGGGTGTAAGACAGAGTTGATTTCTGTCTGAAGGGTTTGATTTACTGAATCCTCAGAAGTGATTAATTTCTAAATTAGGGTGGTACCACGGCTCCTCGTCCCTTGCGGCGGGGGGCCTTTTTGCGTTCTTTCATCAAATTCATTTACAAAAAGGAGTGGAAGGTAATGAGCAACGTGGAATTGGAAGGGCTGAGAGCCCGCCTGGATGAAATCAATGGACAACTGCTGGAGCTAATCTCCGAGCGGGCCCAGGTCGTGCAGGAAATTGGAGCTGTAAAAGAAAAGCAGGGTGTGCCGAAGTTCGATCCCGAACGGGAAAAACAGATGCTGGAGAAGCTGGTGGCAAGCAACAAGGGGCCTTTCACAAGCGGGACGATCCGCACCCTCTTCAAGCAGATTTTCTCCGCATCGCTTGATCTGCAAAGTACGGATCATAAGAAGTCCCTGCTGGTGGCCCGGAAGAACCACGCGGAAGATACAGTGATCGTTCTGCCTGGGGGTGTAACCGTTGGCGGATTATCTTCGCTGATGGTTGCCGGACCCTGCTCGGTAGAGAGTGAATTACAGACCCGTACCGTTGCCGCAGCGTTGCAGAAGGCCGGAGTGAAGGTTATGCGCGGAGGAGCCTTCAAACCCCGTACCTCCCCTTATGATTTTCAGGGACTGGGAATGGACGGCCTGAGAATTCTGCGGGAAGCAGCCACAGAGTACGGCCTTCTGACCATTAGTGAAATTGTCGACCCCCGGCATATTGAAGAGGCGCTTGATTATGTGGACGTGATTCAGGTTGGCGCGCGGAATATGCATAACTTCGAACTGCTCAAGGCCGTGGGAGAAGTGAACAAACCGGTGCTGCTGAAGCGGGGATTGTCCGCTACGCTGGATGAGTTCGTTCATGCGGCGGAATATATTATGTCCCGGGGCAATATGGAGATTATGCTGATTGAACGCGGCATCCGCACCTATGAGAAATCGACCCGCAATACACTTGATATTTCAGCTGTGCCGATTCTCAAGCAGGAGTGCCATCTGCCCGTGCTGGTAGATGTGACCCACTCTACCGGCCGCAAGGACATTCTGATTCCTTGCGCCAAGGCTGCGCTCGCTGCTGGCGCCGACGGCATTATGGTGGAAGTGCATCCCGATCCGGCTACGGCGTTGTCCGATGCCGCGCAGCAGCTGAATATTGATGAGTTCAACACCTTCTTCAATGAAGTAAAGGCTTCGGGACTGTACCGCTAAAACTGCTGAACCCGAAAAATTTCAATATATAGAATTTGGGCGAATAGGGCAGAAAAAGCGAGAATATCGTCATGTATAACGCTTACAGCACCAGATTGAACTTTTGTGGAGGTTATGGCGGGTCAGGTACAATGAGTAACATTGGCGTTGCACCGGGCCCGGACTTTTGTGAAAAAGTCCTGTATACCCTATCCAGACACAGGAGGAACAAGGTTTTGAAGCAGCTTAGTTTGAAGAACGTGTGGTTTTCCAACACACGAAGCGATGTTCTATCGGGGATGACCGTGGCTATTGCCCTGATCCCGGAGGCGATAGCCTTTTCCATTCTTGCCGGAGTCAGCCCGATGGTGGGTTTATACGCCTCATTCTGCATTGCAATCGTTACGGCATTTGCCGGGGGCAGGCCCGGCATGATTTCGGCGGCCACCGGGGCGATGGCTCTATTAGTCGGCAGCCTGGTGCTGAACCACGGCCTAGAGTATTTATTCGCAGCCACTGTGCTGGCGGGAATCCTGCAAATTTTTATGGGGATGCTGAAGCTCGGGAGATTTATCACCTTTTTGCCGCAGCCGGTCATGACCGGGTTTGTCAACGCGCTGGCGATTCTGATCTTTATGGCGCAGCTGACACATTTCAGCGGGCAAGGCTGGGTGATGTATGCTCTAGTGGCGCTTACGCTGCTTATTATCTATACTGTTCCCCGGTTCACCAAGGCGGTGCCTTCGGCGCTTGTGGCGATTATAGCAGTGTCCGTGCTCAGTATCGTGCTTCATCTGGATGTGAGAACCGTTGGCGATATGGGAGACATCACCTCGGCATTGCCCGTATTTCATCTCCCCGAGCTTCCATTTACCTTGGATACGCTGCTGATTATTTTGCCATATTCCCTGTCGCTTGCCGTAGTCGGACTGCTGGAATCGCTGATGACCGCGACCCTCATTGATGACATTACCGGCACCGGAAGCGACAAAAACCGTGAAGCAAAGGGGCAGGGGCTGGCGAACATAGTCACCGGCTTCTTTGGAGGTATGGCGGGCTGTGCAATGATCGGCCAATCGATGGTCAATATGAAATCAGGCGGGCGTACCCGGTTGTCCACTTTTGTGTCCGGGATATTCCTGCTGTTCCTGATTCTAGTGTTGGGCGATGTGGTGAAGCAGATTCCGATGGGAGCCTTGGTCGGCGTAATGTTCATGGTTTCAGTCAGCACCTTTGAATGGAAGTCGCTCACTTCATTGCGGAAGGTTCCGTTAAGTGATGCGCTGGTGATGCTTGTCACCGTGGTTACAGTGGTCGCTACCGATAATCTGTCGATAGGCGTGCTGTTTGGTGTCCTGCTCAGCGCTCTTGCCTTTGCCTGGAAAATCGCCTCCATCCGCATGACCGTTCATACGGCGGCGGTTTCTACCCAGTATATGGTGCATGGCCAACTGTTCTTCGGCACAACAAGCCAGTTCATCCATCAATTCATGGTGGAGAGCGACCCCGAGCAGATTATCATCGATTTCACCCATTCGCATATATGGGATCAGTCGGCGGCAGGCGCAATTGCCAAGGTCATGTCGAAATACACTGCGCTCGGCAAAAAGGTGGCCCTCACCGGACTGAATCAGGAAAGCGCCCAGCTGGTGAAGCGGATCGGCCTGTCGCCGTCCGGCGGCCATTAAATTAGTTATTGCGAGGATCATTAAATTAGTTAATAAGAGGATAAGAGGCTGTCCCAAATACCAAAAATGGCTGCTGGGGCAGCTTTTTATAAAATATAAGAATTTATGTGTTTCACGCTATATTTATCCTTCTATTTCTCGCTGAAACACGCCGTCCTTTAAAAGGACGGCGTAGCCGTTTCCACTTATGATTTAGGAAAATATGATTTCTTACACCTGTGAACAACCGCTAGGTGGAAAAAGGGAACTTATTTTCCCTCCAAATCAACAAATGAGAGTTTTAGATGGAAAAAAGGAACTTAATTGGGTAATTTTACTCTTTTAGGATCGAAATGAGCTGAATTAGTGATCCTTTTTCCACTTAGGCTGTGGAGATTGGTGCGCTGGGGCAAATTAGTGATCCTTTTTCCACTTGGAATTGCCGGGCAGTTAGGCTTATAGAACAGAGAAGGACCCTTGGCGAAGGGTTCTTTCTTTTTTGGTGCCCTGAACCGTGTATTTCTTGCGACGGTTTCCTTTCTTCATCCGTATAGAAAGGTAACCGTTAAGGATTAACCATAATTCAGAGGGAGGCAGATGGAAGTGGAGGTTAACCCGAAGATTAAGCAGGTTCGTCCAGGCAAAATCATCAGCATTGTTATTGCGGTCTTATTTATAGTAGTTATTGGGGGCAACGCATTTACTTCTGTGGAGTACGGCCATGTGGGTCTATATAAAACTTTCGGCAAACTCAACGACAATATGCTCTCACCCGGCATCCATTTCAAAATTCCGTTCATTCAAACAGTCATTCAGGTCAATACGCAGGTTACCAAAGCTGAGACGGATACGTCCGCGTCGTCCAAGGATCTGCAGCCCGTATCTACGCATGTGGCTGTCAACTATTCCGTCAATAAGGATTCCGCTTATAATCTCATGAATAATATCGGCGGGAATTTCGATGGCGTCATTATTAATCCGGCGATTCAGGAAATTGTGAAGGAGGTTACCGCCAAATATCCTGCGGAGGACCTCATAACCCGGCGTGATCTCGTTGCAGGAGAAATCAGCGAGCTGCTGACCAAGCGGCTGGGTAAATACGATCTGGTCGTAAATGACATTAATATTGTGAACTTCAAATTCTCGGATGCCTTCAACCAGTCGATTGAAGCTAAGCAGGTTGCCCAGCAGCAGGCGCTGAAGGCCGAGAACGATCTGCGGCGGGTCGAGATCGAAGCCAAACAGAAGATCGCCCAGGCCCAGGCAGAAGCTGAATCCCTGCGGCTCAAGAAGCAGGAGGTGACTCCAGAGCTGGTGCAGCTGAAACAAATCGAGGTGCAGGAGAAGGCGCTGGAGAAATGGAACGGCGTACTCCCAAGCGTGACCGGCGGGGCAACGCCATTTGTTGATATACAGTCGCTGACACAGAAATAAGCTAGACCTTCATGCAGTTAAAAGTGAACAAGAGACTTGCTCCTTAGGGAAGCAGGGCTCTTGTGTACTGCGGGTGCAGAGTTCAGCGAAGCAGAGAGCAGCGGGAGACTGCCCACAGCTTTCCAAAGGGCTGCACTATTGGTATGATTACAAAGAATGCGAAGTCTACTACCGATTATCATGGAGGAATTCACAATGAGTACACACACACTATCCGGGATCATTGACCACACCCTGCTGAAGGCGGATGCCCGTAAAGAAGATATCATCAAGCTGGCGGAAGAGGCCAAGACCTATAAATTTGCTTCGGTCTGCGTGAATCCGGCTTGGGTTGCTACAGCCTACGGAGTTTTGAAGGACACCCCTGAAGTGAAGGTCTGCACAGTTATCGGGTTCCCGCTTGGCGTTTCGACACCGGAAACCAAGGCATTTGAAACCACGAACGCAATTTCGAACGGTGCGGGAGAAGTTGACATGGTTATCAACATCGGCGCACTGAAGGATGGTAACAACGAGCTGGTAAAGCGGGATATCGCTGCAGTTGTCGATGCGGCCCGCGGCAAAGCGCTGACCAAAGTGATTATTGAGACCTGCCTGCTTACGGAGGAAGAAAAGGTCCGTGCCTGCAAGCTTGCCGTAGAAGCCGGAGCCGACTTTGTAAAAACGTCGACCGGCTTCTCCACCGGCGGCGCAACGAAGGAAGACATCGCGCTCATGCGTGCCGCAGTTGGCCCTGACATCGGCGTCAAAGCTTCCGGCGGCGTGCGCAGCGCAGAGGATGCGCTGATCATGGTTGGCGCAGGCGCAACCCGTATCGGTACTAGCGGCGGTGTGGCTATCGCCAAGGGCGAGCAAAGCCAGAGCAGCTACTAATATCATTCCTCCCATAAAAGAAACGGCTGCGTCATCCTTGTATCAAGGACGGCGCAGCCGTTTTTGCTTTGAATATAAGGATTTAAATGTTTCATGCCATAAATCATCCTATATTTCTCACAGAAACGTTACCGTCCTTTTGGACGGCCAGCCATTTCTGCTTGTTGTGCGGAAGATGTCTCCTTGATCGCGAAAACACGGCAGAATCCTGAACAATATACAACAATATTCGTACTAATTCGGCTATGATGGCGAGAATACTGCACTTTTTACAATATAAATGGGGCTAACGTGAGGCTGATTGACAAAAATATTGCAGATTGGACAACAATACAAGCCAGAGTCGTAAAAATCAGGCGGAATCCTGTTTAATGTCCAACAATTCGAGCATTGTAAGCTCCACAGCAAAGTGTGATGCCGTTCAACCGTCGGGGTGATATTGTGTGTTTCTACCCGCCAATTCGTGATCGAAGCACTGTCTGTAGTCCCCTTGTTCTTGGCAGGCCATGCCCCTACACCCGGAATGTGGTGAGCAAGGAAGACTTGGTGCAAATTTTGCCATTAATCAGTCCCCCTCAGTGTTAAAATGTGCGGATTTCTAAATCATGGTTCTCATCTGGGTCATACTTGTGCTATCATAAACATTATAACGTTATAATTATCGAGTTGGAGCAGTCTCCGGTTTTAAATTTTCAATCCGGAGATGGAGATGGAGAAGGAGAAGGAGATGGAATAAGTGGGCACAGAGAATGTGCTGCGCAATTTGCAGCTGGTTGACGGGCGGACGGTTGACATCGCCATTCGGGATGGAATCATCAGCGCTATTACACCGGCAGGCCGGGCTGAAGGAAAAACAGTGCTGGACGGCTCCGGGCTATACGTATCCAGCGGATGGATTGATTTGCATGTGCATGCCGTACCTGAGCTTCATCCTTATGGCGATCATATCGACGAAATTGGTATACAACAGGGGGTAACAACCCTCGTTGATGCCGGGAGCTGCGGTGCGGACCGGATCGGGGCTTTTTATGCTGGAAGCCTGCTCACTGCCACCAATGTGTTGGCTTTTCTGAATATTTCCCGGATCGGTCTGGAGCGTACGGATGAGCTGTCGCAGCTGGAATGGATTGACCGGGACAAGGCTGTGCAGGCGGCAGCGGCTTATTCTGATTTCATTGTGGGGCTGAAGGCCCGCATAAGCCAAAGTGTCGTCAAAGAAAACGGTATTCAGCCGCTCAAGCTGGCCCGGGCGCTGTCGGCTGAGACGAAGCTTCCGCTGATGGTGCATGTTGGCTCTGCTCCCCCGGATATTTCCGAAGTGCTGGAACTGCTGCAGCCGGGGGATGTCATTACCCATTATCTCAACGGCAAGTCCAATAATTTGTTTCATACGGACGGCACGCCGCTCCAAGGGCTGCTGGAGGCAGTCTCAAGGGGAGTTCATCTGGATGTGGGTCATGGCACCGCAAGCTTTTCCTTCCGGATTGCCGGGCAGGCCAAGAAGGCGGGCATTCCACTGAATACAATCAGCACGGATATCTACCGGGGGAACCGGCTGAACGGCCCTGTGTACAGCATGTCGAATGTGCTGTCGAAATTTCTCTATCTGGGCTACAGCCTGGAGGAGATTATCCATGCGGTCACCCGGAATGCGGCATTGTGGCTTAAGAGGCCTGAGCTTGGAGAAATCAGTGTAGGGCAGCAGGCGAATCTGACACTGTTTGCCCTGCAAGAAGGCCGGAAGGAACTGACGGATTCGGAAGGCGATGTCCGGGTTGCGGACCACTATATTGAGGCCAAAGGAGTCTTTGCAAATGGATCACTCATTACATGCTAGATATGGACTGAAACGCGTAATTAATGCCAGCGGGAGAATGAGTATCCTTGGAGTCTCCGCTCAAACGGATACCGTCATGGAGGCGATGAAGCGAGGCGGCCAGCAGTATGTGGAGATCGCGGATCTCGTGGATAAATCGGGAGATTACATTGCCCGGCTGCTCCGGTCAGAGGCAGCGGTTGTCGTGAATTCGGCATCCAGCGGCATTGCGCTGTCGGTGGCGGCCATCGTAACCGGCGGTGATCTGCGGCTCAGCCTCCGCCTGCACCAGGAGCCTGTGCTTAAGAATGAAATTATTATGCTGAAGGGCCACAATGTGCAGTACGGTGCTCCGGTGGAAACGATGGTTTTCCTGGGCGGCGGCCGGGTGGTGGAAGCCGGATATGCCAACGAAGGCCGTAAGGAGCATATAGAACAAGCCATCGGTGACCGCACTGCAGCCATTCTTTATGTCAAATCCCATCATACCGTCCAGAAAAACATGATTTCTGTGGAAGAGGCCTGGGAGGTTGCCGCGCGCAGCGGAGTTCCGCTGATGGTCGATGCGGCTGCGGAAGAGGATCTGCTTAAATATGTCCAATATTCCGATCTTGCCATCTACAGCGGCTCCAAAGCCATTGAAGGTCCAACCTCGGGAATCGTTGCCGGCAAAAAGAAATATGTCGAATGGGTAAAGGTACAGCTGCACGGGATCGGCCGCAGCATGAAAGTCGGCAAAGAGACCACCTTTGGGCTGCTTCAGGCGCTGGAGGAATACCAGGACAAGGCTGACAACAGTGAAGTGGAGAAAAAAGCGCTGGAGGCGCTTCAGCAGCTGACCACACTTCATGGAGTTTCGGTCCGTATCGTGCAGGATGAAGCGGGCAGAGCCATATTCCGGGGACGCATCCAGATCGATGCCTCCGCCGCGGGAGTGGATGCCAAGACCGTCAATGACCGGTTGCGCGAGGGCGAAATTGCCGTGTACACGCGGGACTATGGAGTGAAGCAGGGGTATTTCGATATCGATCCCCGGTCTTTGCAGGGGGATGATCTTCAGGTGATCATAGACAGAATACATGACATTGTGGAGGGCAAATAGAATGAGTCAAATTCAGCAGCGTTTGTACAGGAACAGAGCCGCACTTAATGTGCTGGCAGGCAGTATCGGGAATGCCAGAGACGTCTTTGCGGCTGCGGAAGGGCATGTCCTGGTTGGCGTACTCTCCAAAAATTACGCCACCGCAGAGGAAGCGGCCGCTGCCATGACCGCATACGGCCAGGACATTCAGGATGCCGTATCCATCGGCCTGGGGGCCGGAGACAACCGCCAGGCGGCAGTTGTGGCGGAGATTGCGAAGAGCTATCCGGGAAGCCATATCAACCAGGTATTTCCGGCAGTAGGGGCAACCCGCGCCAATCTCGGAGCCCGGGACAGCTGGATCAACAGCCTGGTTTCTCCCTGCGGGCAGGCGGGTTATGTGAACATATCAACCGGTCCGGTCAGCTCGGGGATAACACCGCAGGCGATTGTTCCCGTGGAGGCCGCCATTGCCCTGGTACGGGATATGGGCGGCAATGCGCTCAAATATTTTCCCATGCAGGGCTTGAAGCTGGAGGAGGAGTACCGTGCCGTCGCCGCAGCCTGCGGTGAAGCCGGTTTTGCCCTGGAGCCTACAGGCGGCATTGATATGGACAATTTCGGGCCGATTCTGGAAATTGCCCTTCAGGCAGGGGTGCCGCAGGTCATCCCGCATGTCTATTCTTCCATTATTGATGCCGGCACAGGCAATACGAACGTGCAGGATGTCCGCAGATTACTAGGTATCATGAAATCGCTGGTGGACCAGTATGCCTAGGATTGCTGCTTTTGGCGAAGTGATGATGCGGCTGCAGGTGCCGGGCTATGAAACACTGGTTCAGAGCAGCAGGCTGGAGTATTCTTTTTCCGGGACCGGGGTTAATGTTACAGCCGCGCTGGCCAGATACGGTCATAACGGAGCCATCATTACGACTCTGCCGGAGACTCCGCTGGGCGATGCGGCTGTCGCTTATTTGCGCAAGCTGGGGATCGATACGACTCTGGTCAGCCGGGGGGGCCAACATCTGGGGATGTATTTTCTCGAAAATGGCTTCGGCGTCCGTCCCGGCAGGGTCACCTACACAGACCGGCTGGGGAGCAGCTTCAACACCGCAGCGGCGGGCAATTATGACATGGCTGCTCTGGCTTCCCGTGTGGATGTCCTTCATTTGTGCGGCATCACGCTGGCGATGAATGAGGAAGTGCGCAAGCAGATGAAGCGGCTCGCTGCGGAGGTGAAAAGCGCCGGGGGCAAGGTCGTCTTTGACTGCAACTACCGCCCGTCGCTCTGGGGGGCGGACGGCTATACCCTTGCCCGCCCGCATTATGAAGAGCTGCTGCAGCTGGCCGATACCGTGATGATGAATGAGCAGGATGCGCAGTTTATTCTTGGCATCGGAAAGGGAGAATATGATAGAATAACACAGTTGAAGCATGCCATTCCCGAAGTGGTGAAGCGCTTCGGCATCGGAACGGCAGCGGGAACCCACCGCGAGATTAACGATAACAACACGCATTCTTTAACCGGATATATTTATCATCAAGGCAGGTTCGAGTTTTCCCGGAAGCTGGCCTTTCCCGTGTTCGACCGGATCGGCGCCGGAGATGCTTTTGCCAGTGCCGTCATCCATGGGGAATTGCAGAAGTATCCGCCGCAGCAAACGGTCAATATGGCAGCGGCGGCGGCAATGCTGGCCCATACCATTGTAGGAGATACTGCGCTTTTTACAGAGGGTGAGGTGCTCCGGGCGCTGTCGGAACATACCTTAGATGTTGAAAGGTAGTGAACGGCCCGTGTCCCTGAAACGCAAGCAAGGTCCTTTATATCAGCAGATCCAAAAAATCCTCAAAGACCGGATTCTGCACGGCATCTATCCGCTGGGCAGCATTATTCCCTCCGAGCCGCAGCTCGAAAAGGAGTTCGGGGTCAGCAAAATGACGGTCCGCGGCGCGGTCCAGGAGCTGGCGCAGGAAGGTTATGTGCAGAAACGAAGCGGCATCGGCACGATAGTTACCCGCAATACCTCTTATCAAAAGCTCTCCAAGGGCAAGAGATTTACGGAGCTGCTGGTAGAGGAGGGACATAAGCTCGAAAAAAGACTGCTGTCTTCCGAGTTCATTGCAAATGTTGCCGGAACAGAGGAATATAACCGCTATGGACCCTACTGCCAGCGGATCGAACGTCTTTATATTCTGAACGGCCAGCCATATATTCATCTGATGCACATCCTGACTGCTGCTGCGCTGCCAGACGGCGGGACCCAAGAGATGGGTACGGATATCCAATCGCTCTATGACTCTTTGGAGGAGAACAACATCGTGCTGGAGAATTTTAAAGACCGCTTCTTTGTGGAGCCGGCTTCTGCCGAAGTCTGTCTGCTGCTGGAGCTGCCTCCGGGCACACATGTGCTCAAGCGTCTGCGCAACTCCTATGACGGGGAAGGCCAACTGATCGAACACAGCATTGGCAGCTATAATACCGCGCTTCATCATTACCTGGTCAGTTACGATGCTTGAAGCCGGCTTTGATCTGGTTACATTCAAGTTGGATTAGTTCAATGGATGGACAGATTGAAGGATGGACAAGTTGGAGAGAATGGCAAATGGATGGAATGGTAAATTATAAAACGGAACAATCGTTTCTGGAGGCTCTCGCCGTTTGCGGCGGGGGCCTTTTGTGTGCGGAAATTAGCAGATAACGTCCGGTGAACGTAAGCACTTGTTGGGGAATGCGGGGTAAAAGTGCTTTTGAATTCGGCGGATACGGGGGATATGGTGAAATGAGAGGTAAAAGTGCTTTTGAATTTGGCGGATACAGGGGATATGGTGAAATGAGAGGTAAAAGTGCTTTTGAATTTGGCGGATACAGGGGATATGGTGAAATGAGAGGTAAAAGTGCTTTTGAATTTGGCGGATACGGGGGATATGGTGAAATGAGAGGTAAAAGTGCTTTTGAATTTGGCGGATACGGGGGATATGGTGAGTGAGAGGTAAAAGTGCCTTTGAATTCCGGATGCGGACTACACGGATAGCGTCAAGGAGCGGGTAAAGATGAGCGCGTATCTTCCCGCGGATTTCGTTAGCAGGTTAAGTGGAAAAAGTATCACTAATTAGGTCACTTACCCTCCGTTTTGCAGGTAAAGTGGAAAAAGTATCACTATTCTAGCTCATTTCGCCCTCTGTTGAGGAATATAGCAGAATTAAGTTTCCTTTTTCCAATTAAACTCTCACAATTGCTGTTTTTGGAGAAATGAAGTGTACTTTTTCCAATTAGCTATTTCATACATAACGTGAGGAGAGAAAAAGTACCTTTGAATTCGGCACATGCAGGCAAGTTGGCGGGGTGAGAGAGAAAAGTATATTAGAATGGGTCGAAATGGGGTTGCGAAGCCGAGGACATTAGCTAATTTCACGTATATGTTTTACTTTTTTAAAGCAGGAGAGATTTGCAGGAGCCAGTGAAGGTTAGGGGAGACGTTCAAATTCATTTTTGTGAGCGGTTTCTTCAATGTGGAATAAGCCCGATCGGTTGTTTTTCTGGATTAATAAATCACATTGGATTAATGAGATTTTTTTCTTCCCAAATGACATGGTTTGTGAGAGAATAGTTACAATTCTTAGTTGTTAAGGTTTGCCATTACGCATTTAAAGGGAGGAAAACCCATTGTCAGAAGACCGCAAGCTGTCCTTTGAAACGTTAGCCGTGCATGCAGGCCAAGAGATTGATCCAACTACCTTCGCACGTGCAGTGCCGCTGTACCAGACCACTTCCTATGGATTCCGTGACGCCGAGCATGCGGCCAATTTGTTTGGGCTGAAGGAATTCGGCAATATTTATACGCGCCTTATGAATCCGACCACCGATGTGTTTGAGCAGCGGCTTGCCGCGCTGGAAGGCGGAGCGGGTGCGCTTGCGACAGCTTCCGGGGCAGCGGCGATCTCTTTTTCTATACTCAATATTGCCGGGGCCGGAGATGAAATAGTCTCTTCAGCAAGTTTGTATGGCGGAACTTATAATCTGTTCTCAACTACACTTCCCAAGCTGGGAATTAAGGTGCATTTTGTTGATTCCGATAACCCGGAGAACTTCCGCAGTGCGATCACGGACAAGACGAAGGCGCTTTACGCTGAAACGATCGGCAATCCGCAGGGGAATGTGCTGGACATCGAAGCCGTGGCGGCTATCGCCCATGAGCACGGAATCCCACTGATTGTGGATAATACGTTCCCGAGTCCGTACTTGCTCCGTCCGATTGAATTTGGGGCAGACATCGTTGTTCATTCCGCTACTAAATTCATTGGCGGGCACGGAACGTCTATCGGCGGCGTGATTGTGGACAGCGGGAAGTTCGATTGGAAAGCGAGCGGCAAATTCCCAGGCCTGACTGAGCCGGACCCTAGCTACCACGGTCTGGTCTACACGGAAGCAGTCGGTCCGCTTGCCTACATCATCAAAGCACGGGTACAGTTGCTGCGTGATTTGGGAGCATCCATATCGCCGTTTAACTCCTGGCTGCTCCTGCAAGGCCTTGAGACTCTGCACCTGAGACTAGAACGCCACAGCCAGAATGCGCTGAAGGTGGCTCAGTATCTGGAGCAGCATGAAGCTGTGGAATGGGTCAGCTATGCCGGATTGCCGAGCCATCCATCCTATAAGCTGGCCCGGAAGTATCTGCCTAAGGGACAGGGGGCCATTCTCACCTTTGGGATCAAGGGTGGAGCGGCTAACGGTGTTAAACTGATTGAGAACGTAAAGCTGTTCTCCCACCTGGCCAATGTCGGCGATTCCAAATCGCTGATTATCCATCCGGCGAGCACCACGCATCAGCAGCTTTCGGATGCGGAGCAGATTACAGCGGGGGTAACCCCGGAATTGATCCGGCTCTCCATCGGTACAGAAGCCATCGACGATATTCTCTATGATCTGGAGCAGGCTATCGCGGCCAGTCAACAGTAGTTAATACGGATACACAGATACAGGATTACATTTGGTATCCCCGTTTTTTTAGCAAACCCGGGTTCCCGATGCTTATCGGGTGATCGGGTTCAGCACATCATGCAGGCCGCTGTCCACATACGCACCGTTCACCGGAAGAGGAGCGGCGTATTTGCACAGTGGCCTTTTTGTTTATCTACTGCAATACCAACTCATATCACTTGCCCTGTAAGCATATGCCTAAAAAAGGGGGGAGCGGCGGCAGAACGTCATTGTTCTCCTGATTTGTTGCCCCTGATTAATTGGTAACGCTTGCATATTTTGCATAAGGTTCCCGTATTTATAAGGTGAGTGTTATTCATGCCGGCGGCAGCATCGAGCCAAGAGATCACCGGCAGCAATCCAAAGCTAAAAAAGGTGGGTGCGGAGATGAAGGGTGAACGTGAGCAGGATCAAAACCGGAATAAGGATGAGCGCCTGTTCAAGTATTTTACAGGGGACCGGACCATTGGGGTGGAGATGAGCCAGTCAGCAACAGTGGCTTCTGCGGCTGCGGAGTTTATTGCTGAAGGAGAACGCGCAAGTATAGGGGAGCCGCTGAACCGTGCTTATTTCAGACGTCCGGGAGAACGTCCGGCTTTTCTGGTGCTGCGGGATGGACGTGAGGAGCGGCCGGTCCAGCGGGAGGATGCCGGAGCCATACCGGCAGGCCCCTGTCTGATCCGCAGCGGCGAGTGGCTGCTTGCCCCTGAGGTGAACGGGCTCTATGCCAGCTGGCTGTTCAGCGAAACCGAGGCGCAGGAGGAGCGGATTCTGCAGCGGATATACTACAGGCTGCGCGCATCGGCTGCTGCACTCCTGGATTCGGCGGACGGTCTTTGGGCCGCTGTCATGCTGCCCTTTATGCCGGAGCTGGCCGATCAGCCGGCCAGGCTGGCTGCGCTGCAGGATGCGCAGCTTGAAGCACTGTTCGCGGCGGTCGCGGAGCGCCAGCGCCTGGGCGGCGACTGCCGCGTGGACCTGCTGGCGCCGTATCCCGCCAGCGCAGCGGAATTCGCGGCGCAGCGTGAATTCATCGAGGGCGTGGCCGAGCAGACGCTAGGCCACGCTTACGCGGCGGCGTGCCGCATCGGGGCGGTGATCCTGCCCGATGTGGAGCGCACAGCCGCCGGGGAAATCGCGCGCATCGCCGATTTCCTGGTGCTGGACGGCGCGGCGGGCGAAGCCGCGCCGGAGGATGCCGCCGGAGGCTTCGCCAAGGCGGCGGAAGAGATCCTGGCCGCCGTGCGCAGCGTGAAGCCGGCGGCGGCACTGCTCGCCGCGGGGGCACCGGCGGCGTATGCGCTGGCCGATCTGTACCGGATCGGCCTGAGCGGGATCTTTTGCAGCGCGGGCCAGCGGACCGAGGCGCTGCTGCGGGCAGCCTGCCTGACGTGGATCGCCCGGCAAGATCATGCGGATACAGCCGCCGGAGGCAGGCTGTAGCGGCCTGGCCGTCCAGTCGTCGCCCGGTCGTCTATACGTCTGCCCGGCCTATCCACCCGTCTGCCCGTCCGGGTGGGATCTTCCGCTCCGAACGGAACATTAGTAATGGGACTATTCCTCTTGCCTGCAGTCCCGAAGCTTTTCATAAAAGCCAAAACCCCGATTTCTCCTGCATTCAAAGCAACGGAGAAATCGGGTCTCTTTTTATTTGGAATTATGATTTTTGTTTATGTGAATAACGCCAAATCTCTAAAGGACGAATTTTTTTGGAAACAACGGCAGAAATGCCGTTGTTGAACCACCAGCGGCACGGTTACCTCGAAACAACGGCAGAAATGCCGTTGTTGAACCACCAGCGGGACGGTTGCCTCGAAACAACGGCAGAAATGCCGTTGTTAAAGCGCCAGCGGGACGGTTGCCTCGAAACAACGGCAGAAATGCCGTTGTTGAAGCGCCAGCGGGACGGTTGCCTCGAAACAACGGCAGAAATGCCGATGTTGAACCGCCAGCGGGACGGTTGCCTCGAAACAACGGCAGAAATGCCGTTGTTGAAACGCCAGCGGCACGGTTACCTCGAAACAACGGCAGAAATGCCGTTGTTGAACCACCAGCGGGACGGTTGCCTCGAAACAACGGCAGAAATGCCGTTGTTGAACCGCCAGCGGGACGGTTGCCTCGAAACAACGGCAGAAATGCCGTTGTTGAACCACCAGCGGGACGGTTGCCTCGAAACAACGGCAGAAATGCCGTTGTTGAACCACCAGCGGGACGGTTGCCTCGAAACAACGGCAGAAATGCCGTTGTTGAAACGCCAGCGGCACGGTTGCCTCGAAACAACGGCAGAAATGCCGATGTTGAAACGCCAGCGGCACGGTTGCCTCGAAACAACGGCAGAAATGCCGATGTTGAAACGCCAGCGGCACGGTTGCCTCGAAACAACGGCAGAAATGCCGTTGTTGAAGCGCCGCAGGTCGCTTTGTTCTTGTGAAGGGGCTATGAGGGATAAACAGTACCTATTTGCGGGTATCAAAAACGGCAACTCTCCCCAATCACTCCCACTTTTGAACCCAACCCAACCCAACCCTGTTTCGCCAGCAACGCTCCTCTTGCTTATACAGTCCGTTTAAGTATTTCCACCTGAAACCCGCTCCTATGTCCCACTGCCCAGCTCTGCTCTGCTCTAGCCCAACTGCACAGTAGCGCCAGCGGGAATCCGGCGGGATTGATCCTCTGCCGTAACCCATACATCCACTGCTGACGGATTATAGACGATGGACCGGGAAGCGGAGAAACGCAGCCCCCGGACAGCGGCCAGATAGTCGGCGATCTCGATATTGGTGGCATACCAGATATCTTTACGGCCGCCCATCATACCGGCGAATTGCTCTAATTCCTCCCAGTTATTGTTGTCGTTGAATTCGTAGCTGTGCCCCCAGACATACAGGAGCTGCAATCGTGGGTATTTGGGCTTCTCCTCCAGGAATTGCTGTCCAAACGCCAGCATATCGCGGTGATGACAGGTGGGATGCCAGGCCAGCAGGTTGTCCGGCAGGGTGAAGCTGCCATGGGACTGTACGGTTCGTGAATACTCGATACCCAGTGCAGGAAGCAGTCTCAGCACTTCGTCATTGTAATCACCGAACGGATAGGACATGCCCCTTACGGGATACCCGGCGATTTGCTCCAGGTGCTCGCGGTCCTTCAGAACCTCATCAGCGATGCCTTCGCGGGGGGTCATGGAAAGAAAGGGATGAGTGCTGGTATGCGCAGAAATTTCATGCCCTTCATAGAGAGAGGACACTTCTTCGCGGTTGATATAGCTGTCCCTGCCAAAGAATCCCGAATTCAAATGAAAAGAACCTTTCAATCCATGCCGGTTCAAGATCGCCACCAGCTGTCTGTCATAGACTCTGCCGTCATCCCAGCTTAGTGTGAGCGCTTTCGCGGCTCCGCCCGGGAAAAGATCAAGTTTGATTTTCATCACATCGTACCCTCCTGATTATTCAATAGCTTTCATTATGAAGAATGCCAGAGTCTGCAGGGATTGGCAAGTTTTGTTCTTGTTCATTGAAGACATATTGTAATTTGGCTTGAATGAGTTCATAAAATAGTTTTTTGGGCAGCAGTAAGATTCAGACAGCTATAAGCTAATTTATCGTCTAACAACGGCAGAAGTGTCATTGTTGAGCTTCAGCAAGGCAGCTAGCCGAAAAACAACGGCAAAAATGCCGTTGTTCGGCCCCTGCATGGAAGTTGTGGAGGATTACCGGGAAATCTGGCATGAGCCAGCCAATCTTCGCCACGCTGCATAATAGTGTGCGCTTGATAAGCTGCCGGATCTGTTCATCTGTAAGTGTGATGTGAATACAAGCAATTGCGCGTACTCACGTTCAGCAACACTATCCTCTGTTCATTTTAACCGTACTCTTTCTTCAGCAGTTGCCTTCAACTCCACCCATGGCTCTGCTTCGAGCCTGCCGTCACAACCCGGCCTTATGTATCCGGTATTCGGAAGGCGTGCAGAGAAACACTTTTTTGAATTGTCTGGAATAGTAATTATGGTCCCGGAATCCGCTATCCATGGCTACTTGGGAGATGGACAGTTCCGGGTTGCGCAGCAATGTGCAGGAGTAGTCCAGCCGTTTGCGGATGATGTAATCCATGGGCGTCGTATGATAATTCCGGGTGAACACGCGGAGGAACTGGCGCCTCGACATATAAGCCAGATCGGCCAGGTCCTGCAAAGAGACAGGCTGCAAAAAATGCTCCTCAATATAGGTAATCGCCTCTCCGATCCGCAGCGCCTTGTTCTCCGTCCCGCCGCCATTCTGCCGGTAATACCGTGACAGGGTGCCGACGAGCGCCGTGAAATAGGTGCGGATCATCAGCCGGTACCCGTCCGACTGCCGGTCATGCTCCTCCAGAATCCGGTCCAGCAAAAGATTCACCTCTTCCAGCTGCCTTGGCTCCAGCGAGAGCATCCCCTTGTAGAACATTTCTTTGCGGAAGAACGGCTCCAGATAGAACAAGGCCTGAAATCCCGGCAGGAGCTTCAGCTCAGGCAGCTGCAGCAGCTGATCGGGATGGAACATTACATTGACGTATTGAATATTCTGCACATTTTTGTAGCCGTGGGAGATATCGCTGTGAATAAAAAATACCTGCCCCGCAGAAACGGGATACTCCCTTCCTTCGATAATATGAATCGCACTCCCCTCCAAAATGACCACCAGCTCTGAGAAGTCATGGGAGTGAACGTAATAGTCATGGGTAAGCGGGCATTTCTGAATACGGAAAGTAAAGCCGGGCTCCAGTCCCAAATCCCGTGCATAAAGTTTATTTGTCATGTCGTTATTATGCTAAATAAGGGCCTCATCGTCAAGGAAGGGGCCGGCCGGATGCGCTAATCTGAAGAGGTAGATAACACAAGGTTGGAGGGTGCTTATGCAGCGTTGTTTATACAGGGGCGAGTGCAGGGAAGGCGGTGCTCCGGAGTCCTTTTTCCGTTCCCGGCTTCCGCGATTGAATGAACGTATGGAACTGCTGGACGTTAACCGGCTCAGCATATTTAAGGACGGCAAAGATCTGTTCCTTTATTATGAATGCGGCGGAGAGCTGCATGAACCAGAGGAGCTGCTGGCGGATACCGGGGAACTGCTCAAGGTCTGGCCGGGAGGGGCACAGCCAAGATGGTGGGTGCCCATGATGGATATTTTTCATTATCAGCAGCCCGTTTCCGAACAGCATTGGAAGCGCAATCAAGGGAAAGGGACACCCTTCGGTAGGGTGGCGGTTTTGAAGCCGGAGCAGGTTGCAAGCTATGTCTATCACCATTATCAATATCAGGAGGAGCGTCCGGGAGACGGGGACAAGTATGGAATCATCGGGCTTCATGAGAATTTGCTGTTCTTCTATACCGAACTGCCCGCGACGGTGGAATCCGTGCCATATTCCGGCAAGCTCACAACGAATCTCAGACCGGAGGATTGGGGGGGAGTTATGGAACCGCATTTTATCAAATGGGGGGATGCGCTGCCTGGCCAGGAAATTTGGAAAAAGCTCACTATGGTGCTAAACGTAGCCGTCCCCGCAGGTAAAAAGGAGGAGTGAACAGGATGCGCACATCGATATGTTTGAACGGGGAATGGGATTTCATGCCGCTCTACGACCAGCCCCTCTGCCGGACTCTTCCTGAGAGACTGGTGTACGAAGCACGTAAGGTACAGGTTCCTTCCAGCTGGCGCCACAGCTATCCGCAGCCATCAGGCACAAGATTCGGAGAGGTCGCAGAGCATGGCTTCGCGCCGCTGGATGTATACAGCTATCCAAGGGAATGGGATGCGGCGGAGGCAGGTGTGCTTCACCGGTCTTTTCAGGTGCCTGAGGTCATGCTGGGGCAGCGGGTTGTCCTGCGGTTCGATGGGATGATGCAAAAGGCGGCTGTCTATCTGGACCGCGAGCGCATCGCTGTCTGGGAGGACGGGTACCTGCCCCTGCGGCTGGATATCAGTTCATGGGTGAAGCCGGGTGAGGAGCAGCACCTGCATGTGGTCTGCGGAAACTTCGATCAGACAGTGCTGCCCTCCGGGGCCAGGAAGATGACGGGGCTTGTAGGCTCCTGGTTCGGCAGGATCGCAAGGGGAATATGGCAGGATGTATTCCTTGAAAGCTATCCCCGTGTAACGCTGGAGGATATTACAATCCGCACCTTCTTCCGCCAAGGCCTGCTGGAAGTGGACGCGCTTATTGGTACGGAATCCGGCAGCGCGTATGCGGAACCGCTGCAGGTGTTCCTTAAGGTAAACGACCGGATACCAGGGACGCTGCCGGTGCTTGAAGCGGAAGCCGGTGCAGAAGCCGTGCCTCTGCAGGCAAGGGACGGCAGGCAATTATGCGAGAATGCGGACAACAGGGAGTGGCAGGAAGCCCGGTTTGTGCTGTCGTGGCACGATGCTAAGCTGTGGAGCCCCGAAACTCCTAATCTTTATGAACTGGAGCTTGAGCTGCGGGCAGGGGGGCAAATTCTTGACCGCCGTACCGAAACGTTCGGCTTCCGGGAATTCTGGTGTGAAGGCCCGCAGTTTATATTGAACGGAACTCCAATTAACCTGCGCGGGGATTCCTGGCACTTCCAGGGTGCGGCACAGCAGACAGAAGGCTATATCCGCAATTGGTACCGTATGTGCAGACAGGCGGGTGTGAACAGCATCCGGCTGCATGCCGAACCGTACCCCTCCCAATATTTACGGATTGCCGATGAGGAAGGGATGCTTATTGTCGATGAAACCGCGATTTATGGCTCCAGCAAATCGATGGATGCCAATCATCCGGATTTCATAGCCAACTGCCGCACACATGTGCAGCGGCTGGTACAGCGTGACAAAAACCATCCTTCCGTCATCCTGTGGAGTGTACAGAATGAGATGCGCTGGGTCGACGGCCGGGACGGCTACAAGCAGCATATTCCCGGCCTGATGAAGCGGATGCGGGAGCTGGATTCCACCCGTCCGATCATGGTGGAAGGGGATAACCGGCTGCTCCCCAAGGAGTATACGGAGATAGAGAGCCGGCATTACAACATTGACGGCACCATCGCCCAATGGGACCGCAGCGTTCCGCTCACCTTTGGCGAGCATGGCGGCTGGTGGTATATCTGCCCGCAGAACAGCAGCATGTACGTGGGGCTTGGAGCATACCGTGATACGGACGCTAGTGCTGCCGGGCTTGCACAGAAGGAGCGGCTCTTCGTGGAGTATGCGCGGCGCCAGGGCGTATCCGGCATCTCCACCTTCAACTTCGTCCATTATTTCATGCGGGCGATGCCGGACCGGGATATTGTTCTGCCGCCTGCCGATCTGACGGCACCAGGGCCCAAGCCTGGGCTTATTCCGGCATACTCGCTTTCCCTGAACAACGGACTGCTGCCGGAGGAATATCCCGCGTATCGGGTCAACCCGTCCTTCGCGATCATGGCGGAGGCGTTCAAACCAGTCACGATGATGGCTGCCGAGTATAACCGCTGCTTCTTCGACGACTCGCTGATCCGCCGCAGCTTCGACGTGTATAACGATACGCTGGCTGAACAAGCTGTTACCATTGAGTGCACTGTTCAGCAGGGCGGACGCGTGGTTCATACGCAAGCCTTCAGCTTCCGTCAAGAGCCTGCTGAACGGCGGTGTATCCGGCTGGAGTGGATGCCGGATTCCGTAGACGGCGAAGGGGAGGCTGTGCTCGCGGCCAAGCTGTTCCACGGGGGGGAACTGAAGCATGAGCTTAGACTTAGCTACAGGCTGCTGTCCGGAAGCTGCAAGACTGCTCCGGTAGCACTGGAGCTGCCCGCTGTTTATATAGGCTCTAATAGAGACTATGAGCTGATTAAAGTCCTGGTTCCTCGCCTGGACCGCATAGAACCTGAAGCCGTAGAGCACCTGCCCGGCGGCATTCTGCTGATTGTCGGCAGCAAAATGCCGGATAGGGACGGGGAGGCGGACCGGAAGCTGAGAGGTTTTGTGCAGCGAGGAGGCAGGCTGCTGCTGCTGGAGCAGCTTCATCTCTCCCCCGGCAGGCTTCCGCTGGTCCGCAGAGAGTTCATCCGTGCCCAGGCGGGCAGCTATGAGCATCCGGTACTTCAGGGTCTCGGGGACGAGGACCTGATGTTCTGGCATGAGGAGCTCCGGGAGGAAGGGCCGCTGCCGGTCATTAAGGCCGCCTTTGAGAAGCCGGTGACCGGGGATTTCACCCTGCTGCTGGAATGCAGCAGCGGTGATTTCGGAGACGGCGGAGACCTGTGGTCGCCGCTGCTGGAATACCGGAACGGTGCAGGAATGTTCCTGGCGAATCAACTGGAGATTATGGATCATCTCCACCGGGTTCCCCAGGCCTGCCTGCTGCTGCGGAACCTGCTCCGCTATGCGGGCCGCGCGGTCTCCGCGGCTGCGGCACCCGTGCCCGCTGCGGTATGGGTCCGCAGCGGCGGTCCGGCGGAAGCCTTGCTCGGCAAGCTTCGCCTCAAGGGCACTTGGCTGGATAGCGCCGCCGGCTTATCCAGCCTGAGTCCCGGCCTCCTCGTGGTGGAGGCCGGACTGCTGAACGGACCGGGCGCGGCTGAGGCCGTCCGGCAGGCAGCAAGTGCCGGCAGCAGGGTGCTGGTGCTGCCGGCAGAGCCCGGCGGGCAGGAGGCGCTCGCCCGCCTGCTGGGCCGTCTCGTGCGCATCGCGCCGCACGGGACGTACCATCTGGAGGCGGACTACGCGCACGCCGCCGTCCGCGGAATCAGCCCTGTCGACCTGTTCGGGTTCGACAAGGTGCATCTCTCGCCCCGGGATGTAGTGAACCGGGAGCTGGCCTTGCACAGGCTGGAAGTGCCGGACGCCGATGTGCTGTGCACCAGCGTGGAGGGAACAGCCTGGAAGGATTATTTTGCCGGGCAGCATACCGCAGAATACAGCAGACTGGCGCTGGTCGAGCTGAACCGCGACAAGGCGCGTGAACCCGGAGACTTCCTGATCCGGGTCGCGGCAGGCGAGGGGGAAATCATCTGCTCGCAGCTGCTCACGGAACCGGACAGCGACAAAAGCCAACGGCTCTACACCCGCCTGCTGGGCAATATGGGCGCCGCCTTCGCGGATGAGCTGCTGACCCGTGATAAAGGGGATGCAGAATGGGCAGTAGAAGCGGCAATGGCGCTGCCTTGTCTGCCGTATGTAGACTTTCAGGCTATGAAGGATTATTATACCGACCCCGAATTCTCCTTGAACAATCTGGGTGAGGGGCTGTACGGCTGGATGAAGAAAAAAGAACGCCGCGCAGACGGAACGCTGTTAATTCCGGACCCGGCAGGCTGTCCGGTGTTTCTGAGCTGCTTTGTACATCTTCCGGTACTGCCTGGGGACAGCAGGAATGGAATCGTCCGCACCGGCAGGCTGCGGGTGAAAACGGACAACGCCTTCGAGATTTATCTGAACGGGGAATATGTTGCAGCCCCGGAGAAGGAGATCCGGCTGAGCAGCGGAATCAACCGGCTGATTGCCATCGTGCAGGGCGGCCGGGAGGACTTTGCCTTCGGCATGGTGTTCTTGAATAGCGACGGTACGTATATGAACGACTTGGAGTACCGGCTGACAATGGATGAGGTAGAGCCCAAGTGAACATTTTCCAACCCGAGAGGAGTCAGACTTATGATGAAGCAACCCGGACCCCCAAGTCCTGCCGGTCAATCCGGCTCTGAAGAGCACAAGAAGGGTGCTGTAAAAACTGCCGGAAGAGCAGCGTTAGCACGCGAGCAGCAGCTTGATCAGTATTTCACGTTCCGCGACGAACTGAAGGAAGTCGAGTTCAAACGCCATGACATGCCGACACCATGGATGAACTACCTGTCCAACGGCACGTTCCACACGATGCTGTCCCATGCGGGCGGCGGGGTCGCTTTTTATAAATCGCCCCAGATCTGGCGGATTACCCGCTACCGGTTTTTCCATCTGCCGACAGACCGTTCCGGCCCTTATATTTACCTTCAGGATGCCGGAACGGGGAGCTATTGGTGTCCTACCTATGAGCCCGCCTTCCAGAAGCCGCAGGAATGGAGCAGCAGCCACGGTCTGGGGTATACCCGTTTCGAGGCTCAGGAGGATGAGGTCGCTGCGAAGACTGTCTATTTTGTCGGGCCTTATGAGAACTCACTGATCTGGAATCTGACGCTGACGAACAACAGCCCGGCGGTGAAGGTGCTGAATGTGTATGCTTATGCCGAGTTCGGAATGATGGAATTTATGCGTGAGCTGCAGTGGCAGTGTTATAACAAGCACCAGGTATCCGTGCAGTATCACCCCAAGGAGGCACTGGTCTACAAATACGGTGTTGAGAATCAGCCGAAGCCGGAGGAGACGCCGCTGGTGTACATGATGTCTGATGCACCGCTGCACAGCTATGATGGGGACCGGGAGGAATTTATCGGCAGCTACCGCAGTGAATCGAATCCCGCCGCCATTGAACAGGGAGGCTGCACCGGCTCAACACTTCTGGGCGGAGATCCCTGCGGTGCGCTTCAGGTACAGGTGACCCTGCAGCCCGGTGAAACCCGGACCGTGAACTTTTTTCTGGGGACGGCCATGGATGAAGCAGAGGTGGAGCAGGCCATTGAGCATTCGCGGGAAGCGGATTTCGTCGTCCGTTCCTATGCGGCCCTTAAGGAAAATTGGGACAGTTATCTGGGCGCCTGGAATTGCGAATTGCCGGATGCAGATGCGCAGCGGATGCTCAACATCTGGAATCCGTATCAGGCCCAGCGGAACTTCCTTTTTTCCCGCAATATTTCCTTCTATGCCACCGGCACCTTCCGGGGTGTAGGCTTCCGGGATACCGCGCAGGATGTATTGGCCGTGGCTCCGTTTGATCCGGAGGCGGCGAAGGACAAGGTCCGCCTGCTGCTGGGGCAGCAATATCAGGATGGGCATGTGAACCATTATTTCTTTCCGAATGAGGGCTGGGACCCGGTGACCAGCATTCATTCCGATGACCATCTGTGGACCGCGCTTGCGGTATGGGATATTCTCGCTGAGACCGGTGACGCCGGGTTCCTGCAAGAGAGCCTGCCCTTCTATGATGGCGGCGAAGGCACACTGTATGAGCATTTGAAGCGGGCTGTCGATTTTACCGTTTCCCGGCTGGGACCGAACGGCTTTCCGCTAATGCTGCGTTCGGACTGGAACGACCAGCTTTTCCGTGTATGCCGCCAGGGCAAAGGGGAGAGCATCTGGACTGCGATGCAGTTCGGGACGGTGCTGCTGCGTATGAAGGAGCTGGCAGCGGCATCCGGCCACCCGGAGCATGCGGCAGGTTATGAAGCTTTGTATGAGGAGCAGAAGGAACTGGTGAACCGTCTGGGGTGGGATGGGCGCTGGTTCCGGCGGGCGGTGATGGATGACGGGCGTTTCCTTGGCACGGATGAACATGATGAGGCCAAAATCTGGCTCAACGCGCAAACCTGGGCCACCCTGTCCGGCATGGCCGAGCCAGACAAAGCCCTGCAGGCTATGGACAGTGTGCGTGATATTCTGGATACGGAGCTGGGGATTAAGAAGCTGCATCCTTCCATCACCACCTTCCCCGATCCTGCGGACCCGCTGACCAATTATAACAAGGGCACGGGTGAAAATGGAGCGGTCTTCTGCCATGCCAATACCTGGGCTATTATTGCGGAATGTATGCTGGGAAGAGGAGATCAGGCCTACAAATATTACCGCCAGCTGATTCCGAACGTCGCTATGGAGCAGGCCGGAATCTGGCGCTATAAGGCAGAACCGTATGTCTATGCCTCCAATCTGTTCGGGCCGGAATCCGATAAGTTCGGACTGGCCAACGTATCTTGGCTGACCGGTACTGCCGCTTGGATGTATATTGCCGCTACCCAGTATATTATGGGCATTAAGCCTGTCATGGCGGGGTTGTCCATTGATCCGTGTATTCCCTCGGAGTGGGAAGGCTTCAAGGTGAACCGGAGATTCCGCGGCTGCCTCTACGAGATTTCTGTAATCAACAGCTCACATAGCTGCAAAGGGGTGAAGGAAATCCGTGTGGATGGCCAGCGGTTGGAGGGTAACGTAGTGCCCGCCTACCCGGAAAAAGCTATGGTTAAGGTAGAGGTTATCCTGTAGCCGCATAAGATTAAGAAGTGATATTTAAGCATAAGGTAACGTGTGGTATCCCGGCAGCCATCCATCTTCTGTCCGGGATGCCTTTTTTGGTGTTTTATGATTTTCTACTATATAGGGACTAATGGTTGTACTTGTTCTGAACCTGTGGGTTCTGCTTTGCAGGAGGGACTGTGGGATCTGAAGACGGGAGTGGTGAATCGCAGGCAGCCGCAGGGAAGTAAAGTGGAATTAGTAGACTTAAAATGGCCGCAATTGTGTAGATGAGGGATGTGGAGAAATTAAGTTCACTTTTTCCACCTCCTGGACTTGCCGCCTGGTTCAAGAAAGTCTGGTAGGACTGGGGGAGCATAGTTAGACCTAGCACAGGTGAACTACAGGGCTCCCAGCAACCCAAAGCCGAACATGGCAGCGCTGTCCAATGATGGACGGGTTGCCGCGGTGTTCTTTGGAATACGTGCTTCAAGGGGAGTCCTGTGCAGCATCCAGTTGGAGCTTCCTCTCCAGTGTCCTTTAAGTTAGGGGACTTTGCTCAGCGGTACAACCAGTCCCTAAAATCCGGCTGGTCTCCTGCTTTACTTTTTCGCGGATCATGGTATATTATAGCTACAAGTTGTCCTAAGGAAATAAATTTGTACAATTGCAAAAACGATTATCATTCTCATTTACCATGCTGTCCCGGCTGAGCCGGGGCAGCATGTGTCATTTTAAGGGCCTTAATAATGGCTCTCATTCTCAGTCAGGACATGGTTATTCCCAGTCAGCATGTATGGTCAGCAGGAGAAGTTACGGAGTTTCCAAGCATTTGTTTCCCCAAGCATCCCCGAAAATGAATCAGGAGAGTGATTTACCTATGCATGCTACATCCAAACAACTGCCTAAATCCCTGGCGCGTGAAGGCAGCACCCAGCAGCCGCGCACCCCGCGGCCGCGCCGGTTCGATCCCAAGGCCATGCTCAGCAATTCTGAAATGCAGGCTGCACTTGGCAGCGGACTGCTCATGCTTGTGGCTTGGGCCCTCAGCGGCTGGTCGGAGATCTTCTCAATCCTTCTGTATATTGTTTCCTACTCGGTAGGCGGCTGGATCAAGGCGAAGGAAGGCGTCGAGACGCTGGTTAAGGAACGGGACCTGGACGTGAATCTTCTGATGATCGCCGCTGCCCTGGGAGCGGCTTCGATCGGGTACTGGAATGAAGGAGCGATGCTGATCTTTATTTTTGCACTGAGTGGAGCACTGGAGAGCTATACAATGGAACGCAGCAAAAAAGACATTTCATCGCTGATGGCCCTGAAGCCGGCGACCGCTGTACGGATTGAAAAGGGGGGCATGAGCGAGGTCGCGATTGATCTGCTCGCGGTTGGCGACCAGCTGCTTGTGCGTCCGGGGGAGATTATTCCGGCAGACGGCACCGTCTACCGGGGGGAATCCGCAGTCAACCAGGCATCCATTACAGGCGAATCCATGCCTGTTGAGAAAAGTGCCGGCAGCGATGTGTTCGCCGGAACCATCAACGGAGAAGGCCCTCTTTATATAGAGGTGACCAAGTCTGCGGAGAACACTCTTTTTGCCAAAATCATCAAGATGGTTGAAGAAGCGGAAACCGAGGTGCCGGAATCGCAGCGCTTCATTAAAAGGCTGGAGTCGGTCTACGCCCGGGTAGTGGTTGCCGCGACGATAGCCCTGATTGCTCTGCCGCCATTTGTGCTGGACTGGAGCTGGAGCTCGACTTTTTATAAAGCAATGGTGTTTCTTGTAGTGGCTTCACCCTGTGCATTGGTATCTTCAATTATGCCGGCGATGCTGTCGGCCATCTCTAAAAGTGCGCGTAAAGGCATTCTCTTCAAAGGCGGTGTCCATTTGGAGAATATGGCGAAAACCTCGGTGGTTGCTTTTGACAAGACGGGGACGTTGACTGAGGGACTTCCGCAGGTAACAGACTTTATTGCCGGAGAAGGATATGACCGGAATGAACTGCTGGCAGTCAGCGCCTCGATTGAGAAGCTGTCCCGCCATCCGCTGGCAGAAGCAATCGTGCGCAAGGCCGAAGAGGAGCACCTTCTGCTGCATGTAATTGAAGAAAGCACTTCCGTCACCGGCTGGGGGATTGAAGGGCTGATCGAAGGGCGGCTGTGGAGAATCGGCAAGTCCAATCTGTTGGATGAACGGAATGAGGGCGGAGATGAGCAGTGGAGATCGCTGCGGCGGCAGTTGGAGAAGGAAGGCAAGACCGTGTCACTTATTCTCGACGGCGGGGATATTGCAGGGATGATTGGACTGCAGGATACGGTGCGTCCGCAGGCCGTTGCGGCCGTTCACAAACTGCAGGAGCTGGGCGTAAAAGTAGCCATGCTGACCGGTGACCGCGCGGCAACGGCGGAAGTGATTGCCGGACAGACCGGTGTGGACTTGGTGTTCGCAGGACTGCTCCCTGAGGATAAGGTAACGCATATCAGAGCGCTGCGTGAGCAATACGGGAATGTGGTTATGGTGGGCGATGGGGTAAACGATGCACCGGCACTCGCCACAGCTACAGTCGGCATAGGAATGGGTATGAAGGGCAGCGGTGCAGCCCTGGAGATTGCTGATGTCGTGCTGATGAACGACAATATTGAAGAGATTGCCTCCACAATTACACTGGCCCGCCGCTCGCAGCGGATCGTGAAGCAGAACATGATTTTTGCCGTGACAGTGATCGCAACATTGATGCTGAGCAACTTTTTGCAGGGAATAGCCCTTCCGTTCGGTGTTATTGGCCATGAAGGCAGCACGATTCTGGTGATCCTCAATGGACTGAGACTATTGCGGTGAAAAATACCAGTATCAATGCATTTTTGCCGATTTTGAAAACTAAATTGTTTAAAATTGAATTGTTCACAAAATGGAGCGATTACATTGTGTCTGGCGTATTGACAGATTCGCTTGAGGTGAGCATAATTAGTACTACATTATAATAATTTTAATTAAGGAAATATAAACCGACGCCTTAGCCGTCCATCTCAAGGAGGATATAGTCATGTATAAATCAATTATTATTGGTACCGGACCTGCCGGATTGACTGCAGCCATCTACTTGGCCCGGGCCAATCTGAACCCATTGGTGATAGAAGGTCCTCAACCGGGGGGCCAGCTTACCACAACTACTGAAGTAGAGAACTTTCCAGGCTTCCCTGACGGGATCATGGGTCCGGAGCTGATGGACAATATGCGTAAGCAGGCTGAACGTTTCGGCGCCAAGTTTGTGACAGGCTGGGTCAACAGTGTGGAACTTGGCGAGCGTCCATTTAAGCTGAATGTGGAAGGGATGGGCGCGCTGACTACGGATACCCTGATTCTGTCGACGGGTGCAACGGCCAAATACCTGGGTATTCCGGGTGAGCAGGACAACATCGGACGCGGTGTCAGCACTTGTGCGACCTGCGATGGATTTTTCTTCCGCGGCAAGGAGATCGTAGTGGTTGGCGGCGGCGATTCGGCGCTTGAGGAAGCAGGCTTCCTGACCCGTTTTGCTTCAAAAGTAACCCTTGTCCACCGCCGTGAAGAACTGCGTGCCTCCAAAATCATGCAGGACCGTATCCGCGACAACGAAAAGGTTGCCTGGAGCCTCAACCGCACCCCGCTGGAAGTAACTTCCGGCGACAAAGGCGTGAACGGCATTAAGGTGCTTAACAATGTGACCGGGGAAGAAGAGTTCATTGAAGCCAGTGGTGTATTCGTCGCTGTCGGACACCATCCGAACACAGCGTTCCTGGGCGGACAGATTACAACGGATGCGAATGGCTATATCGTCACCAATCCAGGCACCTCGGAAACCAACATTCCCGGCGTATTCGCTTGCGGAGATGTGCAGGATACCCGTTACAAACAAGCGATTACCGCAGCAGGCAGCGGATGTATGGCAGCTATTGATGCCGAAAAGTACATTGAGAGCCTGGAGCACAGCGCGGTTATTCTGTAACCCTAACTTGGTACAGCAGGCACTGCGGTGCTACAATATAGAACATTGATGTATATAATGAGTTGAACTGGAGAACTTGAAAGCTTGGGAACACAATGAAGCTCATATGGAACAGAAGCTAAGTGGAAAAAGTAAAACTAATGAGCTGAAACCCTGGCTACAGAAGGTTTTAGTGGGATTTTGTACACCTAATTCATGCCTATTCATCCCATATGGCCGCTTTCAGCCGGATTAGAGGTACTTTTTCCCACATAGGATACTCCAAAAGCCAAATGAGTTTGATTAGTGATCCTTTTTCCCGCTTAGAATAACTGCCCGCTTCATCGAAATTACAAGTTCAATCTAAAGAGCAACACTCACAAAACATGGCGTATGCTTTCAAAGTGAGTTTTGTACGAAGCCGAATGCTGGAAGTTACGCTCACAAAACTTTTAGGAGGAGATTTTATTATGGAAAACGTAATTGTCTACACTTCAACCAACTGTCCGCATTGCCGTCAGGTCAAAAGCTTCCTGAGCGAGAAGGGGATCTCCTACGAGGAGCGCAACATTGAACAAAACGATGATTATGCCCAGCAGGTATGGGATATGGGGATGAGAGCTGTGCCAATCACCGTTATTGGCGACTTCAAGATCGTCGGCATGAACAAAACCCAATTCGACAAGGCACTGGCGAGCGTATAATCATCCCACAATATAGCCTGCATCAAGAGGAAAAAGGCTGCTTCCACACCGGGAGCGGTCTTTTCTTTTGCGTAATAAGAGGTTTTTTGTTTCTTATAATATTAATAAGCTGATTGCTTCATGCTATTTATTATTCCTTGTATTTTTGCTGAAAGGAGCTGGGACACTTGTTAATCAGCTTAAAGAATTATTGGGACAGCGATGCGGTAGAGCGGCTGCTGGCAGAGTGTATATGGGCCGGCGCTGCAAAAGATCGCAGAAGAAGTGGACCGGTATCTTACCGTGGATTCCCGGGATTTGCTGGGCACCTTCGTAAATGGTGGATTGGCCGGTCTAGTTGGCATCCTTCATGAGCCGGGGAAGGCCGTGGAGCTCCTGCATATCGCCGTACAGGCCCGCTTGCGGGGCCGGGGCATTGGCCGGACGATGATTGAAGAGATCCGCAAATGCAAAGGGAATGTACTGCTGCGGGCCGAGACGGATCTTGATGCCGCAGGCTTTTACAGAAATAGCGGGTTTGTGGTCACCAGCCTCGGTGAAAAGTATCCGGGTGTGGAGCGTTTTAGCTGTATACTGCCAGTCAGCGGCCAAGCTGAATATGCGCTTTGATTATTCGTAGTTTTGTATAAAGCTGGGGATAAGTATCAATTGCTAGTTACGGCAGACATGCAGCTGCTGAAGGCAGACGGATCAGCCCAAATCAAAGGTATTTCTGCCGTTGTTCCGGGTCTGAGCCCGACCTGCCCAAACAAAGGTGAGTTTCTGCCCATCCAGCGGTAGCAAGTGGAAAAAGGGAACTTATTTCTCTCCAAAATCAGCAATTATAGGGTTTAAGTGGAAAAAGGGAACTTAATTAGGCAATATTACCTTGTCAGGAGTGAAATGAGCTGAATTAGTGATCTTTTTTCCACTTAACCTTCTGAGCGCATGGTGCTTGAGCAAATTAGTTAACCTTTTTCCACTTAACAGGCTAACGAAAGCTATAGTAGATACGTGCGTTTCTTACACAAGCTTCCTGACGCTTCCCGGACGGCCAGTGTGCTCCGAAATAGCGGCAGAAATGCCGTTGTTGAAGCCCGGACGGCTAGTGTGCTCCGAAATAGCGGCAGGAATGCCGTTGTTGAAGCCCGGACGGCTAGTGTGCTGCGAAATAACGGCAGAAATGCCGTTGTTGGAGGCGGCCGTTATTTCAGAGCATCGTCGCTGTAAGTTAGTCCCCGGCCACCGCAGTCCTTTTGACCAAAGCTTGGGCTTCGGTCTATTTGTACATTGGTGATGTATTCGCAAGGTTAAGTAAAGTACATAATGATTTGAAAAAGGGCATACACGGCAATTCCGCCGGCAATGAGCAGCAGTCCCGATTTCTTCCTCGACTGGAACAGCCGCAGAACGCCGAGGCTGATGAGTGGAGCGATGATGAGCAGCAGCAGCAGCACAGTGATGAACATCTGCGCCGAAATATCAGACGTATCAACATAGGTCATGGACTCTCTCCGTTCAGAAAAAGGGGTAAGGTGACATTTATCACACTTTTATCCCTTATTATATAGGATTGATCTTCCTTTGACTGTACCTGATTCTTCCGTAATTGCGGCGAATTTACGTCAATTTGCTCTAGAGCGTCACGCGGATGTTCCCAAGGAAATGCATGACTGCCGAAAAGCCTGCTCCAATCATGGTTCCCCGGCTGCCCAGCCGGGAGAAGGTGATTTCGAGCTGCTGTTTATGATATGGAAGCGTCCGCTCGGCCACCACTCTGCGCAGTGGCTCGCCGAGCCAAGGCTCAGCTTCGGACAGGGCACCGCCGATTACAATCAGCTCGGGGTTGAAGCTGTTGATCAGATTGGTCACCCCAATGCCGAGATATTCGCCGATGGTTGTGAAATGGCGCAGCGTGTCCTCCTGTCCCTCGCGTGCATAACGGACCAGCTCGGTTGTACTGCGGGCGGGGAGAGCCAGCCCCGGATTGTCATAGGTTCTCTCCGAGGCGTACAGCTCCCAGCATCCCCGGCTGCCGCAGCTGCAGGGTTTCCCTTCAGCCTCTATGGTCATATGGCCGGTCTCCCCGGCATAACCGCGCGCGCCTTTATACAGTTCTCCGCCAATGATGATACCAGAACCAATCCCTGAACCTGCACTGATATAGAGCAGATGGCGCACATCGCGCGCTGCGCCGAAATTCAGCTCTCCTTGTGCTCCCGCGTTAGCCTCATTGTCAATGGTGACCGGGACTGCGAATGACTGCTCCAGAATGGCCCGCAGATCGACCATTTCCCAGCCCAGATTGGGCGCGAACAGCACCATGCCATGTTCATCGACCATTCCCGGCACACCTACCCCAATCCCCACAATGCCGTAAGGCGAGGAGGGGGCGGACGCAATCAGTTCTGAAATGATGCCCTTCATTTTCTCCAGGACATATGGCAGATCATGGACTTCCAGCGGGCAGTCCAATTCCTGAAGAGTGCTGCCCCCCAAATCGCACAGCACGGCCTTCAACTGCTTCACTTGCAGCTCGATGCCGATTACACTGCCCGCCATGCTGTTGAAATGCAGCATCAGCGGCTTGCGGCCGCCGCTCGATTCTCCCGGTCCGGCTTCGGTGACCAGCTCCTGTCCGCATAGCTCGGCGACAAGATTGGAGACGGTGGCCTTGTTCAGCCCCGTCATTTCGGATACCCGGGCCCGGGATACCGGAGAGTGCATGCGAATCGTATGTAGAATAATCGATTTGTTGATTTTTTTGACCAGCGCCTGATCACCGGTAACCTTCACGTACTACACTTCCTTCTTGGGAACGTTCTCATGTACAGTATGCCACTTAGTCTAGTGTGATGTGCGGCAAAATGCAACAGCAAGCGCTAGCATTTTTATTCTAAAAGTTCCAGCATCGGCACAGATCGGCACAGACAGGGCGAAGAACGATTGAGAGTCTACCAGCTGCCGGACTGCAAGTCTTGTTGCAGCAGACGCATAGCGAGCGGCGCCCAGGGGTACTTTATGTTCATGATTAGCAGGCAGTCTGAAGAGAGAATCGCGTAATTGAAGGGACTGGCGAGCGGCCACACCAGCTAAAAAATAAAGTTGCAAAAAACTTTGTTTAACCAATATACAAAGTCGAAAAGATGTGTTAAGATGATCCTGTAAACGCTTGCGGGCGAAGCAAAATACCGAGGAGGATTTCACAATGGCTTATTTTGAATCAGTGGGCAAGATCTCTTATGAGGGAAGCCGTTCCACCAACCCTTACGCATTTAAATTCTACAACCCGAAAGAAATCGTAGCCGGCAAAACCATGGAAGAGCACCTGAAGTTTGCAATGGCTTATTGGCATACACTAACCGCTGGCGGTTCCGATCCGTTTGGCGCAGAAACTGCAGTCCGTGCTTGGGATAAGCTGAACACTTTGGACAAAGCGAAGGCCCGTGCGGAAGCAGCTTTTGAATTTATGGAAAAGATGAACCTTCATTACTACTGCTTCCATGATGTGGACATTGCTCCTGAAGGCGCATCTTTGCGTGAATTCTACAGCAACATCGATACTATCGTAGATATTCTTGAACAAGGCATGAAGGCATCCGGTAAAAAATTGCTGTGGAACACTGCCAACATGTTCACCAACCCGCGCTACATGCACGGTGCAGGCTCCACCTGCAATGCTGATGTATATGCACACGCTGCTGCACAAGTGAAGAAAGGCCTGGAAGTGGGTAAACGCCTGGGTGCAGACAACTATGTATTCTGGGGCGGCCGTGAAGGCTACGAAACTCTCCTGAATACAGATATGAGTCTTGAACAGGACAATATTGCCCGGCTGTTCAGCATGGCTGTTGATTACGCTAAGGAAATCGGCTTCGACGGCCAATTCCTGATCGAGCCTAAACCAAAAGAGCCTACCAAACACCAATATGATTTCGATGCAGCAACAACGATTGCGTTCCTGCAGAAGTATAATCTCGACAAACACTTCAAGCTGAACCTTGAAGCCAACCATGCTACACTTGCCGGCCATACATTCGAGCATGAGCTGCGCGTAGCCCGCATCAACGGCATGCTCGGCTCCCTTGACGCCAACCAGGGCGATCCATTGCTCGGCTGGGATACCGATGAATTCCCTGCAAGCATTTATGATGCTACTCTGACGCTGTATGAAGTACTGAAGAACGATGGACTGGGTAAAGGCGGAATCAACTTTGACTCCAAGGTACGCCGTCCTTCCTTTGAGCCTGAGGATCTGTTCCTGGCCCACATCTCCGGTATGGACATTTATGCCAAAGGCCTGAAAGTGGCTGCCAAGCTGCTTGAAGACCGCGTATTTGAAAACTTCATCGACAAACGCTACAGCAGCTTCACCGAAGGCGTTGGCGCTGACATCGTATCCGGCAAAGCCACTCTGGCTTCGCTTGCTGATTACGCGCTGAACAATGAGAATCCGCGCAAGAATGAGTCCGGACGTCAAGAACTGCTGAGAGCTACACTGAACCAATACATCCTTGCTGAACAATAAGAGCGGGAGTTAGCTTAAGGCCTGAACGACTAACGCAACGGGGGTTGCTGAAGAGAGCATTCTTCGGCAGCCCCTTTTTTGGTGAAGAGACAGGTAATGCTTCATATAACTAAGTGGATGCTTACGAAGCGAGTTTTGCTTGGAGTAATTCCAGGAAGCAGAAGCTCGCAAAACTTTTAGGAGGATAACTATGAAATATGTAATCGGCGTCGATCTTGGTACCAGTGCGGTAAAGACAGTATTGGTAGATCCGCAGGGAAAGGTGGCCTTTGAACATTCCGAATCGTATCCCTTAAGCCGCCCGCAGCCGAACTGGAGCGAGCAGAATCCTGAGGATTGGGTAGAGGGCACGCTGGTCAGCCTGCGCCGTCTGATCGAAGTATCAGGCATAGACCCTGCGCAGGTAGACGGCATCAGCTTCTCCGGACAGATGCACGGGCTGGTGCTGGTGGACCGCCAAGGCAAATCGCTGCGTCCGGCCATTCTCTGGAACGATACCCGGACTACGGCGCAGTGCCGGAAGATCGAGAAGGTACTTGGCACCAAGCTGATCGAAATTGCCAGAAACCGTGCACTGGAAGGCTTCACGCTGCCTAAGATTCTCTGGGTGCAGGAGAATGAGCCTGAGGTGCTGGCACAGGCTGAGCTGTTCCTGCTGCCGAAGGATTATGTGCGTTACCGTCTGACGGGTGATTACGCCATGGATTATTCTGATGCCGCAGGCACGCTGCTGCTGGATGTAGGCGCCAAAACCTGGAGCGCCGAAATCGCTGAGGCCTTCGGTTTGCCGGTCACACTCTGTCCGAAGCTTGTGGAATGCTTTGATCTGACCGGCACGCTGCTGCCTGAGATTGCCGAAGCCTCCGGGTTGCTGCCTGCCACCAAAGTGTTCGCCGGCGGCGCAGACAACGCCTGCGGCGCACTTGGTGCCGGCATTCTTGGCGAAGGCCGGACCATGTGCAGCATCGGCACCTCCGGTGTGGTGCTGTCGTATGAGAGCAATAAGGACCTGAACCTTGAAGGCAAAGTGCATTTCTTTAACCACGGAGAGAAGGATGCATATTACATTATGGGCGTTACGTTGGCTGCCGGTTACAGCCTTACCTGGTTCAAGGAAACCTTTGCCGGGGATAAAAGCTTTGATGCGCTGCTTCAAGGTGTGGACTCCATTCCGGCCGGCAGCGGCGGCCTGCTGTTCACGCCGTATATCGTCGGCGAACGCACTCCGCATCCGGACCCGAATATCCGCGGCAGCTTCATCGGCATGGATGCCGGCCATACGCTGAATCACTTCACCCGTGCGGTGCTGGAGGGGATTACCTTCTCGCTGCGTGAATCTATTGATATCGTGCGTGATTCCGGCAAGGAGATTACCGAGGTTGTAGCCATCGGCGGCGGAGCCAAAAATGAAGCCTGGCTGCAGATGCAGGCGGATATTTTCAATGCCTCGGTCATCAAGCTGGAGAGCGAGCAGGGACCGGCTATGGGGGCGGCCATGCTGGCAGCTTACGGCAGCGGCTGGTTTGCATCCCTGAGTGAATGCGCAGAAGCCTTCATCCGTCCTGCAGAAGTGTACAAACCCAATGCCCAGCAGGCTGAAGTCTATGACGGATTGTTTCATCTCTATCAGCAAGTATACGGCCAAACCCGTGAACTTAACGACAAACTGGCGGCTTACCGGAAGTAGTTTCACGCATGCTGTAATGGCTGTTTCACTTCATCCCCAAGAGCCTTTCGCTACTCGCGGAGGGCTTTTTGTTACCGTGTTCATCAATCTTCTGTAAGGCATGTGTATCTCAAGGGAGCAGCCTTACCGGGAAAAAGAGGGTCAGGGGAGGCGTAAGCTATGTTTCACTGGTTCGTCAAATTAATGAATGATATAAAAATCCGTAATAAGCTGCTTCTTGCCTTTTTGGGGGTGACCTTGCTGCCCGTGCTGCTGGTAGGGGGGTATCTGACTTTTGAGATGAGGACGATGGCCTTTGACAATGCCTTGGAGCAAGCTTCCATTAATGTAGACCGGGTCCGCAAAAGAACGGAAGAAGTTATTGGTGTCTCCCAGGATATTTCCTACCGGTTGAACAACGATACCCGGCTGAAAAGGCTGGCTATCCGCAAATATGAGAGTATTTATGAAGTGGTGAAGGCTTATCAGGAATATACAGATGTGAGGGAATACCTACGGCTATATACAGAGATCAGCAATATTCGTCTATATACAGATAACTCATCACTGCTTAATAACTGGGAACTGATTAACCCTTCGCCTGCGATTAAAGAGAGTGAGTGGTATCAGCGCGCACAGCGGTATGAGGGGATGATCGGTTGGGAATATATTGAAGACGAGCGGGATCACAACAAGTATTTAAGCCTTGTCCGCAAAATAGAGCTGGAGGGGTCCAGCAAGACCGGAGTGCTGGTCATCAATGTCAACAGCAACAAGCTGACGTCGATTTTGAACCAGGAATCCTTTGATACCATGATTGTGGATGACCAGAACAATATTATTGCCTCGAACCGGAAAGAACGGGAAGGCAAAACATTGGCCGATATTTCGTTTGATACCAAACTGCTGGGGCAGGGAAGCGGAAGCTATGAGGCGGTAGTGGATGGGGAGCCGTCCCAAATTGTTATTGATGAGCTGAGTCCGCAGTCCAGCCGCAATGCATTGCGGGTCATCTCAGTCTTTTCCATAGATAGCATTGTCAAAGAACCCAACCGGATCATCAGGCTGGCGCTTTCGGTCATCACAATCAGCGTAGTATTGGCTTTCCTGCTGATTTTCAGCTTTTCTTCGCTTTTCTCCCGGCGTCTGCTGCATCTCAGCAAGCATATCAACCGGGTGGGTACCGGGGATTTTGACACAGCGCTGCAAATCGACGGCAAGGATGAGATTGCGCTGCTCGCGCGGCAGTTCAACTCCATGGTGCGCAGCATCCATGATCTGATGCTTGAGGTGCAGGTATCCAATGAGCAGAACAGCCTGCTGCAGCAGAAGCAGAATGATATCCGCTTCAAAATGCTGGCGAGCCAAATCAACCCCCATTTTCTATTTAATGCGCTGGAGTCGATCCGGATGGAAGCCCATATGAAGAACCAGCAGGAAATTGCCAGAGTTGTCCGGCTTCTCGGCCAGATGATGCGAAGCAGCCTTGAGGTCGGGCGCAGCAAGGTTACACTGAAGCAGGAACTGGATATGGTCCGCTGTTATCTGGAGATCCAGCAATTCCGCTATGAAGAGCGGTTAAAATATCATTTTATCGTCGATCCCGCCGTAGAGTCTCTCTCCATGCCGCCGCTGATCATTCAGCCTCTTGTGGAGAATGCGGTGATACATGGATTGGACAACACCCTGGAAGGGGCGGTAGTGACAGTAGTGATACGGTATGAGCAGGACCATGCCCTATTTACGATTACGGATAACGGAGCGGGAATAACCCAGGACAGGCTGGAGCAGATACGTATTACGCTGGAGACTCAGGAGGAGCAGGAAGGGGCGAGGATTGGTCTGCGCAATGTGCATGACCGCTTAAAACTGTCCTATGGCGAGAAGTATGGACTGACGATCGAGAGCCATCCGAACGAAGGAACCAGGATCTCCTTCCGCATCCCAATGGAGGTATCAAAATGATGATTAAAGTGCTGATTGTGGATGATGAGCCCAAGCTGCGTGAAGGACTGAGAGCTTTGATTCCTTGGGAACAGCTGGGATTTACGGTAGTGGCCACGGCGGCCAATGGCCTGCAGGCACTTGAAAAATACCATATTCATTATCCCGAGCTGATTGTGGTGGATATCCGCATGCCCGGAATGGACGGGCTGGAGCTGATCGGTGAGCTTCGGAACGAAGGCTCGACAAGCCATGTGCTGATCTTGAGCGGACATGCCGATTTTGATTATGCGAAGCGGGCGATTGGCTACCGGATTGACGGGTATTTGCTAAAACCGGTGGATGAGGAGGAGATGATTTCCCTTCTGGAAGAGCTGCGGGAAACCATTGACAGGGAAGACCGCTTCAGCCGCTGGAACGAAGAGGAGCCGACCCGCAACCGGGAGAGTCTGCTGCGTGCATTGCTGCAGCCGCCGGCAGAAGAGTCCGGAGAGGATGATCCGGGCAAGCAGGCTGCTGCGCTTGGTTTGGCACCCGGCCGTGTGGAGGTGGTTCTGATAGAGCTGCTTGCGCCTGCCCATGCCACCGAAGACGAAGAGCGGAAGGCCATTGCTGCTGTGGAGCAGCATTTCGCCGGCAGCGAAGACCGGCTGCTTTTTGTGCTGCCGCCGTATATCGGCCTGCTGCTGAAGGAGCCGCTGCAGGATGGGATGTGCCGGGAGCACCTGATGGAAGAGCTCGCCGGGCTGATCTGCCCATGCGGGTTCAACTTCGCCGCTGCTGCGGGAGGGGCGGTTCCCCGGCCCGAAGAGGCAGCGGAATCGTTCAATGCGGCGCGTGACTTATTGCGGCGGGCCTTCTTTTACCGCAAAGGGGTGATGATCACCGCAGATTCATCAGGCCTGTTGTTCACTGGTTCCGGGGAAGCGGACCCAGAGCAGGTGACGGATGCGGAGAGCCGCCTGCTGCTGGCCGTCGAGACCGGGAGCCGCACAGCCATTGAGCCGCTGGTACAGGCGATCAACGCTGAACTGATCGCCGCCGGCGGAGGAGAGCAGCAGATCAAAGACACCTTCGTGCGGATTCTCAGCACGGTGTTAGCCAGGCTGGAGCCGGTATATCCAGAGATCCGCAATAATACTGCCAAGCGCTTTCCGCCGATTGGAGAGCTATACCAGAGCCGCTATCTAGAGGACCTTCAGGAGCAATCCGTTGCCTTTCTGGCTGAGATCGCCGGGCAGATGACCAGCGGCGTCAAGGGGAACGAGATCAAGAAAATTACGGAGTTGATCCAGCGCAGGTATAACGAGAACCTGAAGCTGGAGACGCTTTCCGAGCTGTTCAGTTATAACAGTGCCTATCTGGGCAAGATGTTTAAGAATACCACTGGCGAGTATTTCAACACATATTTGGATAAGGTGCGGATTGAGAAAGCCAAAGAGTTTTTGGCGCAGGGGATGAAGGTATATGAAGTGGCCGAGAAGGTTGGCTACATGAACTCTGATTATTTCAACGCCAAGTTCCGTAAATATGTCGGGACCTCCCCAAGTTCTTTCCGCAAAAATAACTGAGTGCATTTGCACTGAAAAGAGCGGTCCGGCTATTTCAGCCGGGCTGCTTTTTTTGAGAGATTTCTATGTTTTGTTGTTGGAGTGTTGAAGGCCGAGTTCAGAGGGATTCGTCGGTCTAGATATCCTAATTTCAACTAACACTTGTTTACCGACTTCTACGCAGGTGCTAGTTGGAATAAGGGAACTTATTTTTCCGGAAATTAAAAAATCCTGAGCTTTAAGTGGAAAAAGTGAACTTAATTGGGCCACTTTTCTTGTCCAATGGCGAAATGAGCTGAATTAGTGTCCCTTTTTCCACTTAAAGAGTTGCCGTAGGGTTTACGGGGGGGCGCTCTCAAATCTCTAATTTTCATCTGATTTTAGATCAAATTTATAGGGTACTGCAATCGCTTACAGCGTTTTAGAATATAGACATAGAGAGGAGGGGGCTTTATGAAAGCGGACACAGTAACTGCTCCAATCCCGCCGGATACCCGAATGCGCAACAAAAAGCCTGCTTCAGGAGGACGGTTTTGGAGAAACTTTAAGAATCAAAAGTATTTATGGATGATGTCGATCCCCTTTGTAATCTGGGCATTCGTCTTCAGCTATCTGCCGTTATGGGGCTGGACGATGGCGTTCCAGAAGTACAAGCCCGCACGCGGCTTTTTTGAACAAGAATGGGTGGGCTTCGATCACTTTAAGACGCTGTTCAGCGATTCGCAATTCCTTCTGGCACTGCGCAATACGCTGGCGATGAGCGGAATGGGCCTGGTCGCAGGCTTTATTTTTCCGATAACGTTTGCAATTTTGCTTAATGAGGTCCGCCTCGGCATTTTCAAACGGTTTGCTCAGACCGTCTCGTATTTGCCCCACTTTGTATCCTGGGTGGTTGCGGCCGGGATTGTAACCAAAATGCTGTCTGGCGAAAATGGTCTTGTAAACGATATCTTGTTAGGAATAGGGTTGATAGACACACCTATCCAATTCATGGCCCAGGGCCATCTCTTCTGGGGAATCGTTACGTTATCGGATGTGTGGAAAGAAACCGGTTGGAACGCGATCATTTATCTTGCGGCTATTGCAGGGATTGGGCCTGAACTCTACGAAGCAGCCCGGGTGGACGGTGCCAGCAGGCTCCGCCAGGTATGGCATATCACACTGCCGGGTATCCGCCCCACCATTATCGTTCTGCTGATCATGTCGATTGGGAACTTGCTTAATATCGGCTTTGAAAAGCAATTCTTACTTCAGAACAACCTCGTTACCGATTATTCGCAAGTGCTCGATCTGTACTCTCTGAAATACGGGCTGGGCATGGCGAGATATTCCTACGGTACTGCGATCAATATATTCAACTCTGTGATCAGTGTAATTCTGCTGTTTACGATTAATGGAATCTTCAAACGCACAACCAAAGAGAGCCTTCTGTAATACAAGGTCCCTTTAACCAATCGTGGCAGCAAATTGCCTTTTCGTGAAAGGAGAATATTATTGTGGGAAATACAGCTCTTACAGGAAAGTCCTGGGCAGACCGGGTTTTTGACTTCATCGTGTATCTCGTGGTATTAATCGTGATTGTAGTCACGATATACCCTTTTCTAAATGTGCTTGCGATCTCGCTGAATGATTCAGTGGACAGTGTACGCGGCGGCATCACGATTTATCCCCGGGAATTTACCTGGGACAATTATTTGAAAATTTTCACCTTCTCGGGATTGATCACAGGGTTCAAGATATCCGCTTTACGGACCGTAGCCGGAACCCTGCTCGGATTGCTCAGCGCCTCCATGCTGGCATTCACCATCAGCCGTCCTGACTTTCAAGGCCGCAAGTTCGTCTCGACATTCCTGGCGATGACCATGTATATATCTGGAGGTCTAATCCCGGTCTACATGCTGGTCAAGGATCTGGGCATGATGAACTCTTTTGCAGTCTACATTGTACCCGGTCTGGTCAGTGCCTTCAATGTGTTCGTTATCCGCTCCTTTATCGACGGCCTGCCTTATGCGCTGCAGGAATCGGCGAAGCTGGACGGGGCCAATGATTTCACGATCTATTGTCGTGTTATTCTGCCGCTTTTGAAGCCGGCGCTGGCCACCATCTCGCTGTTCCTGGCCGTAGGCCAATGGAATGCCTGGTTTGACACGTATCTGTATAACGGTTCCAGCCCTCACCTGACCACGCTGCAGTATGAGCTGATGAAGGTCCTGCAGACCACAACCAGTGGCAATGGAGGCGATTACCGCTCCAATATTGCTTCAATGGCATCCAATCAAGTCTCGCCGGAGTCGCTCAAAATGGCGATAACGATTGTTGTAACTGTGCCAATCCTGTTGGTCTATCCGTTTATTCAGAAATATTTCGTCAAAGGCATGACGCTTGGAGCTGTGAAGAGCTAGTCACAGCTTCAGTTACAAGGGGAGCGGGTCTCCCCTGTCATTTAATCCTGAGATGTATCCGTTTTCTTGCAGCAGGCTGGACTTGGACAAGGTATTAGCAGGCATTTCCCTGTGATACGATAGATTAACAATTTAAGGAGGGTTTCATTCATGGCAAGTAATAGACAAATAAAAGCCAAAGCATCGGCAATTACGCTTACATCTGTTATGCTGCTCGGCCTGCTCGCTGGCTGCGGCGGTAATAACGGTAATAACGCAGCCGGAAATGCGAATACGGGAAACAACGCTAACAAGGCTGAGGATACTTCTCCACTGACCATGACTTACTTCAGTGCAGACCCTAACCCGAACTGGACAGGAATGCAGGATGAAGTGGGTAAAGTTCTTACCGAAAAAACGGGCGTAACCTTAGAGGCGGAATTTGCAGTGGGTGATCCCCAACAAAAAGTAGCCCTGATTGCTGCCAGCGGTGAATATCCGGATCTGATCAGTGCCAAAACCGACATCAGCAAGCTTGTAGATGCAGGGGCAATGCTGGATTTGACGGACCTGATTGAAAAATATGCTCCTAACATCAAAAAAGTGCTTGGCGAAGAAGGCATGAAACGTTCACGTTACAGTGATGATGACCATGCGATTTATGCTATTCCTACCTACGCAGGTGTGGATAATAAATATTTTGATGCTGGCGGCGGATTTGAACTTCAGCACCGTGCCGTCAAAGAAGCCGGTTATCCGCCAATCAAGACGGTTCAGGATTATGAAAACGTCATCAAGGCTTATCTTGAAAAACATCCAACCGATGAGAACGGCAACAAAAATATCGGTATGACTCTGAATGCAGATGACTGGTACATGTACATTACAGTGACTAACCCGGCATTCATTACTACAGGTTCCCCTGATGATGGAGAGTATGCGATTGATATTGACACGCAAGAAGTGACCTATCACTTCCGCCGTCCGGCGGAGAAGGAATATTTCCGCTGGCTCAACCATATGAACGACATCGGTTTGCTTGATCCGGAAAGCTTCGTACAGAAGTATGACCAGTACAAAGCCAAGATTGCTACAGGCCGCGTCATTGGTCTGATTGACCAAGACTGGGGTTATGGAGACGGGGAAAAAGCCTTGAAGGCCGAAGGCAAGCTGGATCAAGGTTATGGGCACTTCCCGGTGACCTTGTCTGAGGAGTATAAGGAAGCTTCCTTCTGGCCTACAGGCTTCATGGGCGGCAACGGAATCGGGATCAGCGTAGATGCTAAAGATCCTGTGCGTGCAATTAAGTTCCTGGACTACCTGGCTTCCGATGAAGGCCAAGTGCTGGTCAACTGGGGTATCGAAGGCAAGCATTACAACGTCGTTGACGGCAAACGCGTCATTCCTGAAGATGTAAATAACCGTAAATATAATGACACCACCAATTTCCAAAAAGAAACCGGACTGGGCAATGTCGGCTCGAACTACGCACTGCTTAGCGCTCACTATGGCGACGGTGTATTGGACCCAACCGGAAGCTACTATACAACCCGTTTCCCTGAGCAGGTTACAGCAGGCTACAATAAAGTAGAGAAAGAAACACTGGCGGCCTACAAAGCCAACACCTGGAAAGATCTGTTCCCTAGCGAAGATGAATTCAAGGTTAAGCCTTGGGGCGCTGCCTGGAACATCACCATTCCTGGCGACAGCGAAATTGTTGTGCTTGATAACAAGCTGAAGGATATTACCTGGAAACGGATTCCGGAAGCTATCCTGTCCAAACCGGCTGATTTCGATAAAGTTTGGGATGCCTACATGGGAGAACTTAATAAAGCCGGTGTAGAGAAGGCAGAGGATTTACGTGAAGAACTGGTTAAAAAACGTGTGAAACTGTGGAATGAATAATTAATCTTGATTACCCATTCAAAAAAAGCATGAAGACGGCGGGAAGTCCCCAGGTAAGGCCGGGATTCCCGCCGATTGCTGTTTACCCTGTAACATCAGGAAAATGTCGCTTATCCTTGAGACGTAAACGAGAAAGACAGGAGGCATGCACGTGGGAGAGAGCAGGAATACCGGCCGGCATAAATTGTGGTACAGCAGGCCAGCCGCCGTATGGGAAGAGGCGCTGCCGGTGGGCAACGGCCGGCTCGGGGGGATGGTCTTCGGCAGAGTGGAGGAGGAGCTGATCCAGCTAAATGAGGATACGCTGTGGTCGGGCTTTCCGCGCGATACAACCAATTATGAAGCATTGCGCCATTTGGCTCCGGCGAAGCAGCTCGCAGCGGAGGGGAAATACAAGGAAGCGGAAGCGCTGATCGATGCCAAAATGCTCGGCAGCCGTACGGAATCCTACCAGCCGCTGGGGGATCTGAAGCTCAGGTTCGGCCCCGCAGGTCCGATAGAGGATTACCGCAGAGAGCTCGATTTGGAGCAGGCATTGGCTGTCGTGTCCTATACTGCCGGAGGCGTTAAGATCGTTCGTGAAGTATTGGCCAGCAGACCCGATGGGCTTATAGCGATCCATATCCGTGCGGAGGGCCGGGGAGAACCGGACGTATTGCCGGATTTCTCAGTGGAGCTGAATTCGCCGCATCCTTCCCGTTTCCGGATTACTCCGGACGGAACGCTGATCATGACCGGACGCGCCCCGTCGCATGTGGCCGATAATTATGCGGGGGATCATCCGCGCTCCGTCCTGTATGAAGAAGGCCTGGGTATAAGTTATGCGGCGGCCTTGGAGATCCGTACGGATGGCGGCGTTTGTACGGCTGGGAACGGAAGGCTGTCGGTTGCCGGTGCGAACTCCGTTACCATCCGGCTGGCGGCGGCAACCGATTATGCCGGGTATGACCAGATGCCGGGAAGCAGCGGCACAGTGCCTTCGGAGCTGTGCCTCAAGCAGCTGGCTTCAGCCTCCAAAGAATATGCAGAGCTAAGGCTGCGCCATATCAAGGATCACCAAACCTTGTTCCACCGTGTGAAGCTTGCACTCGCACCAGCTCCTTCTCTTAAGGAGCTGGCAACCGATGACCGGCTGGCACAGTATCGTAAAGGGCAGGCAGATCCGGCCCTGGAAGTGCTGCTGTTCCAATATGGCCGCTATCTGATGATCGCAGGCTCCCGGCCCGGCACGCAGGCTCTGAATCTCCAAGGGATCTGGAACCCGCATGTTCAGCCGCCATGGAACAGCAACTATACCACGAACATTAATGCAGAAATGAATTATTGGCCTGCCGAGCTTTGCGGATTAGGTGAATGCCATGAACCATTAATGGATTTAATTACAGAGCTTAGCCTGGCCGGGAGCCGCACCGCAAAGATTCACTATGCAGCGCGCGGTTGGAGCGTTCATCACAATACCGACCTCTGGAGGATGACTACCCCCTCTGACGGGCTGTCCATGTGGGCTTTCTGGCCGATGGGCGGCGTGTGGCTTTCCCGGCACTTGTGGGAACGCTATGCCTTCCGCCCCGACAGGGCTTTTCTGCAAGACACTGCATATCCTGTGCTCAAGGGGGCAGCTTTGTTCTGTCTGGACTTTCTGGTTGAGCTGCCGGATGGCCGGTTGACTACGGGCTTGTCCACCTCACCGGAGAATGTCTTTCTTACCGCCGAAGGGGAGTCTTGCAGTGTGTCTGCCGGTTCAGCCATGGATATGTCGCTGATTGCCGAATTGTTCTCCCACTGTATTCAGGCTGCGGAAATTCTGGATACGGAGCCTGAGTTCCGTGAGGAATTAACCGCCAAGCGTGCGCGTCTTGCGCATCCGGGGATTGCTCCGGACGGGCGGATCCGGGAATGGAATGAGGATTTTGCCGAGAAAGAGCCGGGACACCGTCATGTCTCCCATCTGTACGGCCTGTATCCGGGCCATGTGATCAGCCCTGACAAGACACCGGAGCTGGCGGCGGCGGCAGCCCTGTCGCTCAAGAAACGTCTCGAATCCGGCGGCGGACATACGGGCTGGAGCGCTTCCTGGCTGCTTAATCTGTATGCCAGGCTGCAGGATGGAGAAAAGGCTTACCGCTGTGTGCGGCGGATTCTGGAGGCAGCCACGCTGCCGAATCTGTTTGGCAACCACCCGCCATTCCAGATCGACGGAAACTTTGGCGTCGCGGCAGGGATCGCCGAAATGCTGCTTCAGAGTCATCAGAATGAGTTGAAACTGTTGCCGGCCCTTCCGGAGAGCTGGAGCGAGGGGCAGGTCAGCGGACTTAGGGCGCGCGGCGGTTTTATTGTGGATATGGAGTGGAGCGGCGGCCAACTGGTCCGGGCAGTGCTGGTGTCTACGCATGGCAATCCGTGCAGCCTGTCCAGCAGTCTTCCTCTATCGCTGCAGAAACCGGATGGGACGTTTTGTGATGCTGGTACTGCGTTTGAAACCACTGCCGGAGAAACTTATATTCTGAGCCCGCAGCATAAAAAAAATTAAAAGCACAGCGCATTAAGGCGGTTTCCGCAGTAGAAGCTACTCTACGCGGAACCGCCTTTTTTGCCTGCCGGACTTATTCACCAGGCGCACTGGACCGATAATAATAACCAGGAGGGCGCAGCCGGTCCTTCTGATCTTCCTGAAATATTATAGTCGTGTAATGCTGGTTTTCCGCATTTAATAAAATAGAGTACAAACGTTGAACTTAATCCATATCCATTGCAGCAGAGAAAGCAGGGGCATATATGAAGAAACGATATACACTGGCGAAAGCCATGCTTGGAGGAATACTTGTGTGCGCCGCTCTGCCGCCTGCACTGTACTGGGGCTGGGATCATGCTTACGCCGCCAGCACTTCAGCCGTTCTGCAATCGGGAGCAGAGATGGCCCAGAAGCTGACCGCAGCCATGAATAACCGCAGAGAGAACATTACGTTCGTATACGAAGGCAAGACAACCAACCTGAAATCCCAGGTGCAGAAGGCGATTGACCAGGCGATGGGCAGCGATCCTTACCTCTATTATATTATCGACAGCTATGCTTTTTCGTATCGTGGAAGCAGCCGGTCGGCCAAGGTAACGGTGCAGGTGGCGTACCGGGAGACACTGCAGCAGTCGGCTCTGGTGAACAAGCAGGTGCAGATCATTTTACAGCAGATCATTACCCCTGGAATGAACAAACACCAGAAGGTGAAGGTGATCCATGACTGGGTAGTGCTGCATTTGAAATATGATTCCACGTACCGCAAATATACCGCCTATGAAGGATTGCAGACCGGCAGCGCTGTTTGCCAGGGGTATTCGCTTCTAACCTACAAACTGCTCCTGGGCGCAGGCATCCCGAATAAAATTGTGGAAGGCACGGCAAAACCTGAGGGTGGCGTTGCCCAGTCACATGCCTGGAACCTGGTGCAATTGGACGGACGCTGGTACCATTTGGACACAACCTGGGATGATCCGACTCCCAGCCCGGAAGGGGGCGTCAGCACAGTCTACTATATGAGGACGGACGCCCAGATGCGCCGTGACCACAGCTGGACCAAATCCTACCCGGCAGCTTCTGTGGGCTATGCCCAGACTCTGTCCGAGCTGGTCAGCCGCGGCGGACAAAGCGTGCCGGTATATCAGGAGCTTCAAAAGAAGCTCGATTACCGGCTGTACGAAGAGGAGGAGGTGATCACTTCTGCGGCAGAGCTGAATACGCTCGTGCGTGAGGCGGCGGCTTCCGGCAAGCAATCCCTTTTATTCCGTTACCGGGGCAGTGAAAAACTGCTCAAAATAGATCTGCAGGGGCTCTACAGCTTAGGCCTGGAGAACTTGGCTTACACCAGCTCCCCCTTCGATAACACCGGGGATTTGAAGGTTTATGTGACCTGGAAGTAGGCAGCTGGCGCGTTTTTTGGCTGTATGCCGCTTGGTGTGCGTCTTCCGGCTCCGGCTATTCGCATCCTTCTTGTGGACACAGAAGCCCTATTTATAGGAAAACACGGATTTTTCGGCGCTTACGGACTACGATACTGATCAAAAAAGGGAAGCAACGGAAATCGATACTTATCATCAAAAAGGGATGCATCTGGAACCGTTTGGCTCCAGGTGCATCCCTATTTTTGCTGATTTAAGAACAATATTGCACGATCTCCCGCATGTTCTGCTTCAACCACTACTTATTCGGTCGGAGTGAGCTTCGGCCCATGGCCCCGGGTCTGAGAAGGGGCTTACTCCGGATGTGTGCTTAGATCGCATTGATCCAGCGGGACAATGCGGCTTTTGCGGAACCAGCGGTAGCCGAACCAGATCAGCAGGAACAACGGCAGACTGATATAGGAGACAAGGATACCGTACCAGTCGATGCTTTCTCCTGTGAAAGCGCCGAGGTTCTGGCCAAAAACAGCGATGAGGCATAAAACCAGTGCGAAGAGCGGTCCGAAAGGGAACCATCTGGCCCGGTAAGGCAATTCCTCCAGCGAATGTCCCTGCTTCACAAAAGCGCGGCGGAAACGGTAATGGCACACGGCGATGCCCAGCCAGTTAATAAAACCGCACATTCCGGATGCATTAAGCAGCCAATTATAGACCGCGCCGTCACCAAAGAATGAGGCCAGAAAAGCCAGCATGCCGACAGCAGTGGTAACCAGCAGCGCGCCTACAGGCACCCCGCGGCGGTTGAGCCTGCCGAGGGCACGCGGTGCCATGCCATCCTTAGCCATCGCATACAGGACGCGGGTGGAAGCGTACATGCCCGAGTTCCCGGCTGACAGCACTGAACTCAGGATGACTGCGTTCATGACAGATGCAGCAATCGCAAGTCCTGCTTTATTGAACACAATCGTGAACGGGCTGACGCCGATATCATCAATTCCGCTGCGGAGCAGATCGGGATTGGTGTAAGGGATCAGCAGTCCGATGACAAGTATGGCGAAGATATAGAAGATTAGAATGCGCCAGAACACCCGGCGGATGGCCAGCGGCACATTCCGGCGCGGATTTTCACTCTCACCTGCGGCGACCCCGACAAGTTCAGTCCCCTGGAACGAGAAGCCCGCAGCCATGAAGACGCCGACGAAGGCAAAAAAACCGCCGTGGAAAGAGCTGCCGCCAAGCTCGAAGTTGCTGAAACCGACTGCCTTGCCGCCCATAATACCGAAGATCATCAACACACCGACCGTCAGAAAGACGATAACGGTAATGATTTTGATAATGGCAAACCAGTATTCTGATTCCCCATAACCGCGTGCAGACAAAAAGTTGAGCCCGAACATCAGCAGCAGGAACAGCAGGCTCCAGAGTATGGAAGGGCTGTCCGGGAACCAGTACTTAATGATTACAGTGGCCGCGGATAGCTCCGCAGCGATAGTGACCGCCCAGTTGTACCAGAAGTTCCAGCCGATGGCGAAGCCGAAGGCGGGGCTGACAAACCGCGTGCCGTAGGTGCTGAAAGAGCCGGAATCCGGCAAGTAAGTTGCCAGCTCACCCAGGCTGGTCATTAGAAAATACACCATAATGCCGACAGCAGTGTAGGCCAGCAGTGCGCCTCCCGGTCCCGATGTGGCGATAGCGCCGCCGCTCGCGAGGAACAGGCCGGTTCCGATGGAGCCGCCGAGCGCGATCATGGTTAAATGTCTGGCCTTGAAGGTTTTGCGCAGCCCCGGAGCGGAAGCCTTGCCGCCCTGCTCCGGTTTGTGCCGCTGATTATTTTTCCTGTCTTGCATAAATAGGACACTCCCTCTAATTATATTGTTTCTGTTCAAGGGCTCTAACCAAGAAGCATATCCATTCTGCAAGCGCAAAAAAAACCGCAGACAGATTCTGCGGTTTCCTGTATTTACAGCTCCGCACCATACTCCCTGTTCAGATAGCGCAACACAGTGCCTGGCCGCAGTTTCCTGACGGGCCATGCCCTGTGACAGTTCCGTACCTTTCGGCAACGGCCCCAGCCTGCGCAGCATATAAGAGCAGCGGCGCAGACTTCGGCGGATATTCCTTTCGGCGGCGTTTCACAGACGGCTCTTATAGCGTCTCCACGCGCGTACTCTTTATATCCGCGACCTCTACCTCATCTTAGGTATGATGAGGCTATCTTTATAATGATATGAACACAACAGGGATTAGTATAATGCAACTTGCCTGGGCAAGCAATGACAAATTACGGCAGATTAGCGTTAGGTTCTCCTGCGCTCTGACATCTGCTGCCATACGGTACCGGCCGCTTCTTCACCGGAGGCAATGCGCTCCAGCGCCATTCTGGCCTGCAGCCCCACCTCGAATTCCGGATCGTCCACAGCCAGGCTTAGTGCCTCCTGAGCCTCGGCTGTGCCGACCTCATAGAGGAAGCGCGCCGCCCGCCAGCGGACGAGCTTGCTCTTGTCCGTGAGCGACGCCGTCATTACCGGCGTCGCTGCGGGATCGCCGATGTCGGACAGCGTGTCTCCGGCCGTGCGCCGCACGGCCGGGGCGCTGTCTGCCATCGCCTCATAGAGCAGCTCCATCGCCTCGGGCGTGCGGATGTCGCCCAGGTACACGACCGCCAGCCTGCGGATATGCAGCTTGGGGTCGTGCAGCGCTGCGCGCAGCTCCGGCAGGAGCTCTGCCGTAGGCGCAAGATCCTCCAGCGCGGCGTAGCGCACGCGCCAGTCCTCGTCCTTCAGGTCTCGCAGCAGCTCGGCCTGGTCCTTCTTCTGCCGCTGCTCGACGAACTCGCCGCCGGCCCCGTGCGCGATGGCCTGCTGCACGAGGGAGTCGAGGCGTTCCTGCGGATACGCCGCTTCCAGCTCCTGCTCGACCTCGCGCGCGATAGCTTCGGGCTCGCCGTACCGCACGCCGTAATCGGTGAGCTTGCGCTCTTTGATCAATACGGCGCTGGCCACATCCGTTACCGCCTTCGTGAACCGGGCGGAGAGGGCGATGCGCTCCTCGCCTGCGCCGGTTTTGACGCGGATCTGGATCGGGATGCCGCGGAACATCTGCACGAATACCTGCGATTCCCCGAAGTGCGCGCCGGCATTCTCATCCTCCAGGTTGAAGTCTGCGCTTAACCCCTCCGCGCCGAACCGGGTCTGGACCTCGCGGAGAATGGCGGCCCAGTCAGCACTGCCTTTGCGCTCCAGTGCAGCGAAATCAGCAGCGTGATAAATGCTGGTGACGCCCGGAATGGTGAGCATCTCCCGCGCCCAGGAAGGGGCGGAACGCTGGCTTTCCGGGGTATAGGTACGGCGGACTCCGGACTCCAGAGTCTCATCGAGATGAAGCTTCATCGTATTGGGACTTGGAGTAGGTTCTATAAATGTGATCTTCATCGCTAGGCTCCCCCTTTGATCGGCATAATTGACCGTAAGTGCTGTATCCGCATTTTACCTCATTTCGGTCACATAACACAAAAGGCGTTCCCCGTCAGTCCGCTTAAGCCTGGCACGAAATGGTTAAACTTTTAATTAAATAAGGGTATGCGCTCAATGCGCGCTTTTGCAAAACGATCCGTGGAATCCTATAGTAAGAGGGTACATTTTCCGCCAGCTTGTTAAGGAGAGATGCTTCAATGGCCAGAGTACGCTACAATAACATCGACAATGTCAGTACAGATAAAACGCTCAAACAGCTCCGCCAGTGGCGCGAGGAACGGCGGATGAAGAAGAAGGATTACTCCTATAAAGTACCGAATCACCCGCCGAAGCTGGATTATCTGGCACAGAACCGTCTGGATACGACCATTACCTGGATCGGTCATTCCACTTTTTTGCTTCAATACGAAGGGGTAAATATTATAACCGATCCTGTATGGGCCCGGCGGCTCGGCTTTGAGAAACGCATTACCCAGCCCGGCATTCCGATCAGCGGGATTCCGCCTGTGGATCTGATCCTGATCTCCCATTCCCATTACGATCATCTGCATCTCGCCTCTATACGTAAGCTGTACAAGGCGGGAACTACGCTTGTGGTGCCGGTGGGGCTGAAGCGCAAGATGGTGCGCAAAGGCTTTGTGAACTGCCTGGAAATGCAATGGTGGGAGGAAATGACGGTAGGCGCGGTGAAGCTGACCTTTGTCCCGACGCAGCATTGGACGCGGCGGACACCGTTCGATACCAATACCTCCCACTGGGGCGGCTTTGTGCTGGAGCCTGCTGAGCCGGGCAGACATCCCCAGGGGGACGGGGGCGCGCGCAGGCTGCCGCCCAATCTGTATTTTGCCGGGGACAGCGGCTTCTTCCCGGGGTTCAAGGAGATTGGCAGGCGCTTCAAGCTGCATGTGGCGCTGATGCCGATCGGGGCCTATGAGCCGGAGTGGTTTATGAGCTCGCAGCATGTGACCCCGGAGGAGGCTATTCAGGCCTTTTTGGATGTTGGCGCGGAGCTGATGATTCCAATGCATTTCGGAACCTTCCGGCTGGCCGATGACACCGCACGTGAGGCGCTGGACCGGATGGAACAGGCACGGCTGGCACAGGGGATTGCCGGGGAGCGGATACGCACGTTGGCCTACGGAGAAACGCTGATAATTCATCCTGAGGAACGCATACCTGCCCCATAGGATCACCTGCATCCACTTTAAGGGCAAAACTACACTTTATAGGTTGATCTGCGGGCCTTTTCCCTTGGATTTATGCTATAATGAGCCGGAACCCTAAGTGAAAAGGATGGTAATGCTTAATGATCAGTACAAGCGGCGTAACACTCCGCTACGGAAAACGCGCACTATTTGAGGATGTAAACATAAAATTCACACCCGGCAACTGCTACGGCCTGATCGGGGCCAACGGTGCCGGCAAATCCACGTTCCTGAAGATTCTGTCCGGAGAGATTGAAGCCAATACCGGTGAAGTGCACATGACTCCTGGTGAGCGGCTGGCAGTTCTGAAGCAGAACCATTTCGAGTATGATGAATACCCGGTGCTGGAAACGGTAATCATGGGGCATACCCGCCTGTATGACATCATGAAGGAGAAGGATGCACTGTATGCCAAAAGCGATTTCTCCGAAGCCGACGGCCTGCGCGCCGGTGAGCTTGAAGGGGAATTTGCCGAGCTGAACGGCTGGGATGCCGAGCCGGATGCAGCAGCGATGCTGATCGGCCTCGGAATCATGCGTGAGATGCATGACAAAAAGATGGCCGAACTCAGCGGCAATGAGAAGGTCCGCGTTCTGCTGGCACAGGCCCTGTTCGGACGTCCGAACAACCTGCTGCTCGATGAGCCTACCAACCATTTGGATCTGGAATCCATTGGCTGGCTGGAGAACTTCCTCATGGATTATGAAGGTACTGTTATTGTTGTATCCCATGACCGCCACTTCCTGAATAAGGTATGTACCCATATTGCGGATATTGATTTCGGCAAAATTCAGATGTATGTCGGCAACTACGACTTCTGGTACGAGTCCAGCCAGCTCGCACAGACGCTGCAGCGTGACGCGAACAAGAAGAAGGAAGACAAGATCAAGGAGCTGCAGGCGTTTATCCAGCGCTTCTCGGCCAATGCCTCCAAATCCAAGCAGGCAACCTCACGCAAAAAGCAGCTTGAGAAAATTACGCTGGACGATATCCGTCCATCGAACCGGAAATATCCGTTCCTCAACTTCAAGCCTGAGCGTGAGGCCGGCAAGCAGCTGCTTACGATCAGCGGCCTGACCAAGACGGTTGAAGGCGAAAAAATGCTGGATGAAATCAGTATTGTGGTTAATAAAGGTGACAAAATCGCTTTTGTCGGTCCGAATTCCCAGCCGAAATCACTGCTATTCGACATCATTATGGGGGAGAAGGAAGCCGACGCCGGAGAGTATACCTGGGGGGTTACAACAACCCAGGCTTATTTTCCCAAAGACAACTCCAGTTACTTCGACGGGGTGAATCTGAATCTGGTGGAATGGCTGCGCCAGTATTCCAAGGATCAGGACGAAACCTTCCTGCGCGGATTCCTGGGCCGGATGCTCTTTGCCGGTGAAGAAGCGCTGAAGAAGGCCAGTGTGCTGTCCGGGGGCGAGAAGGTCCGCTGTATGCTGGCCAAGATGATGCTGAACGGGGCAAATGTGCTCGTATTTGATGAGCCTACCAACCACTTGGATCTGGAGTCGATCACTGCGCTGAACAACGGGCTGATTGATTTTGACGGTACGATCCTGTTCACTTCCCATGACCATCAGTTCATCCAGACAATTGCCAACCGTATCATTGAAATTACACCGGCAGGGGTTATTGACCGCACCATGACCTATGATGAGTATCTGGAGAATCCGGAAATCAGGGAAATGCGTGCCCGGATGTATCCTGTAGAGGTATAAGAACTATATATGAAGCTTTGAACACTAACCCGTTCATATGATAAACGGCTGCGTCGTCCCAATAGGGATAACGCAGCCGTTTATGTTCAAATCTAACAAATCTATGAGCCTCCGGTACGGCGGCGCTGGTTGTTGGGCTTCTTGTTGTTCTGGCTTTTCAGCGGTTTGGCAGAACCGGCCTGAAACGTGGAGCCGGGTCTGGCGGAAGCTTGCTGCTTCTTTTGTTCCAGCTTCTGGCGGATGGCATCCGCCAGATTGATTTTTGGTTTGTCGTTGCTCTCGCTCATTATGTAACCCCCTTAGGTAGCAAGTTGTTTCCTTCATTCTAATTGTTTTTAAATGCTGCCACAAGGGCAAGAATAATTCAAAGAATGATCTGCCGGTGCTCGGGAACTGTATAGAGATCAATAGGGGGGATAACAGTGGCTGATATCTATGATGATATTCGTAAAGGTGAACGGGGCGCTCTGGTCAGCATCATCGCCTACCTCATTCTTTCGGCCTTCAAGCTGATCAGCGGCTATGTGTTTGGCTCAAGCGCGCTGCTTGCGGACGGCTTCAACAACCTCACCGACATTGTGGCTTCGCTGGCGGTATTGATCGGCCTGCGCATTTCGCGGAAGCCGCCTGATTCCGACCATACCTACGGACATTTCCGTGCGGAGACGGTGGCGGCGCTGCTGGCTTCCTTTATCATGGCTATGGTCGGCATTCAGGTTATTGTGGAAGCGGTACGCTCTTTGTTTGAAGGAGCGAAGGATATTCCGCAGTTATGGTCCGCCGGGGTGGCCGTGGTGTGTGCCGCAGCCATGATGGGGGTATATATATATAACAAGCGGCTTGCCAGACAGATTAATAACAGTGCGCTGCTGGCAGCAGCCAAGGATAATTTCTCGGATGCCATGGTCAGTATAGGTGCTGCAGTGGGGATCGTCGGTGCACAGTTCGGTTTACCCTGGATTGATTCGGCCGCAGCCGTGGCCGTCGGCTTGCTGATTCTGAAGACGGCCTGGGATATTTTCCGCGATTCCACGTACCGCCTGACTGACGGATTCGATCAGGATCGATTGCTGGACCTGCGCAGCACAATTGCCCGGACACCGGGAGTCGAAGGCATCAAGGATTTAAAAGCCCGCGTTCACGGCAATCATGTACTGGTGGATGTGGTGGTGGAAGTCAATGCCGAGATTACAGTAATGCAGGGCCATGAAATTAGCGACTCCATCGAGGAGCGGATGAGCACGCTTCATAATATTATGAATGTGCAGGTTCATGTGGAACCCAAGCAATAGTATTCCTTATTTTCTCCTAGTTAGCTGTAATTTCCACCAATTTCAAGGAGGAATCAAGACTATAGACCCGGGTGTTACCATAAGTTGGCAAGCTTTTTTGTGAAATTTGGAGCATGTTCCAATTCCCGGTCAAGCCTATAATGAGTGCAGAAAGCAACTAACGAAGCGCGCGACGTTGTTGAATTTCTCATTACGCTAACCGGGGGAACTCTATGATCGTACCACATAAAAGGATAGCAGCATCGCTGCTCGCCTCGGCATCACTTGCACTGTCATTCGGAGTATTCAATCCTCAGCAGGTACAGGCCGCTTCTGTTACTGCTAATTCAGCTATTACAGCATCTGCAGCGCAAACAGGCGTGATCCTATCTTCTGTCCGTCTCCGCACGGCGCCATCGACAAGCGGGAAAGTGCTGAAATATTTGAATAAAGGCGACCAAGTGGTCATTCTTGAAGAAACGAACAGCTATTGGTATAAAGTCAGAACAGCAGACGGCGACGTTGGGTACACCAGCAGGGGAGAGCAGTATATCAGCGTGGCTGCAGCCCCGGCAGCTCAAACGGCAGTGATTCAATCTACTGTCCGCCTTCGGGAGGCCCCCTCAACCAGCGGACAGGTTATAGGATATTTATACACAGGTGACCGGGTATCTATTATGGAAGAAACGAATAGTTACTGGTACAAGGTGAGAACGGCAAATGGCAATGTTGGTTATACCAGCTCGTCGGATCAGTTCATTGCAGCGGATGGGGGAACAACAACACCGCTGCCAGCACCGGCGCCTGTACCAACACCGGCTCCAGTGCCTACGCCTGTGCCGACTCCAGCCCCGGTGCCTACGGCTCCTCCGCAAGCGAATGTAATTGAAAGTGTAATTGCCGCCGGTATGGGTTATCTTGGAACTCCTTATGAGTATGGTTCCAGCCGCAGCGATACCAGCACCTTCGATTGCTCCGATTTCATCCGGCAGATCTTCATGGATGCAGCCAATCTGAAGCTTCCCGCCGATTCGCGGCAGCAAGGAGATTGGATCAAGCAGAACAGTACGGTAGTGACGGATATCTCCGGGCTCAAGCGTGGGGATCTGATGTTTTTTATGGATTATAGAGGCAGCTCGGATTCAGCCTATGCCGGAATTGACAAGTCTACGGCGAGAATTACGCATGTGGCTATGTATCTGGGCGACGGCCAGCTGCTTCAGACCTATTCCGTGGCTTCCGGCGGTGTACGGGTCGATAAATTAAGCGCTTCTTGGATGAAAAGATTCCTTTACGGAGGTTCGGTCATCCGCTAAAATATAGATTGTAGAGACATGAAGCGAGAGCAGTACAGTTTGTGACGGGTGAACTAGGGCGGGTGTTTGGCGGGGGCTATCCCTTCAGTGGAATTATTCTGCTGTAGGGATAGCCCCTATTTCTATCGTGGCCAGATTTTCACTAGCAGCGCCAAATACAAGTAGAAACGGCTATGCCGTTCTTAAAAGGACGGTACCCGTTTCAGCGAGAAATAGAATGATAATTTATAATGCGGAGCATATAAATTATTGTATTTAAAAAAGCCGGGCAGGACCTGTGAGATCCTGCCCGGCTGCTTGTATGTACGCCCGCAGAGTGATTAAAGGACGCGGATTACGGGCCCCATCAAAGCTGTAGATAAGCTTCACAGCATATTTTACATATCTAAGCTAAAATGTATGAAGGAATTACAGGGCCGGAGTGATTACATATGCGGATACAGGCACCTTGATCCATGCTTTGCCCAGCCATGTGTAAATTTCTCTCCATTCATTGCCCGCGCTGTCGGTCATCACAGCCCCTGTAGTATCTATGGTCTGGGCGCTCAGCCAGCCGGCTGGAGTCATGCTGCCCACGGAAAGGTGGAAAGGAGTGGCTTTTGTCAGGATAATCATAGGTGTTGCCGGTTTGAGATCGGCTTGTGTGATTACAGTTTCGAATTTGTCACCATAAGTGCTGCCTGTTACGGTTGGAGTACTTGCGGCGGTACCGGATACTTCATCGGCTGAAGCCGTTGCTGCAAAAGAAGCTACAAGTCCCATTGCTACTGCGATGCTGGCGAATTTTTTCATCAGTGATTCCTCCTAGGATAAGTTTGGTTGTTGTAGTGGGTTTTCCCATGTTTATCTGTGCTAATATGTTGTAAACAGAAAAAGGTCTTAATGAACCAATCGTCTTATTTTTTTTATTTTACTTAAGCACTATTGGGGTTGAGAGGGCTACAATTTCTGCAGTGTGAATAAGATATAGGGAATTTGGAAGCGGAGGGGGCAGCTCAAAAAGCCCGAAGCTCCACAAGGAGTTTCGGGCTCAGAGGTGTGCCTGTTCAGACTAAGTTGAAGACAGCAGGCCTACAGGTTACATTGATCTTCCTCTGCGCCCCATGAAGAGTGAAACGATGAACAGAACCAGGAAGATGTAGAACAGCACTTTTGCAATGCCTACAGCGGCTGCAACAACATTGAAGAATCCGAAAATACCGGCGATTAAAGCTATGACGAGCAGAATTACCGACCATTTTAGCATGATGTATCATCCTTTCGGTGATGAAAAATGTAGTCGAATGTAGTCATTGTTTAAACGGGGACTTTTGTTTTGAAACAAGGAGGAGGGGCCCTTGACCTTTTGTTTCGGCCCATTCTGGTAAGGGTAACTATGCAGTAACAAGGCAGAGCAAGCCGACATTCAGATTGGAAGGGGTTTTGGAAATGATCATTGATCTTAGCGTCGCATTGGTTGCGATTGCATTCGCCGTACTTGTCTTCTTTTTAATTAAAACCTTGAAATCAGCGAAAGAATCCCTTGACAAGGTCAGCCAGACTCTGCAGGAAGTTCAGAAAACGATTGATGAGCTTACTTATGAAGTGAAAACAACGGTCAGACACGCCAATGATATTACTGCAGATGTTCAAAACAAAATTCAAAAGATTGATCCGATTGTCGATTCCGTGAAGAACCTTGGCGACGTCATGAACGAATTGACACTGACTGTGAAGCAGGTATCGGTAACTGTAATTGAGAAATACCGCAAATCGCGTGAACTGAAGGAAAAAGCTAAGGCTGTATCTATAGACAATGCCCCGCTTACTCCTGCAGAAGAACGGACCGTGAAATCCTATGAGACTGTAAATGCGAAGAAAGCTCCCGGGAAGATCGCAATGGCTCTAAAAGGCGTAGACACGGCTGCTGCCATCTGGCAGAAATTCCGTCATTAACCGGCAAAGCTGAGGGAGCCCTTGGCGGCAAGGCCAGGCAGCAGAAACCTGATGAAAGGCGGGATGGTTCTATGAACATGATCCTTCTCTTGCTGAGTCTCCTTTCTCCCTATTTTTCTGCATCTCCGCAAAAGGAGACTGCTGCTGCCGCTTGGCTGTACCCGCAGTCACAAGTAGTCCAGTCCTTCGGGCACAGTGTGAATGTCAGTTCCTATATAGGAAGCTTTAACTCCCTGGCGGGGGTGTCGCTCTACATGCCGCTAGAAGAATTGCTGCAGGTTAAGGGTTCCCCGCTCGCGGTTACTCCTGATCCTTGGCAGGGCTGCCGGGAGTACCATTATGCCGATATGTCTGCAGGAATTTGTGAGGGGGCTGTACTATATGTACATGTCACTCCAACTGAAGCCAGACAATACGGCCTCTATCTGAATGATCAGCGGATTGAGCCGCACAGGAATAATCTCGTTGAGATTCTGGGCACACCTGATTTTGTTGCCGAGGACGGAGATGTGTATATGAGGGGAAGTACCGCACTCAAGATTTACCGTAATTCTCAGACGGGTGAATGGGACGGTATTGATTTGTTTGATGGAAATTCCTCCTGAGGCGTTTCATAGGACTATAGAATGGTTAATGAAATTCAGCCATCTTAATAGCGTTGTCCCCTCATATTCATACAAGGAGCGTGATTTCATGGATTCAATCCGTACGCAGGCTTATGCCAAGCTGCTGGAGAATGGTATTCAGGCGATAGAAGAAGTGAACCGGCTGCTGGGCAGCGGCTACACAAGAGATGACATCTATGTGATCAGCCATAATGAGGACCGCGAAGGCCGGATTGTAGATGCTGCGGACACGAATGAAGTGGGATTGCAGGAAGAGGGGCTGTTCGGTGCGATTGCCAACATGTTCCGCTCTCGGGGTGACGCGCTCCGAAACAAGATTACTTCACTGGGTTTTAGTGCAGCAGAAGCGGCATTTTATGAGAAAGAGCTTGATTTGGGCAAAGTTCTCGTGATCGCCAAAAAAAATCTGCATTAATCTGACGGTTTTCATATGAAGAGTCCTATAGTTCAATAGCGTAACCTCCAGTCCCACTACACGTGGTGGTGCTGGAGGTTACTTTGTTGAATACGACAACTTGCATTTTTCCAATTTATTGATTAATGGAAACCAGTCGTTTAAATATCGTATGATAGAATGGACTATTTCTGGATTTTACGGTTGACATACTATACGTGCGGGGTGAAGAAGATTGAGAATTTTGATCGTAGACGATAATCCGACCAACGTAATCATTATCCGTGAAATTTTAAAAAAAGAGAATTACCGGAATTTTATAACGGCAGCTTCTGCCAAAGAAATGCTCAAACTGCTGGGTATTGGATCAGGAAATGAAGAGAACCGTTCCAGGCAGTCAGACATAGATTTGATTCTGCTGGATATGATGATGCCGGAGATGGACGGCATTGAAGCATGCCGGGTTGTCCAGCAGCATGAGCATCTGCGGGATATCCCGATTATTATGGTTACCGCCGTGGGCGATTCCAAAAAATTGGCGGAGGCGCTTGACGCCGGTGCTGTGGATTATGTGACTAAGCCGATCAACAAGGTTGAGCTGATGGCGCGTATCCGGCTGGCGCTGCGCCTAAAGCGCGAGAAGGATTGGCATGTGGAGCGGGATCAGCGGATACAGGATGAGCTGAAGCTGGCCGCTTTGGTGCAGAATGCTGTGCTCAGCCTGCCGCTGAAGGATGAGGCGTTTGAAGTTCATGCCATTTACCAGCCTTCATTTGAACTCGCGGGGGACTTGTATGCTTGGTATCCCCTGGGAGAGGGACGGTATGCCGTTATTCTGCTGGATATGATGGGACATGGTATTTCCTCGTCTCTGTTCTGTATGTTTCTGGCCTCCGTACTCAAGGATACCGTAACCACATATGTGCAGCCGGAGAAAGTGATTCAGGAGCTGAACCGGCGTTTTAACCAGCTATATATCGAGAAGCAATTGGTGCAGTATTATTTTACCGCGATATATCTTGTCATCGATACCCGGCTAAAACGCATTGACTACGTGAATGCTGGACACCCGCCCGGGCTCTTCTTTGAAGGGGGAGCCATCAAACCGGTTTTGCTGGAAAGCAACTGCCATCCTGTAGGGTTATTCGACAGTATTGAAATTCAGCCGCAAACCCTGACCTTTGAAGATGAAGGCCACTTGGTACTGTACACGGATGGGTTACTGGAAATGGCCGAAGGCGGGCAGGAAGAACAGCTGGAATTTATGACCTCTCATCTAGATGGGGGACATGAATGGCAGGAGGAGCCGATGCGTGCCGCTTTCTTCAATGAGGTTCCTAATCAGGAGCGGGACGATGACAAATGCCTAGTGTGGATTTCGCTGAAGAAAGGAACAGATCCGGAATGAAAATAAAGGCAAAACTGCTGATCGGCTTCAGTGCAATGCTCGCCATTATGCTGGCGCTGACCTTCATTGGATACGATCGACTCAATTATATGAGCAGCCAGCTGGACAGCTTTCAGGACAGATACAGCAAGGGACGCTCCTCCTCCGGACTCCGGGGGGAAGTTAACGACATGGCGCGTATCCTTACGACATCTATGCTGAATGCCGATCAGCTCTCGGTTGATTCCCAAAAAAGCGAGATTGAGGCAAAGGTTAAAAAAGCCGAGGGATTCTTGAAGGCGATAGAGGAGTCGACGGAAACAGCGGAAGAAATGCAGCTGCTGAACCGGATTGAAGCGGCATACAGCGCTTATATGACTTATCAGAACAAATCGCTTGATATGCTCTCCGCCGGTTATTTTCAGAATGCGAATGCCTACCGGAATTCGGAAGGGCAGAAGATTCAGAATGAAGTGCTGGACAGCCTGAATGCTCTCTCGAACTATAACGCCTTCAGAATGACCGAGGAGAACAGCAAAGCTCAGGCTGCTTATGAGAGATCTATTCAAATGGTGACCTTAATTATGATTGTGGGGCTGCTGCTGGGGCTTGGAGTCGTTTTGTGGGTGATTCCGAGCATTACACGCGGTCTTAATGTCGTTTCCATGATGATTAGGAGCTTTGGGAATGGGAAGATGAGGGCTATCCGCCGAATCAAAGTGACTTCCAAGGACGAGATTGGGGAGGTCGCCAGGGTATTCCAGGACATGGCGGGGAATCTCGAACAGAAACAGGAAATGGAGAAGGCTTATGCGCAGGCGCAAAGCGATCAGGCCTGGCTGAATGCGAATATTGCCCGTGTGACGGAACTGCTGCGCGGAGTCAGCTCGCTGGAGCAGGTATCGCAGACCTTCATCAGTGAATTCACTCCTGTACTCGGGGCCGAATACGGGGCGATCTATCTGAAGGATCAGAACAATCCGAACCTGCTCTCCAGCAGTGCCTATTATGCAGGTGAAGCGGGCGGGAAGCCTAGGGACAGCTTTGACATTGGCCAGGGTCTTGTGGGGCAAAGTGCGCTGGACAAAAAGCCGATCAAGCTGGCCAAGGCTCCGGAGGACTACGTTTCGGTGACATCCGGATTTGGAGGTTCGCACCCGGATCATATCCTGATTCATCCGGTGCTCTTCGAAGATGAGTTGATGGGGGTTGTGGAATTTGCTTCCTTTACACCGCTCAGCAATTTGCAGAATGAATTGCTGCATCAGCTTGCGAACAGCCTGGGTGTGATTCTGAACAATATCAGCCGGCGGCTTGTGGTGGAAGAGCTGCTGCGGGAATCCCAGGCGCTTACAGAAGAATTGCAATGCCAGTCGGAGGAACTGCAGACACAGCAGGAAGAGCTCCGCCGCTCCAACGAAAATCTGGAGGAACAGACGGATGCGCTCAGGCGTTCCGAGGATTTGCTGCAGCGCCAGCAGGAAGAACTGGAGCACTACAATACCGAGCTGGTCGCCAAGACCCGTGCCCTGGAGGAACAGGTGCGAGAGGTTGAGGTGAAAAAGGATGAAATCGAAAATGCCCGCCGCCAGTTGGAGAAGCAGGCTATGCAGCTTGCGGTGACCAGCAAATATAAATCGGAATTCCTGGCCAATATGTCCCATGAGCTGCGTACTCCTTTGAACAGCCTGCTGATTTTATCCCAATTGCTTACAGAGAACAAGGAAGGGAATCTGACAGAGAAGCAGGTGGAATTCGCCCATACCATCTATATGTCTGGCGCGGATCTGCTCAAAATGATCGATGAAATTCTCGATCTGTCCAAGGTGGACGCCGGCAAAATGGAATTGAATTACGAAGAAATACCGCTAACCGAACTGAAGACCTTTGTGAAGCAGAATTTTGCTCCGCAGGCTGTCAAGAAAGGTTTGTCTTTACGCCTCTTATTTGATGAGCCGCTGCCGGATACGATCTTTACGGACAGCCACCGTCTGAAACAAATATTGCGGAATCTGCTGTCCAACGCCTTCAAATTCACAAGTGAGGGCTTTGTAGAATTTTCGGTGAGTGCCGCAGCTAAGGAGCAGCTGCCTCCCTTCCTTCCGCATGAGTTCGATTATATTGCGCTTTCCGTGAAGGACAGCGGGATTGGCATTCCTGCGGACAAGACGGATATTGTCTTTGAAGCTTTCCAGCAGGTGGATGGAACAACCAGCCGCAAATATGGCGGTACCGGACTGGGGCTGTCCATCAGCCGGGAGCTCGCCCGGCTGATGGGGGGAGCCATCGGACTGGACTCGCGCGAAGGACAAGGCAGCATCTTCACCTTGTACCTGCCGGTTAAAGGCCATTACAGCCTGCTTCCAGGGGCGGTCCAGGCTGCAGCTGCCCAAGAGGCTTATGCTATGCCTGATTATGGCGGTGAACGGAGGGAGGACTATCCCTTGGAGGTTTTGCCTCAACCGATGGAACCTATAGTTATGGAGGATGACCGGGAGAATTTGTCATCCAAGGATAAGGTTCTTTTGATCATTGAAGATGATGAGAAGTTCGCCAAGATTCTGCTCGATATGGCCCGGGGCCGGGGCTTCAAAGCTCTGGTGGCACTCCAGGGCGACATCGGTTTAAGTATGGCTACAACGTATCTGCCGGACGCCATTATCCTTGATATTCAGCTGCCGGTTATGGATGGATGGTCGATACTCCGGGAGCTCAAGGGCTCTTCACAGACCCGGCATATTCCTGTTCATGTCATTTCCGTGAATGATGAAGTGAAGCAGGGGCTGATGATGGGGGCCATGGCTTACTTAAGAAAACCATCCTCCAGAGAAGCGCTGGAGCGGGCATTCTCACAGATTGAGAGCTATACAGCCAGCACTTTGAAGCATTTGCTGATTGTAGAGGATGATGATATTCAGCGCCGTTCCATTATGGAGCTTATCGGACATGATGATGTGGCCATCACCGCAGTCTCCACCGGCCATGAAGCACTGGAAGAGCTGCGTAAGCAAAGATACGACTGTATGGTTCTGGATCTGATGCTGGACGATATGACCGGTTTCGAGCTGCTGGACCAGATCCGTGATGATGAAGAGCTGAATGACCTCCCGATTATTATCTATACCGGCAAGGAACTGGACAGCAAGGAAGAGACCAGGCTGCGAAAATATGCAGAATCGATTATCATTAAGGATGTGCGTTCACCGGAAAGGCTGCTGGATGAAACCACATTGTTCCTGCATCGTGTGGAAGCCAATCTGCCTGAAGACAAGCGTAAAATCCTGCAAAAGCTGCACAATAAAGAAGAGCTTTTTGACGGCAAGAAGATATTGCTGGTTGATGACGATATCCGCAATGTATTCGCCCTGTCCAGCGTACTTGAAGGTTACCATATGGAAGTGAAATTTGCGGAGAACGGCCGTGAGGCGCTGGACATGCTGACAGAGCAGGAGAATTTCGATCTGGTGCTAATGGATATGATGATGCCGGAGATGGATGGATACGAGGCTATGCGCCGGATCAGGCAGATGCCGCAATACCAGAAGCTGCCGATTATTGCGCTTACGGCCAAGGCGATGAAAGAGGACCGGGCGAAGTGCATAGAAGCCGGTGCCTCCGATTATATGAAGAAACCTATCAGTACGGAACAGCTTCTTTCGCTAATGCGTGTGTGGTTGTATTCGTAAGCCTGCTTTTGGGGTAATAGAATTACAGTATAAAATACCACCGGCCCGGTAATACGCCAGAGGCAAGGGAGCCTTGATAACAATGACAGCGATGGAACGCGGGTACGAAGAACAAATTGCCCAGACCGCCACCAGACAGGAGCTGGAGCAGATTGAGATAGAACTGCTTCTCAGCGGTGTACACCGCTTCTATGGATATGATTTCAGAAACTATGCGCTGCCTTCCCTGAAACGTCGCATCTGGCATCACGTACATGCGGAGAATGTGCCGACGATATCCGCACTGCAGGAGAAGGTGCTGCATGACCGTGCCTGCTTTGAGCGGTTTGTATACAGCCTGTCCATTCCTGTGACGGAGATGTTCCGGGACCCCGGACTTTTCCTGACCTTCCGCCAGAAGGTCATCCCGCTTCTGCGGACTTACCCTTACATTCGGATCTGGCATGCCGGATGCTCCACCGGAGAAGAAGTATACTCTATGGCCATCCTGCTGCATGAGGAAGGGCTGTATGACAAAGCGCGCATTTATGCCACAGACATGAACGCACGCTCGCTGCAGCAGGCCAAGGAAGGCGTATACGAAATCAGCAAGATGAGGCAGTACACCAAGAACTACATGGAAGCGGGCGGTACCCGCGCGTTCTCTGAATACTATACAGCGAAATATAATTCAGTGATTCTCCAGCCTTATTTGCGCAAAAATATTATTTTTGCAGAGCATAATTTGGCAACAGACACCTCTTTTAATGAATTCAATGTGATCTTCTGCCGGAATGTCATGATCTATTTCAACGACGAGCTTAGAGATCATGTTCACGGGTTGTTCCAAGAGAGCCTAAGCCGTTTTGGGGTCCTGGTGCTCGGTTCCAAGGAGTCTATTCATTTTACCAGGTACAGCGACAGCTACGAGCCCTTGGATAGAGTAGAAAAAGTATACCGCAAGATTAAATAGCGGGTTAGGAGGGGCCAATGGGGGTTCAAGAACCGATTCATATACTGCTTGTCGATGATCGTCCTGAGAATCTGCTGGCGCTGGAAGCAGTGCTTGAAAGCCAGCATTATACGCTTGTCAAAGCCAATTCCGGTGAAGAAGCACTGCGGTGTTTATTAAGGCATGAATTTGCAGTGATTGTACTGGACGTACAGATGCCGGGTATGGATGGAATTGAAACCGCCAAATTGATCAAAGCCAGAGAGAAGACAAAAGATATTCCGATTATCTTTATCTCAGCCAACAGCAAAGAGGCGGAACATTTGTTCGCAGGGTATTCTGCCGGTGCAATTGATTATATGGTCAAGCCCTTCATTCCCCAGATTCTGAAATCCAAGATCGAAGGCTTCGTTGATATGTACCTCACTACCAAGAAACATCAGATGCAGACTATGCTTCTGCAGCAAAAGACACAGGAGCTGGAGAGAATAAACGGGGAGCTGACCAGGGCCAAGGAAGAGGCGGAAATTGCCGCCAAAGCCAAGACGGAGTTCCTTGCCATGATGAGCCATGAGATCCGAACGCCTATGAACGGTGTAGTGGGCATGATTGATCTGCTTATGGAAACAGAGCTTGCCCCTGAGCAGAAAGAATACACAGAAATTATCCGTAAAAGTGCCGATACCCTAATCACCGTCATTAACGATATTCTTGATTTCACCAAAATGGAATCAGGTAAAATGGAAATGGAGGAGCAGTTATTCGAGCTGCAGACCACGATTCAGGAGGTATTCAGCTTATTTTCTGCAGAAGCCGGCAAAAAAAATCTCGAGCTGGCCTATTTCATAGACCAGAAGCTGCCTAGGCTGATTTACGGGGATATGGCCCGTTTGCGTCAGGTATTAATCAATCTGGTGGCTAATGCGGTTAAATTTACCAATCAAGGCGGAGTTTACCTTGTTGCTTCTAGTGTGCCTTCGGAAGATAATAAATTGACGGTCGAGTTTACCATCAAGGATACCGGCATTGGAATTTCTCCAGAGAAATGTGACCGGCTGTTCCAGCCCTTCTCCCAGCTGGATTCCTCCATGACCCGCAAATATGGCGGAACAGGTCTCGGACTGGCCATCTGCAAATCTTTGGTGGGGATGATGGGCGGTGAAATCCGCGTGGAGTCGATGGAAGAAAAAGGTGCGACTTTTGTTTTTACGATTAAGACTGCTATTCCTGATGACGAGCTTGGGAAAAGCTTTCAGGAGGAAGAACATCCAGGTGCTGTATCCGGTCATCAATGGCGTAGGAAAGTCCTTGTTGTGGACGACCATCCAATTAATCAGCGTCTGATGGTCAGTATGCTGGACAAGCTGGGATATGAATCCACAGTGGCAGAGGATGGACAGCAGGCAGTGGAGCGGTCACTTCATGAGGATTACGATTTTATTTTTATGGACCTGCAGATGCCGGTGATGGATGGCTTAACGGCAACTTCCAAAATCCGGCAAGGTTCAGGCTATAATGCCACCAAAGCCGTTATTATTGCAATGACAGCAAACGTAATGGAAGGAGTTCAAAACCGCTGTTCGGCCGCAGGAATGGACGGGTATATCAGCAAACCTCTGAAGATGAGCAGTGTTCAGCAAATTATTTCACGTTATGCTAATGAGGATAACCCGGCAACACAGCGGAATACCACTCTTTATAAGGCATGATCCAATAAGTACCAGTGTGTCAATGTCGTGCTTTTTGTTTCAAGGGTACAGCTTTAGGGTTATTGGTAAAGAAAACATTTATCAGGAGAGATTGTCTATGAATACAAATAAAAGCGAAAAGTTCCACGCAAGAACTGAAACTGAAGGCAATGTATGCACGGTTTATTTAATCGGAGAGCTCGATTTGTCGGTTGCTCCCGATTTTCGTCTGGTTATGGAACCGCTCGTAGGGGACACTGGGCTTGATCTTGTAATTAATTTGAAGGAATTAAGATATATCGACAGCACAGGGATTGGTATTCTGCTCTCGATTCTAAAAGCAAGACATGGAATGGACGTTAAGTTTTCAGTTGAGGAAGTTCCGCCGCAAATTCAAAAGCTATTTGATATGACAGGTATCTCCAAGTTTTTTGCCCCCCAAGAGAATTCCCACTAGGAAAGGATCGAACTAAGGATGAGTGATGACGTGCAAAAAGTAGTTCTTCAGTTACCCGCAAGCGCAGAATATGTCGATATCGTCAGATTGAATTTATATGGCATTGCTTCCAAGATGGGTTTTACTTATGAAGATATTGAGGATATGAAAGTAGCTGTATCGGAAGCCTGTAACAACTCTGTGCTCTATGCCTACGGGCAGGAGGACGGTTTGGTTGACGTAATCTTTGAAGTTGGAACTGGGGCCTTGTCCATCACCGTCAAAGATGAGGGGGAGAGCTTTGACGGTATGGATGCGTCCGGAGAACGCATGACGCTGCATGACAAAGAGCTGAATGATGTTCAGGTAGGCGGCCTGGGATTTTACCTAATGCAAGCGCTCATGGATGACGTTAGCGTTGTGAGCGAAGCAGGGAGAGGGACAGTCGTAACCCTGACCAAACGGCTTAATTTCAGCGAGGAGAAAGTATGAACGAAAAAGTGACTCCCCCTGAGTCCATGAACGAAGCGGTAAGTCTGATCTGGGAATACCAGCAGACCAAAGATAATGAAATTGCAACAGTTTTGATCCGAAAATATGAACCGATGGTGAAGATGGCTGCCGGGAAGATTGCCCGCAACCGTCCTGACCTTTACGAAGATCTGTATCAGGTAGGCCAAATGGCGCTGATTAGGCTGCTGCAGCAATATGACATCAGCCTGGGAATTCCGTTTGAGCCTTATGCCATGAAAAGCATGATCGGGCATATGAAAAATTTTCTGCGCGACAAATCCTGGTACATACAGGTTCCTAGAAGGATCAAAGAGAAGGGTGCCCTTGTTCAGCAGGCCATTGATGAGCTAACCATCAGATTGGAACGTTCTCCTGCAGTTGAGGAAATTGCCCATTATCTTGATCTTACCGTAGAAGAGACAGTCGAAGTCCTGGCCGGAAGAGAGTGCTACCATTACGTATCCCTGGATTCCCCTCTCTCACAAGAGGAGACAGGTGCTACCCTTGGGGAACTCATCAGCTCTGAAGCCAACGATTATGAGACCGTGGAGAAGCGAATGGATTTGCAGCAAGCTCTGGGACAACTGAAGGAACAGGAGCAGCAGGTGCTGCTGCTGGCTTTCCAGGACGGCCAATCACAGCGTGCCATTGCCCAGAAACTTGGAGTGTCGCAGATGAGCGTATCGCGGATTCAAAAACGGGCTACAGAAAAGCTGAAACAGATTATGGCGAATTCATCCTATTGATATAGATAAGTGTATATAAGCCTGTACAAGTCTTGTAACCAAAAGGACATGCCCTTCCCGGCTGGGAATAGGGCATGTCCTTTTGGTCTCGGTGCAGTAAAAGGATAAGCGGATGCTGCTGATCCCGGGCGGGATCAGCTATTGGCATCAATATATTTTTTGATTTCTCCAAGATATTCACCGATCACCGGCACATCCAGGAACAGGCTGAGAATATAGCCCAATAAGCCGAGAATCACAAAGGTGCCAAGCGAGAGCCCCAGGCCACGGGATATGCCTGCCATCAGATTGGTAATAATCCGTTTTTTGGGGTTGGTATAGTTTTCAAGGATATCCTTGAACTCTGATTTTTCCAGGGAATCCGCAATTTTATCAAGCCGTGCATTTAGCCGTTTGACCTCATGCCTCAGCTCGAAGGGATGCTCCTCCACCTCGTATCTTTTCGTGTTGCTGCCCGCATCTCCCATAAGGCGTACCTGCTTTCTATAGCCCGTAACCGGACTTTAATAAGGAAATAAAGCCTCATTCGTCAGTAAGAAGCCATCTTTGAACATAACAACAGCCAGCTGCTAGTGAGCTGGCTGTTCCCTGCATTTAGATCAAGCCCCGGGTCACCACAGATTAGTAAGAAGATTTATAAGAGGCTTTAACTTCCTCTTTGGCATCCTTTGCAGTATCCGCTATATCCTTGGAAGAAGCGGAAGCTTCTTCGGCAACATCTTTGGAAGCGTCTTTTACGTCAGAAGCAACATCAGCCGATGCGCTTCCCACCGTATCACCGATTTTCTTGCCCGTTTCCGACAAAGTAGCGGCAATTTGCTGTTTGCTGTCATTGACTGTGGTGAAAATGTCCGAAGCTTTGGCCGATACAGTGCTGGCAATGTCGGTAGCCTTTTCTCCAACCGTTGCAGCAATCGTTTTCGTTTTATCCGTTACGACACCAGCAACCTCTTTTGTTTTGTCTGTAGCGGTCGAGAATTTTTCCGACAAGTCACTGCGCATTTCACGGCCCGGCTTGGGAGCGAACAGCAATGCTGCAGCAGCACCAATCAAACCTCCGATAAAAATCCCTTTGAAAAATGTGCTTCCACTCTCTACCGGATATTCCGTTTCTGCTTTATTCATTACCAATCACTCCTCATTTTGAATTATTGTAGTCCAGCGTCTCGGCTGCAGGTAATAACCAGCTGCCGTCATCTGGATATCAGGGTAGCCTGAAGGTTCTTACTTCGTATATAAACGTGGGTGAGTGGGCTGAAACAGCAAACAAGCATGGGAAAGATTGCCGTAGTATATGGAAGCATGAGTGAAATTTATTGGTTTTATGCTGCCGAAACTGCGATATTTGAAACTTTACAAACGGCTTGAAAAGTTTTGTCTATCATTATGCCTCGCGGAGAATCACATACCCGTAGGCGGGTAAATGGAGTTCTCCCCGTTCCCCGATGTCTGCCGGCTGCTGGAGCTCCTGGTTGATCCAGACACTCTCTGATTTAAGCGCTGATACTTGGGCGTCCATGGGAAATTCGGAGTTATTCATGATGACCAGGAACCGGTGGTGCTCATCCCGCCGTTCATAAACAAGCAGCGCAGGATGCTCTGGGTGCTCCATAAATTTAATCGCGCTGCTGCGGAATGCGGAGTTCGATTTCCGCAGCTGGATGGCCCAGCGGTAATACTCCAGAAGATCCTGATTCTGTTTCATGGGGTCCCATTCCATGCATTTCCGGTTGTGTGGATCATACTCCCCATCCATGCCGATTTCATCCCCGTAATAGATACAAGGCGTACCCTGAAAGGTCATCAGGAACAGAAAGGCCAATTTCAGCCGCCGGGTATCCCCGCCGCAGTGGGTCAGGAAACGTACTGTATCGTGGCTGTCCATTAAGTTAAAGGAAGCTTCCGTAATCTGCTGCGGATAATTGGCCAGCAAAGCTCCGACCGACCGCGAGAACTGACCGGCATCGGTCTGCCCACGGGCAAAAAAGTTCAGCAGCATGTTCGTCAGCTGATAATTCATTACGGCGTCGAACTGATCTCCGAGCAGCCATGGCAAGGAATCATGCATGATTTCTCCAACGAGATATGCATCGGGATTGATCTGTTTGACCATAGTGCGGAAATCGCGCCAGAACTGATGGGAAACCTCGTTGGCGACATCCAGGCGCCATCCGTCTACACCGATTTCCTCAATCCAATAGCGGCCGACTTTCAGCAGATATGCCTTGACTTCCGGATTCGCTGTGTTAAATTTAGGCATAATCGGCTCAAAGGCGAAGGTATCATAGGTGGGGATTCCCCCGTTGACTCCGGGAGGCCACTCTTTGACATGAAACCAGTCAGCATAACGCGAAGCGCGTCCGTTCTCCAGCACATCCATAAATGGGGGGAAAGTATGGCCGCAGTGGTTAAATACCCCGTCCAGCAGCACACGGATTCCCTTCGCATGGCAGGCATCCACAAGTTCTTTCAGCAGTTCATTCGTCCCGAAATGAGGGTCTATTCTTAAATAATCTGCGGTGTCGTATTTGTGATTGGTGGTTGCCGTAAAGAGAGGGTTGAAATAAATGGCGTTAATGCCGAGTGTGCACAGGTAATCCAAATGCTCCAGCACGCCTTGCAGATCTCCGCCAAAAAAATTCGTCGGGCTCGGTGTGCCCCCCCATTCCAGTACGCCTTCGGGATCATTGGAAGGATCCCCGTTCGCAAAACGTTCCGGGAATATCTGATAAAAAACGGCATCCTTCACCCAAGCGGGCGGACGGTGCACATCTTCAGGGCTCAGTATTGGAAAGTCAAACAGGCCCTCATAGATAACTTCAGGGGGCTGTTCAAGAAACCCCTTTTCAAGAAAATATATGGTATTTCCTTCATTGTGCAGCGCAAAATAATAAGCCAAGCGGCGGTGGGGCGGCTGAACGGCTGCCTGCCAGTAATCGAACAAATTATCGCTGGACAGACGTTCCATAGAATAAACGGAATGAGTCCTGTCCCAGCCGTATTTGTCCCCGCAAATTAAATCTACCTGTGATACATCGTCCCGTTTCGTCCGGAGGCGAATATGGATTGCAGTCTCGTCGTAGGCATAAGACCAGTTCTGGCCCATCCGGTGATAAACGCTTTCCAGGTGAATCATACCCATATCATCCCTTCGCGGCAGCAAACGCAAAAAAGGGTTCAACCTCACCATTGTGGAGGTTGAACCCTTTCGGCTTCATTGCCTTTAAATTTTCCTGCATCATAACATATGTTTTCCGCTTATGGCAAGCGCTTATTTTTACTGAGCCAGGAGGGTTGGAAAATGGAGAGATACTTAGATATTGATTCAATTCGGAAGAAAACAATATGGAAAGATTGAAAAAACGGGGGCATTTTTAAATTAAAGCGCTTGCATTCAAATTTCCGGTTATTATAGAATGAGGGCAAACAAACTTAGTCATCTGTAAATACACTAAATTTTAAAGGCAATGTTACCTGTGAAGGTACAACCTCGGCACTTTGTGCAATAGGGGTTGTACCTTTTTTATTTGCCTGAATGTGTGTGCGAGACAGGTTTGTTCAATGAGTATTACAGGGGAGATGAGTGCATGAAGAGATTTAAGCATTCCAAAATGAATGCGGTATCATTGATGGTAGTTTTATGTATGCTTCTGGTTTTGACGGCCACAGCCTGCAGCTCAGGCAGCCCGAATACCGCCTCCAGCCCGAAGAGCGGGAACAACCAGCCCGCCGAATCTTCTGCTCCGGAGAATACCGCCGATCCGGAAATGGAGCCGGAGCAGGGAGCGAAGCTGATGGTTTGGGAAGCCAAGGAGCAGCTTGACTACATGAAGGAGGTTGCCGCCGATTTTGAGAAAAAATACGGTGTCCCCGTCACCGTTGAAGAATTGGCGGGTGGTGACCAGGGAGGGCGGCTGGCTACAGATGGTCCATCCAAGCTTGCGGCCGACGTGCTGACCCTTCCGCATGACCAGATCAGCCAGGCCGTCAAAGCCGGTCTGCTTTTGCCCAATGATGTGTTTGAGGAGGAAACGAAAGCAAGTATGGTGCAGACAGCGCTGCAGGCATCATCCTATGATGGGGTTCTGTACGGTTATCCCAAGTCGGTAGAGACTTATGCGCTGTTTTATAATAAGGACCTGATGCCCGAGGCTCCCAAGACCTGGGATGATGTTATTGCTTTTGCCAATAAGTATAACAAGCCGAAAGAAAACAAATTTGCAGTCATGTGGGAGTTTGTCGGGTATTATTCGTATCCGTTTATCGGCAGCTTCGGCGGCTATATTTTCGGCGATGGCAATAACAATCCGAAGGATATCGGCTTGAATAATGAAGGTACAATCAAAGGATTCACTTTTCTCCAGAGCCTGAAAAAAATCCTGCCGCTGAATGCGGGAGATATCACCTTTGATGTGAAAACCCAGCTGTTCCAGGAAGGAAAACTTGCCATGAACATTGACGGTCCGTGGTCCACAGGGTCGTTCAAGGATCATATCAATCTTGGATTGGTACCGCTTCCAAAGGGGCCGGACGGGGAGGAAATGATATCGTTCTCTGGCGTCAAATCCTATTATGTTAACTCTTATACCGCATATCCCGTTGCCGCCCGGTTATTCGCACATTTTGCCAGCAGCAAAGAAAATCAGCTTAAAAATTACAAAATGACCGGAGCGATCCCTGCAAACATTGAAGCCGGTGAATCACAGGAAATAAAAAATGACCCCATTACCCTCGGGTTCTTTGAACAGTTCCAGCACTCCGTGCCAATGCCTGCGATATCTGAAGTCAATGCCGTATGGGAACCCTTAAAGGCCGCTTTTGTATCCCTGTGGAACGATCCAAGTCTTGATGTCAAGCAGACCATGGATCAGACGGTGAAGACAATTCAGTCCGATCTGGAGTCGAAATAAAGGACAGGTGGTTTGACTTATGCCAAAAAAAACAGGCGCAGCGGTGCTTTCGGCTGTAATCCCGGGCCTGGGACAGATATACAACCGGCAGTGGTTGAAAGGGCTGACGTTCCTGCTGACGGGTATGGCCTGGTTCTATTTCATGATCCATGGTTTGACCGGTCATCTGCGCGGTCTGATTACACTAGGCGAGCTGCCGAGCCGGATGGTCAAGGTAGGTAAGATGACCCGGATGGTAGAGGGCGACCACTCCATTTTCATGATGATTAACGGTCTGATGGCGCTGCTTGCGCTGCTCTTGTACTGCGGATTTTATCTGCTGAATATCAGAGATGCCTTCATGGTCGGAGCGGCGCGGGCGAGACAGGAGCCGATCCGGTCCTTCGGCCAATCGCTCAAGTATATGGGCCGGAGACATTTTGCCTATCTGGTGCTGGCAATTCCCTTAACCGCTATAGTTTTTCTGACGATCCTGCCGCTTGTGTTCTCGGTCCTCCTGGCGTTTACCAACTATGCGGACCCGATTCTGCCCCCGGCTAATCTGGTAGACTGGGTCGGCTTCGGCAACTTTAAGAAGATGCTGAGTCTGGATGTATGGAGCTCCACTTTTGTCGGTATTCTGACATGGACCTTGTGCTGGGCGGTTATAGCCACGGTAACGACTTACATCGGAGGGGTCCTTGTCGCTGTGCTCATTCACCAGCCGCGCGTCCGTTTCAAAAAGCTGTGGCGGACTCTGCTGATTGTGCCTTTTGCCATTCCCAATATGATCTCGCTGCTCGTGATGCGCAATATGTTCAACAACCAGTTCGGACCGGTCAATAAATATCTGGGAATGATTGGGCTGAACGGCCTGCCTTGGCTGACAGACCCGTTCTGGGCTAAAGTCACCGTTATACTGGCCAACATGTGGATCGGCATTCCGGTTACGATGATCCTTGCCTTCGGTGTGCTGACCACCATACCGCGGGACTTGTATGAGGCAGCTGAAGTGGACGGTGCCGGATCGGCGCATAAGTTCCGGATGATTACGTTGCCCATGGTGCTTTTTGCAACCGCCCCCATTCTTATTATGCAATTTGCAGGCAATATTAACAGCTTCAATGTGATCTATCTTATGACCAACGGAGAGCCGGTCAATCCTCATTACCAATATGCAGGCGATACCGATCTGCTCGTGACCTGGCTGTATAAATTGGCGCTGAACCAATCGCAATACAGCTTCGCTTCCGTTATCGGAATTATCATCTTCCTGCTGGTCGCCACATTTTCCATCTGGAGCTACCGCCGGACACGGTCCTATAAAGAGGAGGATATGATCACATGAACCGGAAACCGGAGGAAGCCGCAAAAACGATTGGCAGCTATGCCTTGCTGATTCTGCTTAGCTTCATCAGCTTGTTCCCCGCTATTTGGATTGTGATGTCCTCGTTCAAGACGGGAAACAGCCTGTTCAGCGACACCTTGATTCCGCACAAGCTGACCTTAGTTCATTACCAGGAGTTGTTTGAGCAGACCAAGTATCTGCAGTGGTTCCTGAACACACTTAAAGTTGCAGCTCTCTCGACACTGATCGGCACCTCTCTTTTGCTGCTGGCCTCTTATGCTATATCCCGGTATCGTTTTGCGGGCAGAAAAAGCATGCTGACGGCGTTTTTGGTTCTGCAAATGTTCCCGGGATTCATGGCGATGATTGCCATTTACGTGCTGCTGAACACCCTGGGGCTGCTTAATTCGCATTGGGCTCTTGTGCTTGTTTATAGCAGCGGATCGATAATTACGAACGTTTTTGTAGCCAAAGGGTTCTTTGACACCATTCCGAAGAGCCTGGAGGATGCCGCTCGGATAGACGGGGCGAGCCACATGAAAGTGTTCCTTTCCATTATGATGCCGCTGTCGAAGCCAATGCTCACCTATGCCAGTCTGATGATCTTTAACGGCTGCTTTGTGGATTTTATATTCGCTGATCTTATTCTGCGTACAGAGGAGAAGAGAACGCTTGCTGTCGGCCTGTTCCGCATGGTGAATCAGAGCAATTCGACCGAATTCACCCTGTTTGCAGCCGGCGCGGTTCTGGTTGCTCTCCCGGTAACACTGCTCTTTATTTTTCTGCAGCGGTTCCTGATTGAAGGCCTGACTGCAGGCGCGATGAAAGGCTGATTGAGTTCAGGCGATAAACTGTATAAATCAACGATCGGCCACCTTGCGGGAATCTGCAGTTCAGTCCACATTTCCCGCGGGTGGTTTTTTTTGGTTTGGAATAATATAGTAAATGATAATGATTGACCCGGAAGGGATGCGGGTAAGAAATACATAATTACAGCACCTATAACAACAATTAATTGAGAAGCGGCCATACCCTGAAGTACGGATAAGGTTCCCACATCATTGGAGGTGCATTTAATTATGATCAAAGTAATCACATCAGCAGAGCGCCATACTTCGAATAGAGAATGGATACACAGTGAGTTCAGCTTTTCTTTTGCCGATTATGATGACCCGAGCAATGCGCACTTTGGAGCCCTGCTAGCCCATAACGACAATGAGCTGAGCCCCGGACAAGGCATGCATGAGCATCCGCATCATGATCTGGAGATTATTACTTATGTAGTATCGGGGGTGCTGAAGCATCAGGATGATCTCGGGAATCATGCAGAACTGCAAGGGGGAAGTGTCCAGGTCATGAGTGCGGGGACGGGAATCAATCATTCGGAAACGAACCCGTCAGACAGCGCTAATGCCCGTTTTCTGCAAATATGGCTGCTCCCGGATCAGCCGGGGCGGCAGCCCAAATGGGATGCAAAGTTCTATCCGGCAGAGCATAAGACCAATACTCTTTTGCCTGTAGCATCAGGAAAAGGGGAAGAGAGTGCGCTGGAGATCAATGAGAATGTAACCATCTACCTGTCTTCTCTGGAGCGGAGCCGGGCACTGAAATACCAGCAGCGTGAAGACAGGCGGACACATATCTATCTCATCTCCGGCAATCTGGAGATTGCTTGCTCGGATGGAGTGTTCCAGCTTCAGCCGGGCGATGCAGCCCGCATCCGCAAGAGCTGTGATCTGATCCTTAAAGGAACGGGCAGTGACAGCAACGCGGAGTTCGTACTGATTGACCTTCCGTAGCTTCCGGAGCCGGTAAGTCAAAAGAGAGCCCCATCCTAACATCCATCAGCTGGTGGATGTCAGGATGGGGCTCCTGTCCGTGTGTATGCTTTTTTACTTGTCCCGCAGGCGTCCAAGCTCGGAGACCAGCGCTTCCACCTGGGAAATGCTCAGCCTGTCACTGCCCATTGCGACTTCATAAATATCAAGAATGTCCTCGTAATTCTTCACTGAAAAGGCAGAGGCCTGCATGGCTGCCGCACTCGCCATCTTGAGCTTGCTCTTAATGCCCTCGATCATATATTCAACATTTTCCTGGGTAGGCTGCGATAAATCCATTGGGTTTAACAGTCCTCTCTATATATTAATTCAAACATTCTAACATGTTTCAGGACGCAAACACCATTGTTTTGTCCATTTCGGTGATATCTGTTAAATTATAAGCAATACACGTGCCATAAAAAGTAGAGGGAGGCAAGGACATTGGCAATCAGGGAGCAGGAAAGCAGAAAACGCAAAAAAATGGATGCTTCCGGGCTGATATTCTTCTTCCGGGAGATCGCATCCCGGCATCCGCTGGAGCAGATCACGTTTCTGTGTATTGGCACAGACCGGTCCACAGGTGATGCGCTAGGGCCACTGACCGGCAGCCAGCTCTTAGAGCACGGCTTTCCGCATGTAAGCGGGACAATGCCTTCTCCTTGCGACGCAGATAATTTGGAGGCACGGATAGCGGAAATTCCTGCCGGGCAGGTTGTTATTGCCGTTGACGCCTGTCTGGGTCCCCCGGCTTCCCTTGGCTATTTCCTGACGGCTGCTGAGCCGCTGCGGCCGGCCCAATCGGTGGGGCTGAACCTGCCGGCAGTGGGACATTACAGCTTGGCGGCTATTGTAGATGTCAACGGACCCCGGCCATACCGGACACTGCAGAGTACCCCCTTGCACAGAGTGATGGTAATGGCTAAACAAATAGCCCTGGCTGCTGCGGCCGGTTTCGGAATGGAAACCCGGAAAGCGTTTCAAGATTGAAGAAATAGCTTAAATATTTAAGACAAGCAAACCGTCTCAGACCACGATCATCCAGTTGTCCGCGAGCCGGGTTTGACTACTACATAGAAAGAGGGGAAGCTGCCATGGAAATTGTTCGTTGTGAGGGAAGCAATATTTGTTACAGTGATCAGGGCAAAGGTGACGTTATTGTACTGCTGCACGGCTTCTGTGGAAGCTCCAGCTATTGGGAGCAGGTGATTCCGTTCTTAAGCGGCAATTACCGGGTAATCGCTCCGGATTTGCGGGGGCATGGCGTCTCGGATGCTCCACTCGGGGCGTACAGTATAGATCAGATGGCTGATGATGTATTGTCCCTGCTTAATGCGCTGGAGATTCCAGAGTGTTATCTGCTGGGTCATTCCCTTGGCGGCTATATTGCTCTTTCCTTCGCCCAGCGCCACCCCTCCCGTCTGAAAGGATTCGGACTGATTCACTCTACCGGTTATCCGGACAGCGGGGAGGCTAAGGAGAACCGTCTGAAAAGTGTCAGCAAGATTCAGAATGAAGGAATCTTCGCTTTTGTGGATGGGCTGGTGCCGGGGCTATTTGCGCCGGGCGCAGCTCCGCAGCTTCTCGAACGAACGAAGGAAATTGGCTACAGAACGCCTCCTCAAGGGGCAGTAGGAGCCGCGATGGCGATGCGCGAGCGTCCTGACCGCCGAGACGTCATCTCAGCCACGGCACTGCCGGTGCTGCTTGTAGCCGGTTCAGAGGACAGCAAGGTGTCCCCGGAGCGGACATTTACCTCGAACAAGCCAAATGTCACCCAGGCAACCATATCCGGGGTAGGGCATATGAGCATGTATGAAGCACCTGAACGTTTGGCCGAAATCATCAAGGACTATGTGCATGCAGCTGTGCGCAATTAATCAGAGATCCTATGCGGGGCAAGATCCTGCAGAGGATACCCTTAAAGAGGCAGCACCCGACGAAACGGGGCTGCTTCTTTTATTATTTTGAAAATTAGGATTCCTTTCCTTGTGGATAATATGTGTATAAAGTTGGGGATAAGTAGACGGGAAATCAGCAAATTCCCTCAAAAGGGTGGGGATCAGTCGGATTCCATAGCCTTCTTCCAACTGGCGCTTGTGAAGAAGCAGGTGAAGTACTTGTTGCAAAAAGGAAACATAATTGTTCGAATGATTGCGCCAGGAGCGAAATGAGCTGAATGAGTTAACCTTTTTTCACTTGGAATTGCCGCAGGATTCATAAAGGGTTCTCCAGGCAACGCTGAACTGAAATCCAAAACGGCTACCTAATGCTATATTACTGGAAATTACGGATAGCCGGAATGCTCAGCACGAGCGCAATGCAGGCCATGCCCAGCCCCGAAAAGATGGCAATTGTTGCTACACCGCCGATCAGATCGGCCAGCCAGCCGACCAGAATATAGCCGACCGGCAGCAGGGCGAAGGAGCCCAGGAGATCAAGGCTTGCTACACGCCCGAATGCTTCCTGCGGCACCAGCTCCTGCATGCTGATCTCCCAGATCAGCATGAATACCATGAGCCCGAAGCCCTCCAGGGAAAAGAGAATCACCGCACCAGCTGCACTGGGGACGAAGGGAAGCAGAAGGAGGGACACCCCGCTGATAAAAGCTCCGCCATAAGCCATCAGGCCACGGCGGCTCCATCTCTGGCGGGTCCCGAAGATCAGTCCGGCAAGGATGGCTCCGGCACCGGAACAGGTGACGGCAAGCCCGTAGAGGTATGGCTCCCAGCCATGATGGACTTTAAAAAGCCACGGTACCAGAATGCTCGTAATTCCGCCATAGCAAATATTGATAAATGAAAACGCAAGAATGGTAATCCAGAGCCAGGGATGGCTGCGCAGTACAGCAAGCCCCTCCATGAAATCCTGCTTCCAGTCGGTTGAAGGGGACGGAGCGGCCATGGACCCAGCCGTGCCGGATGCATCAGTCCGCACTCTGGCAATCAGCGTTCTGCGCAAATAGATCAAGCATATGAATGAGAATACATACGTAAAGGCATCAAGGCCAAAGCCGATACCTGCCGACAGGTGAGTGATAAGCAGCCCGCCGAGAGCAGGACCGATCAAACGGACGGTCTGTGTGGTTATTTGGGTTACCGAGTTTGCAGTGACCCGGATGTCCGGTGTAAATATTGTAGCCCGGACCGCCGCATATGCCGGTTGGAAGAGGCCGTCAAGCAGGCCGTAGCAGCCGATTAATACCAGCAATAACGGAATGATGAGCAGTCCGGTCAAGGCCAGCACGGCCGTAGCGAGCATAATTAAGGCGCGGAAAATATCAGCCAGCATCATGATCCCCACCCGGTCATAACGGTCCACAATGTGCCCGGAGACCGGCAGCATGAGGATGTTGGGCAGCATGTAGACAGCCATTACGACACCCATGGTTGTCGTAGATCCAGTCAGGGAATAGACCAGGACAGGGAGAATTACCATGGTCACCGAGCTCCCGAGGAAAGAAATCAGATGTCCCAGCCACAAAAAGGGAAACGCGCGGGATTTGGCAAAAGGTGCGGCAAACCCGCGGAATGGATTGATTTTACCTGATTCAGAATTGCTTGCAGGCATCATCTCTAAGGGGTCACCTCCGGCTCGGAAGTCCTTAGATGTCCGATGACGACATCAACGCCATATTCAGTCCCCAAGGTAACCTTGGATTCCCAGGAGGAGATAAAATCCATCATCTCCCGCCGGAAGCTCTCCAGCTCTTCCGGGGACAAGGTCAGTCTTGTCGTGAAATGGTCCACCTGATCCTCCGCCCGGAATTGAAAACCGCTGAAATTTTCCGAACGGAACCAGGTGGCCTTCGAACGGTAAAATTTCTGGACAATACCTCCGGCAGCCTCCGTCCGGACAAGCTCCAGCAGTCCGCCTTCAAACAGCCTGCTGATGTGATAATGGACATTCCCCGGTGTTTTCTCCAGCTTTTGGGCTACCTGCTTGGAGGTCAGGGGTTCTGCAGCCAGCAGATGCATAATCTTGATCCGCAGTGCACTTTCCAGCAGCTTTTCCTGTTCGGGGGACACCTTCAGAGGCCGGGGCTGGCCGGAAGCTTGATATTCCTTATTTTCATTCATCTGTAAACCCTCCGATCCGGAATCAGGACGTACTGCATTATAGTTCGATCTGGATTACAGATCATGTTACTGGCAGTGTATTCCATCATGTGAAGATCTGTCAACAGACAATTGCTGCAATGAGCTTCTGCATGCCTCTGGCTTGCAAGTAGCGCTAAGCGGTGTAATGGTTTAAGATGAATCCCAAGGGCAGTCTTAAGAAGCTGGCCGCTGAAGGAAGATTTGCAGTCCAGGCGCTGCAGCTATGGAAGGAGTGTGCAATATGTTCCGAAGAGATTACATTGTGCGGATGATTGAGGACATGACCGCAATGGTCGCCAAGGTAATGACGCTTAAGCAGGAGAAAAAGACGACCGAAGCCCTGTGGGAGGTTGATGAGCTGCTGATCCGGCATTTCCGCCTGAATTCCCGGCTGCTGAATTCATTATCCGTAGAGGATATTATTGATATGTATCTGCTGGGTGGCGTTGTGGAATCCGATAAGCTTCAGGGTGTAGCCCGGCTGCTCAAGGAAGAAGGAGCCATCTATACAGCGGCGGGGGATAAGGAAGCTGGGCTGTTCAGAGCTATGAGGTCGCTGCACCTGTTTTTGTATGCTGATCTGCATGGTGCTGACCGTGCTTTGCTGCAAATGCCGGCTGATATCGACGAGCTTTTGAGAGAAACCCAGGCATATAGTCTGCCGGCAAAAACAGAGCGGCTGCTGCTGTCCTACATGGAATCGCTCGGGCGCTACGCCAAGGCGGAAGACAGTCTCTACAGGCTGTGGGAGCAAGGACAGGATGTTGGCCAGGAGGGTAAAGAACTGTACGGCCGGCTGTTGCTGAAAAGTCCGGAAGAACTGGAACTCGGCGGTCTCCCGGCAGAAGAGGTCAGAGAAGGCCTGAAAGAATGGGAAAGACGTACGGCTGCTGTCAGACAGTAATGAAGCCTTGCGCGGACTGCTATTTTCCAACTGAAATAATGCTATACTATATAAATTGAACTTATAATCCGTAGCGTTCACATTAGATCACAATGGAGGATTTGTGGCATCACTGTAACTTCTGCATTAAAAAAGGTTTTGCGATAAATCACATACTGTATTTCGTGCAATTTAATTCCGGATTTTAGGCAAAAATAAGAATCACACTATAAATTATCTTCTGTTTGGCGAAAGTGAGATGTACCCTGTGGAATCTTTAAATGCTTTAATTGAACAAGTCATGAGCGGCCGCACACTGATTACGGCCACTCTTAGCCAGCTGCGAAGCAAAGGTGAAACGACCTACACCAAGGTGCAGGTGAAGCCCGTTGAATTAAAGGGCAAGCTGTATTATCAGTTTGCATACTTTACCGGTCCCAAGGTTGAGCACCGCAATATTCCGGCGGAGGGAGCGGCGGAAGAATTAATGTCACTGTTCAGAGAGAAGTTTCGTCAAGGGCTGCTATGTACCATCGAGGCTGATTATCAAGTGCTGATCAGTAAAAAGTATAAGGTATCCATCCTGACCAAATCACCGAGCAAGCAGGAGGCGCCCAATCTGGCCCATAACCGCCGCAAGCGGTATGTGCTGGATGAAGGCGAGCCAGTGCCGTTTCTGATAGAGCTGGGCATTATGAACAGCGAGGGAAAAGTGCTTGCCAAGAAGTACGATAAGTTCCGTCAGATCAACCGTTTTCTGGAGATGGTGGAAGATGTGCTGGCCGATCTGCCAACCGGCCGTCCGCTGACCATTGTGGATTTTGGCTGCGGCAAATCCTATTTAACCTTTGCGCTGTATCACTACCTGGCCATCCGCGAGCAGCGGGAGCTGAATATTGTCGGACTTGATCTCAAAGCCGATGTGATTGAGCACTGCAGCGCGCTTGCAGCCAAGCTCAGCTACAGCAAACTCCGTTTCCTGGTTGGTGATATCGCAGATTATAACGAGCTGGATCAGGTTGATATGGTCGTAACGCTTCATGCCTGCGATACTGCAACCGATGCAGCACTGGAAAAAGCAGTCCGCTGGGGTGCCTCGGTGATTCTGTCTGTTCCCTGTTGCCAGCATGAGCTGTTTGCCCAGATCGAAAGCGAGGTGCTGAATCCGCTGCTGTCGCATGGTATCCTGAAGGAGCGCTTCTCAGCCCTCGCGACCGATGCGATCCGGGCGAAGCTGCTGGACCTCATGGGATACCGCACACAGCTGCTGGAGTTCATTGACATGGAGCATACCCCGAAGAACATTTTGATCCGGGCCGTCAAAGGCGCAAGCGGAGACAATACCGCCAAATGGCGCGAATACAGCGCATTCCGTGACTTTCTCGGTGCTAAGCCGTATCTTGAGCGCGTCTGCGCTGATCTGCTGCCGGGTGAAAGCGCAGTGCAGGGCTAATTTCCTTCATACGATGAATCATTAATGCCATGACAGGACGGCCGCTTCCCTACGGGAGCAGGTTCGTCCTGTTTGTGCTGCCTTTTGTTTTCCAGGCATTCTGGAAAGACTAGAGGTAACTTGAGTCATACAGGGGAAATTCAAATGAGATGGAATAACCAAGACAGCCAGAAAAAAGCGCTAGTCTTCGCTTGTACAGGTGCTGTATCCGCAGCGGTCATGGCAGCTTCCCTGCTGAGGGGGATGTTTTTTGCCGGAGAGATCTATATGTTTCTCACGGTGTGGTTGGCACTGTGCGGGCTTCTTTGCGTTTGGGGCCAGGCAGCCTCTGCATTGCGCCATGCTGAAAGAGGGGGTTATGTTCTCGCGATCCCTGTGGTGAATAAGGCGGCTCTGATCCTGCTGGGCTGCCCGCTGGCCATCCTTATCCTATACGCATGGGCGGGTCTGCGGGGTCCTGTGTCTGCTCAAGAGACAGCGGATGAACTGCTGCGCTGGGCATTCTATGCCACTTTTGCCATACTGGCCCATTTCTGTGCGGCTGACCGGCACGGCGCGCGGTTTCTTACGGCAATTTGGCATGTGACGGGAATGACCATCAGCTTGAGTGCTTTGCTTGCAGTATGCGCAGAGCTGAAGCTCCCCTATGCGATAGCATACACCGCAGCACCTGAAGTCAGCGCCACCGGTGCCAGACTGGCTGGCCTGCTGCAGTATCCCAATACCTTCGGGGCGGTCATGGCTGTGTTCCTGCTGGAGCGGCTGTTTGCCGCTGCAGGCCAAGTGGAACGGGCACAGTCCTTGGCGGCAGAACGGTGCACTGGAACTAAGGAGCGGAGCGGCGGGAACGGGAACAGCGGGCCGAAAAAAATCCGAAAGGGCATAGATGGGGAGGTGACGCATGGGGTTAGGGAGTGGAGCGGCAGGGGGAGCAACGGGCGGAGAAAGATGCTCAGAGTGCGGGGCATTGCACACAGGATTATCGTGTGGGGGTGGAGCGGCAGGAAAGGGAAGAGCGGGCGGCGAAACATGCAGAGAGAGCGGGGATTTACGCACAGGATTATCGTGTGGGGGTGGAGCGGCAGGAAAGGGATTAGAGGGTTGCGCGGATGGTGCAGCAGCGCAGAAAAGCGGCAGCTGCTGCTGCGTATGCTGCGCATGCTGCCGCTTTTCCCTTACGCTGCCGCGCTGCTGCTCAGCGAGTCGCGCGGCGCATGGCTGGCCGCGGCCTTGGCCTCTGCCGCGGCCCTGCTCTGGAAGCGGCAGCTCTGCATGCCGCTTCTGCTTGCCGGTGCCGCGCCTATGGCCGCTGCGGCATTGCTCTACCGCCAACTGGCCCGGACCGGGCTGGCGGTAGAGCCTGTGTCCGGCCTGCTTCTGCTGGCCGGACTGTGGGGCGCCGCCCTGCTTGGCGGCGCCTGGCTGTGCCGCCGCCGGACGGGCGCGGCAGGCGGGGGGCATGCCGCCAGGGCAGCTCTGGCGGCGGCACTTTGGACGGCGGCGGGGAGCGCCGTCCTCCTGCAGGTGAGCGAGCGGATCACCGGACCGTCATCGACGGTCGCCGCCCGCGGGCTGTTCTACCGCGATGCCTGGAAGCTCGCGGCAGAAGCGCCCTGGCTGGGGCGCGGGGGCGGGACCTGGCGGAGCACATATCTTGCAGCTCAGTCCCGCCCCTATGTGGGCAGCCAGGTGCATAGCGGATACCTGGACCTCCTGCTGAACCTGGGAGGCGCCGGCCTTGCGGTAATCCTGCTGCTGCTGTTGGCCGCAGGATGGCTGGTGGCGGCAGAGGCGCCAAGGCTGCTGCCGCCCCTGCTGGCGCTTGCCTTGCATAGCGCCGTCGATTTTGACTGGAGCTACGGTCTTGTCTGGCTGCTGCTGTTCCTGCTGACGGCGCTTGCCCGTGCCGAGAAGCTTCACCACGCTGCCGCAGACAACTCCCCGGTACTCCCCGCAGCTGCCCAGCCGCCGCCCATCCCTGGCGGCCCCGGAAGTCTTGCTGAAGAACCTGTTCCCGCGCCAGCGGGTTCAATCCCTGTGTGCCCGGCAACAGCAGGAGCCGCAGCTTCGCCGACACCCTTGCTTCAAGGACCGGCTAGCCCCTGGCGTCTGATGTCCCTTACGTTACAGCATCCCCTGCTGAAAGTTTCGGCAGTAACACTGCTCTGCAGCGTCACTCTGGCGCTGTCCGTATTGTCCTTTCAAATGACGAAAGGGGAGTCGCTATACAAGCAGGCTGCTGGCGCTTCCCAGAGAGAATACAGGATCTCCCTGCTGCGGCAATCTCTGCAGTGGAACCCCCGTCAGCCGCAGGCCGCTGCTGCTTTATCCAGAATGCTTCCGGAGCCAGAGGGAAGTGCCCTGCTCCGGAAGGCTCTGGGCTATACCCCGGAAGCCGCCGCTTTGAACTGGGAACTGGCCAAGCGGGCAATGGACGGAAATAATCCGGGAACAGCTCTGTATTGGGTGCGGAAAAGCGAAGCGCTGGATGTTTTTAATGCAGCCAAGCGGGTAGAAGCAGCTAAAGGAATGCTGGGTATGAGTATGCGGAGCCTGAAGGCGGGGGACAGGACAGCTTCAAGCCAGAGTGCAGAAGCGGGCCTGGAGCTGCTGCGCCAGTACCGGTTGTTGGCGGAACAAGAGGATAACAAGGGGAGGCAGCACAATGACCGCCGGTTTGGCGTCCACCAAGAAGCCGAAGGCGTAGACCTTCGGCTGAGAGAAGCATGTGCGGCTGCAGGCTGTTTTCAGGCGGCAATTCTCCCTGTGGGCGGGGAGGGCACTAAGCCGGAAGTTGAGCCTTGATTTTGTGGATTTTTTTCTCGCCTATATCTATCATTGAACCTCAAAGTTGTATTGGAGAACGTAAGCTAAGTGGAAAAAGTAAAACTAAATTTGCTGAAATCCTGTCTCCGGCGACCTTTAGTGGGATTTTGTACACCTAATTCCTGCGTTTTTACTCCGCAAGGCCGATTTGAGCCGGATTAGTGATACTTTTTCCCACACAGGGTACTTTATGGGCTCAAGCGGTTCAATTCGTGATACTTTTTCCACTAAAGAGGGCTGCCTTCTTGGAGCCATTTTCAGATTCATCTCAACTAATATGACTTTAAGCCCTGCTGCGGGTTGAGATCAGCCACGAATACGCAAAGGGCAGGATGATAACAATCACCAGCGCGGCAATAATCATACTGATGGACAGGCTTTTTGGTAAAAATGCTCCCAGCACGATCAGCAGACCGCCGATCATCCACATGACACCGGAGAAACGGTGCGTCTTCCGCCATACCTCCGGGCTGGCGAGTGTCCATGCGGTGCGGATACCTGTGAAATAGTTGTCTCTAATCTGCGGCATAAAGTTGCCGACCACAATAAACAGCAGGCCTAGAGCAACCATAGCGATTTTGCCGGCAGGAATGCTCTGATCCAGACCGTAGGAGACGTTCAACACGAGCATAGCATCGAACAAAGCCGCGATCGCGAGACGGATCATTTTGTAGGCGTTTGGAAATTTATTGTAGTTTTCTTTCTTCGGATCGAAGCTCTTGATGAACTGCATCGCCAGCGGAAAAACCAGTCCCATAAAGCCCATAAAAGCGATAATGGAGCCTTTGCTCCAGTACGTGTTGACCTGACCGCTGATGCTGAATTGAGCAGGAAGCTGGTCGGGCAGCCTGCCGTAATTGACCAGCGCATAGCCTAGCGAGAGAAGACCCAGAATGACAATCACCGTATCCTGCCATTTCCAAATGAAGTTTTTCATTTCAATCAACCTCCTTGTTTTTATCCTGATTCTGTTTGGGTTTGGACTCTGTGCGTCTATGCGTTTCGCCCTCTTTTCCAGTACCTGTGAACTCAAGGAACCAGCCGAGTACCTCTTCAAGCACGGTCGTATCGAGCGAATACAGAATAAATTGACCCTGACGTTCGTCCTGCACCAGTCCCGCATGCTTCAGAGCATTCAGATGATGCGAGATGCTGGGTTTGGACATATTAAAATAATCGGCGATCTCCCCGGCGGTACGATCCTTTTCCCTTAGAAGCCTCAGGATCTGCCTCCGGGTCGGATCTGCAAGCGCCTTGAAGGATTCATTCATGTTCATCCGGCCTTTCGACATTTAAATAATTATCTAAATATATAATAAGTATTCCGGATCAGTTATGTCAATCGTCAAATTTCCATTAAATTTTTGCTTGAACGGCACCGTTCTTATTTAAGGAAATGCGCCACCCTTGCTGCTCGCCTGTGAGATTTTCAGTTTCCCTTAAGTAGAAGTCGTAAGCTCGCATATGCTAGAATAGGCTAGGAGAAGCTGGGTACATAGAGCGGAATCGCCAAGAGCCTTATAGGGCGTAAGCGAATTCGGCGAAAAAAACGGGAGGAGGAGCTGCATTTGCACTTTATTTCTGATCTGATCTCGCAATTGTTTGAATGGATTCAGAGTCTTGGGTATTTCGGGATTATGATCGGGCTTATGATTGAGGTTATCCCAAGTGAAATTGTTCTGGCCTATGGCGGTTATCTGGTCTCGCAGGGGCATATTAATTATTTTGGCGCAGTTCTTTTCGGTACGCTTGGCGGAGTTATCGCCCAGATATTTGTGTATTGGATTGGCCGTTATGGGGGCAGGCCCGTGCTGGAGAAATACGGAAAGTACATTTTTATCAAGAAAAAGCATATTGACCATTCCGAAGAATGGTTCAATAAGTATGGTACAGGCGTCATATTCACTGCCCGGTTCATTCCAATTGTGCGTCATGCCATATCGGTTCCTGCCGGAATCTCGCGCATGCCGCTGGGTAAGTTCACTTTGCTGACTACCCTTGCTGTAATTCCGTGGAGTGCGCTGTTTGTCTATTTGGGCTATTCGCTCGGCGACAAATGGGAAACGATTGACGAAGTAGCCGCACAGTATACCCATGAGCTGCTTCTTGCGGCCATTGCTATTATTGTTATATACTTCCTGTTCAAATGGTACAAATCCAAGAAGAAAGGTAGTGCAGTATGAAGCAGAATGTAGCTCATAAGTTTGGTCAGGGCCTTACTCCGCGCCAGTTCGTGGAAGGTATGACGAAGAACCAGCAGGCTTTTGAATCGTGGTACGAAAAATTCGCCTGGGAAGATCAGGATGACCGTGCGTATTTTGAAAGTCTGAACCACCGTGACGATCTGCGCGTGCTGATATTAGCTGCCGATTGGTGCGGTGATGTTGTGCGCAATGTGCCGGTGGTGTTCCGCATTCTGGAAACGGCAGGGATCAAAACCGAGGTGCTGATTCTGGAAGAAAATCAGGACGTAATGGATGATTTCCTGACTATGGGCGGAAGAGCTGTGCCGATTGTTATTTTTACCGATACAGGCGGTTATGTGCTGGGCCACTGGGGTCCCCGTCCGGAGCATGTGCAATCGCTGATGAGGGAGTTTAAGCGGGAGAATCCCGACCGTGAGGCTCCTGACTATGAGAGCAAAATCGCCGAAGTCCGCAAGGCGATGGGCCAAGCTTACGGGGAAGGAACGGAGTCGCACGCAGTGATTGCCAAAGAGCTGCGCAGCCTGATCTCCGGATTCTAAAAAGCGATGCTAAATATTCGTTCCTATAATCTGGGCCCCCTTCAGACGAATGCCTATCTGCTTACCGGGGCGGATCCCGGACGCGGCGTCATCATTGATCCCGGTGCGAATCCTGCGGCTCTTCTGCGCGCTGCCCAGGGAATGGAGATTGAGGCTGTTCTGCTGACCCATGCCCACTTCGATCATATTGCCGGGCTTGACGAGATCCGCCGGGCCAAGAAATGCCCCGTGTACTTGCACACTCTGGAGAGCGAATGGCTGGAGAACCCCAAGCTGAATGGCTCATTGATGTGGCCCGATGCCACACCGGCCATCACCACAGAACCTGCCGAGTATGATTTGGCAGATGGACAGGTGCTTAAGCTGCTGGGGCTTACCTTTCGTGTGATGCATACGCCGGGGCATTCTCCGGGCAGCGTCAGCTTCCTTTGCGGCAATGATCTCTTCTCCGGAGATGTGCTCTTTAAACTGGGTGTCGGACGGACTGATTTGCCTGGCGGGCGGGAACGGGACCTCATTGATTCCATACGGAACAAATTGTACCGGCTGGATGAAGAAGTCAGAGTATTTCCTGGCCATGGGCCGCGGACAACGATCGGTTTTGAGCGGCAACGTAACCCTTACGTTCCTATGTTATGATCCGTTTCTCTCGGAATCGACATTTTAGTACAAAAAATTAATGGACAAGAGACTACAAAGTTGATAAAATAATGTTAATTAAATGTAACATTTAACCTCGCGAAGCACGCAGACTGTGGAATAATCCCGGTTTGCGTTCTTTTTTTGTCTTTTTTTCGGGATAAGGGGTTTAGGGGGCGGAATGAATGAAAGATACTGAAGAGGAAGTGTTTGAAGATGAGGCGCATGCAGCGCCAGCTTCCACTACGGATGTACGGGATAAGAAGGAATGTCTCTTCTGGAGCTTCCCGCACGGCAAAGGGGCCATTCAACCTTGGCGGCGCAGATTATGGGAGCTGCAAAATAATTCAGACCGCGAATGAACGATTCGCCATACATAACCGTATTACAAGTGAATGAAAGCTACAGATGGAGGAGCAGATGAGCGACGGGACGCACGAACGGATCATCAGAGCGCAGCAAGGCGATGCTTCCGCGCTGGCTGTACTGCTGCAGGAACATTATTCCTTTCTTTACAAATACCTGGTTAAGGCAACCATGGACCCTTTACTCGCAGAAGAACTTGCCCAGGATACCATGGTCAGGTGCATGGAAAAGATCGGAGCCTATAACGGAGCTTCGTCTTTTTCCTCTTGGCTGATTACCATTGCTACCCGGTTGTATATTGACAGGAAGCGCCGATGGAAGCTTGAAATGAAGTGGAAACGTCAGGAAGAGGGCATTCGTTCCATCCGTTGGCGTTTCGAGAGCCGGAATCTGGAGTGGAGCGAAGTGCTTGATGCGCTCTCACGGCTGAGTTCTGTCCAGCGAATGGCAGTGCTGCTTAAGCACTATTATGGTTACGGGTATGAAGAGATTGCGGATATTCTGCAGATCCCTTCCGGCACTGCCAAGTCGCGGGTGGCGGCAGGATTGAATCAACTGCGAAAGGAGCTGAGTGATGATGAACACAGAGAATGATGAAGAATTGCTGCGGATGCTGTCAGCGGATCTTGAGCGTCTGGATGCGCAGTATGACGACATTTCGCCACCAGCTTTGCCCGGACTTGAACGGCTGATTGCCGAGGAAGCCCACCGCAGGCAGCTTCAGAGCCGCAGAGAGCTCCAGAGGTTTTTGCTTGTCGCTTTATTCATGGTGAGTATAGTCTTGTTTGGCTTGGGATTTGCGCCAGTGACTTACTGGATATTGCAGGCGGCTGTTCCAATCGCTGCGCTTGGTTGCCTGGCGGTTATCCGGCTTAGGCTGCGGCGGGAGGATGCAGAAGAGTGAAAGAGCTTCAGGACGTGCCTTATTGGTTGTGGGGTTGTCTGGCTGTAGCGCTGCTGCTGCAAGGGACATTGATATTTCATAATGCCCAGAAGCGCGGCCGGGGCAAATGGGCCTGGTTTTGGGGGATATGGGGGCTGACCGGAATGCCTACACCCCTCATTTGTTATCTGCTGTTCGTGGTCCTTCCTGACCGGAAGAGAGCGGACAGGAAGCTTTGATCAACCGGAGCCTAACTCCGGTGAAGAATTCAAAAGGTGGGTGGCAGTCATGGATGAAATCAAATGGGGTTTGATTGGGCCGCTGCTGGCATTACAGGTGCTGCTGGCCGTTATCGGCCTGATTTCTCTGAGCAAGGCTGAGCGGACCCGGGGGCCCAAGTGGCTATGGGTCATTATCTTGATTTTTGGCAATCTTCTGGGCAGTGTCGCTTATTTTACAGTAGGAAGGAAAGATAACTGATGCCGCTGCTGACAGTTGCAAACTTACGCAAGGTTTATGGCGGGCATACACCGGTGGACGGAATCTCCTTTGATATTGAAGCAGGGAAGTGTGTGGCACTGCTGGGGCCCAATGGTGCGGGAAAGACGACTACCCTGCGCATGCTTGCGGGGTTGCTTAAGCCTACCTCGGGTGAGATTTCCTTTGATGGGAGTCCCGGTGGGGATTACCGCAAGCGGATTGGTTATTTGCCGCAATCTCCGGCGTTTTATAACTGGATGAGCGGACAGGAATATGTTGTTTTTGCTGCGAAGCTGTGCGGTATAGCTTCGAAGGAAGCAGCGGGACTTGCAGCGGATGTTCTGGAGCAAGTAGGCCTGAGGGATGCGGCTAGGCGAAAGATCGCCGGATATTCCGGCGGGATGAAGCAGCGGCTTGGACTGGCCCAGGCGCTGATTCACCGTCCCCGGCTGCTGCTCCTGGATGAGCCGGTGTCCGCACTTGATCCCATCGGACGCCGGGAAGTTATGGAACTGCTGCGGGGAATCCGAGAGGAGACCACCGTCATTTTTTCTACTCATGTTCTGCATGACGCCGAAGAAATATGTGATGATATTATTCTGATGAATCATGGGTTAATAGCAGAGCATGGGGCGTTGTCCCGCCTCCGCTCACAGTATAGCATTCCGGTCATCCGGCTAACTACAGAGAGAGAAGAGAAGGCACAGAGGTGGCTTGAGGATCTTGCGCACAGATCGTTTGTTGAGCAGTCGGCGGTCTCTCCAGGTTCCGCTACGCTAAATGTGAAGAATGTGGAGCTTGTCCGGCAGATCATTCTTCAGGAAGCCGGAAGCCTTGATATCCCATTGCTGCAATTCGAGGCCGGCTCTTCCACTTTGGAGGATTTGTTTATGAAGGTGGTGGGAGCATGAGAAATATTTGGACGCTCTATCATAAAGAAATGCTGGAATCCCTGCGCAGCTATAAGCTGATCTGGGTGCCAGTGGTGTTTATCATTCTCGGAATTATGCAGCCGCTCACGACTTACTACATGCCCGAAATCCTCAAAGCTTCGGGAAATGTTCCTCCAGGCATGCTGGAGGGGTATGAGATGCCTGGTTCTGCTGTGGTAATGGCCCAGGCACTTGGACAATACGGTACCATCGGCATGCTGATACTTGTGCTGGGTGTAATGAACAGCCTGGCAGGTGAGCGGAGCAGCGGAACAATAGAGATGCTGATGGCCAAGCCGGTGGCCCCGGCGGCTATTGTGTCAGCCAAATGGGCTGCACAGCTGACCGTTCTTCTTATGGCTCTTGGACTTGGCGCAGCAGGGGCGGCCTACTATACAGAGCAGCTGATGGGCCCGCTTTCCTGGAGCAATCTGGCGGCTGCGGCCGGACTGTATGGGCTGTGGCTGCTGTGCGCAGTTTCGCTTACATTGCTGTTCAGCGCATGGCTGCGCGGGCCTGCCGCTGCTTTTCTAGGACTGCTTGCCGCAGCGGCAATGTCGCTAGCCCATAGCCTCTTGCCTTCGCTGCTGGACTGGACGCCTGCGGCGCTTACCGCAATTTCTGCAGAAATGATGACTAAAGGGAAGGGATTGGCATGGGGCCCAATCTTTTCTGCCGGAATCCTGATTGTTGTATGTGTTGCCTCCGCTTCGCTATTCATTCGCAGGAATCAATTACCGGAATAATGTAAAAATGCGAATTTTGGAGATTTTCAACGTTTTTCAGAATATTTTCTGCTAAATCTCATGTAAACCAACTGCTGGTGCTGGACAGCTCTATCTTTTTTTAGTAGACTGTGGGAACAAGTAAGACTATGATAGATTCCAGGTCAGGAGGTAGGGCGATGCTGCGTTTAGGTGAGAAGATTGTCATTGTCGCGGACGCATTTGAGCAGGGTCTTCCTATTGGAGACTATGGCTACCTAATTGCTTATGACCGTAATCCTGACAATGCGTTTGATTACGTCATCCGTGTTCCGCAGGCGAACAGAAATTTCTATGTTACAGCTGAGGATGTCGAAACGGAAGAGCAGTTGCTGGCAGCTCAGGCTGAAAGTGCCACGCATGAAGCGTTGATTGATTATGCTTTGTCCACGCACAACGAGAAGCTGTTTCATCACTTGATGAATGGCGAAGATGTGGAAGCAGTAGAGACAGAGACAACCACTAAGGAAAGTCTGTCCCAGGCGGATTTCATCAAACAGGTGAATCTTCGTGCTTGGATTTAAGGAAAGCCGGCTTACGCCGGCTTTTTTTTGTTGTTGCAGGAAATTGATGATTTTCTTCTGTTGCGGATAAGAGTGTATAAAGTTGGCGATAAGTAGCTTATGGTTTGCAGCGTTTGCAGGACGGATTTTGCACCGAAACAACGGTAGAAATGCCGTTGTTAGAGCGTTGAAGGCCAGTTTGTCTGGAAACAACGGCAGAAATGCCTTTGTTGGAGCGCTGAAGGCCGGTTTGTCTCGAAACAACGGCAGAAATGCCTTTGTTGGAGCGCTGAAGGCCGGTTTGTCTGGAAACAACGGCAGAAATGCCTTTGTTGGAGCGGATTTATGTAGGATGCTGTACACTGCGAGCAATAAAGTGCTTTCTAATTTTTTGTAAGGGCTACTCCATTTCTGCAAGGTGGCTGCAGCAGTTTCCTTTTTTTGTGCCTCTGCCGGGTTAAGACTTGAATACTGTACCGCGTTTTAAGCCCCACTTTTGTGGGGCTTTTCAGATTGGAACGGCCTTGAAACCACAAGCGCATTGAATTGTAGAGGCTTCTACAATATAATTAAACACGTTATCCGGGCGCTTTAGCCCTTTAAACAGGAGGGATATTCTGTATGAGCATTACAGTCCATGATGTGCAGCATGTGGCCAAGCTGGCCCGCCTGCATTTAAGCCCGGAAGAAGAGGCGAAACTAACTGAACAGATGAATGCTATTTTACAATATGCAGAGAAACTGAATGAGCTCGACACCGAGAACGTCAAGCCGACAACCCATGTGCTGCAGGTCAGCAATGTCATGCGCGATGATGTGGTCAAGGAGAGCTTGTCCCAAGAAGAAGCTCTGCTTAACGCGCCAGAAGATGAAGACGGGCATTTCAAGGTTCCTGCGGTTCTGGAATAACTATACGAAGGAGGAAGAATATTGAGCCTGTTTCAATATCGATTGCCTGAATTACATAACATGCTGCGGAGCAAAGAGATTTCGGTTGGCGAACTGACAGAGGAATCTCTGGCTGCCGTTGCGGAGCGCGACGGCAAGGTGCATGCATTTTTGACTTTAAATGAAGAGGGGGCCCGTGCTTCTGCGCGTGCGCTGGACGATAAACTGGCCTCCGGAGCAGAGCGTGGACTGCTCTTTGGCCTTCCGGCCGGTATTAAGGACAATATTGTTACCAAAGGATTGCGCACTACATGCGCCAGTCAATTCCTCTCCAATTTCCAGCCTATATATGATGCGACTGTCGTCTCCAAGCTGCGTCAGGCGGATGCCGTTACGATCGGTAAGCTGAATATGGACGAGTTCGCCATGGGCGGCTCCAATGAGAACTCGTCGTTCGGCCCCGTCTGCAACCCTTGGGATGTGGAACGTGTTCCCGGCGGTTCCAGCGGTGGATCTGCAGCAGCAGTGGCTGCTGGTGAAGTATTGTTCACGCTTGGCTCCGACACTGGTGGCTCTATCCGCCAGCCTGCGTCCTATTGCGGAGTAGTGGGCCTTAAGCCGACCTATGGCCTGGTTTCACGTTATGGGCTTGTCGCGTTTGCTTCTTCCCTGGATCAGATTGGCCCGATTACACGGAATGTCGAGGATTCAGCTTATGTGCTGCAGGCCATTGCAGGTTACGATGCCCAGGATTCAACTTCAGCAAAAGTGGATATTCCGGATTATCTCAGTTCCCTCACAGGTGATATCTCCGGCCTGCGGATCGCAGTGCCGAAGGAATACATCGGTGAAGGCGTGGATGCTTCTGTCCGCGACAGCGTGCTGTCCGCACTGAAAGTGCTCGAAAGCCTTGGCGCGGTCTGGGAAGAGGTTTCTTTGCCGCATACCGAATATGCAGTAGCAGCCTATTATTTGCTTTCTTCTTCGGAAGCCTCCTCCAACCTGGCCCGCTTTGACGGTGTCCGCTACGGGGTAAGAGCCGATGACGGTGGAGGTTTGCTTGATCTGTATCATAATTCCCGCAGCCAGGGCTTTGGAGCCGAGGTTAAGCGGCGGATTATGCTGGGTACTTACGCCCTAAGCTCCGGCTATTATGACGCCTATTATTTGAAAGCGCAGAAGGTGCGGACTTTGATTAAGCAGGACTTTGACGAAGTATTCCAAAAGTATGATGTGGTCATCGGACCTACTGCGCCTACTACAGCCTTTAAGCTCGGATCACAGATCGAAGATCCATTGACCATGTATTTGAATGATATTTTGACGATTCCTGTCAGTCTTGCCGGCATTCCTGCGGTCAGCATTCCTTGCGGCTTTGCAGAAGGGTTGCCTGTAGGTCTGCAGATTATCGGCAAAGAATTTGATGAGAGCACAGTTTTACGCGTTGCGCATGCCTTTGAACAGCATACGGACCATCACCAGCAGCTCCCGCAGCTGTAATTGCAGCAGTCCGGGATGTCCGAGCTTCGGAGCAGGTTTTCACGAAGATACTCAAGCAGGAGTATAGGCTCACAAAACTTTTAAGGGAATGAGAATAGATATGGCTAAATACGAAACGGTCATCGGACTGGAAGTTCATGTGGAGCTTCATACCAAGTCCAAAATCTTCTGCGGCTGCTCCACGGAATTCGGCGCTCCGCCTAATACACATACCTGTCCTGTCTGTCTGGGGCATCCAGGCGTCTTGCCGGTATTGAACCGGCAGGCCGTTGAATATGCCATGAAAGCAGCGATGGCACTAAACTGCACAATCGGCGACGTCAGCAAATTTGACCGCAAAAATTACTTTTATCCTGATTCGCCAAAGGCCTACCAAATCTCCCAATACGATCAGCCTATCGGTCTGAATGGCTGGATTGATATTGAGGTGGACGGAGAGACCAAGCGGATCGGCATCACCCGTCTGCACCTGGAGGAGGACGCCGGCAAACTGACCCACGTGGACGGCGGCTTTGCTTCACTGGTCGACTTCAACCGTGTGGGAACACCGCTGATTGAAATCGTCTCCGAGCCTGATTTGCGTTCTCCGGAGGAGGCGCGCGCCTATCTGGAGAAGATCCGTGCTATTATGCAGTATTGCGACGTATCCGATGTGAAGATGGAAGAGGGTTCGATGCGCTGTGATGCCAACATCAGTTTGCGGCCGGAAGGCCAGGCCGAATTCGGCATCCGTGCGGAGCTTAAGAACATGAACTCTTTCCGCGGTGTGCTGCGCGGACTTGAATACGAGCAGTTCCGCCAAGGTGAGATTCTCGACGACGGCGGTGTTGTCGTTCAGGAGACCCGCCGCTGGGACGAAGCCCAGGGCAAGACGCTGTCCATGCGCGGTAAGGAAGAGGCGCATGACTACCGTTACTTCCCGGACCCTGACCTGATTGTGCTGCATATCGATGATGCCTGGAAGGAATCGATCCGGGCAAGCATTCCGGAGCTGCCGGATGCGCGGAAGAGCCGTTACAGCACGGAATATGGACTTACCACCTACGATGCCGGTGTATTGACTTCCTCCAAGCCGCTCGCGGATTTCTTCGAGGGCAGTCTGGCTTATACGAAGGATGCCAAAGCCGTTGCCAACTGGATGATGGGCGATTTGCTGGGGTACCTGAACAGCGGGGGGCTGGAATTGTCCCAGGTGAAGATCACCCCGCAAGGATTAGGAGAAATGATTGGTCTGATCGCAGGCGGAACCATCAGCAGTAAAATCGCCAAAACCGTCTTTAAGGAGATGCTGGAGAGCGGCAAGCTTCCGGCGGCAATCGTTGAAGAAAAGGGCCTCGTGCAAATCAGCGATGAAGGGGCGATCAAGCAGATTGTTGAAGCGGTTGTGGCTGCCAATCCACAGTCTGTTGAGGATTATAAGGCAGGCAAGCAAAAGGCGATTGGCTTCCTCGTGGGACAGGTTATGAAGGAGAGCAAAGGCAAAGCCAATCCAGGGCTTGTGAATACGCTGCTCACAGAAGTGCTGAACAGCTAGACCTTACCCGCTTTTTGGTTAATATACAGTAGAACATAAGCGGTAGGGCTTGTCGGTTAACGGCAGGCCTTTCGCGGCATATAAGGGGAATTTGCGGATGAGCATAATAATCAAGCTGGATTTGCAAAATGGCGATATCCTAAGCGAGCTCTGGAGCCTTCAGCATAAGGCGTACAGGCTGGAGGCCGAGATGATAGGCTTTCATGAGATTCCACCGCTGCTGGAGACCAGGGACATGCTGAGCCGCTCAGAAGAGTGTTTCTATGGCGTTTTCGACGACAGTGGAGAACTAATGGGCGCTGTTGCCGTCCAGGAAGAATCACCCGGCAGGCTTACTGTCACCCGAATGATGGTTAATTCGGATTTTTTCCGCCAGGGGGTGGCAGGGAGGCTTTTGGAATATATTTTCGAGCAATATCCGGGTATGGACCAGTTCATCGTATCTACAGGGAAACTTAACGAGCCGGCTGTTGCACTGTATACCAAACATGGATTTGTGCCTGCCGGAATTGAAGAAGTTGCTCCCGGTGTCGAATTGATTGAATTTCACCGGATCGGCCGGCTTTGAATATCAAGTATGAACGTTATGATGACAGGAGGAGTCCCGAAATGAGTCCCGAGCCTAATGATTCTGCCATGATTCCAGTGCAGGAAGAAGGAGAGTATGGCCCTGCTGTGCAAGCAGGAGACGCTGATCAGCAGCAAAAACTGCCTTTAATTCCTCCGCGCCTGAAGCGGCGTCCCCGCCGCAAACGCAAATTCATTGCCGGACTTTTGGCAGCGCTCATTCCGGGCACGGGGCATATCTACTTCGGGCTGCTTCGTAAAGGAATCTCTTTTATTTTTATCATTCTGCTTGATATTGCTGCACTGCTCTACTTCTCGTCGATTGGCATGCAGGTTAATGTGCCGCTGCTCATTTTGCTGGCTCTCATGATTCCGGTACTATATTTCTACAATGTGTTCGATGTGCTGCAGTCGGCCGACCGGCTTCTGCGTCTGCCTGGAGAGCTGGACCCTGAGTTCCCGCCAGTTCCGAAACCGCATGGACAACGGCGCCGTCTGGTCAGTGAACCGGGGATTTCATTTGGACTTATGCTGCTTCTCGGTGGTGCGCTGCTATTTCTTTTTCAGCAAAAGCCGGTCTGGCTGCAATATTTCATCGAGCATTATGCCGGTGTGACGGTTGCTGCAGTATTGGCAGCTTGCGGAGTATTGCTTGCTGTCCGCGAGATCGTAAAAGTGCTCTCCTGGCAGAACGGCAATGAACGGCGCAGCCGCCGGGTAGGCAGATACACAGCTTCTATACTGCTCATAGCCGTTGGTATCCTCTTGTATCTGGACTGGAGAAACGGAACCGACCATATGCTGATCTTATTGAAATGGTGGCCGATTATAGCTGTGCTCTGGGGATTGGAGTATCTGTTGATTTACTTTTTTTCACGGCGCCTGGACCGGGGGAGAGGCCGATCCCGTTCACGTATGGATTTGCGGGGCCTGCTGTCTGCGGTCGTGCTCGCGGCCAGTGTGTTTATTGTTTCCGAACAGGAACACTATCTCCATCTTTGGAATAGGGTCAGTCTAAATCTGACCGCAGCGGCTGTGGATTATGGCGAAGCCAAGGGAAGTAAATTCCAGAAGGCTCCAATCGTTATTCCGGTTGAACTGGGGACCTCCAAAATTACTGTAGACGGCATCAATGGTGATATTCTGATTCATCGTGCACCTGTCGAGGATATTGAAGTCGCAACAACCGTATGGGTGGATCAGTTGGAGGGTGCGGTTGCGGAGGCGATCTCGGAGCAGTCTTTTGTAGATGTAACTGAAGGGAATACGATCAAAATCATCCCCAGAAGCAAGGCCTATGGAGACTCCGGTAAACGCCAGCCGCGGATGGACCTTGAGATTTCATTGCCTGAAGACCGCCGTTTTAATCTGGAGGTGCGGACGATGAACGGAGGCATTACCTTGCAGAATGTGGAGGCCATAGAGGATATTAATTTGGAAACCGGAAATGGGGAATTGATCCTCCACCGTATTTTTGGCAATGTCAAAGGGAAAACACTGAACGGGGCCGTTCGAGCCAGAACGGTTCAGGGCAGTGTGGATTTGGCGACAAGCGGCGGGGATATGGGGGCCTGGGATGTAACGGGGGCCCTTAAGCTTTCGACCGCGGTTGGCAATATTTCGGCTGTGGGGAGCGGAGATCAGATGGAGCTGTCCAGCAAGAATGGCAACTTGGAGATTAACGGGGCCAGATCGAAAGTGCAGGCTGAATCCCTCAATGGTAAAATCCATGTCCGCTCTGCTGACTTCGGAGGCAACTGGGATATTTACAGCGCGGTAGGTGATATTGACCTGTACCTGCCCGCAGCGGGAAATTACACCGTGGACGGCTCCAGTGGTTATGGCAATATCGTTTCTGATATTCCGGAGCTGACCATTGACAAAAAAAATATCTCCGGCGAAGTAGGCACAGGCGAATTTAAGCTGCATGTGGAAGGCAACAGCAACCTAAATGTGAGGAAATATTGAATTAAGTAATTTTTATTATATAATAATCAATATAATGTAATGACTTCGTTGACAACATTGAAAGCCCGGTCTTACAATTACATTATAGTTATTATTATGTTTTTTATTAAAAGGCGGTGGCATTGATGGGTAGTGGCGTACAGCATGCATTGGAACAACTGAAGACAACCGGTGTCCGTATTACGCCCCAGCGTCATGCGATTCTATCGTATTTGATGGAAGCGATGAATCATCCTACAGCAGATGATATTTACCGTGCGCTTGAGCCGCAGTTTCCAAGCATGAGTGTGGCAACAGTGTACAACAACCTCAAAATGTTCATGGAAGCGGGGATGGTCCGCGAGCTGACCTACGGCGACAATTCCAGCCGATTTGATGCCAATGTATCTGATCATTATCATGTTATCTGCCAGGAATGCGGCCGGATTGAGGATTTCAGCTATTCATCGCTCCATGAGGTGGAACAGCGCGCCGAGCAGGCGACAGGGTTCAAAATCCATGGCTTGCGGATGGAGCTGTACGGAATCTGCAAATGCTGCATAGAGAAGACACAGTAAGATCTGAATAGTGATAGTCATTATAAACGTGTGGAATCCGGAAACGGAGACCTCACGTTTTTTGAATTTTTTATGATTTTTTTAGGCCGCCCTATCAATTAAGCCCAACTCTTCCAGCAGATTTGCGCAACCAGAGCGCTGGAGATAGCGTATACTGTAAGAATGGTTCCCCGCAGTATAATTCTATTATTGATCTGGAGGTACATTTTGAATAGAAGACAGAGACAGAGACGCGTCAAGAAACGCGGAGGTCTTTTTCGCCGTTTATTAGGACTTGTCATTATAGCTGCTGCAGCCTACTGGGTTGTTTTTTATGTATTGCCGAACCGTCTGCATACCGATCCTGATTGGAAAGGGTTAGAACAGCCTGTTTTTGTCAAAGGAGAGCTGACGGGCTATTCCGCTTCAGGTACCGGGGACGCGCTGCTTTTACCGCTTCCGCTGCTCCAGAAATATGTAGACTCATCCATCCGTTATGAAGAAGATACCAAGTCTGTAATCTTATCGACAGACAATGAGCTTTTATATATGCAAGAAGATACTAAAACAGCCAGTCTGAATAATACACCGCTCCAGCTCCGTCTGGCGCCAGAAGAAAAAAACGGGGTGACCTACCTGCCCGCAGACACACTTGAAAATTTGTACGGCTTTGAGGTGGAAGAGAACAAGGACACCGGAGCTGTTCTGCTGATGACCGCTGGAGAAACGGTCCCGCTAGGCAAAGTTAAGGGCGAAGAAGATGGCAAAACACAACCTCTGCGCAGTGAAGCGACCATCCATGCACCTATTGTGGCCGATATGTCTCCTGGAACGGTGGTGAGGATTTGGAACGCCGACAATGAGGACTGGCTGTATGTACAGATGGACAGCGGCTTCACTGGCTACGTCAAAGCAAACGATATCATCAAAGGCGGAGAGAAGGCGGTCGATGCGAAGCCGGCCACTCCCTCCCGCGCAGAGCGAAGCTGGAAAGGCAAGCCTGTGAATCTTTACTGGGAAGCGGTATATGAACGTAAGCCTAACCCTGCAAAATTTGGCTCTCTTCCAGGGGTTAACGTGGTCAGCCCTACCTGGTTTGAGATCGTCGATATAAACGGAAATGTCCGCAGCAAGGCTGACAGTGCCTACGTACAGTGGGCCCATCAGCAAGGGATGGAGGTTTGGGGGCTTCTGACCAACAGCTTCAATGCCGACCTTACCACCCAGGCGTTGTCAAGTTATGAGAAGCGGATGAATGCCATCGTGCAGATGCTGGAATATGCTGATCTATACGGTCTCGATGGAATAAATATCGATTTTGAAAATGTCTACACCAAGGACGGAGAGAATGTTACGCAGTTCATGCGGGAGCTGAAGCCGATGGCCCAAGCCAAAAACCTCATTGTCTCGATGGACGTGACTCCAAAATCGAACAGCGAGATGTGGTCGCTCTTTCTGGACCGCCGGGCACTTGGCGCAGTTACAGATTTTCTAATTGTTATGGCTTACGATGAGCATTGGGCGTCCAGCCCTACCGCAGGTTCTGTGGCTTCGCTGCCATGGGTGGAGAAATCCGTAAGCCGTATCCTTGAAGAGGATGACGTTCCTGCAGAAAAGCTGATACTCGGTATCCCGCTGTATACCCGCATTTGGTCGGAAACTACAAAAGACGGAAAAACCAAAGTCAGTTCCAAAGCCGTCAGCATGAATGCCGTTCAGGAAATACTGGCTGAAAAGAAATTGAAGCCTGTACTGGATAAGGATTCAGGTCAGAATTACGTAGAGTATACGGAGGACGGTGTCCTTCGCAAGATTTGGATAGAAGATAAGGTTTCGTTAAAAGCCAGGGTAGAGTTGGCCAAATCTTTCGGGCTAGGAGGCATTGGCTCCTGGAACCGCAGCTTTGCCGTTCCAGAGGCTTGGGAGACCTTGCAGCAGATTAGCGAATAGACAGTAATAATTAATGCAGGCACAGCACAGGGGCTCCCTTAAGGGAACCCCTGTTTTTTTGTATAACATACTTTATGCAGCAAATGCGGTAAGCTAATGCTTCAATTGTTGTCCTTCAAGCTGCTCTGCAGTGACCGTTGCCTGTGCGGGGTCCATCGTAAGAATGGTATGGCAGAACATACAGCGGTCCGTTTTTCCCAGCATTTTGGTCAGCTTGTGGCATTCCGGACATTCTACCTGCACGGCGCTTGTTGAGAGCATACCGGCCCAAAAATAGATCGCAAGACTGGCAATCATAGAAACCAAGCCGATGACAAGCCCGATTGCAGCAACAACCTTTCCGGCCGAACCCCAGAATACGATGCCTGCCGTTCCCAAGATCATCAGGCCCATTCCCAGCATGGTAAGCAGCAGGCCCCAAGTGCGAAAAGCATTGATTTTAGCCGATTTAAACTTCATGAGTATTTGCTCCTAACTGAAATATAGTTCGGTTGTCCAGGAGGAACTGCCATGAATATGTAGAATATTAATGTTTAAGAGAATTATAACTGACAGACGCAAATTCGCCAAATTTGATGGAGGGAAGTATGGAACTGTCCAATTTGACCCTGTTTAGTGGAGAGACGTTTGACGAGAGTGTGCTGGGAGCTGTAGCCCTGCATCAGACCGGCAATGCTCCGTTTCAGAGTGCGCTTCTCCATGATTTTGATATGGTGGTACTGATGCTGCATGAGGAGCAGGAGAAGGAACGCATTATTACTCATACCATGGCCGGTGAACGGCGCACACAGTCGGTCCATGTAGGTCTTTCCGCTCTGGAGAGAGCGGTAATGGCAGGGGATAACAATGAACTCCTCACCAGTCTGATTGCGGGTGAAGTCATTTGGGACCCCAAGGGAATCCTGGGTGAAATGCGCCGGGAGATCATCCAGTTTCAGGGGCCGATTAAGGAACGAATACTGTTTATGGAATTCTCCAGATTTCTGCATATGTATGTGAAATCTAAACGGTATATGGAAGCTGGCTGCACTATGGATGCTTACAACTGTGTATTGATCGCTCTGTATCACTGGGCGCGTATAGAAGTAAGCGAGGCAGGTTGTTTTCCTGATCCGGCGGTCTGGGAGCAAATCAAAGGCCTGAATTCATCCGTTCATAAACTGTATGAGGAGTTGACCGTTAGTACGGAGACATTGGATCAGAGAGTGGAGCTTGTTCTGCTGGCCTGTGAGTTTTCCATTATGTCCAAGATGTCAGATTGCTGTAACATACTGTTGAATATACTGGGCAGCCGCAAGGAACCCTGGAGTATAAAAGAACTGCTCCAGCACTCCGGACTTAACCAACTTGGCGCTGAACTGCCGCTGGTACTGCGCAAGCTGGTATCCCGTTCACAAATAAGAGAGATTGCTTCGTGGGTGGAGGATGCCGGAGATGGTCATGCTGTACGCTATACCTTGTGAATATAAATGATAATCACGAATGGATAAGGAGAGGAGAATATACTCTCTTTTTTTATTGACTTTTTTTCACATAAGAAAATGATTTGAGGGAATATTTATAGTTGACTCTTGTGTTAATGTTGTGTTAAATTATAACTCGTTCCTCTGACGCGGTTAAGTTGCTGCAAAGCAAGCGGAAGACAACCGAAAAAAAGAATCAAAAAAAAGGTTGACTAAAACGAGGGCGCTGTGATATATTATAAAGGTCGCTGCTGACAAGCAATGATGCAAGAAAATGAGAACTTGATCTTTGAAAACTGAACAACGAGTGAGTGGGATTTCACGCAAGTGAGATCCAAAATTAGAGAATATTTTATTCTCGTCAGATGTTTCAAAATGAGCAATCGCTCTTTTCAATATCTTTTTCGGATGGTTATTTTCTCGGAGTAATTCGGGTGAGGTAACCGCTCGAAAAAACCAATTTGGAGAGTTTGATCCTGGCTCAGGACGAACGCTGGCGGCGTGCCTAATACATGCAAGTCGAGCGGATTTACTGGAGTGCTTGCACTCCAGTAGGTTAGCGGCGGACGGGTGAGTAACACGTAGGCAACCTACCCTCTAGACTGGGATAACTACCGGAAACGGTAGCTAATACCGGATAATTCCCTGGCCCACCTGGGCCTGGGATGAAAGGCGGAGCAATCTGCTGCTAGAGGATGGGCCTGCGGCGCATTAGCTAGTTGGTGGGGTAACGGCCTACCAAGGCGACGATGCGTAGCCGACCTGAGAGGGTGAACGGCCACACTGGGACTGAGACACGGCCCAGACTCCTACGGGAGGCAGCAGTAGGGAATCTTCCGCAATGGGCGAAAGCCTGACGGAGCAACGCCGCGTGAGTGATGAAGGTTTTCGGATCGTAAAGCTCTGTTGCCAGGGAAGAACGTCCGGTAGAGTAACTGCTGCCGGAGTGACGGTACCTGAGAAGAAAGCCCCGGCTAACTACGTGCCAGCAGCCGCGGTAATACGTAGGGGGCAAGCGTTGTCCGGAATTATTGGGCGTAAAGCGCGCGCAGGCGGCTATTTAAGTCTGGTGTTTAAACCTTGGGCTCAACCTGGGGTCGCACTGGAAACTGGGTGGCTTGAGTACAGAAGAGGAAAGTGGAATTCCACGTGTAGCGGTGAAATGCGTAGAGATGTGGAGGAACACCAGTGGCGAAGGCGACTTTCTGGGCTGTAACTGACGCTGAGGCGCGAAAGCGTGGGGAGCAAACAGGATTAGATACCCTGGTAGTCCACGCCGTAAACGATGAGTGCTAGGTGTTAGGGGTTTCGATACCCTTGGTGCCGAAGTTAACACAGTAAGCACTCCGCCTGGGGAGTACGGTCGCAAGACTGAAACTCAAAGGAATTGACGGGGACCCGCACAAGCAGTGGAGTATGTGGTTTAATTCGAAGCAACGCGAAGAACCTTACCAGGTCTTGACATCCAACTAACGAAGCAGAGATGCATTAGGTGCCCTTCGGGGAAAGTTGAGACAGGTGGTGCATGGTTGTCGTCAGCTCGTGTCGTGAGATGTTGGGTTAAGTCCCGCAACGAGCGCAACCCTTGACTTTAGTTGCCAGCAGGTAAGGCTGGGCACTCTAGAGTGACTGCCGGTGACAAACCGGAGGAAGGTGGGGATGACGTCAAATCATCATGCCCCTTATGACCTGGGCTACACACGTACTACAATGGCCGGTACAACGGGAAGCGAAGCCGCGAGGTGGAGCCAATCCCAGCAAAGCCGGTCTCAGTTCGGATTGCAGGCTGCAACTCGCCTGCATGAAGTCGGAATTGCTAGTAATCGCGGATCAGCATGCCGCGGTGAATACGTTCCCGGGTCTTGTACACACCGCCCGTCACACCACGAGAGTTTACAACACCCGAAGTCGGTGGGGTAACCCGCAAGGGGGCCAGCCGCCGAAGGTGGGGTAGATGATTGGGGTGAAGTCGTAACAAGGTAGCCGTATCGGAAGGTGCGGCTGGATCACCTCCTTTCTATGGAGAATCGTTTCCTGCAACGGAAACATTCAAACGGAAGCTTTGCTTCCATTAGAACCCTTGGGTTCGAACACTCACTCGTTGCTCAGTTTTGAGAGTCCAAGCTCTCAGAGGCATGTTTGTTTCCAGAACTTGCTTGTAGCCAAGCGAGTCTGAAACATGATATGATCTTCTTCCGGAGTTAATCCGGAACACCTTGATCCTTGAAAACTGGATACCGAAACGAAAATGCGTTTTAGAACATCTTTTAGCTGAAACTTGTGTAAGCAAGTTGAAATAGTTATTAGTTGATACAGCGGTTTTCCCTACGGGAAAACGCATGGTTAAGCTAATAAGAGCACACGGAGGATGCCTAGGCGCCAGGAGCCGACGAAGGACGTGGCGAACAACGAAACTGCCTCGGGGAGCTGTAAGCAAGCTTTGATCCGGGGGTGTCCGAATGGGGAAACCCAGCTGTGGTAATTCACAGTTACTCATACCTGAATACATAGGGTATGCAGAGGCAGACCAGGGGAACTGAAACATCTAAGTACCCTGAGGAAGAGAAAACAATAGTGATTCCGTCAGTAGCGGCGAGCGAACGCGGAACAGCCTAAACCAAGGGGCTTGCCCCTTGGGGTTGTGGGACGTCTCACATGGAGTTACAAAGGAACCGGGTAGGCGAAGAGGTCTGGAAAGGCCCGCGATAGAGGTAAGAGCCCTGTACCCTAAACCCTGTTCCCTCCGAGACGGATCCCGAGTAGTGCGGGGCACGTGAAACCCCGTATGAATCCGGCAGGACCATCTGCTAAGGCTAAATACTACCTGGCGACCGATAGTGAAACAGTACCGTGAGGGAAAGGTGAAAAGCACCCCGGAAGGGGAGTGAAATAGAACCTGAAACCGTGTGCTTACAAAAAGTCAGAGCCCGATCTATGGGTGATGGCGTGCCTTTTGTAGAATGAACCGGCGAGTTACGTTTAACATGCAAGGTTAAGGTGAGAAGCCGGAGCCGCAGCGAAAGCGAGTCTGAATAGGGCGACTAAGTATGTGGACGTAGACCCGAAACCGTGTGATCTACCCCTGTCCAGGGTGAAGGTGCGGTAACACGCACTGGAGGCCCGAACCCACGTATGTTGAAAAATGCGGGGATGAGGTGGGGGTAGCGGAGAAATTCCAATCGAACTCGGAGATAGCTGGTTCTCCCCGAAATAGCTTTAGGGCTAGCCTCGGTGAATGGAGTCGTGGAGGTAGAGCACTGATTGGGTGCGGGGCCCGCAAGGGTTACCAAGCTCAGTCAAACTCCGAATGCCATGGACTTCTTGCCGGGAGTCAGACAGTGAGTGCTAAGATCCATTGTCAAAAGGGAAACAGCCCAGACCATCAGCTAAGGTCCCCAAGTGTGTGTTAAGTGGGAAAGGATGTGGAGTTGCACAGACAACCAGGATGTTGGCTTAGAAGCAGCCACCATTGAAAGAGTGCGTAATAGCTCACTGGTCGAGTGACTCTGCGCCGAAAATGTAACGGGGCTAAACACACCACCGAAGCTATGGCTAGATACGTATGTATCTGGGGTAGGGGAGCGTTGTGTATACGTTGAAGGTGTACCGTAAGGAGCGCTGGAGAATACACAAGTGAGAATGCCGGTATGAGTAACGAAAAGATCAGTGAGAATCTGATCCGCCGAAAGCCCAAGGTTTCCTGAGGAAGGCTCGTCCGCTCAGGGTAAGTCGGGACCTAAGGCGAGGCCGACAGGCGTAGTCGAAGGACAACAGTTTGAAATTACTGTACCACCGTAATCCGCTATGAGCGATGGGGTGACGCAGGAGGGTAGTGACGCGGACTGATGGATGTCCGTCTAAGCAGTGAGGCTGGTGTGCAGGCAAATCCGCACACCGTAAGGCTGGGCTGTGATGGGGAGCGAAAATTACAGTAGCGAAGGTCATGATCTCACACTGCCAAGAAAAGCCTCTAGCCAGGAGAAGGTGCCCGTACCGCAAACCGACACAGGTAGGCGAGAAGAGAATTCTAAGGCGCGCGGAAGAACTCTCGTTAAGGAACTCGGCAAAATGACCCCGTAACTTCGGGAGAAGGGGTGCCTCGGTAGGGTGAATAGCCCGAGGGGGCCGCAGTGAAAAGGCCCAAGCGACTGTTTAGCAAAAACACAGGTCTGTGCGAAGCCGCAAGGCGAAGTATACGGGCTGACGCCTGCCCGGTGCTGGAAGGTTAAGGGGAGCGGTTAGGGGCAACCCGAAGCTGTGAACCGAAGCCCCAGTAAACGGCGGCCGTAACTATAACGGTCCTAAGGTAGCGAAATTCCTTGTCAGGTAAATTCTGACCCGCACGAATGGCGTAACGACTTGGGCGCTGTCTCAACGAGAGATCCGGTGAAATTTTAATACCTGTGAAGATGCAGGTTACCCGCGACAAGACGGAAAGACCCCATGGAGCTTTACTGCAGCTTGATATTGAATTTGGGTACGATCTGTACAGGATAGGTGGGAGCCGTAGAAACCGGAGCGCAAGCTTCGGTGGAGGCGCCGTTGGGATACCACCCTGATCGTATCTAGGTTCTAACCTGGTACCCTAAGCGGGTACGGGGACCGTGTCAGGCGGGCAGTTTGACTGGGGCGGTCGCCTCCTAAAGAGTAACGGAGGCGTTCAAAGGTTCCCTCAGAATGGTTGGAAATCATTCGAAGAGTGCAAAGGCAGAAGGGAGCTTGACTGCGAGACCTACAAGTCGAGCAGGGACGAAAGTCGGACTTAGTGATCCGGTGGTACCGCATGGAAGGGCCATCGCTCAACGGATAAAAGCTACCCTGGGGATAACAGGCTTATCTCCCCCAAGAGTCCACATCGACGGGGAGGTTTGGCACCTCGATGTCGGCTCATCGCATCCTGGGGCTGAAGTAGGTCCCAAGGGTTGGGCTGTTCGCCCATTAAAGCGGTACGCGAGCTGGGTTCAGAACGTCGTGAGACAGTTCGGTCCCTATCTGTCGTGGGCGCAGGAAATTTGAGAGGAGCTGTCCTTAGTACGAGAGGACCGGGATGGACGTACCGCTGGTGCACCAGTTGTTCCGCCAGGAGCATGGCTGGGTAGCTACGTACGGACGGGATAAGCGCTGAAAGCATCTAAGCGTGAAGCCCCCCTCAAGATGAGATTTCCCAATTAGTAAGACCCCTTGAAGACGACGAGGTAGATAGGTTGGAGGTGGAAGTGCAGCAATGCATGGAGCTGACCAATACTAATCGGTCGAGGGCTTATCCAAAAAATAAAACGCAGATTTCGTTTCGGATTCAGTTTTCAGGCGATCAAACGTCTGATATGCATATTCCCTGATAGCTCAGTTGGTAGAGCACTCGACTGTTAATCGAGTTGTCACAGGTTCGAGTCCTGTTCGGGGAGCCATCTGGAGAGGTGTCCGAGTTTGGCCGAAGGAGCACGATTGGAAATCGTGTAGGCGCCACAAGCGTCTCGAGGGTTCGAATCCCTCTCTCTCCGTTGCATTACTTCCCTGAATAGGGATGAGAACCCTCAGCGGTTCGTTGGAGCATAAGCTTCGTTAGGGTTTGCTTCGCAGTCTCGAACGTAGTGAGAGTATCCCTCTCTCTCCGCCACTTTTTTAAGGTATGGCCCGTTGGTCAAGGGGTTAAGACACCTCCCTTTCACGGAGGTAACATGGGTTCGAATCCCATACGGGTCACCAATTATCACTTGATTTTTATTATAGTGATTTGATACAATAAGTTTTGTTGATTTATGGAGGCTTAGCTCAGCTGGGAGAGCATCTGCCTTACAAGCAGAGGGTCGGGGGTTCGAACCCCTCAGCCTCCACCATAGTATCCTTTCAAAAGAATACTTTTTAGTACTGACGCGGGGTGGAGCAGCCCGGTAGCTCGTCGGGCTCATAACCCGAAGGCCGCAGGTTCAAATCCTGCCCCCGCAATTTATCCCCTAAAAGTGAAGATATGCTATGTAGCGTATTCCGTTTGCTTTCCGGGGCCCTATAGTACCTAATTTGGAACCGTGGTGTAGTTGGCCTAACATGCCTGCCTGTCACGCAGGAGATCGCGGGTTCGAATCCCGTCGGTTCCGCCATTTACTTGATTTAACTTATATGGCTCGGTAGCTCAGTCGGTAGAGCAAAGGACTGAAAATCCTTGTGTCGGCGGTTCGATTCCGTCCCGCGCCACCATTTTTATTACAACTTAATATGCCGGTGTAGCTCAATTGGTAGAGCAACTGACTTGTAATCAGTAGGTTGGGAGTTCAAGTCTTCTCGCCGGCACCATTGTGGAGGCTTAGCGAAGTGGCCAAACGCATCAGACTGTAAATCTGCTCACGTACGTGTTCGGTGGTTCGAATCCATCAGCCTCCACCATTTTTAGGGGCATAGTTTAAAGGTAGAACAACGGTCTCCAAAACCGTTGGTGTGGGTTCAATTCCTGCTGCCCCTGCCACACAAATTTTAAAAGCTTAATATGGCGGCCGTGGCGAAGGGGTTAACGCACCGGATTGTGGTTCCGGCATTCGTGGGTTCGAGACCCATCGGCCGCCCCATTTCTTTTAGAATTATTAATTTACCTAGGATGTAACAGTTTCATATGGCGGCTGTGGCGAAGGGGTTAACGCACCGGATTGTGGTTCCGGCATTCGTGGGTTCGAGACCCATCAGCCGCCCCATTACTTTACAAATGAATATTGGGGATTAGCCAAGCGGTAAGGCAACGGACTTTGACTCCGTCATTCATAGGTTCGATTCCTATATCCCCAGCCATTATATGCGGACGTGGCTCAGCGGTAGAGCATCGCCTTGCCAAGGCGAGGGTCGCGGGTTCGATTCCCGTCGTCCGCTCCATTTTTATGGCGCCATAGCCAAGTGGTAAGGCAAAGCTCTGCAAAAGCTTTATCCCCAGTTCGAGTCTGGGTGGCGCCTCCATTTTCATGTTTAGAACTAATTTATATTTGCTTGTGCCGGCGTGGCGGAATGGCAGACGCGCTCGACTCAAAATCGAGTGGGAAACCGTGGAGGTTCGAGTCCTCTCGCCGGTATCAAACCAAGAGTTCATGGGATTGTACGAACGTACAATATCATGGGCTTTTTTATATTTTGATTGTCTGGGCCGATTCCGAAATAAGCTACAATACAGGGGGAATTGTCGGATTTTCGTCTATAGTGCGCCAACGTGGCCACAAATTTTAACCGCTAAGGCCGTATGAATTGTGCCGGATAAGTACAAACGTTTAAAAATATAAATTGATGAGCCAAGCCGCGATGAGGTGCTTGGCCCTTTGTGCGTCTGGCAGGGCAATGGGAATCATCACTAGTAGGTACACCAGTGAATGACTGGAAAGCAGGAGGATGATAATGAGCAGCAGCTGCTTTTACCCCAATTCAGTCTGTGAATAATTCTGCTTGTATTCCTTGGGACTCATCCCTGTGTATTTGGAGAACACATGGGTGAAATAAGCAGGTGTCTCAATACCGACTGCTTCTGCGACTTCAAATACTTTACTCGCCGGATTCCTGAGTAATTTCTTGGCCATCTCAATCCGGTATTTGTTGATCGCGTCGATGATGGACTCACTGGTCACTTTTTTGTAAAGGCGGCTAAGGTAGCTGCTGTTGATATGGATATGATCTGCAATAATCTGCAGATTCAGGCTTTGGTTATAATGCTCTTTTATATATTTCTGACATTCTATAACGATGTAATTAGGCTGTTTGTCATTAAACGCCACTGCCCTTGAGCAGCTTCGAATCAAACGTTTTAGGATATCGGCCAACCGTTGAATGCTCTTGCTCTCCTGGATCTGCTTATACACCGTGGATTGGCTTTCATCCAACTCGGGGGCGAAGGGGTGGCTGGTGCTCAGCAAACGGAAACAGTAAGAACCCATAAGCAAACAAGCCACCTTTACATTTTCAATGGGCTCTTTGATATTTCTGTAGCTCTCAAGTAAACGCTCCAGCTGGTCGATTGCCAGATCGGTTTGTCCTTGCTGCAGATATTCGGCAATCCGCTCTGCGGTATGATGGGGAGGAGCTCCGGGAGTGAGTGTCTGGTTGGAATGAGGCATATAAACAGCTACATAATTATCGCTATAAAAGCTGCCTTGCAGCGCTTCTTTTGCCTCGCGGTAAGCCATGGACAGCGTCTGCACATCCCGGTGCATCAGACTGATGCCGATATTGAGATGGTATTGTCTAAAGTTCTCTGCCATGGCGAGAATTTCATTACAAATCGTGAGCAAGGCTTGCGTCGAGACTGCTGCATTGCTGTCGCCTATGGAGACAATAGCCAGCAGGGTGTTTTTTTCCATTGCCATGATATAAGTGGGGCGATCCTCGAAGGCCAGGGCAAGAAATTGGCGAATGGAAGCCAAGAACCGGTGATATTCATCCGTTGGGGGAGGGCCAAGTGTATCCTCGACCTCCAGATAGACTCCGAAATAATTCTCCAATTGCAAACCCAGCTCTCTTGAGCGGCTGAACAAACTTGCTGCATCGCTGATTAGGCCGTGGGCGGCCTCCTTCAGAAATTTCTCACTGATTTCGGAAAGATTGTCGTTGATCTTGCTCTCCAGCTGTCTCAATTTCTGCTGCTGCTCTTTCTCCTTTTCCAGCAGCCGCGTTGCTTTTATAATGGCCCCGGGAATCTTCTCTGTGGGATTGGTCTTGACCACAAAATCTACTACTTCATACTGAATAGCAGTTTGAGCATAAGAGAAGTCAGCGAAGGCTGTAAGGATGATGACCTTGATCTGCGGAAAGTTTTGGTGTACATAATCCGATAAAGCCAGACCGTCCATCCCCGGCATGCGGATATCGGTTACGATAATATCGATATCATAAAGGCCGAGCATCTCCACAGCTTCTATCCCGTTGGATGCTTCACAAATTACTTCACATTGAAGAGTTCCCCAAGCAATAAAACATTGCAGCCCCTTTTTGATCACAGGCTCATCATCTACGATCATGACATTATACATGCGGTTCCCCCTGATCTGCAGGTATGTGAAGGGTAACTTTGGCTCCTGCCCCATATTCGCTCTCGACATCAATTCCATAAGGCTCGCCGTAAATCAGCTTGACTCGTTTATGCGTGTTGATCAGGCCAATATTGTTGTGGCCTTGTTTGCGCATAGTGAGGTTTTCGAAATTACTCCAATTTCGGGGAACATATTCAAATCCATTGCCATTGTCTGTGATCTCGAAATAGATCGAATCGTTTCTGCGGTAAATGCGGATGTGAATGTTTCCTTTGCCCAGTTTCTTTTCCACACCGTGAACCACAGCATTTTCCACCAAGGGTTCCACACTCAGTCGGGGAAGCAGCAGATCCATTATGGCCTCGTCCTCAATGTGGATCGTATACTCAATTTTATCTTCGAACCTTTCTTTCTGCAGATAAAGATAAAATTGGATAACATCCAGTTCCTGCCGAATCGGGACCTTGGCCTGACTATTGGAATAAATACTTGCCTGCAGCAGTTCCGTAAGGGACGTTACCATTTTGTAAACGGTCTCATCTTTGGACAATTTGGCTTTATAACCAATGGTAATTAACGTGTTGAACAGAAAGTGTGGATTAATCTGGGCTTGCAAAAATTTGATCTCCGACTCTTTGATCAGCAGGTGCTTCTCGTAAACTTCCTTGATGAGATAATTGATTTCTTCCGTCATTCTGTTGAAGGTGCTGCTCAACTGATTAAGTTCCACATCTTTATAGGCCGGCATCCTTGTGTTGTAATCCCCTTTCTTTACCTTATGGATGCTCCGCAGCAGATCACGGATGACCCGGGTAAAGCGGAGTGATAACAGAACGCCTGCTGCGAGGGATACGAAAGCAATCATGGCGATGATCCAAATGTAATTGCGCATGCTCTCGGACAACTTGGAGAGTACCTGCTTTTTAGGGATGCCTGCAATAAAGGTAAGCCCGGTTGTGCCGATACTGCGGGATACAGCCAGGTAGCTTTGCTGGTGCAGCTTCACTTCACTTACTTCGGTATGATCTTTCAGCGCAAATACAGCGGGAGAAACGACAGATCCCAACTGTTGCTTATCAGCACTGGAATAGATGGCTCCCTTGTTATCAATGATGTAAGCCATAGCACCCGGAAAGGCGAGCAGCCCGGAATATTTTTCTGCTAAATCTGCCTCATCAATGCCAAAAATCAGCACAAGGCGCTGCTGGGGAAGGTTGATATTGGACACAATTCGTGTGAAGTAGAGGGTACGGTCCCCGGAGCTTGGCGTGACAATTTCCTTGCCCCGGACCAGGCCATTAACCGAATGATAGACAGCGAGATTGTTCTTGTTAATTTGTTCAATGTTGGGCTGTGACTTTAGAACGGATATGTAGTTGTTCTTATCAAAAAATACATAAGCCGTTGACAGCAGGCTGATATTCCAGGCGTTATTGAACATGAGGCTGTATTTCAGGTCTTCTTCCATTTCACTTTTATTGAGAAAATTTTTGTAGTAGTCGTCTCCCAGAGACACATCTTCGATTGACCAGGTTCTAATCGTTTTATTGGCCAGGAAATGCAGAGAGGTATTATCGATAATCTGAAAGGATTTCTCGATATTGTCATTGGTCTGGCGGATCAGAAGGGACAGATTATCATTGGCATTTCTCGTCAGAATCTGGGAGATGTTCCAATAGAAATAGCAGCCGGCGAACGTCATCGGCAGAAGAATCAGAAGAAAGATTGTAATCACAATTTTGTTCCTTACCGGAATGCGGGAGAGCAATCCACGGATTGGGCGAAGGCTGAGTCGCCGCATGATCTGTTCATTGGACATGCAGTCTGCTCCTTGGTTGATGATGCTATAGTAAAGTTATTATACAATCTTTTATTTGTGGCGAATAGCTGAACAGAAGGAAATACAGCCTTTTCCGGCAATGTGGTAAAGAAAACAACAAAGAGTTAAAGAAATCGGAAGAATGCTAAACCCCCTTTCTTCTGTATGGCTGCTTCGGCTTTATTTACTCAAGATATCAGAAAAGATCATGCCGAAATACGAATTCATTCTTCGTATTCCTTGCTCTACAATTAGGGCTGTAACGAAGCCACAATAGGCTGCAGGGCTTAAGCCCTTACAACAAGCTGTCATCATTTAAAGGGGGATTTGACTTGAGAAAGCCATTGTTCAAAACAAGCTTCACCTTAACAAGCACTCTGATTCTGGCCTTGTCCATTTCGGCCTGCGGATCGCAGAATTCTTCGGGGAACAGCGGGGCGGCGGCAACTGCTGCACCAACCGCTTCGGGTCAGGCGAGTGACGCTCCCGCTGCCAAGGCACCGGTGAAAATTTCCTATCTCACCTTCCGGGTAGGTACTCATGCGTCAGCCAAGCTGGAGGAAGAACAGATCAAGCAGTTTAATGCCAAGTATGGCAAAGAAGTGGAGGTTGTGGTTGAAGAAATTCCAAGTGACTCCGCATATGAGGACAAGTTGAAGATTCTGGCAGTCTCCGGGGATGTTCCGGATGTCGTCATGGGCAAGAACGGAATCAATGACATCCTGATTAAAGGAAATCTTGTAACCCCTTTCAATGATTATCTCGACAAGGACCCGGAATGGAAAGCAGCGGTTGGGGAAGCGGCGATCGCTGCCAATACCCGGGACGGAAAGGTCTGGTCCATAAGCGACCAGAAGCAGAATATCGGTTACTTTTACAACAAGGAAATGTTTGAACAGGCGGGAATCAAGCCGGCGCAAACCTGGGATGAATTCATGAGCAATAATGAGAAGCTCAAAGCGGCAGGCTTTGTTCCGCTTGCGTTGATGACAGGGGAGAATGCCTGGACGACCAACCTGATTCTGGCTGCCCTTGTCGGTACGAACGGGGATGCAGGCAATAAGTTCATGAACACGCTGCATCCCACCGACTTTAATACGCCTGAAATGATTCAGGCGCTTAATATGATGAAGACGATGCTGGAGAAGTACACGACCAAGGATGCCCTTGGTGCCGGTTATGCCAATGCAGCGAACGCCTTTTCCCAGAACAAGGCAGCTATGATTGCCAACGGTCCCTGGATGATTGGAGACTTTAGCGACCCGACCAAATCCAGTGCAGGCTTCGATAAAAAGGTGGGTGTCGCCGCTTATCCGAACAATAGCCTGATCTCCACCTATGAGGTTGGCTATATGATCGGAGCCAAAACACCGGAAACCCGCGACGCCGCCGAGAAATTTATTCGCTTCAAGACGGGGATAGAAGGGCAGACCATCGCGCTTGAATATGGAAATGTTATGCCGGTATCCGATAAGATTCAGCCTTCGGATGTACTGAAGCAGAAATATCCGCTTTTTGTTGAATCCATAAAACTGGCCCAACAGACACAGGTTCATTATCAATCCTTTGACTCTATTGTCTACCCCAACATAACCGATGCCTGGAAGAGCCTTTATCCGAAGCTGGTATTCGGCCAATCTACAGCAGAGGAAATTGCCAAAGAGCTGACAAAAATTGCAGCCAAACATAAATAACCAGCATTCTGATAAGCAGGAGTACGAGTTATGATCGGATTTTCCGGCAGGTCTGCTTTCCGGGAAAATTTGATTAGGGAGGACCCTATGAATGGTTAGGAAAAACAAAGGATATATTACGCTGTTTCTGTTGCCGACGGTTGTACTATTTATTGTTGTCTATGCCGTATCGATTGTCATTCTGTTCGGTACATCCTTTACGGAATGGTCATCCGGGCGAAAACCGATTTTTATCGGGCTGGCCAACTATATTCAACTGTTTACGGATGATTCCGATTTTCGTCAGAGTTTTCTAAATACGGGTGTCTGGGTTTTGCTCCAGTCCACGATTCATGTCGCCATCGGTACCGTGTTCGCCATTATTCTCAATATGAAGGAATTCTACTGGAAGTTTGCGCGAACGGTTTACATGTTTCCCAATATCATCTCGGGCGCAGCCGTTGGCATGTTGTTTTTGTGCATGCTCAATCCTGATTTTGGTGCGGTGAACAGTATTGTCCGCTTATTCGGCAATGCCGATTATGCTCAGAACTGGTTTATGGATTACACAACCGCCTTCTTCTCCGTCACAATGACCTGGCTGCCCTATGCGGCTGTCGTCACGATTCTGATTCTGGCCGAGATTGCGGCGATTCCAGAAAGCCTGTTTGAATCGGCGCGTATCGATGGGGCCAGCGAGTTGAAGATCAATTTCTATATCATCCTGCCTATGCTTCGTAATATCATTGGCACCTGCGTGATTCTAGCCGGAACAAGTATGCTGCAGAAGATGGATATTATTATGATGACGACGGGCGGCGGACCCGGCAATGAAACAATGAATCTGCCCATTTATATTTACAAGACCGCACTCATGGAGAACAACTTCGGTTATTCCAATTCGGTGGGTGTCTTCCTAATCGGCTTTGGCTTGGCCTTTGTCCTGCTGTGCCGAAATCTGTTCAGAATAGGCAGCTCCCAAAACTGAATGGAGCGACTGGGGTGAGAATATTGAAAAAAGGTTTGGTTGTGCTCAAGTATGGGTTTGTGCTCCTGATTATACTGTTATCTCTTGGCCCGTTTCTGTGGGTGCTGATGGCTTCATTCAAAACAAATGCCGAGATTTTGAACAATTCGCTCGGCTGGCCGAAAAGCTTCCGCTTTTCCAATTACGTTATGGCCTTCAAGATTGCGCCGCTTTCGCGGTTTTACATCAACAGTGTAATCGTGGGTATCTTCGGAACATTATTAAATTTACTATTGCTCGGTATGTCGGGCTATGTGCTGGCCCGCTTTCAATTCCGCTTCAAAAACCTGCTGATGGGAGCGTTCTCTCTTTCTCTGCTGATTCCAGGCGCTGCCATGCTGCAGCCGCTATATTTGACGGTTAATACATTGGGGCTGTATGACAAGGTGGTTGGACTTATTATCGTGTATGCCGGCTTTGGCTTGCCGGTCTCGCTGTATATTCTATCAAGCTATTTCCTGACGATTCCCAAGGAGATGGAGGAATCGGCTTATCTGGACGGTGCCAGCTTCATCCAGACGTTCTTCAGAATTATTCTGCCCATATCGAAACCGGGTTTCGGCACGGCAGGTGTGATGCAGTTTCTGCTCTGCTGGAATGAATTCCAATTCGCTATTATTCTGACGACGGGTAATCAGAGCCGTACACTGCCGCTTGCACTCTACTATTTCAAAAGCCAGTTTGCCAGCGATTACGGCGTCATGTTTGCGGCGACGATGGTTGTCATCATCCCTAGCATCCTGGTCTATATCCTGCTGCAGAAGCAAGTTGTATCCGGACTTGCAGCGGGAGCGGTGAAGGGATGATGGACCGGAAGATGCCAATAGGGAAAAACACCGGAGAAACAGAGGGGTTGCAGATGAACGAAGAAAACCTGTGGTGCCTGAAAGAAAACGGATATAACCCTGGACTGCACAAGCATTATGAAGGACTCTTTACCCAAGGAAATGGCTACATGCATGTCCGGGGAAGCTTTGAGGAGGGGTGCAGCGATGCGCCCCAGGACGAAGAATATTTGCGCTTTCCCGATAATGTAACACTTGAGAAGCCGCGGCATCCCAAGTCCAAGCAGGGAACCTTCATCCCGGGGATCGTCGGCCGGCATCCGCTGCTGAAGGAAGAGATTGTAAATCTGCCTTATGTTCTGGGGCTTGAATTTCTGTTTGCCGGTGAACGTCTGGATATGGACCGGTGCCGGATCAGCGGCTACCAGCGCCGGCTGGATCTGCGGGACGGAAGCCTTCATCGTTCAGTTGTATGGGAGACGGCAGAGGGCATGAAACTTCATTGTACATTTACCCGATACATCAGCATGGCGGATATCCATCTTTGCATTCAGCAGGTTGAGCTTGAGGTGCTGTCAGGCGAAGGCAGCCTGGAGGTGAAGGCCACCCTCCGGGCTGATGTGCGGACCAATGGAATGGATCATTTTGCCCGGATTGTTCCCTCGGCGGACTCAGAGGGCTGTCTGTCGCTCGAAACGGTTACGGAGGAGGGCAATCAAATCTTCATGCTGTCTGCGCTGGAAGCCTCTGAAGCGATTGTCTGGAATGAAGAAAATACCCGGCTGATGGCTGCGCTTCGAGGGGAGTGCAGACTGCAGACAGGGGAACGGTTGACGGTCCGCAAGCTGAATGCGGTGACAACGGATCGGGACATGGAGGAGGGAACAGCCCGCGACAGGGCGTTTGCGCATCTCAGCCACGCCCGCAATTTGGGCTGGGAACAGCTGTATAACCGCCATGCTGCCAAGTGGAAGAGCAAGTGGCAGCATGCCGATATCTGCATCAAGGGTGATGATGCGGCGCAAGTGAACGTCCGCGCTTCCCTCTACCATTTGATCCGCTCCAATGCGGAACAGGATGCGAGAGTGGCAATCTGTGCCAAGGGTTATGCCGGCGAGGCCTATTTTGGCAGGTATTTCTGGGATACGGAGATCAACCTGCTGCCCTTCTTTCTGCACACCAACCCGTTGGCTGCCCGCAGTCTGCTTCTTTTCCGCTACAATACGCTTGAGGGAGCCAGGCGCAATGCGAAGAAATATGGATACCGGGGAGCACGGTATGCCTGGGAGTCCTCGTTAAGCGGGGAAGAGCAATGTGCGAATTGGCAGTACGCAGACCATGAAATTCATATAACAGGGGATGTAGTTTATGCTCTGTTTCACTACGTAAATGCTACAGGAGACGACGATTTTCTGGAGCGCTACGGTATTGATATTCTGGTGGAGACAGCCCGTTATTGGTGTGATCGGGTGGATTGGAACGGGGAGGGGTATGGCGAGCTGCTCGGCGTTATGGGGCCGGATGAATATTTGCCGTTCACCCGAAACAATGCCTTTACCAACCGCATGGTCAAATTCAGTCTGGAGCAAACCGTTGCTTGTCTGGACAGCCTGCAAAACGGTAGGCCGGATAGCTATGCGGCTGCGGCAGAGCGGCTGGATCTCCGTCCGGATGAACGGGAGCTCTTCCGGCACACGGCCGAGAAGCTGAGGCTGCCTTACGACAGCCAGATGGAAATTGTTCCGCAATCCGATGATTTCGCCGACTATGCCGATGTGGAATTTGAAAGTCTCTGGACAGACCGCTCCAGGCCATTTGGCCATTTCATTTCCCAAGAGCGCAACTATCGCTCCAAGGCGTTGAAGCAGGCGGATGTTCTAGAATTGATGCTGCTGTTTCCACAGGAATTCTCCGAGGAGCAGCTGAGGGCGGCTTATGCGTATTATGAGCCGATTACGACTCATGATTCCTCTTTGTCAGTGGCGGTTCACGGTATTGTGGCATCCTGGCTGAACCATAAGGAGGAAGCAGCAGCTTTTCTGCAGCGGGTGATGGCTATCGATTTTTCCCTGGAGAAAAAGGGGGCCGCCGAGGGGATTCACATCGCTAATTGCGGCGGCCTGTGGCAGCTTATCGTGTACGGATTTGCCGGTTTGACGAGTGCGATGTGGAGCGAAACCATTCAACTGCAGCCCCGTCTGCCTGAGGGCTGGGAGGAGCTGAGCTTCCGGATTGTTTGGCGGGGGGAGCACTACCGGATAATTGTTAGCCCAGGTGCTTATGAAGTACAGAAGCTGAACGGGGGGGACGCAGTTGCGGGCACAACCATTTGAGGCGGCCATCTTTGATCTCGATGGCGTCATTGTCGATACTGCACAATTTCACTATAAAGCCTGGAAACGCCTTGCCGGGGAGCTGGGGTTCGCTTTCAGCGAAAGAGAGAATGAGCAGTTGAAGGGGGTCAGCCGCATGGACTCTCTTGATCTTCTGCTGCGGTGCGGAGGGATAACGGATGTACCGCCGGAACGGAGGGAGGCGCTGGCTTCGCGGAAAAATGAGTGGTACAAGGAGCTCCTCGCAGCGCTCACACCTGCTGATGTATTGCCTGGTGTACGCAGCTTTCTTGGCCTATTGCGCTCACGCGGAATCCAGACGGGGATTGCATCGGCCAGTAAAAATGCTCCTCTCATTATAGATAAAGTGAACATCAGTAGGCTGTTTGACGTAGTGGTGGACGGGAACAGCATTGTCAGGGCAAAGCCGGACCCGGAGGTGTTCCTGCAAGCAGCCAAGCTGCTCGGTGTGGCACCGGGGGCATGTTTTGTATTTGAAGATGCGGCGGCCGGTGTGGAAGGGGCGCTCCGGGCAGGCATGCGCGTTGTCGGCATTGGGGACGGGCCATTGCTTGCCCGCTCTCATCTTACCATCACCAGCTTTGAGCAGCTTGAGCCCGTTTTTCTGATGAGCCATATCGGCGCAGCCGATTACACCGGATGGGGAGACCTCCCGTATGAACAATAAGCAAATAAACGTATGGATGCTGACGCAAATGCAGCCGGACCTTCCGCTTGCGCTGCCGGAAGGCAGCTTTGCCACCCTGAAGCTTGTTACAGACCGCTTGGGCTCACAGCTGCATCTGTTGACTGTATCCAATGGCAGGCTTGTCTTTAGCGTGATTCTTGAACGGGGGATGGACATTGGGGAAATCTGGCTGGAGTCTGAGAAGATCAGCTGGGAGCGCGATGAGCGGTATCTGCTGCATCCGGAACACGTGGATCTGTCCGACAATGAGCATTCAGGCTGGGATTCGGGCTTCTATGCGGCTGTTGCCGCTATCGGTCCTGAAATCTTCGGCACCCCGGATGAGATGAGAACGGTCCATGGGACGGGGTCATATTCTCCTGCGTCGCTGGAATCCATACGTCTGGTCTGGGATGAGCAGCAGATCTGCTTGGAGGGCACTGTACCAGTGAGAGGATATGGAACCGTGCCTGTTTATGAAAAAACTATCCGGATTGTAACGAATTACGGGGCAGCTGCGTTGTTCCGGGAAGATACAGTGCGGAATTTAACAGATACAGCCCAGCCTGTAGATGACGGTTACCATATCCAACTGTCGGGGACCTTTATGTCGGGAGGCGGATGTTATGTCCTGCCGGTTACGGCAAAAAAACTGCTGCTCCGCGATTCTGCTCCTCACGAAACAGACCCGTTTGCTGTCTACGATGCCGGGGCCAGACTGGACCCGATCCGCTGTTACCAATACATTCCTGAGCCGGTGGAGGGGCTGTCCGATCTGCCGCAGGTTCGCGATTACTGCACTGACGCAGGGGGTCAGGAGCTGACGGCCGAAATGCTGGTGAACACAGGCAATGATGCCGCAGCCTATGTAATTCGTTCCCTGCAATGCTATCCCCGTTCACTGCTGGCTAAAAGAGCCACCATAGACTGCATGTATGCTCTGGAGCCGTGTAAGACCAGACCCAATTCTATTAAGCAAAAAACGATAGACGGTGAAGTGGTCTATGTCGGCCCCCGTGGCCAGTGTACCGGCTGGATCATCTTGGGGGCGACACGTGACCGGCAGGAAATTGACACCCTTACCTATTTGATCCGAAGTGCAGCAAGGTGATACAGGTTAGGAACGCAGCTTAAATAAAAAGCCCGAATTGTCGAAATAACAGCCAAACTAAATAACCAGTCACCGATGAATATCCGGCGTCTGGTTATTTCACTTTTAGTTTTCTGCCGGGTTTTCATCAAGGGGCTTTTACAGTCACTGGACTGCGATGCTGTGCGGCAGGTATGGAGCTGTCAACAATGTTGACGGTGAGCGCAAGTATTTGGTTTAGAAATTGCTGCATAGTAAATCATTGATCTGGTAAGGGAATGTGGACGGGCTCCTCAGGAAATAGCGAGTAGTCCAAACGGTGCCCGATGTAATAAGCCAAAATCGATGTTCCAATAAAAAGGTGGTGCTGCTGGGCCAAGCCCTCATTCCGCTACACCTCACAGATCATATCCTGTACAACAAGAAGCGCTCCCCCCTTACTCTAATCGAGGGGGGGGAGCGCCTTATTTATGCCTTGCATAACCGGTAAGATCCGTTTCTCGCAAGGCTTATCTCAAATAATTCATCAGAATCTGCGCAGCTTCTGCACGGGTGGCCGGAGCTTTGGGAGCGAAGGTACCGTCAGCCCGCCCTTTGACGAGGCCGAGCGCAGCTGCCTCAGCCACTTGTTCCGCTGCCCAGCCGGAGATACCCGCAGCATCCTTAAGGGGAGGGCCGGCCGGAGCGGCCGGAATTGCACCATGCCGGAGCCGGTACGCCCGCATCAGAATGACGGTCATCTCTTCACGGCTGATCTCTGCATTCGGCTGGAAGGATTCCGGAGTCCGGCCGGCAATCAGGCCGGCCTGCACCATGCCGGAGAGAGCGTTCCGGTACCAGGCGCCTTCCGGGACATCGGCGAAGGAAGTGGCACCGCTGCCGTTCAATTGCAGCGTGTTGGCGATCAGCTGCACGAATTCAGCTCTCGTAATGTTTCGGCCAGGCTGATAAGCCTGCTCCGATATCCCTTGGATCAGATGCTTCGCAGACAGCTCACGCAAGGCTTCAAATGCCCAGTGCGAGGCGGGAACATCGTTGAATTGCTTGGAATACTCCAGCAGCGCGTATGTGCCGCTGCCATCAAGAAGCGCCTTCAACCCGCCGTCCGCAGCTGTTCCGCCCAGATAGGTGAGACTACCGTCACTCTCCACACGGTACAGGCCAAGCAGCCCCGGATCAAGTCCAGCGGCCGGCCAGCTGAGGCCTACCGGAGCCGGATAACCGTCCAGACGGCGGACCGTTCCATCTGCTCCGGACAGACTTAGATCATAAGCTATCAGCTTGCCTTTCAGCGTTACACCAGCTTCTGTCTTCGGCTTGACTTCTTCCAGCGCCTTCAGCTCTGCCTTCAGCAGGATCTTGGCACCGCTGCGCCCGGCCGCAGGCACGGCTTCGGCCAACTGCTTCAGCAGCTCCGGCGCCAGGACAAGCTCTATTCCGTCTCCCTGCAAACGCAGCGAGTTTGTTCCCAGCAGCTCCCCGGCATTCACCGGAAGTTCCAGCGCAGCCGCTTGCCCTACCTGCACTGTAACCACTCCGTTCACCGCAGGCCTGCTCAGCTGAGCAGCTGAAATGATAGCCGCCGAAGGCAGTGGCGATGCGGCATGCTGTGGTGTTGCCGTAGGTCCTACCGTTGATAACGGCGGGCTTGTCGGCGTCACCGGAGGATCTGTCGGCGTTACTGGTGGCTCCGTAGGCGTTACCGGTTGACGGTTGACGGTCAGACCGATAGTCTCCGTATGGGCCACATCCACATACGTACGGTTCCCGATGGTACGGGTATTAATTACCTCTACCTTGTATGCACCGGCATCGGAAGCGTCGGCCTTCTCAACAGTAAGGCTGCTGGCATGTGCACTGTCCAGTGCAAGGTCATTCTTCAGCCAGCGGTAGCTCAATTCTCCATAAACCGAGTTGGCCACAACGGTAAAGGTAACGGGATCCCCCTCCACTACCGGATTCACGGTCGCCTTGAATGATTGGACCGACGGGAGTTCATGTGCCGGATACACCTTGAGCCTAAGCTCCGTTCCGGTGATACGGACCGGGTTCACCTCCGCTTTGCCGGTCAGCACCACGCGGTACTCCGTCCCGTCCTGTTCTATTCCCGGGGTGAAGCGGTATACCGCACCGGTAACACTTGGGATCGGCAGCCAATCACTGCTGCCGGTCCGCTTCACTTCCCACCCGATAGACTCAATGTCTCCTGACGTATCAACTAGAAGCGTTAAAGGGTCACCCTCAACAGTTTCCAGCGCAGGCGGCAGATCCAGCGCGAAGGCAGGTGCGATCCATTCCGCATCGGCTGGAAGGACCTTCAGGATGTATTCCTGCTCTCCGGTTAAGCCGCCTTCTCCAGTCACGACGGCCTTGTACCGGTAGCCGCTCATCGCTTCCGACAAATCCAGAAGCGTCAGCATATCGCCCGATCCGACCGGTTCGCCGTAGCCTTCTCCCTTGTCTACATACCAGGTGTAGGACAGTGTTCCTGCCCCTGTTCCGGCAGCGCGGAGTATTCCGGCTGATCCCGCACGCAGCGAGCCTTCACTGACAATCTTCACCTCCGGAGCCTTAAGAGTCCACTTCGCAGTCAGTGTCAATGCACCAGGCACCGTCTGGGCTGCAAAATCCCATTTCGCAGCATCGTTGTACCAGCCCTCCAGCTCATAGCCTTCCTTCGTTACAGCCGGAGCAACCAACGGTTCGCCGTACACAGCCTGAACAACCGTCTGTGCCGGACTTCCGCCATCGGCGTTAAAAGTGATATCATAGCGACCTCCCAGCTCGGTCAATGCGCTGATTTCACTATTGCTGAGGTTGCGGATTTCAATTTTCATGCGCTGATTATCTTTCGCCTGGTCATCAGCTAACCTCACTGTTGCACCGTCATTCCTGGAAGCTCCTTCTACAGTGATTACTTTATTATTACTTTTGTTAACTATTTTATAGTAATCACCGTCTTTTACCAGCTTCCACTGCTGAGTATCCGGTATGGATCCGGAAGCTCTTGTATTCTGACAGAGCTGCTGTATGGCTGAACCGGGAAGAATGTCGAGGACATGTCCGCTTTGAACCGACTGGATCTGGTAATATCCTGTACCGAGATCAAGGAATCTCCACAGCTGATTATTGCCGTCCCCGTTGGACCATTGGTTAATTACCGCCAGCGGATCACTTGAAACTCTGTCCACATCCAATGCTTTTCCGCTGTGCTTTGGCTGAATTTTGACCATCTTTTCGGGAATGATTTTCTTGGCAGTTGAACTCATAAATCCGCCGCTGGTCTTATCAATGGTAAGACTGTCGATATTGAATCTTCCGGTATCTCCTTGTTCACGGATGAATTCAATTACATTTTTTCCGGCTTTCAAGTTCACTGACTCCGTACTGTTATTCCAGGTATCCCAGTTCGCTGTCGGAGGCAAGGACACTTGTTTGATTCTCTGTCCGTTAATATACATCGTCATTGTTATATTCGAGCTCTGTGCGCCGGAATACCGCAATGTTGATGTATAGGCAGCCGTATTGGGGACATTTACTTCAAACTTGAGCGCATCGCCTGTTTGCTCAAAGCCGCCTATAAAGCCGTTGCCTTCATACCATAAATGATCTCTGGCAATCTTCAGGCTGCCTGCTCTGGTTGCATCTTCTGCCTGATACCTCCAGGGAGTCCGCTTATTAAGATGAATACTGTCCATATTTATAATGCCGGAGTTGTCTGTTTCATTTTTATAAGTGATCGTGTTTTTACCCGCCTTCAGGTTTAACGTCTCAAGCTGTTCCTTCCAGACAGTAAGTCCGCCAGTAGGAGGGAGGGTGACGTTTTTAATCTTAGTGCCATTCAAATATAAACCTAAGGTTTTACCTGCAGCTTCTTTTGCATATCTCAGCTTCACATCATAAGACGCCGCATTCTCAACATTTACAGCAAACTCCACGGATGAGTTCGCTTTGGATAGCCCGGTTACATAACCGCTACCCATATTGCCGTCTTTTGCGTAGACGACTGCAGCATCATTCGAGCCTGTGATTGTTGCATCTTCAGCTCCATAATGCCAGGTTGTTGCTTCGGTAACTGTTATATAGTCAAGATTGACGTTGCCGGTGTCGCCACCATCATATTTATACATGATGGTATTTTCACCTTGTTTAAGGAAAACATTGTCATAGCGGTCGGCCCAGCTGTTCCAGCTCTTTAAGCTAAAGAAATCTACCTGCTTCATTTTTTGCCCGTTTACATACATACTCAGGGTCCTGTCATCATTAAACCCTAGGCTGTAGCCCAGATTAACCGAATAGCTGCCTGCATTGGCAGCATTTACCTTGAAGGTGACCGCAGAATTTGAAATCCATAATCCTCCGGCAAAACCGGTTCCGCTGTAACCCGGATGGTCAGTATCTACCTTTGCATTTCCCGACAACTCGGCATTTTCTGCTTCATACAATGTGCTTTTTTTGATAATCATGGCGTCCAGGGCTAAAGTGCTCTTGCCCGAAAGACGGATCTTGTTGCTTCCGGCATTAAGGTTAATATTATAAGCTGATTGAATATCGAAGTTTGCATCAAATCCGGCATTGGATGCAAATGAAATATCCCGGGCTGCCTCTTGGTTGACTCCTAATTTCATGTTAATAGCATTTGCCGTATTGTTGTTGTATCTGAAATCCAGTGAGTAGGTTCCTGCAGCATTCGTGTTTACTGTAAACTCCACATAGTCATTGGCGCTGCTGTTATTGTATTTTTCATATAGGGCGCCCGAAGCATAAGCACTTTTCCCAACGACTTTGGAAACTCCTGAGAGCTTGGCATCCTCGGCTTCATAAATTTCGCTTTTTTCCTCTCCTGAGGGTCTGTTCAGGACAGTGCCGGGATTGGAAGGGATTCCTAGATTGATGAAGTCATTATCGTCCCAATGTATACGCTGAGCTCTTATTCCTCTGTTTCCGCCGCCTTGTCCGTGGGTTGGTATTCCATGGTACATGATCCAATCCTCTGAATTATCCTCAGACTTAAGGAACAATGGGGATCCCGGGCCATATGAGCTGTTTTCATCCGATCTTTTCATTACAGGCTCAGGATGTTTCTTCCATGATTCGGCTTTCATCACATCAGATGCTGCATCAGCTACGGATACACCTACAGAATAGTTATCATTCATAAAGCTGCTTGCAGAATAGGCGAAATAGATCTTGCCGTTTCTTTCAACTACAGCAGCACCTTCATTGATATTGTCGTGATGCTTTTCCCAGTCATATTGCGGCCTTGCCACAGTAGCTTCTGTACCTTCCAATGTCCACGGGTTCTTCATTTTGACAATCGTAGGGCTCTCGTCAAATTTCGTCTTTGCAGGATCTTTAGGATCAGGGTAATAGTAGTATTTTGTATAGGTGAAGTATGTTTCGCCTTTAATGGATATAACGCCGCAGGCCAAACCATAGCCCTGCGTATTCAGAAGTCCCTTCTTGACCGTAACCTGCCCATCTTTGTCCGCATTAGCGGATTCCCCCTTGAGCTCCCAGGTGCCTTCAAAAGGATCGGGGGATGAGTTCTCCAGGACGTAGGAGCTTGGATGTCCATATCCGAAGCTCTCCTCTGGACCTGAAGAGAAATATAGATACCATTTGCCATCCAGTCTATATACGTATGGACCCCACACAAACCCAAAATTACTCGGCTTCTTCCAGACTATTTTGCTTTTTGCAGTGGATACTCCGAGAATGGTTTCATGCCTTTTTAAAGTGATGTTATTATCGCCAGAAAAAGCTGAATAGTAATAGCCGTCTGCAGCCCTGGCAATAGTAGGATCGGCACCCCCCATAAGCGGGTTAACATAATTAGAGGTTACCTCAGCACTAGAGATGCCTGTCAGCAATAATGAAAGCAATATCGCAAAGGGGAAGATAAATAAACTTTTTTTCCTCATGGTAATCTCCTTGTCTAATTATTTTTTTTGGAACCGCTTGCATTTTATTCTGTAGCGCTACGCATTCATTATAAAATAAAAGCGGAACTGTTTTTCGGCATCATGTTTTGCGATATTTTGAGGGATTATATTGGCAGGAGAGGAGCCGCGAATAAAAACTCGGTTTTCTTGCTTTTTTTTTAGCTTTTTTATGTTATTTTTACTTGTTTGTTGTAGTATAGATAAAGCTTGCTTTGGTTAAAACTCCAACTTCAGTAAGAGGGTATCGATCATGAAAGACCTATATACAGTAGGCAGCAGAATGCTTGTGCAAAAAATGTTTAAAGGGTTTTCTTTGTTTTCGATATTTACTACGATTCTTCAAGAGTATCCAGGGGACACACAATCCATTCTGTTTCTTACCCTTATTGCTGTAATATTGCTCGTGAATGATTTCACTAGAATCAGGTTTCAGAACCAGACTAAGGCCCTCTGGTATGTATCTTTTATCCTAAGCAATATATGGGCTGGCTTTTTATTGTTTAAGGTTTACTGCATAGGGACACAAATCTACATTATTATTTTGCTTGTTGAAATCATTGTGAGCACACACAAAATTCCTGTATATATATTGTGCTTGCATTTTTCTATTTTTACAGCTTCCCTGATAGCAGATCATACTACCCTCAAGGATATTTTGTCTTCCTATTTAGTTATCATCTCCATTGTCTACCTGTTCCGAAATGTTCTGATTGAAAAAGCAAGAACCCAAGAGCTAAATCAGGAACTGCAAGTTGCCAACTCTACACTGCAGGAGTACTCGAACAAGATACAAGAGCTGACCATCTCCCAGGAAAGAACGAGGATTGCCCAAGAGCTTCATGATTCACTGGGGCACTATCTGATAGCCTTAAATATGAATCTTGAATATGCCGGTACAATCATGGATGTGGAGACAGATAAGGCCAAACTGGCGATTCACAAGTCGCAGCAGCTTTCCAAGGAGTGCATCGTCAACCTCCGGCAAACGGTGGTGCTCCTGGGTGAAGAGAGAGCTTCTAAAGAGCTCTTGCAGTCCCTTCACGAGATCTTCGACAACTTTCTGGAAACGAATACGATTCAATTTGAACTGGATATGGATCAGGATATTGAATATGTGGATTCTGATATCAAACATTGTATTTACAAAACCGTACAGGAGTCTATCACCAATGGCATTAAGCATGGGAAGGCCACACACTTTTCTATTGAAATTCATAAATATCCTGATCAGATCTCCTTATTCATTCATAATAATGGAGCAGATTGCAAAGAGATCATTAAATCGAAGGGGATTCTTGGGATAGAGAAGAGGATTGTCGCCCTGGGCGGAAAAGTTGTTTTTTACTCGGGTGAATCTTCAGGATTTAGTGTTGAGGCCAGTATTCCCAAAATTGCTGTTAATTTCGAGGGTAACCAGGAGGCACATTCATGGTGAATATTATTATCGTGGACGATCAGGAGATTGTCCGGGAAGGCTTGAAGATGATTCTTAGCCTGCACGAGGAAATCAATGTTATCGGTGAAGCCTCTAACGGAGAAGAAGCATTGGAGCTTCTCACCTACACTTCCCCTGAAGTTATTCTAATGGATATTAAAATGCCGGTAATGAACGGAATTGAAGCTACAAAATGGGTGAAAGCTAAATACCCCGACATCAAAGTGATCATTCTTACCACGTTTAATGATAGTGAGTATATTTTTACAGGTCTTAAAAATGGGGCGGACGGGTATATTCTAAAAGATTCGGGTTCTCAGGAAATCATGTATGCTATTAAGACTGCTTGTGAGGGGAATATCCTGTTAAATCCCAAGATTACACGGGAAGTAGTAAATGCGCTGAATTCTGTAAAAAATACAGGAATAGAGAACCTGCGGAATGAGCATATTCTGCAGCTGCTTACGCCGCGTGAGCTTGAAGTTGCCAAAGGCATTATGGAAGGCAAGAGCAATAAAGAGATCAGCAGTGACTTATTTATTACTGAAGGTACTGTCAAAAATTATGTCTCACGAATGCTGGAGAAACTTGAACTGAGGAATAGAACGGAGTTAACTCTATGCCTGCAAAAATCGCTGTAACTCTGGTGCTTGGCTAGTCCGCATCGAACTGCTGCCAGTTTGTTTCCGGTAGGCCGTTTTTACCGTAATCTGTCTGATCTACAGACGGACTAGGGTAAGAACGGCCTTTTTTGTCGTGTCTTCTTCCCCATATGACTAAAGGAATAACCTAACTGGTAACTAAAGTAATACTCAGATTGAGTACTATAGTAAATATTTTGCAATTGAAGGGAGAGGTAGAATAATAACAGAACAAGAACTGAACGCGGGGTGTATTACAGATGCTTCAACTAACAAATTTGACCAAAAAATACAATGATATCACTGTAGTTAACAATATTACGCTAAATGTGAAACGCGGTGAGATTTTTGGTTTGTTAGGTCCTAACGGAGCCGGAAAGTCGACGACCGTATCCATGATAAGTACAGTGCTTACGCCAACCAGCGGAAGTATAACCATCGATAACAAGTCCCTTAGGGAAAAGCCTATAGAGATCAAAAAAATTATGGGCATTGTGCCGCAGGATTTAGCGCTGTACCAAGCCTTAAGCGCCAAGGAGAACCTGGAGTTTTTCGGCAGCTTGTATGGACTTTCCGGGAAAAAGCTGAAGAACAGAACCAACGAAGTATTGGAGATCATCGAATTACAGGATAAGAAAAACCAGGATGTGGCTGAGTTGTCCGGAGGGATGAAACGCCGGGTCAATATAGGGGTTGCGCTTATGAATGATCCCAAGCTGTTGATCCTGGATGAACCCACAGTAGGCATTGATCCTCAATCCCGGAATCATATCCTGGAGACTGTGAAAAAACTCAATCAAGACAGAGGAATGACGGTGATTTATACAAGTCACTACATGGAGGAAGTGGAGTACTTATGCAAGAACGTTGCCATCATTGACCACGGTTCCTTAATCGCGCTGGGAACAAAAGAAGAATTAAAGCAAAGCCTGGCGGCGTGTGACACGTTGACAGTGAATTTTAGCGAGGCGAGTGAAGGCGCACTTAAACAGTTAAACCGGATTCCCGGTATATCCAAGGTTAATATAGAGGGCAATCAAATCAGCATGCTGGTTTCCACGAATGACAAGAATGTGATTGAGATTGTGGATGAGATCAAAAAATTAGGAATTAAACTTACCAGTTTTAAATATGAGGAAGTTAACCTGGAAAGTATTTTCCTGCAGATAACAGGTAAGGCCTTAAGGGGGTAGTGAGGGGGTGGTATTGTGAAAAAGCTATTACGTTTATTTCTATTGGATCTGCGGCTGCTGACTAAAAATAAAACATTTTATTTGAAGCTGATTCTGTTTCCATCCATTCTAATACTCATTTTAGGTACGGTATTTAGTGATTCTAGTTCCCAAATCAAAAGCTTTAATGTAGCTTTTTATAATGCTGATAAGGGCTCTTCGGAGGGAGCACATTTCGTATCCTTGGGAAACGTCTTAAGGGATAACGTATTCAAGCAAGAGGACCTGAAAAAGATCATAAATTTGAAAGAAACCACCAGCTATAAGCAAGGCAAGCAATTACTCCAAGACGGTAAGGCTGCAGTATTTGTATACGTACCGGAAACCTTCACCAAGACCGCCATGAATAATGAAAAAACGGATATCGTCCTGATGGGCGACAACGATAAGCCTTTGGATAAAGACGTAGTTGCGACTATTCTGGACCGGTTCAATGCAAGCGTCAAGACAATGAATGTTGAACAAAGGACCATTCTCCAGACCATAAGCAGTAAAGACAGTGTGCCTAAAGACAAAATAGAAAAGGTTATGAGCCTAATTTCAGGAAATAAGCAGCTCAGTCTTAAAATACCGGAGGTGCCAACCAATAAAGCAGCCGTGCCCATAGATGCTATGCAGTATTATTCGATCGCAATGGTAGTTATGTTCTCCATAATGACGGCATTTGTGCTGGTTCACAGCATAGTGGACGAGAAGCAGAACCACACCCTGTTTCGAATCAAATCCACACCTACCTTGAATATACAGTATGTGCTTGGCAAACTGTTCGGGATTATTTTATCTGTTGTTATCCAAATGACCGTTGTGATCATTATTAGCCGGGTTGTATTTCAGATGAAATGGGGAAACCCTTTAGAGCTTCTTGTGATTACCATTGTTTATGCTTTTGCCATCGGCAGCATTATTCTGCTATGGGGATTTATCGCGAAAGATCATGTGACTGTTTCCAGCTTAGCTTCTCCTGTGCTGTACATTTTCAGCTTTTTGGGCGGGAGCTTTATCACTAAAAGCGGATTGCCGGATAGCCTGCGCGTCATTCAGGAGATTATCCCTAATGGTAAAGCAATAAATTCATATTTAAAGGTATGCCAAGGGGTAGGTCTCGGCGGCATGTATATTGATTTGTTGGAGCTTATAGGTATAGGACTGATATTTATTATCTTTAACATTATGGTATACAGCGGAAAAAGGTGGAATAAAAGTGCAATTTATAGTCATGGTAAAAAACCAGCTGAAGCTGATGTTTCGAAATAGGACTGCGGTATTTGCAACAATTGCAGTTCCCTTAATCCTGACCTTCTTGTTTTCCTTTTCCCAGGGGAGCAGTCAGGAAAGCTTATATGTAGCTGATGCCGACCATAGTGTGTATTCGAATCAACTTATGGATATGATCCAGGGACATAAGCAGGTAAAGATTGTCCATTCCGATGAAGCTACGATCAAAAAAAAGGTTGATGACCAGGATATTCCCTTTGGTTTAGTAGTGAAGCAGGGGTTTGGCAGCCAACTGTCATCCGGTGAAGATTTATCTATTTATTTTGTGCAAAATTATGAAAACGGCGATGGGACAATTCTGGAAGAGATTATTACCAGTGAAGTAAGCACACTCCAAAAAGTTATTCATGACTCACAAGTGATCTCTACGGAACTGAATGCAGATGGCTCAGGCATTGCAGCCAGCGTATTTAAGGGCATCCATGAGGCCTCGAATCTAACGATAGATGATCAGACTTTAAGTAATGGAGAGAAGACCCATGACAATGCCACAGCGAGGTTAATCGGTTTTCTGGTCATGTTCATTTGGTTCGTCGTCATTCAGGGTTTACGGACCTTAATTGATGAAAGAGAAAACAATACCTTAAGCAGGTTGTTAAGCACGCCTGTTGATTACAAGAAATATCTGCTTGCAAAGATGACGGCGACCTATCTGTTTGGAACTGTTCATGTCCTAGTCATTTTGGTAGCCGGTAAGTACTTGCTTAAGATTAGTATCGCAGACCATGCGCTTGCGGTCGGCATTCTATTCGCTGCTTATTTATTTGCCCTAACCAGCATTACTATGATGGTTATACCATTTATGCGGAATCAGAAGCAGTTCACGTCTTCTGCTTCAATAATCATAGCGGTAACCGGAATGCTTGGCGGTTCCTTTTTCTCCATGGAAATGGCTCCAAGGTTCATGCGGATCATATCCAAGTTCACGCCAGAATCGTGGGCAATCCAATCGTTATCGGCCGTTATTTTTGACCATCAGCCCATGACTTCAGAATGGGTTCCGCTGGTTATATTCGCAGGGGTTGGGGTTGCAGGCTTCGCAGCCGGCCTCTTATTTATGAACAGAGAACTTAAGGCATTGAGAGGCTAAAGGGTGCTCAAAATATGAATCGGGAAGTGGTTAAGTTGGCTATAATGGAATTAATCGGGATCGTAGAACTCATTGCGGGGATTCTCATTAATATATTTATTGGCACCCTTGGTCAGGCCATTTTCAGAAAAGATGATAGAACCTCCAGAGTCATATTGAGAGTCATTGGGGTCTTCCTTATTATTAATGGGATTTCAAGAGCTTTTCATGTCTGATAAAAGGCAACAATAGTCACACCCTATCCAGCAGACAGATGAAAGAAGCTAAGCAGCCCGCATGTGCCGATAGCCGATTGGCGCGAGCGGGTTGAGTTTTGTCTGAAGATTTGATGCATGCGCTTTCATGAACGTTCAAATTATCATTGACCAGGAAAAATCTGGGGATTATAATCAGAAAAGGAAAAATTCATTGTATGCGGAGTTTGCATTTCTTCTTGGCTTATTTCTCAATAGTATTTGTAAGCGCGTACATGAGTGCTTTTCTATGTGTCTAACAGGGGGCGGTTGATGAAAAATTGTAGCGCGTATTTTTTTTCACTTTAATGCAAACGTTTGCGCATCGATTAAATTTATTAGGAGGTTTGTCCGTGTTGAGAAAAAAAACCAGGTCTTATGTTTCATGGTTAGTCATTTTTGCACTTTGTTTTAGCTTGTTCGGGTTATCCGGCGGGGCTTCTGCAAGCAATACCGATTATACAGTAACCTATACGAATTCTACGGCAACTGCTGTGACATTGCGTTGGACGGTAAATAACTGGACAAATTCTACGGACACGGTTATGTCCAAAAGCGGGACTACATTTACTGCAAACATTGGTGTGCCGGAAGGTGCTACACTAATTTATTGCTATCACATTACGGCGCCTACGGATTATTGGGATAGTAACGGGGGGAAGAACTGGACGGTAGTTATACCCGATGAGGGGAAGCATGAAGCCGAAAGCGCAGATTTGTCTGGAGGGGCAAAGGTAAATACCGATCACACTGGATATTCCGGGACCGGGTTTGTGGATGGGTACAACGTTCCCGGAGCAGCTGCAACTTTTACCGTTCAGGCTTCAGCAGCAGGCACTTATAATGCCGCTCTCCACTACGCTAATGCAAGCGGAAGTACAAAGACAGTTTCCATATACGTCAACGGAAGCAAAGTTAAACAGACAACCTTGGCAAGTCTGGCAAACTGGAACACCTGGGGGGATCAAACCGAAACACTCTCCTTACTGGCAGGGAATAATACGATTGCATACAAATATGATTCTACTGACAGCGGAAATATTAATATAGACTATGTGACTATCTCGCCTGGAGCTACTCCATCGCCTACCGCAACTGCAACGGCAACGCCTACAGCAACGGCGACGCCTACAGCAACGGCGACGCCTACAGCTACTGCAACACCGACACCCACTGTAACACCTACAGCAACACCTACAGCAACATCTACAGTAACACCTACAGCAACCGTAACACCGGCACCCACAGCAACCGCAGCCGGATTAACCGTTCACGTGAAGAAACCTTCAAGCTGGAATTCAATGCGGATCCATTATTGGAATCTGAGCCCTGCAACTGTTCCGACAAGCGGAGCATGGCCGGGAATTCTGATGAATTCTGATGGAAATGACTGGTACAGTTATACGATTGCCGGAACCACTAGTGCCAGTCTTATTTTTAATGACGGCAGCGGTAAACAGTCGGGCGATTTGTCCCGCAGTGTGAAGGAGTCCTGGTTTTACACGGATAACATGTGGTATGAAGTCAACCCGGAACTCCCTAAAATTCCTGTAATTTCAGTCTCGCCTGCACCCAAAACATACGATTCTGCCCAGACGGTGAAGCTTTCCAGCACCAATAGCGGGGATAAAATTTACTATACAACCAACGGTTCAACACCTACGACGGCATCGGCCTTGTATACATCGCCCATTCAGGTGGCTTCCTCTATGACCATCAAGGCTTTTGGTGTGAACTCAACCGGTCAGACAGGAAATGTGGCTTCTTTCGCTTATGTCATTGACTTAAATGCCGATTTACAGGCTCCAGCCATCACTGCGAATTTGCCTGTGGGGCATTCTGATTCCGCGGTTACCGTTTCCTTTAACATCAAAGATAACAAGGCAGCAACCACAAGGGCATATTATACCGATGATGGTACGGAACCAACTGCAGGTTCTAAAGCCTATATTTCTGGCAATGCAATGGCCGGTTTGACGGGACCATCCATTCTTATCTCCAAAACCACTACTTTGAAGTTTCTTGTAATAGACGGCGCCGGAAATCAAACCACACAAAGCTTTGTCTACAACATTGGAAAGTCGGGAGATTTCCGCGAAGACAGTATTTATTTCGTTATCACTTCGCGGTTCTATGATGGCGATCCGGGCAACAACGAGCACGCATGGGAAGATGCCAAGGCGAATAATCCGGACTCCGACCCGGCTTGGAGAGGGGATTTCAAGGGACTGATTCAAAAGCTGGATTACATCAAAGCCCTCGGATTCAGTGCCATCTGGATTACACCTGTTGTGCAGAATGCGAGCGGTTATGATTATCATGGATACCACGCGCTCAATTTTGCCAAAGTGGACCCAAGGTATGAATCTGCAGGGGCTTCCTATCAAGATTTGATCAATGCAGCGCATGCAAAAGGGCTGAAAATTATTCAGGATGTCGTTGTCAACCATACCGGTAACTTCGGTGAAGAGAATTTGTTCCCCATGTTCAAGAAAGATGAGACCAAGCCGGATACGGTCAGCAACATGCTCAAAATAACGGATAAGCTGCCGTCCAACTATGACTCCATGACACCCGATCAGCAATATCAGGCAAGAATCGCCTTAATGAAGACAGCGGAGGCGAACAATAACATCTACCATACGGAGAAAAGCCTTTCCTGGGAATCTTACACCGTTCAGACAGGACAGATTGCCGGAGACTGCGTTGACCTCAACACAGAAAATCCTGCCGTCGACCAATATCTGATAGACTCCTATAACCAATATATTGATATGGGTGTTGATGCTTTCCGGCTCGATACAGTGAAGCATGTAAGCCGGTATATTTTCAATAAATACTTTATTCCTGCCTGGAAGGCAAGAGGAGGCTCGGACTTCTTTATGTTTGGTGAAGTGGCCACCCGTTACAGAGATGTATGGAACAGCGGGATTCCGGCAATTTCGACGCCATTTTATACCTGGAAATCTTCGAAATCGTATCCGGGCGATACCACAAATGATTACGCTTCCAATAAAGCTTCGGTTGAACAGGAGTGGGCAGACAACTCTACAACAGCAGGACAGCCTACCTCGAACAATGCTTTCCTAAACGGCAATACCTATCATGCGCCTGACTATTCGATGAAATCAGGTATGGATGTGATTGATTTTCCGATGCATTGGGCCTTCAAGACAGCACAGGAAGCATTCAGTATGAGGAGCGGCGACCAATTCTATAATGATGCAACCTGGAATGTTACTTATATCGACTCTCATGACTATGCACCAGACCAGGCTCCGGAAAATCAGCGATTTGCGGGTACGCAGGACACTTGGGCTGAAAATCTCGCGCTGATGTTCACCTTCCGGGGAATTCCCGCCATCTTCTATGGCTCGGAAATCGAATTCAAGAAGGGGGCAGCCCTCGATGTAGGTCCAAACGCACCGCTCAGCACAACCGGCCGTGCTTACTATGGCGATCACATAGAAGGCAGTGTTACGGCCCAGGATTTCGGCAGATATACGAATGCAACCGGCACACTTGCCGAATCGCTGAATTATCCGTTGGCGAAGCATATCAGACAGCTGAATTTAATCAGAAGAGCGGTTCCCGCCCTGCAAAAAGGGCAGTATTCCACAGAGAATGTATCAGGGAACCTGGCATTTAAGAGAAGATACACCGACAGCGCCAAAGGCATTGACAGCTTTGCCTTGGTTACGATTTCGGGAAATGCTACCTTTACCGGCATTCCGAACGGAACCTATGTGGATGCGGTGACTGGCGATGCCAAAACCGTTACCAACGGTACGATTACCCTGACATGCTCCGGCAAAGGAAATGCAAGGGTCTATGTCCTGAACGGCAAAGGCGGAATTGGAGAGACTGGACCTTATCTGAAGTAAAACAAACGTACAGGATATAGGGAAATGAAATCCGTAAAACCTTGATTTAACTGGGCTGCGATAGGAATGTTTTTAAGATATGGGGTGGCGGGATAGCATTTACAAAATGCTATCCCGCCTGAATCATTCGATCTGTTAAAATTTTGCTATCTGTGCCGGATCGTTGCCCTTTGGCCTAAAAATTAAAAACTTCTGCCCAATTAAAGGAGCCGGATTCTTCGGTGCTTTTTGGCCAACTGCTGCACCATGCCGGGACACCGGGGGTTTCAACCCTGTCCAGGCTGGGCGTGTAGGGCTTGATGTCAAGAACGGGAGTATTGTCGTACGCATCCATAAATGACACTTGAATTATACCTTTTTCAAAGTCGGTTTGAATAATTTCCACTGCGGTCAACGCTATCGGATTAGGACGCATAGGTGACCTTGTAGCAAAAATCCCCATGACTTCGGGAGAGCCTTTGTAGGGTGACTCGGTTTGCAGTACGGAGCGTGAATGCTCGTCGTCATAATCGCTGAACCACCAAAGTACATTGATATGGCTAAAACCCTCTAATGCTTGTAAAGCTGGAATGAAGTTTTTTTCCAACGTAATGTATGTACCGCTCTGGTTGTTGCGAACCGTACCAATGGAATGCACTTCTAAATTACTCATATCCTATCCTCCTCAATTCGATGTAGGTACAGCGTAAGCCCTCACATCATGTGAGAGTCAAGAGGATAAGAAAAACGTCCTGCAAAATGCAAGACGTTCTTATATAATCTCCAACGGTATTTGAAGTTCTATTAAGTATTGTTCTGGATTATTCTCATTCCACGGGCCACGGTGTACGATTTGCCGCGTTTGCCCGGACATCTTATATTGGCTATTCTTTTGCAGCCATTCGGCAAAAGCTATATATGCTCCTGCTATATTAGAAAAATCGCCATATACCATTGTGCAAGCCATCGTCGGTATAGGCTTGGTATTTCGATAGGTAAAACCATTTGCACTTTTCCCCTGCTTTTTTACTGGAAGGCATAGCTCAACATCAACATGAGTTTCTTTGTATTCGATATCATGATAAATAGAAAAAGTATTGCTGGATATATGTATCTGATTTTCTGCGGCAAACGTAGATAACTCTTGCCATAGTTCGCCCTCGGCGTAATAGTCCCGAATGATTCTGCGCAGGGATAGGACTTGATAACCCGGAATGGATTTAATGGAGATGTTATAGTGAATTTCATTTTTTTGCCCCAAAAGTTCCTGTTTAGCGAATTCAATTTTCCTTAATTTCTCTATGTTATTTTGAATGGTCATTTCTATTTCCGCATATTTGGAGTCAAGCTGTTCTATAAGCGATATGTCATCCATTTTGTCAAGGGCTGCCGCAATTTCCGAAACATTAAATCCACTATCCCGAAGATAAATAATTTTATTAAGAATAGGTATTTGCTCGACCGAATACATACGGTATCCTGTCCAATTGTCGATTTCTGCTGGCTTCAAAAGTCCTGCTTCATCATAGTATCGGAGCATTCGAATTGAAATTTGTGTCAATTTTGAAAATTCTCCTATTTTGAACATCTTATCACCAACTATCATCTATAATCGCATTGTTGAAGGCAGCAGGCTTATCAAAACATGCCTTTCCCAAGAGGAAAAGGCAGTTTGTGATAAACATCTGACCGTTATCAGTATGTGTAAGCCGGTTAAGGAAGCTTGTTGCCCGCCGCCCGGTAGATCTCATACCACTCTTCCCGGGAGAGCGTGATATCCGAAGCTTTGGCAATGTCGAGCAGGCGCTTGGTGTTGGTAGTGCCTACAATCGGCTGCATCTTGGCCGGGTGTCTTAGAAGCCAGGCGATAGCGATAGCCGTGTCGGCAACCCCTTTTTCGTCTGCCAAACGTTTAATGACCTGATTCACTTCGGGGAACTTGTCATTGCCCAGGAATACGCCTTCAAAAAAGCCGTATTGGAACGGGGACCAAGGCTGAATAGTCATATCATGCAGACGGCTGTACTCCAGAATGCCGCCGTCATGCACAACGGAAGCGGAGTTCGTCATATTCACATTGAAGCCGGAGTCAATCATGCCGGAAACCATAATGCTCAGCTGCAGCTGATTGAAGAGCAGCTTTTGTTTGACATTTTTTTTGAGCAGCTCAATTTGCAGCGGGTTCAGGTTGCTGACACCGAAGTGCTTGACCATGCCTTTCTGTTCCAGGTAATCGAAGGCTTCAGCGACTTCCTCCGGCTCCATTAAGGTGTCAGGACGGTGCAGCAGAAGCACATCCACATAGTCGGTCTTCAGGCGTTTGAGGCTGTTCTCTACGGAGGACACAATATGCTCCTTGGAGAAGTCAAAAAAGCCTTGGCGGATACCGCATTTCGTCTGAATCATCATCTGCTCGCGCATCCCTGGGCTGCTGGCAACAACGTCGCCAAAGACTTCTTCGGCCTTGCCGGCGGCATAGATGTCTGCATGGTCAAAAAAATCAATGCCTGCTTCCAGAGCACTGTGAATATGAACGTCAGCTTCTTTGGCCGACAAATCGGCAATTCGCATACAGCCTAATGAAATCTCGGCAACCTTTAACGTACCGTTACCCACGTTAATTGTTTTTACCATTAATTATTCACTCCTTAAATGTAAGGTACGCTGTAAATTTTAGACCTTAGAGTTAGGTGTAAGTCAATAGATTTCCTGGCGGACTTTTCATAGAATCGTATTAGTGTTAATTTAAAGGTAATTCAACTTGCCGGGGCTTACGCGGCGGAATGGGGCTGACATATGGGTTACAGCATCAAAACCATAGCACAAAAGAGCGGACTTAGCCAATATACACTGCGTTATTATGAAAGGGAGGGAGTTCTGCCGGTTGTAGCACGGGATGAACATGGCAACCGTTGTTTTCATGATGAGGATTTGGAGCTGATCTCACTGATCTGCTGCCTGAAGGATACGGGAATGCCGATTGCTGAGATCAAGCAGTTCATCGCGTTATCCCGTGAAGGGGTGGAAGCGCTGCCGGACCAGCGGAAGCTCCTTCAGGCACATAAGCTGCAAATTGATGAGAAGATTAAGTTTTTTCAGAGCTTTGCGCAGAAGATAGAGCATAAGATTGCCTATTTTGCATCGTTGGAGAGAGAGGCCCAAGAGCAGGCTGCAAAGAAGTGATGGTTTAAATATGTGGGAAAAGGCCCCGGAGCTATCCTGAAACAGGAGCGCTTGCGGGGCTTTTTGCGGTACATTCTTTATTTTCTCCACAAAAGTCAGAAAAGTGCACCAGCCGATACTCCACATAATACAGGAATACCCTCAAGCTACACTGTTCACCCTGCAGAGGTGTCTTCTATACTCAGAACATACATTGGACGGAGCTGCCGGGTACAGCTTCAGGCGTCCAAGCGATGGCGGGAAGGCGTATGCCGCCGCAATGAATGATAAAGAAGTAACAGGAGGGTGAAGGCTTTGAGACACCGTAAACGCAAGACCGGAACAGCGCTCGCCATAGAGCTTCCTATTAAGGGGGCGGGGCAGCTGCCGTCAGAGACGGGGGTAAGGACAGGGAAGAAGAGGAAAAAAGGGTTTCTGCATGAGCTGGTCCATAACCGGGTTCTTTTTCTGATGCTGCTGCCTACATTGCTGTTTTTTCTGGTCAATTCGTATTTCCCGATGGTTGGCGTGTATTACGCATTTACCCAATTTGATTTCAATTCCGGATTGCTCGATGCTCCTTTTGTGGGGCTCAAGAACTTCGAATTTCTCTGGAAGTCCGGCACACTGGTGAAGCTTACGCTCAATACCATCGGCTACAACCTGGCGTTTATTCTGCTGGGGAATGTGCTGGCCATCGTCTGTGCGATTCTGCTCAGTGAGCTTCGTGTCAAATGGTTCAAAAAGCTGACCCAATCGATCATGTTCCTGCCGTATTTCGTCTCCTTCGTGATTCTGAGTGTTATCGTATACAATGTGTTCAATTATGATAACGGTTTCCTGAATACGCTGCTGGCCCGGTTCGGAGCCGGTCCTGTGGATGTCTACAACAAACCGGTAGTCTGGATCTTCCTGATTATCGTATTCTATCTCTGGAAAAATCTCGGCTACAGCATGGTCATTTACCTGGCCTCTATTACGGGAATCAGCGACGAATATTATGAAGCGGCCAAAATCGACGGTGCGCATATCTTCCAGCGGATCTGGTATATCACGGTGCCGATGCTGAAATCAACCTTTATTGTGCTGCTGCTCTTCTCGCTGGGAAGCATCATGAAGGGGCAGTTTGACCTCTTTTACCAGCTGATCGGCAACAACGGGGTGCTCTATAATACTACGGATATTCTGGATACGTATGTGTTCCGCTCGCTCAAGGTTACTTTTGACATTGGAATGGCTACGGCAGCCGGGGTGTATCAATCGCTGTTCGGCTTCATTCTGATCATGACGGTCAACTACATTATCCGCAAAATAAATGATGATTACGCTTTGTTCTAGGTGATGCCGGACACGATACGGAAGGAGAAAAAGAGCATGCATATCAAAGACGATCATTATACAAGGCTGCTGCAGGGGCTTGCTTACACAGTTATCATTCTCGGCTCGCTGGCCTGTCTGGTTCCGTTCCTGCTGATTATTTCGGCCTCCCTGACGGCCAATGACTCGATCATTAAAGACGGGTATCATCTGATACCGGCTCAATTCTCGCTGGAGGGGTACAAAACGGTGTTCACCTTCCCGGACGAGGTGCTGCGGGCCTATGGCGTTACGCTGTTCACAACGGTGACGGGCACGACACTGGGGCTGTTTTTTATGACGATGGCCGGTTATGTGCTGGCCCGCAAGGATTTCAAATACCGCAATACCTTCTCGTTCTATATTTACTTCACCACCCTGTTCGGGGGGGGACTGGTGCCCTGGTACATTATGATGACCAAATATCTGCATCTCACCGATTCGTATGGGGCGCTGATCTTTCCGGGGCTGATGACGCCGTTCCTGATTATTCTGATGAAGAACTTCATCCGATCCGCTGTTCCTGAGGAGCTGTTCGAATCCGCTAAGATCGACGGGGCCGGTGATTTCAAAATCTATTGGAGGATTGTGCTCCAGCTGTCGATGCCCGGCATCGCCACGGTTGGCCTCTTCCTCGCTCTGGCCTACTGGAACGACTGGTTCTCATCTTCACTGTTCATCAATGACCCGCACAAGTACCAGCTGCAGTTCCATCTGTACAATGTCATCAATTCGGCGGCTTTCATTGCCAATATGGGTGCAGGTACCGGTGTCAGCCTGGGCAGCGATTTGCCCACTGAATCGACCAAGATGGCGATGGCTATCGTTGTTACCGGACCCATTCTGTTTTTATACCCGTTCATCCAGCGCTATTTTGTGAAGGGCCTGACAATCGGGGCTGTAAAAGGTTAGAACCGAATGGCAGAAAGTACCATTACCGCGCTTCTGTTATTCGGCTAACATAGAGTTACTAGATGGGGTAGTCGTATTAATCAAAGGGAGTATGCTGCAAAATTTAGCGTAAGCTTCCGAGGTCAATCTTGTACGAATGAACTCTGGGAGCTATACTCACAAAACTTTTAGGAGGGTTCATATGAAAAAGACAACAGGCAGAAAAACTCTGGTAACGCTTACAACGACTGCGCTGGCCTTTTCGCTTCTTGCGGGATGCGGCGGCAACAACAGTAACAGCAACGGGAACAAAGACAGCGCGGGGACAGAGGGCCAGAGCAAGACTGCCGTGAAAACAGAGGGCAACGCCGCAACGGCAGCTGAACCTGGAATCGACACCTCTAAGAAGGTCGAGCTGCAGTTCTACATGCTTGGCGACGCTCCGAAGGATCTGCCTGCCATTCAGGACGAGATCAATAAAATGGCTCAGGAAGATTTGAATGCTACCGTGAAGTTCAACTATACGAGCTGGACGGATTGGGATCAGAAATACAAGCTGCTGCTGTCTTCGGGCCAGGCGATTGATCTGATTTTTACAGCGGACTGGACCCAATATCAATCCTATGCCAAACGCGGCGCGTTCCTGGCTATCGATGATCTGCTGCCAAAAGCCGCACCCGAGCTGCAGAAATTTGTTCCTGAAACCATGTGGGAAGACGTGAAGGTGGACGGCAAAATCTACACGGTTCCGGCAACCTATAAAGAATACGTGACCAACGGTTTTGTATACCGTGAGGATCTGCGCAAGAAATATAATCTTCCAGCCCCAACGGATCTGGCCAGCTATGAGGCCTATATGGACGGCATTGCCAAGAATGAGCCGGATTTGATGCCTATGTCCCTAAACAGTGATGTCGGAAACAATCTTCATTACATTTATACCGAGCTGAATAAAATGGTCGGCGCTCTGCCGTATGGTATGGGCGTGAAGTATGAATCACCAACTACAGTGTACTCCTACTGGGGCTCCGATGAGCAAAAAGAAGAGCTGAAAACCATGAAGCGCTGGGCAGACAAAGGGTTCATTCCCAAGAACGTGCTGAATATTAAGGATACGATGCAGGATCCGATTACTTCCGGCAAAGCGGCCAGCATGTTCGGGGATAATCCGACGCGCTATAATGACATGAAGATGAAGATCAGCACCACACATCCCGATTGGGAGCTGGCCTATTATCCATTCGGCAAAACCACAGGTTATGCTACACCAGTACATCCTATACACAATGGTTTTGCGATTCCGAAAAGCAGCAAAAATCCGGAACGGGCACTCGCATTCTATCAGAAGCTGGTCCTGGACAAACGGTACAACCAGTTGACGCAATACGGAATTGAAGGCAAGAACTACACGGTGGAGGACGGCTATTACAAACTGGTCGGCACGAGCACCTCCAATGGCTTCACCCGCGAGGGCATGAATGGCTGGGCGTGGAGAAATCCGGAGTTCATGCTGTTCGACAAGGGATTTGACGGGGTAAAGGCGATTTTCGATGAGCTGGACAAGATTCAGAAGCCGGATCTGTTCCTGGGCTTTGCGGAGGATTACAGTTCGTACCAGGCAGAGAAAGCCGCCCTGGAGCAGGTAGAGAAGCAGTACCTGTTCCCGCTGGAAGCAGGACTGGTAGCGGATGTGGACAAGGGCCTGGAAACGTTCATGCAGAAAGCCAAGCAGGCGGGCCTGGACAAGATTCAGGCCGAATGGACGAAGCAGTGGAACGCTTATACTGCTGAAAAAGGAATTAAGTAAGAGAGTTGCCCCGCAAGCTGTTGGCTGGCGGGGCTTCTTGTTGTTGGCTGAAGTCCTGATGAACATAGGAGCTGTCATAATTGGTGCTAGCCGTAACTCCAGGGAATGTTTGGACTTCCGGCCGCTGTTATGTTTGGATTTCCTCATTCATACCGCGATTGCGGTAGAAATCCAAACATAAAGGCGGACGCGTTCGCTCCTACAGTTCCAAACTTCCCCTCCGTTACTATACACCTTTATGGTAATTCCTAAGTTCATCAGGACAAGGCAAAGAGCCCCTTTGTCATCTTTCGGGACAAAGGGGGAGGTAAGGGAAGAGTGTGTCTCCGAGTCCGAGTATCCCGAGATACGCCTATCTGTTCCAAGGGATACACGCTTTTGCGATATCTGGCTAAGCTTCTATTTCTTTGAGAACAGCTCGATACTTTGCGTCTCCAAAATTGGATTCCAAATGCGTTCAACCGATTGGGTAAGCGGCTGCGGGTAATCTGCAGCCTGACTGCCAAAAAATAAACTCATCTCATCTATTCCCGTACCATCACTAGAGATCGTGGTGCCGCTGAAATTGTGTAGTGCAGTTTCTCGATTCGTTCTTTCATGCACCTGGCCGTTCGCATCGGTAAATTTGTCGGCCAGTCCTGCGCCGATGTCCTCCGCCTGCACCGCCCCTTGCGAATCGGTATAATAAAACAGGTTGGTCACCTTGCGCCGCAGCAGAATCTCTGCCTCTGTTGCATTATATTCTTGCTTAGATGTGACAATTTCAAAATCCTTTGTCGGAGCTTCAATAACTTGCTGCTTGTTCAGATCGACCACAAATTTCATGCGGTCTGGCTCCAGAGCTGAGATACCGGAAATCTTCAGCGTGGAGGAGTCCGGCTGGTTAAGCTTGGTATACCTGAACACCAGCGTTACCTGCGAGTGGTCTTTGTATACCTCGGAATTATCGGCTGTGATTCTGCCCGGATAAACCAATTTATCGGTCTGACTCCCTGTTGTTGCGATCAGAACGGGGTTAAGCAGGCTGAAAATCCGTTTGGTGTTCGCCTTGTCATACTCCAGATCGACATAGGTACTGAGCGGAGTATATTGTACTTGGCGCACTTTGATCTTTTGACCGTCCACCGTAAACGTGCGATCCACAGGCAGCGTATGCTCCTCCTGGTCTTTGAATCTGTCCGGATCAAGCTCGAACGATACCTCCAGGCCGGTCCGATACTTGTTGCTGCTGGAAGCGAGCGCCTGGCCGGACGTTCCGGTGAGAATCAGAGTGAACTTCACATCCTTGGAATAGGTGATGGAAGTCGGATAGTTGGTGGAATAAATAAAATCCTTGCTTTGGCCGGGCTGAATCCGGGAGTTACTATCGTACGCCATTTCCAGGGCTGCGCCCCGATGCGGATATGGAACCTCGAAATCCCCGAATTGAATTTTCGTATCCGCAGGAACAACTTCTTTATCCGTATCGTTTTGCACGCTGAACAGGATATACACTTTACGGCCATCCGTGACGGCGCCATCCACATCCATGCGGTATCCTTTGTTTGTTGCGCTTTGACGGACCGGTATGACCAGATTTCGTTCCAGTATGTCGGCAACCAGTCGATTCTTTAATGGCTGTTTGCGATAGGCCGCAAAATCATTCCAGCTTTTGGTGCTGGCCGCCTGCACGGAACCGCCGGGGTCAGAATCGTCTGTACCTCCGGCTGGCAGGCCGATGGAGAAGAAAATCAGAACAATGGCTGCGGCCGTGGCTAATACGGCCCCCGCCCCATAGGAATAGAAACGCCGTTTGCTGCGTTTTTTTCCTTGTGCCATTCCGCTGCGCATTGCATTATAAATTTTCATTTCCCGAATCGTCTCCGCATTTAGATTGACCTCCTGGGCATCCTGTTTCAGGATACGTTCTTCTTTTTCCAACATCTCAGCCACCTCCCACATGCTCACAAATAGTTCCGCAACTGCTTGAGTCCTTCACGCAGCCAGGTTTTGATCGTGCCTTCGGGCTTATTCAGTACCTTGGCAATTTCGGCGGCCGTCATATCCTGGTAATACTTGAGCATCACGGCATGCCGGTATTTCGGCTTCATCCGGTTCATCGCCCGCTCCAGATCGAGACGATCGCTGCACCTCATCTCCTGGGCTTCCTTCTCCTTCAGCTTCTCCGCCGGAATGACGCGTTTTTTGCGCCGCAGCTCATCCATGCAGCAGTTGATGGTAATCCGGATTAGCCACGGTGTGAAGGCCTGCTCGTTTTTGAGCTTTTTGTGCTTCATCCAGGCCCGGCACGAGGCTTCCTGCACCGCTTCCAGGGCATCCGCTTCGGAACGCAGATAGCTGTACGCGATCGCATACAGTTTACGGTGCTCGCCCGCAAGCCGTTGAAAAAATACCTCTTCATCCATCAGCGTAATATCCGCTGTATTGGCCTTGTTCATTGTCTTCTCCACCATTCACCATCCCCTCTTCCTTGTTTGTGTCGGTCTATGGAAGAAGTCGCCTCGAAATATGTTTTCACAAGTAAGACGGAGCTGACCGGAAAAACGATTGATTTTTACTAACTATGCCTGCCTGGAACGCCGGTAGTCGGTAGGGGTGGTGCCGAAGCTGCGCTTGAACATCCGGTGCAGATAGGAACTGCTGGTGAAGCCGCAGCGTTCAGCGATGGTGGTCACAGGCAGGTCGGTATTCTCCAGCAGGCTGCAGACCTCGCGCATTCGTACCTCCAGAATGACATCCACGATACTGGTCAGCGTCTGCTGCTTATAGAGGCGGCTGATGTAGATTGGAGACATATCCAGTTCATCAGCAATCTGGTTCAGGCTTAGACTGGGCTCCATATAAGCATCGTTGATCTTTTGATTAATTTGGCGGACCATATCATGCTGTTTGGAGTTTTTTTTCTCGGCCAGCTGTTCGTGCATTTCACTAAAGAGTGCAAAAAAGGCTTGCTCCAGCGCATCAACGGTTTCTACCGAATCCAAAGTGGGCAGTTCAGCCGTCCCTTCACTTTGTAAACGGTTACGTTTTTGGATATTGATGATGATCTCTTTGATCGTCACACTTAGTCTGGATACAGCCAGCTGCACCGATGGAAACGGGTAGTCTGCCGTCTCCCGGATAATGCTGCTGAACTGCTCCCGGGCCTCGTCTATTTTGCCGCTCATCAGCGCGTCGGTGAGCTTTTTCTCTTTTTCGGTAGGATAGTGATAGAGGTTAGCTTGAAGGGCACAGATGGACTGGGCGCTGATAATGCAGCCATGGCCGTAGAACAGCCTGTGGTCCGATGCTTCTCTAACCTGCTTGTAGAGCTGGCGCAGCTGTACCGGATTGCGGTCAATATGGCTGTAGGCAAGCGTAAGGCTGACCTTCAAATAATCAGAGCAGGCCTGCTGAATCTGGCGGAGCAGCGTCTCAATCAGTTCTGTGTCCGTGTATTCCTTGGGATCGACAATATTCAGAAGCACCAGGATGCCGTCATCATTCATATCTACGGTTTCTACACGGTAGGTCTGGCCGCAAATCTCTGAAGCGATGTTCATAATGGCGAACTTATAGGCAAGCAGATACGAGGAGCGGGACTCTCTGAACTCCTGGTAATTGTCAATCCGCAGCAGAATCAGGCGGTAATCATCGTTAAAGGTAAAATGAATGCCGAGCTGCCGCAGCTTCTCGACCTGCTGGATAGACTGCAGCGGCTTGAGGCCGAGGATCAGATCGCGCAGCGTATTTTGCCGGATGGTGAACATGCTGTCGCGTTTTTCGCCTTCAAGAATATTCATCTCCCGGACAATCCGGTCAATCGGCAGATACACTCTGCGCGACATGAGCCAGGAAAAGGCAAGGCCCCCTACGAAAATCAGCGCAGCAATCAGCAGGGTGGCGTTGCGGATGCTGTTGGTCTGTTTGGTGATGATGTCATAGGGTGTGATGCGCACATACTGCCAGCTTAGATCATCCGGTGCCGTATAAGAGATCAGCGAGTTGACCCCGCCGAATTGGCCGATAAAATAACCGGCCTCCCTCCCTTGGATCCGCTGCTCAACCCAGGCTGCTTCCAGCGGAGACAAGCCGTGTGGTTCCAGACTGCCGACGGACAGCAGCTTGCCCTGATCCGCAAGAATAAAAGTGTCGCTCTTGGAGTCCACAGGACTGGTGATTTCTTTGTTAATCCAGGGAGCGGAAATGTTGACAATTACGGCTGAATTAATGGCTCTATCCCAGCCAATCGCATCATAGCACAGGAAGGTATAAGCCCGGACCTGACCGTTCTCCGCGGCACCATTGGAATACACGCGTGGAATGGGCGTGAACGGCTTGTATTCCTGGTAGTGGTTCAGAATATCCAGAATATTTCTGTCCACCAGCTCCTGCTCGGTAAAGACACCGTTCTGGCCGTGGGAGGAGGCGATGTACAGCTTGGCGCTTTTGGGATTGTAGACATAGATGGATTCAATATAAGGCATGGAGCTGAGGTAATTCCCCAGTTCGGACATGGCGGCCGTGACATCATAGATATCCGGCTTGTCGTAGAACACAATTTTGGAAACGGTGCTGTTGCGGTAGATCTGGAATGAAAGCGATTGCGCTGCATCGGTCATGTTGACCACTTCTTTGCTTGTTTGCGTAAGATTGCCGAGGTCGGAGCGGAATGCCTGCGTTTTTTCTACGCCAATATAATAGTTGTAATAAATGATGGTGGAGGCAAGGAAGGTTAAGGACACACATAACGTCATACTGACCAATATTCTGCTGTACAGCGCTCTTTTGTTGCCAATCTTGTTCAGTCTCATAAGCATCCCCCTAATTCACTGTGTACGCGGATGTACGAACACAGCTTTTTTCTATTGTTCACAGTATCAGTATAAGCTTCACACCGTGAACAGAACAGTGGAGCAAAATGAGAATAGTGCACAGGACGGAGTTCAAGGGAGTGAACAAATCCAATATTTCTGTACAAAAGCTACTAATTGACCTTGCTCCGGATGCGGAAAGTGCGCGGGGAGAGGCCGATCTCTCTTTTGAACATATTGCAGAATTGGGCATCGTTCACGAACCCGGCAGCCGCAGATACCCCGGAGATGTGCATTTGGGTGTGCAGCAGCAGGGACTTGGCATAATCCAGACGCTTCAGTAAAAGATAACGGTGCGGGGAATGGCCAAATCTTTCCTTGAATAGATGCCGGAACCGGTCATAGCTGTAGCCGGACATTTCAGCCAGTGAAGTGATGGAAAGCTTGTGGCGGTAATGCTCGTTCATATAATTCAGCACATACTGCATTTGATCTTCTGCCGGAGAATGAAAATCCGACGCGGCAAGCAGCCGCTGGAGATACACTGTGATTTCGCTCATCTGCAGATTCAGCAGCTCGGCGAACCCGTCGCGCTTACGCTTGAATTCCTCGTTCATCCGCAGCAGTGTCTGCAGTACGGTATGTTCTTTGTCGTCATCGTAGACACCGGACAGTGTGTTGATAATCGGATTTCCGCAGTGGAAGCCAACGAAAAGGACTTCCGGGCTGGGCTGATGATTTTCGTCATGCTTGAAATTGGGCGGGATCAGGGCAAAGGTGAAGGGGCGGAAGTGAAAGCTGCGCGGTCCAATACTCGTAGTCCCATGACCGTGAATATAATAGACCAGTTCAAAACATTCATGCTGATGCGGCGGAATATAAGTGTTCGCTTCATGCTCTGCATTTACAATATATAGGACCCGATCCATGATGAACCTCCGTTTATAGCCTTTTAGCCGAATCGTACAAAAAGTTGACCGAAAATATATAAATATTTATGCTTTCATTTGTTATGATCTTATCAATTAAACCGAAGATTCACAACTGGACTGGCCATCTTGTTCGGAATTTACCCGGTTTAGCGTCGAAATGTAACATGGATTGTTTGTTTTTCATAGTAATTTGCTTATTTTCAGAATTCCAACCGTATTTCATGAAAACTGCTCCTTACTGCCCGGTTAACAAAACGTGCAATTGGGACATTATGCTATTTGTTCAGCGTTAATCCATTACAAACAGGGGTGTGAACTTAGACAATGAAAAAGAATGTGCTCGCTTTATTGTTTCTGGCGGTAATGGTACTGGTTACAGCATGCGGAAACAATTCGTCCGGCAATGGAAATGCTGCCAATCCGGGAACGAATGCGGAGGGCGGAGAAGCTGCCGCAGGGGACAAGCTGAAGGTTGTGCTGCTGATTCCGGGGACGCTGGGGGATAAGTCGTTTTTTGATGCCGCCAACAGCGGCCTGCAAAAGGTAAAGGACGAGCTTGGCGCAGAGACGAAAGTCGTGGAAATGGGCGCAGACAAGACCAAATGGGAGCCGACTTTTAACGATATTGCTGCTGAAGACTGGGATGTTGTGATCTCGGGCGGATCGGAAATTACCGAAATGTTCAATGCGGCAGCGGAAGCAAACCCGGACAAAAAATTCATCAACTACGATACCGACATCGAGGAAGCACCGGAGAATATGTATAACATGTCCTACTCGACCAATGAGGTTTCTTTTCTGGCAGGTGCGGTAGCGGCGCTTGCTACACAGTCCAATATGCCAAACGCCAACAAGGAGAACGTGATCGGATTCGTAGGCGGAATGGATATTCCCGGTATCAACGCATTTCTCGTCGGCTACATTCAGGGAGCGCAGTATGTTGATCCCGAAGTGAAGGTGGCAGTATCGTATGCGGGCGACTTTGTGAACCCGGCGAAGGGCAAGGAATTGTCGCTGATCCAGTACAACTCGGGCGTGGATGTGATCTTCAACGTCGCGGGCGGTACGGGGCTTGGGATTTTTGATGCAGCGAAAGAGAAGACCAAATATGCGATCGGCGTTGATTCCGACCAGGCGATGCTGCTCAAGGACACGGATAGTGAAAAAGCCAATCTGATTGTCACCTCTGCGATTAAAAAGATCGACATGGCCATTCTCGGCGCAGTGAAAAAACTGCAGGACGGCACGCTGGAGATGGGCAAACGCGATGTGCTGGGCTTTGTGGAAGATGGCGTAGGCATCGCTGAAAACGACATTTACAAGAATGTATTTCCGGCAGACCTTCAGGCCAAAGTGGAAGAAGTGAAGCAGAAGCTGATCAGCAAGGAAATTAAGGTCGACAACGCGATGGGCATGGAAACCTCAGAAGTTGAAGCCATCCGTAATGCCGTTAAACCTTAAGCCACACCGGTAAGCCGCTCCCGCAGTTGGAATCTCTTCCTTACGAAGAGTTCCAGCTGCCTATTTTTTGCAGACTACCCAAGTTGAAAGGCGTTGATGACCCATGGCAAATGCTCTGCTGGAAATGCGGGGAATCACCAAAGTGTATCCGAACGGCGTTGTTGCGAACAAGAATGTTGAATTTTCTTTGCGTGAAGGAGAAATTCATGCGATTGCAGGAGAGAACGGTGCCGGCAAATCCACTCTGATGAAGATTATGTTCGGGATGGAAGAGCCAAGCGACGGCGAGATCTATATCCGGGGAGACAAAGTGAAGCTGCAGTCCCCGCAGGATGCGATTGACCGCGGCATCGGCATGGTCCATCAGCATTTCATGCTGGTGCCTTCGTTTACCGTGGCGGAAAATATGGTGCTGGGCATGGAGCCGCGAAAAGGCGTAGGCTTCGATTATAGCGAAGCAGTGCGCCTGACGGAGGAGACGGCGCGCAAATACAACCTCGCGGTAAATCCCAAAGCGAAGGTGGAGGACCTGACCGTCGGCATGAAGCAGAAGGTGGAGATTCTGAAGGCGCTGGTGCGCGGCGCCCAAATCCTCATCCTCGACGAGCCGACGGCCGTGCTGACCCCGCAGGAAACGGAGGAGCTGTTCCATGAACTGCAGCAGCTTAAGGAACAGGGCCACACGATCGTATTTATCTCGCACAAGCTGAAGGAAGTCAAAGCGATCTGCGACCGAATTACCATTATGCGCGGCGGCAGAAGTGAAGGCGTCTTTCAGACCAGCGAAGTAAGCGAGCAGGAAATCTCGCGGCTGATGGTTGGCCGGGATGTGGTGCTGAAGTATGAGAAGGACAAGACCTCCCCCGGCAAGCCGGTGCTTGCGGTGGATCGGCTGGGAGTCACAGACAGTCTGGGAAAAGCGCTCTTGTCCGAGGTCAGCTTCTCGGTCTGCGAAGGACAGATTGTCGGTATCGCCGGTGTCGAGGGAAACGGGCAGACGCAGCTGATCGAGGCGCTGACCGGCGGTCTTCGCAGCGTATCCGCCAGCGGATCAGTGAGTGTAAAAGGGAAGGATATCCGTGATTCGGATATCCTGGACATCCGCGCACTGGGGGTGTCTTATATCCCCGAGGACCGGATGCGCCAGGGCTCCGCTGGAGAGGCCAGCATTGCCGACAACCTGATTTCTACACGGTATCGTTCGAAGGATATGAATAAGGGGCCTTTCCTCAATGGTTCCAAGATTGCCAATCTGGCTGCATCGCTGGTAGAAGAGTTCAAGGTGCGCTGCTCCGGCCCGCAGCAGCCGATAGGCATGCTGTCCGGGGGCAACATGCAGAAGGTGGTTGTCGCCAGGGAATGCTCTACGAATCCGCAGCTGCTCATTGCCGAGCAGCCGACCCGGGGAGTGGACATTGGCGCTGCGCAATTCATTCATCAGAAGCTGTTGGAGCTGCGCTCGGATCATTGCGCCATTGTGCTGGTATCGGCGGATTTGAATGAAATTCTGGAGCTTAGCGACAGCCTCCTTGTCATGTATGAAGGTCAAATTGTCGCCTTTTTTGATAAACCTTCTGCGGTAAGCGAGGAGGAATTGGGACTGTATATGCTGGGAATCCACCGGCAGGATAAAGAGCAGACCGGGAGGGCCGTAAACCATGTTTAAAGTCAAATACTTCGAGGCCGTCCGGACGGCGGCGGTTATCGTGATAGCGCTGATTATTGCCTTTCTGATCATCTCGCTCGTCAGCGACCAGCCGGTGAAGACAATCGGCATTTTCCTGCTGGAGCCGTTATCGACCAAGGGGCATATCGGCAACGTCATTGAGATGGCGATACCGCTGATGTTCACAGGGCTGGCCGTCTCGCTCCTGTTCCGGGCCAATATGTTCAACCTGGGGGCGGAGGGAATCTTTTATTTCTCCGGTGTCGTTGCTTCTGTACTGGCGATTCACCTCAGTCTGGGCGGATGGCTGCATCCGCTGGCGGCGATTGCCGCAGGCTCCATCGTGGGCGCTCTGCTGTCGGCAATCCCTGGCATTCTCAAAGCCAAATGGAACGCCAATGAACTGGTGACCTCGCTGATGTTCAATAATATTTTGTTTGGCGTGGGGCTGTACCTGTTGAATTACCATCTGCGGGATGCCAAAGCTTTTGCCAACGTTTCCTTTAAATTCGAGAAGACCGCGCAGCTGAGCAAGCTATTTGCAGGCACGCGGATTCATACCGGACTGATTATTGTGCTGGTGCTGATTGTGCTGGCCCATCTGTTTCTCTACCGGACCAAGTGGGGGTACGAACTGCGGATGACAGGGGCTAACCGCGAATTCGCCCGTTATTCGGGAATGAAGACGGCCAAGGTGATTATCCTGGTCCACCTGATCGCCGGTTTTATTGCCGGTATGGGCGGCTCGGTGGAAGTGCTAGGGATGTACAGCAGGTTCCAGTGGACCTCATTGCCGGGATATGGCCTGGATGGTGCACTGGTAGCGATGCTGGCCAAAAACAACCCGCTGTCCGTTATCGCCTCTGCGCTGTTTCTGGCCTATATCCGGATTGGCGCCGATCTGATGGCGCGGCTGTCCGATGTGCCGTCCGAGATGATCTCCATTATTCAAGCCGTTATTATTCTGCTGATTTCCGCTGAGCAATTCCTCAAGTTCTGGAAAAACCGGATGCTGCTGAAGGAGGCCAAGGAAGCATGAACAGTCTGCTGAACGTCATTCTGACGACGGATTTTGCCTTCTCGGTGCTGCGTGTGACGACGCCGATTCTGTTCGCTGCGCTGGGTGCGCTGATCTCGAACCGCGCGGGCATCATCAACATCGGGATGGAGGGGATCATGCTCGTCTCCGCTCTGACCGGTGTCATTGTGAGCGCCTATACGCACAGCGCCTGGGTCGGACTGCTGGGAGCGGTATTATCGGGAACGCTTATTGCGGGGATATTGGCTTTTTTCACCTTGAAATTTAAGACCCATATCATTCTCGGCGGTGTGGCGATCAATATGTTCGCATCAGGCGGTACGGTATTCATTCTGTATCTGCTTAGCGGAGATAAGGGCTCATCCACTTCCTTAGCGAGCAAGGTGCTGCCGAGTGTGCAGATTCCGCTGCTGAAGGATATTCCGGTGCTGGGCCCGATTTTGTCAGGCCATCATATTTTGACCTATCTCTCGATTCTGTCTGTGCTTGTGGTTTATTATCTGCTGAACCGCACGCCGCTTGGGCTGCGTATCCGCTCGGTAGGCGAAAATCCGCATGCGGCCCAGTCGGTCGGAGTCAGTGTGATCAAAATCCAGTATACCGCGCTCCTGCTCAGCGGGTTCTTCGCCAGCTTGGGCGGAGCCTACATGTCGATGGGCTATCTGTCACTGTTCACCCGCGATATGGTGGCCGGACGGGGCTGGATTGCGATTGCCGCCGAATCGATGGGCCGGAGCACGACAGTGGGTACGGCGTTAACCTCACTTTTATTCGGAGCAGCCGACGCCCTCTCCAATGCCCTCCAGGTATTGAAGATTCCGGCGGAGCTGATCGCTACACTTCCATATGTGGCGACAGTCATCGGTCTGATCATTTACGCCGTATCCGAAACGCGGAAGAAGAACAAGAAGCTGAAGACTACTGCTACCAAATAGTTAGATCTATCAGGGCTACCTATATATAACGAACTATATAAGTTGAACTTAAAGAATTCATAAAAGGGTAGAAGTGCGGAGGGGAAGTTAGGAACTGGAAGAGCGGCAGCGTCCGCCTAGGAGCTTTCCACAGGAAAGCTGGCTTCGTAAGCCTATGCTTTGTCTCCGGATGTTATCGCTATATGTGTACAATTCTGAAACATCTGGGGACAACAGCGGCCGGAAGTCCAAGCATTCCCCGCAGTGACGACCATCCCCCGCAATGTAAAACAAAAGTTCAACTTATATAGATACAAAGACAAGCAGTGACGATCCACCACAATTGGAGCAGCTTCAATTTCATTTTATTTTAAAGATAAACCTACAAGGGAGCGACAACGATGCCAACACCTATCATTATTGACTGCGATCCGGGGCATGATGACGCGATTGCCATTCTGCTTGCGCTGGCTCATCCGGAGCAGCTGGAGATCCGGGGGATTACCACGGTTGGCGGCAACCAGATTCTCGATAAAATAACGGATAATGCGCTCAAAGTGCTCAGCTTTGTCAATGCCGACATCCCCGTAGCCAAAGGAGCGGCAGCACCCCTGCTCGGAAAGCTGGTAACCGGAGAACAAGCGCACGGTGAATCCGGCATGGACGGCCCTGCGCTTCCGGCCAGCAGGTTCAAGCCGGTGGAACAGGGCGCGGTAGAATTCATGCTGGAGATCATCCGGTCATCGGAAGAGAAAATTACTCTGGTGCCGACGGCGCCGCTTACGAATATTGCCCTTTTAATTACAGCTTATCCCGAAGTAAAAGAAAAGATCGAGAAGATTTCGCTAATGGGCGGCGGTTTGGCTTACGGAAATGTGACTGCAACGGCAGAGTTCAATATTTATGTGGACCCCGAAGCGGCGCGTATTGTCTTTGAATCCGGGATTCCTATTGTAATGAGCGGACTGGATGTGACGGATAAAGCGGCTATTTTTGAAAAGGAAATTCTGGAGCTGAAATCCCGGGGGCCTGTGTCCGTGATGGTGGGCGAACTGCTGGATTTCTATTCGATCTATGGCAAAAAAATGGGCTATATCGGCAGCGCGCTGCATGATCCATGTGCAGTGGCCTGGCTGCTGCAGCCGGAGCTGTTTGAATCGGAGCATCTGCATGTTACGGTAGAAACGGAAGGCCGGCTGACCAGAGGAATGACGGTAGCCGACCGGAGAAAGAAGCCGGACCGTGCCGCTAATACACAGGTACTGCTCGGAGTGGACCGCGAAGCCTTCATGAAGCTGCTGTTTGATTCGCTGGACAGACTTGACCGGGAGCATGGGCTTGCGGCGGGAGAGAAATAGCGGATGGCGGGCTGGGAACGGCTTCAGGAGACGGTGCGGCTGGAGCTGCTGCAGCGTGAAGAGGAAGGCTGCCGGACCGGCAGCCTGGCAGAGAAGCTTGCTGCTGCTGGAAGTGAGGAAGGCAAGCTTATGGAAGTGTACCGGGAGTTGATGGCACTCACCGAGGCTGAAGACTTCCCTTATGAGGAGCCGTCGGATCTCGCGGCGATCCGGCGTTTGCGTCCGGATGGGCCGCGCAAGCTGGCGGTGGAGTGGACTCCCAAGCAGTGGAGGGACCGCTTCTACGGGGCCTGGCTGGGCAGAAGTGTGGGCTGTGCATTGGGCAAGCCGCTGGAGTATTGGGATTATCTATACGGTAAGGACGGACGTCCGGGCTGGGAAAATATTGAGCTGTGGTTCCGCGGGGCGGATGCCTGGCCGATTACCGGCTATACTCCGGAACATTCACGGGCGGAGGCTGAATATGGTCTGGGCTTAAGCGGCTGGTCGTTCACGAGTACCCGAGAGAAGATCAGTTATATGGAGAGTGACGACGATATCCGCTATACCGTCTTAGGCCTGATGCTGCTGGAGCAGAAGGGGCTGGACTGGGATTCATGGGATATCGGCAAGCTGTGGCACGGGCATCTGACGTATAGCCAGGTATGCACGGCGGAAACGCAGGCCTACATGAATTTTGCCCGCGAAACCTCCCACCTGCACGGCGAGAAGCCGGAAGATTGGCCGCTGCGGCAGGAGCGGGTGCGGATGCACCTCAACCCGTACCGGGAGTGGATTGGCGCAGCCATCCGCGCGGACGGGCTGGCCTACGGAGCGGCAGGCTACCCCGAGCTGGCCGCCGAGCTGGGCTGGCGGGATGCTTCCTTTTCCCATGTGAAGAACGGAATCTACGGGGAGATGTTCTATGCCGCGATGATCTCCGCCGCGTTCGCCGGGCTGGATAACGAGCGCATTGTGGAAATCGGACTGAGTGAGATTCCGCAGACAAGCAGACTGGCCCGTGATGTGCTGCAGGGGATTGCAATCGCGCAAAAGGCAGGCAGTGAACGGGAGCTTGTCAGCAGGCTGTGGGACCGGTTCAGCCATTATGATCCGGTGCATACCAATAACAATGCCGCCATTGTCGCCGCCTCCCTGGTGTACGGAGGCGATGATTTTGAGAAGGTTGTGGTGGCTTCGGTATCTGCCGGAATGGATACGGACTGCAACGGTGCTACCGTCGGCTCCATCATGGGAGCGAAGCTGGGGGCTGCACAGCTGCCGGCCGGCTGGACGGCGCCGCTGAATGACACGCTGTATGCCGACCTGCCCGGGTACCATCCGATTGCGATTTCAGAGGTCGCCGAGCGGAGCTATCAGGTGTTCCTGAAGATTCGCGCGGAGCTTGAGAACGGGAATTCGTCTCAACGGAAGTAGAAGCAGATCATAACAGCACGAAGCATCTTTAGTACAACAGAGAAGTCCGCAGCCTGATTCACGGCTGCGGACTTCTCTGTTAGTACGTTAGGATACCGGCCGAAGGCTGCTTTTGAACGGCTGTGCAGGCTGAATTCGGGGATTTAAAGAATACACCGCTGATCTTGGTCAGCAGTGTGTTTTGTACATGCTTAGGAAATTATGCTTCCCCGAGCGGATTCACTCAGAAGGCTGGAAAGCAGCCGGATTCGATCCCCTTTTTCCAACGGGTGTTTGCGAAGAAGCAGGTTAGCAGTGCTAGTTGGAAAAAGGGCACTTATTTCTCCCCAAAATCCACAATTATGAGAGTTAGGTGGAAAAAGGAAACTTAATTGGGCCATATTCCTTCGTCAGGAGCGAAATGAGCTGAATTAGTGACCCTTTTTCCACTTGGAATTGCTAAAGGTTTGAAACAGGGTTCTCCAGCAGGGTTCTCCAGGCGACGCTAACTAAAACCATAACGGCTACCTTATTCAGTCAAGGACGGCGTGCCGTTTTGTTCAAAATATAAGGATTTATATGTTTCACACCACAAATCATCCTTATATTACCCGCTGAACTGTTAACGTCCTTTTAATGGACGGCAAAGCCGGTTCTGCTTGTGTCCTGCTATAGTCCTGCTGCAGTGCTGCTAAAGCTGCGAATTAGTGTTTTTGCTGGCGGGCTGAAGTTCTGAGGAATCATTTTTACAAAGATGGCTTAGGCAATGTATGTATGGGAACAGCTTTGTGAATCATTCTGGGAAAGAAGGCTGCTCTTTTACGGACAATGCTTCCACAACCTTGATATATCATTTTCAGAAAAATGATGACACAGCCAAAAAAATACCTTATTATTTAAAGAGATTTTTAATAAAACAGTTTTTAAATAATTGTAATACACTTTGCTGCGAATCTAAGTGCTGCAGTCTGGGGAAGTCCAGGCAGTCTGGAAGGGGGGCTTCATATTCTGGCACTGAGTGGAGTAAGCAAAAGCTTCAACCTGAAAGAAGGCCGGTATTGCGCGGTTAACAATGTATCTCTCAACGTTCGTGCAGGTGCCATTCACGGGATTATCGGAGCCAGCGGCGCGGGGAAATCTACAATGCTGCGGCTGATCAATCTGCTGGAACGTCCGGACGCAGGCACCGTGACACTAGACGGCAGACTGCTGACGGGAATGCCGGAGAAGCTGCTGCGCAAGGAACGGCAGAAGATCGGTATGATCTTTCAGCAGTTCAATCTGGTGGGCAATGCCACCGTCAGCCGGAATGTGGCCATTCCGCTGGAGCTGGCCGGAGCGCCGCGCAGCGGACGGATGGAGCGGGTCCGGGAATGCCTGCAGTTTGTCGGGCTGGAGGGCAAAGCAGACCAATATCCCGCCCAGCTCAGCGGGGGACAGCGGCAGCGGGTGGCCATAGCCCGGGCACTGGCGAACAGCCCAAAGCTGCTGCTGTGCGACGAACCAACCTCCGCGCTTGACCCTGGGACAACGGCCGATATCCTTGGTGTGCTCCAGCATATTAATGATGCGCTGGGGGTAACAGTAGTCATCGTAACGCATGAGCTGGATGTTGTGCGGAAGATCTGCACCGATGTATCTGTCATGGAAGGCGGACGGATTGTCGATTCCTTTTCCCGCGGAGACGGCGGTTTTCTGGCACCGGAAGGCCATGCGGGGAGCTATCGTGAGCGGATTACAGGCAAAGCGGGGAAGGCCCATGTTTGAGAGCATGCTGAAATACCAGGATCAGATGTGGCAGGCCATCGGGGAAACTTTTGTCATGGTCGGCATTTCGATAGGCGCGGCAGTGCTGCTCGGGCTTCCGCTGGGGACTGTTTTGTATTTTTGCCGCAAGGGCCAGCTCTATGAGAACAAGACGCTGTCGCTTGTACTGAACAGCATTGTCAACGTGGTCCGGTCTTTTCCCTTCCTGCTGCTGGTGGTTGCATTGATTCCCTTCACACGCTTCCTGGTGGGTACGGCCATCGGGACTATGGCGGCTGCCGTGCCGCTGTCCATTGTCGCTATCGCTTATTACTCACGGCTGGTGGAGCAGTCCTTACTGGAGGTCCCAAAAGGTACCATTGAAGCTGCACTGTCTATGGGAGCCTCAAAGGCTGGACTGGTCTTCAAGTTTCTGTATGTGGAGGCACGTTCGGGCCTGGTGCTTGGACTGACGGCTTCGGCCATCAGCTTCATTTCCTTTTCAACAGTGATGGGTGTAGTCGGCGGGGGAGGGGTTGGCGATTTCGCCATCCGTTACGGGTATCAGCGTTTTGAGACTGAAGTCATGGTCTACGCGATTCTCGTAATGATACTGCTGGTGCAAATCATCCAGTTTGCCGGAAGCACCTTGGCAAGGCTGCTGGATAAACGCTAGTGACCGGGGAGTCTTAGGCTTATGAGCAAGAGAACAACAACAATATAAAAATGGGGGTTCACTGCACAAATGAAAAAATCGTTGAAATATACACTTATGCTGCTCGTTTTGGTCATGATTGCCGCAGGCTGCGGAAACAACAAGGAGGCCGAAAGCACACCGGAAGCTGCTGCACCGGCAGCAAACGCCACCGAACCAGTCAAAATTAAAGTAGCCTCGCTCATTCCGCCGATGACCGATATCCTTGAAATCGTGAAGCCGCTGCTCAAGGAAGACGGCGTGGACATGGATGTCGTCATTCTGTCTGATAATGTCCAGCCCAACGAGGCGCTGGCTAATAAGGAAGTGGACGCGAACTTTTTCCAGCACGTTCCTTACATGGAGCAGTTCAATGCCAGCAAGGGCTCCAAGCTGGTAGAGGTGCAGCCTGTATATGATGCGATCTACGGCGGTTATTCCAAACGTTATAAGGCAATCGCCGATCTGCCGGAAGGTGCGACGCTGGTCATGGCGAATGATCCCTCTAATATCGGACGCTCGCTGCAAATGTTCGCCAAGGCCGGACTGATTAAGCTGAAGGAAGGCGCAGGTATTCAAGCGACCCAGGCCGACATCACCGAGAACGCCAAAAAGTTCAAGTTCCAGGAAGTTGACCTGCTGATGCTGGCCCGCATGCTGGATGACGCCGACCTGGTGGCAATGACTCCGGCGTATGCCAGCCCGCTTGGGCTGACACCGAAGAAGGACGCGCTGATCACCGAAGGGAACGACTCCGAATTCACCATCAGCCTGGTAGCCCGCGAGGACAACAAGGATTCCGACGCCATCCAAAAGCTGGCGAAGCGCATCAGCGGCCCGGAAGTGAAGAAGTTCCTTGAGGACAACTATGCGGAGATTGCGCTGCCTGCGTTTTAACAGTAGTTATTAGGGAACGAGGCTAAATTGGCATACGTCAAGTAAAAAGGAAAACAAAAAGACGATACTTCATTTGGGAATAAAAAATGAAAGTCGTCTTTTTTGTTCGTAATTCATCTTCTGATTTCACAGGAGCATTATTCCAATTGTCTTAGCCGTTCGACGATGGTTGATTTGGCCAAGAATCTGTAAGCATACATGGTCACTATACACACAGTACCTGCCAGAATGGGGATAATGATAACAAACGGTTGCCACTTCATATGAAATACAGTAAATTCTATGACGGCTGAGATACTTTTAGAAATATTATAAGTTACCAATACACCTAATGTTGAAGTAATTAGGAGAGTGAGTAGAACATTGTAAAGTCCTTCATATACCAACATGAGTTTTAGCTGTTTTTTAGTCATGCCGATACTTTCCAGCACAGCAAATTCATTTCTGCGTGAGATGACCCCAGTTAGCACAGTGTTAATGTAATTGAGCACGCCGATAAGAGCAATGACTAAGCTAAGGCCATATCCTATGTTTTGAAAAATATGTATAAATCCGCGGAGTTCCGCTTTGTAATCATCTCTTGATTTTAAAGTTAGCTCATCGGTAGCATCTGTCAAAGTCTTGGCCGTTTTCTCGACAGAATCCAGTTTAGTTGGATCGGTGTCCAATGTGACGGAAACGATCTTGGCTGGATCGCTGCCTACGGGTAGTTCCTTCTGCAACTCCGAAGCGGGAAGGAAGGCGTTGAAGCCAAATAAAGAATAATGTTTTGTTGTTGCAGCATACAAAGCATCTGAATTTACCAGAGCCATCACTTCAAAACTTTTCCCCAAATCAGGAAATGATATGTTGTCTCCTGGGTGATAATAAGTGTTTTTTTTCGAATCATCGCGGAAATAGGCATTTGAGACTAAAATATATTTTCCGGAATCAAACTGCTCCTTGTTAAATTTCCCTTCGGTAATATCTTTGTTCACTAGGCTATACCATCCGGAATCTACTCCATACAGATCGATGGGGATAACTCCCCTGTTCATAGTGGAGGCGATATCAGAGTCCCCGGAAGCACCAAGGGCTAATGGAGTAAGAATTGACCGGATAGGATCATCAAATGGTTTTAATTCATATCTATAGTAAACCTTATCTGCACTCTTTACTCCGTCAATCTTACTTAGAGTGTTTGATAGTTCCTCTGAAAGTTTGTATGGATCACCGGCACGTTCTCCTGAGATACTGACCAGAACTTCATTTTGAACCATCAGATCACCGGCAATAAAAGAACCTAGATATTTATTAACATCTAAAGAAGAAATAATTGTAAAAATTGTACTGAATAAAACCACACTAAGAGAAAGTGAAGAGAGCATTAGAATCAGTTTTTTCTTATTTCTGAATACATTGGAAAATGCCATGGTAGCAAGCTTCGCTCCGTGTTTCGATTTCTTGGATTTTTTCTTACCTAAGCCGCTGACTTCCGAAAATTTGACAGCCTCTACTGGTGAAATCTGTGAGGCCATTCGGCCCGGCTTGTTGGATGCAATCCATACGGTTATATACGAGAAGATGGCTGCCCCTATGAAAATCCAAGGACTGTTGGAATAAGCAATATTCGAGGGAGCGCTTGAAAGCGAACTAATCATAGGGACAACCAAGAGACCTAGTAAAAAGCCAAGCGCCATCCCAAATGGCAGGGCAATTATATAGAGCCAGCGGGCCTGAATGGATATAAGTCTTTTCAACTGCCTAGGGGTAGTACCAATGGTCTTTAGCAATCCGTAGAATTTCACATCCCGTACGACAGAAATATAAAAGATATTGTAAATGAGCAAATAACCGCTGAGCATTGTGATCAGAATGACGACTGCAAAAGGAATGATATTCATCAGGTCTTCGAATAGACTTGCACTGGTATATGCAGGATTTACACCGTAGGGCACATTCAGTCCGGTATCCGTCAAAATTTTATTTAGTTTCTTCTCAATATTAAATGAGTTGTCAAACATTATATTCAACTGTGAGGTGTTCACATATGAGCCCTTTTCTTTGGATATCTCTGGGTTAATTTGAGAAATGTATTTTTTAGTAAATGCTTCTGAGACAAAAGCCAATCCCGACATTGCCAAGTTTTTGTCCGCTTCATAATATCCTGAGATTATGAAATCTTGTGTAATCGTCTTTTCCCCGGTATCAATGTCCAACTTCACAACTTGACCCAATTTATGCTGTGCTCCAAGCTTTTCAAGTGCCCAAGTGTTCAAGACAATTTCATTCTCTTTGATGGGTAGACCACCCTCTATAAATTGGATAAATGAATGTTTGGCATTATTTTTGTCAATACGTAGAACCTCTACACGATTGTTCTTGAATACAGGGGTGGATATTTCTCCCACAGTAAGAGAGCTTCCGTATTCTTTGATGGAAGGGTGGCTTTGTAGTTTCTTGAGTTCGGTTGAGTTTAAGTATTTAAAACTCCCATGATAATCACTACCACTGGTTTTCATCGCTGCAAGCTCTATGGATTTATTGATACTGAGGGTCATGGTTAATACGGCAGTAATCAGAAGTGTTGTAAGCACAATTGCACTGATGACAGCCAAATTACGTGATAAATTCGATTTTAGGCTTTTTTTAGCTAAAAAGGAGATTGTCTTACGATTGTTTGTGCTGAGCATTAATGGTTCACCCCGGGATTGCGGGAATTGCCGGAAACGATGATCCCATCTTCAATTCGGATGATTCTATCCGCTGTCTGGGCAATTTGCTCATTATGCGTTATCATCACAATCGTCTGGTTAAACTTCTCACTCATCTGCTTAAGAAGAATGAGAACTTCCTGACTGGTTTTGCTATCAAGGTTGCCAGTAGGCTCATCCGCCAGAATGATTGATGGTTTGGTGGCTAAAGCTCTGGCAATCGCCACCCTCTGCTGCTGACCGCCGGACAGATTGGAGGGCAGGTTGTTCAGCTTTTCCTGCAATCCCAAAGTACGTATGACCAGATCGAGATAATCTTTGTCTATTTCCCCACCGTCTAGTTCAATGGGCAATACAATATTCTCAAGCACATTCAGGATGGGCACCAGATTGTAGTTCTGGAAGACAAAGCCAACCGATCTTCGCCGGAAAATAGTCAATTTTTCATCATCCATCGTAAAGATATCATTTCCATCCACGTAAACTTTACCTTCTGTTGCTCGGTCTAGACCACCCAGCATGTGCAGAAGAGTACTTTTTCCACTTCCGCTGGTTCCGACGATGGCTACAAACTCCCCCTGCTCCACCGTCATTGAGACACCATCCAACGCCTTAACAATGGTTCCGCCTTTTCCATAATGTTTCTTTAAATTTTCTATATGTAATATATGCATATCTTTCTCTCCTCCATTAGGATCTTTTTATCCGCTCTATAAAAGTATCAAATTAATCTTACAGGGCAGTGTCTGAAATCTAACAGTTTTGACAGATTCACAGGTGGGGTAAGAAGAGCGAGAAAACAGTTCCTCTTCCAGCCTCTGAAAGTACTTTGATATGGCCACCTTGTGCGATAATGATTTCCCGTGCCAAAAACAGTCCAATACCGACTCCTTCAGCTTCACGTGCCTGTTGTCCGCGATAAAACCGCTTGAAAATATGGGGAAGTTCCTCCTTGTTGATCCCAATTCCGGTATCTGAAATATTCAGGCATGTGAACATCTCATACTTTTCAACAGTAATATGTATGCAGCCTGACGGTCTTGTGTATTTCACAGCATTCTCCAACAAGTTGAATAGCGCTTCGCTTGTCCACTTAACATCGTGACAGGCGGTGACATTAGGTCCGCAGTCAATTTGAATTTCGATATGTTTGCTTTCAGCCTGAGCATACACTTGGGAGAGTGCCTTGGTGATCGTGTGCATGACCGGCTTTGTTTCAATTTGCAGAGAAATTATTCCTGTTTCCAATCGCGATAGTTTGATCAGAGACCGGATCAGCCAATCCAGTTTATCCGATTGTGTCTTAATATGTCTCACATAATTCAGCGAATTCTCGTCCATCTCTACAACTTCTTCTAGCAATTGGGTGTAGATAATTATATTGGAAATTGGAGTTTTAGTCTGATGGGAAATATCTGAAATCAGTTCTTTTATCGTATTTTTCTCCCTTTCAATTTTTTGTTCATTTGCTTTAACCATGCTAATGTACCGCAGAAGTTTATATTCCATGGAGGACATTGCCGTCTCTTCAAAAATGCTGAGTGGTCTCTGTTCATGAATAGCTGCTTCAATTGCAGCATCCAAAGTCTGCATGTATTTCGCTAAGCGGCTATTCCATATCCTTATCCAAGCAGTACCAAGTAGTAACATGCTTACTACAAAGAAGAAAGAGGGGGTGAATATTATGAAATTGAGTCCCGTCAAATACATAATTCTAATAGTATAGGCGGAAACTAGAAGAACAAAGAGGATTGCAAATATAATGTTAACCGGATTCAGACGGGAGGGATTTTTATTTCTCTTCTTCATGGTTGGTGTCCTCCCGCCCACATATACCCCAAACCATATACTGTTTTAATATACTTTGGTGCGGTGGGTTCATCCTCAATTTTGGCCCTCAGCCGTTTGATTGCTACGCTTAGTGCATTTTCGTCGACAAACTCAGCTTCCTTAGACCAGATATTGTCGATTAACTGCTCCCTGGTTAATATAATGCCCGTGTTAGCTACTAAAATCTTCAGCAGTTTTTGCTCACTCTTACTAAGTAATAATGGACGTTCACGTTTGTAATATTCCATTTTACCAAAATTGAAGAATAAAGAATCGATTACGAACGTGTCTTCGCTAAAAGGATCTGTTCTTTTCAGAACGGCTATTACCCTGGCCCGTAGAACCATTAAGCTAAAAGGTTTAGTGATATAATCATCTGCTCCCAGTTGGAAACCTGTTACAATGTCAGACTCCATATCGTTTGCGGTCAGAAAAATAACAGGTACTCGTGAATTTTTTCTAACTTGTTCACAATAATCAAGTCCACTTCCATCTGGCAGGTTGATATCCAGAATAATAAGATCAATTTTATGATTAGCCATAATCTGCTTTGCTGTGCCCAGATCCCAAGCTTGTTTAATTGTGAAATTATTCTGTGCAAGGGTAAGGGCAATCCCTTTATTAAGGCTGTGGTCATCTTCAATGATAAGTATGCTTTTCATGTAATGCCTCCTCACTTTGATGGAATAATTATACTCTTCAAACATTTATTTTAAAGAAAATTCTAGTGTGAAATTAATTCCATTAAATATATATATCGAAGATTATTTAATATATCAACAAAAAATGTAAATGTAAACGATTTATTTTACATAAAAAAGTATTTATTTGGATTATTATGGGTGATGAAAGAAGGATGCAATATATTCCCGTTGTTATAATGTCATATGTGTCAGTTCCTTTAAGAGAGAATCAACGTATATATTTTTTTCTGTTTCCTAGTTCTAAGGGTTTATTCAAGCTTCAAAACATCTGTAAAGGAGTGAGGAATTTTGGAAAGACAAGAAAAAATAAGCTTTTCCCCAAATGCAAAATTTCTATTTAATGGTGAATTTTCTATTATTTTTAACAGGTTAAATCGCAAATGGATAAAGGTTCCGAGAGTATGTCAAGAAACGCTGGAAGAATGTAATCAACATAAATATAGTTTTGGTACGTTAATGGATGCGATGGCCGATGATGAAGATCGTAGCTATATGTCAGAAGTGGTTCAATCTTTAGTTGATATGGAAGTATTGGGTTTTCAGATGCCACGTCAGCGGCTGCATGATGTTAGCTTTGCAATTTCAAATCGATGTAACCTGCATTGTAAGCATTGTATGGTCAATGTTGATACTTGCTCTTCAAAAGAAAATTTCACAACAGAGGAAATTATCTCTGCTCTGGATAAGATCATCGCTGCAAATCCAGAAGGTATAACAATTACGGGCGGTGAAGCACTAGTCAGAACGGATTTCAAAGAAATAATCACATATTTAAGAGGTAATTACGCCGGTCATGTTTCTTTAATGACCAATGGAACATTAATAAATGAAAAAAATATTAAATATATCCTCCCTTCAGTAAATAGTATAGATATTAGCTTAGACGGGGTTAACGAAGAAACTTGTTCAATAGTTAGAGGAAAAGGTGTTTTTAAAAAAGTTGTATCTGCTATAAATCTTCTAAAAGAAAATAAGTTTGATCAAATAACGACATCAATGATAGTAAGCGCTAATAATCAAAATTATGTAGATGATTTTTTTGAACTCAATGAAAGACTCGGCTGTAAGGGGATTCTAAGAGCACTGAGTTTTGTTGGACAAGCTGAAAAAAACAAAAGGCTGCTTACAACTTCATTCTCTGAACAACAAGAAGAGGTTGTACCCTTGGCGTATAAGAATGAAAAAGGAAATCGGAATTTCTACACTTGTTCTTGTGCTGCAGGTTGTAAAACACTGACAATTGAAAGTGATGGAAGTATATTTCCGTGCAATTTATTCATTGAACCTGAACACAGACTTGGAAACATTATGGGAATAGAGTCTTTGGAAGAATGTTTGGTATTAGATAATAAGGATTTTTTGAGCAAGAGCCTTCTAAAATACGAGCCTGATAACATGGAAAAGTGTAAAACCTGTAACGTTAACTATTTTTGTTGGAGTTGTATTCATCAGATGGTGGATTTTGAGTCCCAAGAAGATTTTGACCAACGGTGTGCGGGCATGAAGCGCTATTTACAGTCGGTATGGGCATAGGAGTGAAAGATTTAGAGGAGGTGATCTAAATGAATGTGACCATTTTTTTTACAAGAGATTGTAACTTGAGATGTAGTTATTGTTATGAGGGGGAAAAAAATACAAGTGAGATTTCCCATGAGACACTTGATAGAATCAGTTGCTTTGTGTCAGAGCATATGAGAAAAGTGGGGGATCATGACCTAACCATAGTGACTCACGGAGGAGAACCATTATTGGTTCACACCAAAATCCAATCATTTATAAAACAAATCAAAGAAAAAATCCCTCAGACAAAGTTCTCTATCACCACCAATGGGACGATAATGAACGATAGTATTTTAGAGCTCCTATCGGAAGAGTACGATAATATTTCTATCAGTATTGATGGTACAAAAGAGGCACATGATAAAAATAGAGTCTATAAAAACCAGCTTGGATCATTTGAATTAGTCAAAAAGAATGCATTGAGGTTGTTAGACAAAAGACCGGATACAGTCGCAAGAATGACTGTGAACAGTTCAAATGTTTCAGACTTGTATCAAGGAGTAATGGAACTTATTGAAATGGGGTTCACCAATATAATGCCAACTCCTGATGAATTTGATTCAAAATGGAATGAACAATCACTTGAAATATTTTTGACTCAGTGTAAACGCATAACTGCTTATTTATATAGTAATAAAGATTTACACAGTATGCCCGATGTTGGATTTATAAATGATGCTCCAATGAAGACTAGAAATTCTGTTTGTGATGGCGGCATAGAGACTTTAACGATTGACGTCAATGGAGATATTTATCCATGCATCATTGTAAATGGAATAAAGGAATTTTGTATTGGCAGCGTATTAGATGGAATTGATGAGAAAAAATTGAAAATGATACATGCTGAAGATCATCAAGAAATTGAAGAGTGTATCGGTTGTGAAAGATATCATTACTGTACTACAACCAGATGTAAAATTATTAATAAGGTAAAAACAGGAGATTTTAATTTACCTTCTGGGACTCAGTGTTGTATAGAGCATATATTTGTCCAATCAGCATTATATTCTGAAGAGGTAATAAAAGCTTTTTAAAATGTTAGTAGAGTAAATCCCACGTAAACTATTTAAAATTGAGAGGAGGATTATCATCGATGAAAGTTAATAAAATTCTAAACAAAATTTCGATTTCTTCAAATGTAGAAGCACAAGGGGCAGGATGCAAGGAAGATTGTGATGTAAAAGTTTGGGCTGGAAAAACAGCATCTGAAGGTAATGCAGGGGGTTGTTGGTCTACAATCCAACCAACCCCTCGTTGGAATCCGTGGCACTGATGATTTAAAACAATAAACTTAATAGGAAGGAGAATTCTAAAAATGCTAACTGTACAAAAAATTAAGAATCCAATTAAAATCAATCAGTTAAATGTTCAAGGGCAAGGTTGTGACGATGATTGCACCGAACATAATAAATTGGTCGGCAAAACCGATGCGAACACATCAGGATGTGTGATTTATGACACTATTTATACCCCAAAGGGTAATTGGTTTCGTTAAATTGTACTAATTCTTTTGATTAACACGTGGGATTTATTTTATTATATAAAACCACCACCTTTCCTATTCATTAATTGGAAAAGTGGTGGTTTGAAAATATCTAAGCATAGGAGTCTACGCTTAATGGAACCTATTGTAGTAATCATTGATTCTGGTATCAGGGCAGACCTCTTTGGAGATTGTCTGATAGACTTTATTTCTTTTCAAAAGGATGGTAAGGAAAGCGATAGTTTAGGACATGGAACAGCATGCGCTTTGGTGATTAAATCCATTTGCACTAACATAAGATTGATTTCCATTTCTGTTTTAGATTCCGAGGGATTTACTAGTTCAGATATATTAAGAAATGCACTTGAATATTGTCTTACAATTAATTGTAATATTATCAATTTAAGCCTTTCGTTGCTGGATAATGAGAATTTTGAAATTGAAGAAGTGTGTAAAAAACTATTAAAGCAGAATAAAATTGTGATTTCTGCAGTAAGAAATCGTTATGAGAGAAGCGAACCGGCCATTTTTAACTCCGTTATAGGGGTTAGAGGAACATTATTCTCTTCACCCAATGAATTTTGGTTTAATGCCAATGAATCGATACAACTTATAACAGATTTGACACCTGTTTTTACAAACCCAGAACTCGGGAAATATTTTATGTTCTCGGGTAATAGCAAAGCTGCTGCTGTAGGCTCAGGCCTAGTAGCTAAAGCTATCTCGTCAAAAGAAATTTTAGATATAAATGATATTTATAATAATCTTTCAACAAACTGCACAAAAACCTCGTGGTTGGAAGAAGATATAGACTCAGCAATATTTTCGTATGGCAATAAAACAAATAACGGCAATATTGAATGGAACACTCATTACCAAAAAATTTATGAAGCGATTGCTTTAGCAAGTATAAGTGTAGGTAGAACTATAGAAGAAAATTCCTTGAATGCATCGGATAATCTATTTGAAATGGGGATAATGCTGCCCGAAATTGTTATTCCATTATTGCTGGAATTGGAACAAGAGTTTGGAACAAGAATAGAATTGCATCAAATAAAGCCATTTATGTTGCAATCAATTAATTCTATTTATAACACACTAAGGGGTGTTAGAAATAAGACAGTTAAGAATGATATTGAATATATGGAAATACACGGAAGGGTCACGTAGTTACTATCTTCCAATAGGTGTATGTCTATTAATTAACACGCTGGAATCTCTTTTAACCCCATATTTTATCTCGCAAATCATCGATGACTCAATACCTGATAAGGATTTCAAGTCCCTATGCTACTTTATAATAATAATAGTACTCATGTGTATTATAGGGAGTATTAGCATGATAGTTTCACAGAAATTAACTGTAAAGTTGGAAAGAAGAATCACCTTAAAATTGCGAGGGGAATGTTTAAACTCCATTAGTAAACAATCAGGTGAATTTTATACTACTGCGGGAAGTAGTGATTTACTAACTCTTGTTGTTCAAGATGTTGAAAGTATATCAGATATATTATCGAGACAAATATTAACAACAGCCCATAATTTAATCAAGATAATTGGAGTACTCTTTCTTATTTTGAGATTACAAATCATGATGTCTATAGTCGTAATTGGAATAATCATACTGGTAGTTTTTCAACAGAGAATATCCAATAAAAAAATAGAATTAGCTACAATAGATAGTAGGAATTCTGTTATACAGTTACAGGGTTCCCTGCAAGAATTTATTATTAATTTAATGAATTTTATAAATAATGGTCTTGTGCAGTTTCAAAACAAAAAAATCAAGCGAAATGAAGATAGTTTCACAACTGCTAAAATAAATACATCATTGGCGATGGTCAAGTATCATTCACTAATGAATTTTATAAGTTCGATCATAATGGTTACTATTGTTGGATGGGGTGGATTCAATGTTATCAGAGGATTGATGACTATTGGGGAGCTTTTTAGTTTTCAGATTTATACTCAAAGATTAGTCTCACCCGTAATAAATTTATCCAATATAAGTACAGAGCTCGCATCGAGTTTTGTATCTTGGAACAGAATAAATACCCTTCTAACACAGGAGAATTCTATTAAAGATGATGGCAAATTTAGTTGTGAATTTTCTAGAGAAATAAAGTTTGAAAATGTGAACTTTGGTTACCATCAAACTGAAATTTTATCTGATGCTTCATTTACAATTACCAGAGGAACAACCCATGCGATTGTTGGTCCAAGTGGAGCAGGGAAGACTACTGTTATAAACCTTATATTTAGACTATGGGATGCAAATTCAGGGAAGATTACAATCGACGGCCGACAAATTTCTGAATATAGAATTGAAAGTCTGAGAGATCAGATTAGTATTGTAAGTCAAAATATTTTTCTTCTTAATGACAGTATTTATAACAATATCGTTTTAGACAAAGCGAATGTCACTGATCAACAAGTAATAAGAGCGTTAAAAGGAGCAAATATATTTGATTTAGTTAATAGTTTCAAGGATGGATGGAATACAATCATAGGGGAAAATGGCATTCGTTTATCAGGAGGAGAAAAGCAGCGTTTAGCTATAGCAAGAGCAATATTCAAAGATTCACCCATTATGATATTTGATGAAGCAACTTCCATGCTGGATAATAATACAGAAAATGAAATTACACAGCAAATATTATCGCTCTTCAGCGGGAAAACAATAATAATGATTGCTCATCGTTTGTCTACAATTAAACATGCCGATATCATTTCTGTCCTAAAGGGAGGCAAAATAATAGAGCAAGGGACCCATCAACAGTTAATGAAAGAGGAAGAGTTTTATTATAAGTTATACACAACATAATAGTGGGACTCAAGAGAGATTAGAACTGACTAGGGGATGATAGGGTGCGAATTAATCAGACAGCGGTCATTGACAAAGTATCGAAAAGATATTATAGAGCAAACCGAACCAGAAACATTGTGTTGGCATGTGCCATCATTCTTTCTACGGTTTTGATTACGATTGCTTGCAGCACATTGTATAATTATCAACAAATATCTACAAATCAGGATTTGAAAGAAATAGGAACAAACGCTAATGTTATTATAAGCCGTCCTACACAAGAACAGATAACCCTTCTCGAGAACATGGATATTTTGCAGCCCAAAATGAACATTCAATATGTTTTGGGGTCACTTGTTGGGAATCAAGGACAAGCAGGTATCAATGTAGATATGCTCTCTGTAACCAATTGGGGGAAATTTAGCAAACCACTAATGGACCATATGTGGGGCACCTATCCAGAGGGGAAAGACGAAATCATGATGTCCACCTGGTTACTTAGCAGACTGGGATATCCGAAACCAAAGGTTGGAATGGAGATACGTCTGTCAGTCGCCATAAAAGATATCAAAATAGGCGGCGATGCTGAAGTTCAGACGCAACCCTATATACTCGCCGGTTTTTATGAGGATACGGCAAACATCAGTTCCGAAAACAAGAGAATTGTTTATTTTTCTGAAACATTTATTGATGAATATCCTCAAGAAACCCCTAACTTAATCGGACTACATTTTAAAAATACCAGCCATTACCAGGATAAAGTAAATCAAGTTCGGTCTTTGATTCATTTGGATAAAAGTCAAAATTTGATACCATCCTATGATGGTAAATTAAACATGAGTATAAAGGACTTTTTCATTGCATTTTTTGCTGTCATATTTTTTATGTTCGATGGATACTTGATTATTTACAACGTTGCTAATATATCTATTACGCAGGATGTTCGGTTTTATGGAATGCTAAAAACGCTTGGAACAACCTCTAAACAGATAAAAAGGATTGTGTATTTCAACGCACTTAAAACAGCATCAGTTGCAATACCTGTGGGAATATTGTTCGGGTGGGGTTTGTCAGCATACATTGTTCCGCTTGCTTTGTCTTCATTTAGCAGGGTCTCCTCCATTGATGCTCAATTCAATTCATGGATATTGTTGGCTGCTTTTGCTACTTCGTCAATGACGCTATTTATAAGTTACAGAGCACCTGCTAGAAAAGCGGGGAATATATCACCGATTGAGGCATTGAAATTCACCCCGTTGGAACATGGAAACTATAATTCAAGGAGCAGACAGGGTGCGAAAATTCCTTATATGGCATTAAAAAATATACTGCGCAATAAAAAAAGAGTGTTTATCGTCGTTTTGACGCTTTTCCTGAGCAGTACTATGCTTTTGGTACTTACGACATTCCTGAAATCCTTTAGCGTAGAGGAATATATTAATGCAGAAGTTAAATATGACATCGCACTTTATAATCACATGACGAGGGCATCTTTTTCCCCAACTGAAGAACAACACCTTACACCTGAACTGTTGACAAAAATTTCAGCTGTTGATGGTATTCGCAAAACCGAAAAGACAACAGTGGTCTCGATATACCAACACTACTCAGATAAAAATTATAGCGAGTGGCTACGTATTTCTAATGATTTTCGTAAGAGTATGAATGAAGAGTTAAGAGATAAAACACTCTATGAGAAGAATGCAAAAACACAATTCTGGGGATTGTTGATTGGTATTGATGATAAAAAGCTGGAAGAATACAACCAGACAACAGATAATCCCATCGACTTAGAGGCTTTTTCGAAAGGGGAAATAGCACTGGTAACAGATCTAAATGGTAATGGAATTTCAATAGGATCAAAAATACCATTTACTTTGATTGACCAGGATAAGACCTTTGAAGTGAAGATTGGTGGTCAGATAACATTCGAGCGGGATGCAATGAATAGTGGAGCTGCTCCATGGTTAATTGTATCGAATAATGTTATCAATAACTATCATCCAAATTCTGTAATATACTCTCTGAAAATCGATGCACAAAAAGGGAAAGAGAAGGATGTTTTGGATGCAGTTACATTGCTTACAAGCGGTGATAATAGTATCTCCCGCACCTCGAAAATTGAACAGGCTAAAGCATTTGACGACTTGAAACACTCATTTTCAAATTTTTCTATAATAGTTATCATCATTCTAGGTAGTATTGGGATTTTGAATTTTGCAAATACTATGCTGGTTAGTGTTATGTCCAGGAAACAGGAATTGGCTATCCTTGAATCCGTCGGCGCCACCAAAAGGCAAATAAAACAGCTAATTACTTATGAGGGAATATGGTACGCGTTACTGAGCCTTGCGCTAACTCTAACAGTCGGGAGCGGAATCAACTATCTGAGTTTCAGTACCTTCCGAGAGAATATGGAGTATGGTGTATTTTCTTATCCTGTACTTCCACTGCTGCTGTGCGAAGTAATTATTTTTCTGCTCTGCGGTGCACTTCCCCGCTTACTATACAGACTTCGTTCTCATGAAAGCATTGTAGAGCAGCTAAGGGAAGCCGGATAGTAGATAACCAAGCAGCCATTCCACTGGTCACAGGGGATCGCTGCTTGGTTGCGCCTGTTATAGTAATTATGGGAGAAAGAAAATAAGGCTATTCTTACAGACCGGCATGAATATGCGTACATTTAGGCTTGGAGTGATGGCGTGTACATTCAAGCGTAACCACCTCATACTGCGCCGATTCAATCCAGCTCCCCGTAGTGAAGTCCCGTCCCCGGACGAGCACTTTATCGCTGTAGACTTCCACATAATACCCTTGGCTGCCGGTCTTGTGCTCATCCGCGTTAGTCCAAAGATAAGCGACAGAAGCGGCATTAAACATAGTTGCCGTCTCTCCGTTGCCGGGATACATAGTGTTGCCGACCTCAAGCTCCCAATGGGTATGGCCGGTGAAGAGAAGCGTCTGCGGATACTTGGACAGGATGGCCCGCAGTTCCTTATCCTGTGTCACCCCGTACCACTCCTGTGATTCGAGCGAACCTGCTACTGTATCCTTCAGCGGCTGGTGCAGGAACAAAAATACGGGCTGTTCTTGCGCTGCATTGTAGTCAAATGCCTGACTGCTCACTGGCCGCTTTCCAGACCCGTGCTCAACCACCGTCTGCCCGGCAAGCTCAGGAGGATTCGCGACCTGCCAGCCAAGCTCCCGATCGGCCGCCGCCCGCTCTCCAAGCTTCCGGTCCAGCCACCGGAGCTGCTCGACTGACAGATTACAGAACGTCGGCAAACCTTCCTCTGTTCCAAGGAAAATAAAATGATACCCGCCGATCCAGTGGTCATGATAGGGGCCGGGCATTCCCATGCGGGAAGTGTACATCGCCAGGCGGGATTCCCAGTGGCCGAGGCCCACGTCATGATTCCCTAAGGTGTAACGGATCTCCGGGAGTGCTGCCTGATGCAGCTGCAGAATGCGCTGGACTTCCTCGTATTCTTCCGGAAATCCATGATCCGTAATGTCCCCAATATGCATAATTCCGCTGCTGCCCTGGGCATGAAGAGCCAGATCGTGCAGCGCCCGCTCAAAATTCAGATTATACTCATGCGATGGATCGGCGGTGACATGGGTATCTGTGATGATTTGGAAGGTGAGCAGCGGCTGTTGTCCGCCGGATTCGTTTGTACTCATTCGCGAAAAAGCCTCCTTGGATTACATGATCAACTGAATAAAAAGCGACTCTGTTACATTTTCAGCCATTTCGTCTTGAATGGCCCGGTTCAGGGAGCAGATCGGTTGGAGAGGGGCGCCGTTATCCTGTTAACTTTATTAATGCCCCTTGGCACTAATGTTCAGGCCTACAATTCCGGCCACGATTACGGTTACCCACAAGAGGGAGGACAGGGTCAGCCGCTCCCCGAAGTATACCGCACCCACCAGGGAAATCAGGATGATTCCCGCGCCTGACCATACCGCATAAGCTACCCCGACCTTGATGGAGGTGAGCGCCACATTCAGTGAGGTGAAGCTGATCCCGTAGAACAGGAACATCAGTAAAGAGGGCCAGAGCCGGGTGAAGCCATGGGATATTTTCATAGAGATGGTTCCGGACAGCTCGAACAGAATCGCCAGTGCCAGAAAAATCCAGGCCCACACGCCTTCGGCCCTCATCTTGCATTCCTTCCGATGCTTAGCTCTGCATAGGACTTCACAATACAATCAGCATCGGGCAAAAGATAGCGTGCCGCTACTGCGTTCCCCGCGTTAGTAATCCCATCATTCGCCGCTGTGTCCAACGTGTCCATAATCCCGCCATTCACCGCTGTGTCCACCGTGTCCATAATCCCGCCATTCGCCGCTGTGTCCACCGTGTCCATAATCGTGCCATACCCAGCCGTGTTCACCGCGTCTGTAATCACGCCATACGCGCCTGTACCCGCCGCGTTAGTAATCCCCGTCACAGGGTCCGCCGCACCGGTAACTCCGGTATCCACCACTGTACCCGTCACGCCGGAAATTCCACGGTCAGCTGCAGCGACGCTAGCCGTGCCGGCAATCCCAACGGCCACAGCCGCCCCGGCAGCTTTGGCCATTCGCATATCGCCGTTCGTATCCCCAATTACGGCGGCCTCGGCAGGCTGTACGCCCAGCTGCTCACAGGCCAGCAGCGCCATATCGGGGAATGGCTTGCCCCGTTCAACCTGATCCGTGCCAATAACGGCGGAGAAATACCCGCGGATGCCAAGCCAGCGGAGGTGATTCTCCGCCGCTGCCGTTTCATCGGCGGTTACTACGGCGAGGGCTACACCACTGGCTGCACATTGGTCCAGGAAGCGGAGCAGACCGGGAAGGGGGAGCACTGGCCGGCTCCGCTCCAGCAGCGCATCCGCTTCCTGGCGGCAGAGCTCCACCAGTTCCATGGATTCGGCCCAGGACAAGCCGAGCAGGTAGCCCTGCCAGGACAGGATAGCGTACAGGTCGCTCATCGTTCCCATGGCCAAGGGGCCATTCCGGTCATAGCCGGTAATTCTTCCCCCGGCATCGTGAACGGTCCCCAGTAAGGAGGCCCGGTGCTGAACCGGGAATTCAAGGCCGCGCCCTGCCAGCTGACAGGTGAACTGTTCCAGGAAACACTCGCTCCAGCTTCCCCAGAGGGAGATGAACTGAAGCAGCGTGCCGTCCTTGTCGAACAGGATTGCAGATATGGAATGCTTCCCTTGCGGTGTGATGAGCTCAGGCATGCTGCCGCCCCCTTCGATTGAATAATTCACGTCATGAATTATTTGTGTAGTTAGGGAAGCCGCGTCCTTAAGGCAGGACAGCAAAGCTTCCCTTTTCTGAAAATATAAAAATTTATATGCTTCACGCTATAAATTATCCTTCTATTTCTCGCTGAAACGGCTACCGTCCTTTAAAGGACGGCGAAGCCGGTTCACTTGATACGAAGTTTGCCGCTTATTTCACCTTATCCAGCGCAGCCTGGGCCGTTTGCTGTGCTTCCTTAAGCGCTTCTGCCGCCGGGGTATTCTCAATCTGCACCTTGTCGGCAGCGATTTTCAGCGCATCGCTGATTTTGCCCCCGGTAGGGTCCTGGAACGGGGCGGAGGCGTGGGATGCCTGCATCAACGGAACTTTGATCTGCGGATTGGTCTCGCTGAACGAGACGAATGCCGGATCTTTCAGCGCAGATTGGCGGACAGAAATATATCCCGTGTTAATCGACCAGAAGGCGGTGTTCTCGGAATTCGTGAAGTAGGCCAGCCACTTCATAGCAGCCTGCTTCTCGGCATCTCCGGCCTTGGCCGGAATGCCGGCCATAAGCGCTTCTGCCACCGGTTTCCCTTCACCCGTTCCAGCCCAGCCCGGCTGCTCCATCGCGGAGACGATGCTGAAATCCAGATCACCCTGGTCGCCGCTGGAGCCGGTGTAGCCTGCCGCCTGGCCTTTCATCACATCATCAATGGTTTTGTACCAGTACTCCCAGCCTTGTCCGCCGGAGTGAATGCGCATGATCTTGTCCTCATGAATCCATTTGCGGAACAGGTCCCAGGTCTCTACCCACTCAGGAGAGTCAATGGTTACTTTCGTTCCATCCTCGCTAAGAATGCTGCCGCCCTTGCTCATCACAGCATCAATCATGTTGCCGGAGCCCCACATCGGCTCCCAGCCGAAGAAGGTTGTTTTGCCGCCGTTTTGGACGGTCATTTTCTTAGCGGCTGCGGCGAGGTCCTCCCAAGTCTTCAGCTGGCTGGCATCAATCCCGTTTTTCTCAAAAGCGTCCTTACGGTAATACATAACCTGGGTCGTTCCGTACATCGGAAGGAAATACTGCTTGCCGTCAACCTGGCCCTGCTTCAGGAAGGTCTGGACAAAATCCTCTTTATTAAAATCCGGCTGCTGGGCAATCAGCTCATCCATCGGAGCAAAATACCCCTTGCGCGCCCAGTCCATATTGGAGGAGAGCACGGCTGCAGGAACCTGTCCTGTAGCAATGGCCGCCTGAAGCTTCTGTTCGGTTTCACTGTAGTCGGCCTGCACAATACCTTTGACGATGACCTCCTGCTGCGAGGCGTTGAATTTTTGGATGAGCGATTCCATATTTTCGCCTAGCTTGCCGCCGAGTCCATACCAGAATTCAATCGTTACCGGTTTGTCTTGTGCTGGAGCGGCGTCTGCCGCAGGAGCTGCGGAGGCACCGCCTCCCGCCGTAACGTTGTCAGAAGCGGAATTTCCGCCGCAAGCTGTGAGCAGTGTGAGTCCGGCAATCATGGATACCAGAGGCAACCTTTTTAATACGTTCATCATCATTCTCCTCTTTGTTCATAAATGTAAGATTTCAGCCTTTACTTGAACCTGCCGTCATATTGACACTTTGCATAATCGTTTTCTGCGCCAGCAGGAAGACAAGCAGCAGCGGGGCGATGGTGAAGGCGCTGGCGGCCATGATTAGCGGCCATTGTAATCCGTATGCACCCCCTTCCACGAAAAAGCTGCGCAGGCCGGCCGAGACTAACTGTAGGTCAGGATTCTTGGTAATCAGCATCGGCCAGAAATAATTGTTGTACTGATCAATGAAGGTAATCAGCGCCAGCACGGCAAAGGATGACCTCGTAACCGGCACCAGCACCGTCCACAGAATCCGCATGTGTGAGGCGCCGTCCACTTCACCAGCCTCCACCAGCTCATGCGAGACCTGCAGGAACGCTTGCCTGATCAGAAAGATCGCAAAGATGCTTACACAGTTGGAGAGAATCAGGCCGGCATAGGAATTCAGCAGATGCAGCTCGGACAGCACAAGATAGCCGGGCAGGTAAACTGCCGTAGCCGGAACCATATATCCAAATAGAATGACTCCGGCAAAAAGGCCCTTCAGGCGGAATTTCATATGTGTCAGCGCATAAGCCATCATGCCGGAATTGATGATCTGCAGAATGACGATGGAAGTGGCGACGAAAATACTGTTGCCCATGTATCTTGCGAACGGGGCCTCATTCCAGGCTGCGGCAAAATTGCCCCAGAGCGGCACTTCAGGCCAGAGCGTGGGCGGGGAGCGCCAGATTTCATCATTGGTTTTCAGCGCGCTGGTGACCATCCAATAGAAAGGAAAAGCCATCAGCAGGGCAAGCGCGGCAAAAAATAGATGGCGGACCGGGCCGCCCAGCCTTGTGAGTATACGCAAGCGGTGAGACCTCCTTTTGCAAAATGTAAGGATTATTGATAATGCGTAGTCCGCTTGCTGACGCCGAAGGAGAATACGGACAGCAGCATGCAGAGGATGACAAGAACGACAGCTACACTGGAAGCCTCTCCGATCTGAAAGGATTCGAAGGCGGACTGATAATACAGATACAGCAGCGTGCGGGTGGAGCCGGAGGGGCCCCCTTGGGTCAGCACATTGATCTGATCGTAGGCCTGAAGCGCCTGGATAAGCTGGACCACGAACAGAAACAGGGTGGTTGGCGAGATCAGCGGCAGGGTGATGCGAAAGAACTTCTGCACCGCGCTTGCGCCATCAAGGTCCCCCGCTTCAAGCAGATCTGAAGGCACATTCCGCAGCGCCACCAGATAAAAGATCATCGCCCAGCCCACGGATTTCCAGATGGTCACCAGAAGGACTCCCGCAAGCGCCCATTTGGGGTCCTGCAGCCAGCCGATTCTTTCGAGTCCGAGGACATCAAGCACGGTATTGGCAAGGCCGACCTCAGGCTCATAGATCCACGACCAGACAATGGATACAGCGACGGTTGGCGTGACCCATGGCGAGAACAGCAGCACCTGATAGATTGCGGAGCCTTTCAGCTTGCGGTTCATCAGGAGCGCAAGCCCAAGCCCCAGCAGGATGATCGGCAGCACACTGCCCGCACAGAAAAGCACGGTTACTTTCAGTGATTTGTAAAAGGCCGGATTGCTGAAGAGGTCAGCATAATTTTGTAATCCGACAAAAGTTTTCTCCGGACTCATAAAATCCCATTCCGTGAAGCTGAGATACAGCACATACAACAGCGGCGCCAGCCAGAACAGAACGAACGGTACCATCGCCGGCAGCGTGAACAGCACGGGCTTCAAACCGCTAATAACCTTTGAGCGTGTCATTTTTGTTCCGATACCCCATTCCATCAGCTTTGTTTTGCGGTATAATGCAGAGGAAAGCTCTCTGTTCAAAAAAAATTGTACACTCATGCCACGGCTCTATGGTCAAGCGGAGGTAAACATCGTTCGGAAATTGTGTAAAATTTGCAGAAAAGCTGCAACGAAGCTTCAGTATTGTGTAATGTAGAGGGAACGATTCTAAAAAAGAGTGAAGGTGCAGCGAATGAAACAGGCCACATTTGGCGGGGACAACCAGCATTTATCACCAAGGGAGCAGCTGCTGCGTCCGATGATTGACGCGATAGCGCAGACGATGGATCTGTATGGGGCCAATTATTCCTTTGGGCAGCTCTACGGGATTATGTTCTTTGAGGACCAGCCGATGACGCTGGAGGAGATGAAGCAGGTCATGAATATGAGTAAAAGCAATATGAGCTACGGTGTCCGCTCCCTGATCGCTTCCCGGATGGTGACCAGGCTGGAAGAGAAACGCGAGCGGAAAGAGCTGTATGTTGCTGAAACGGATTTTTTTCAGGCATTCAAAAACTTCTTCACCCTTAAGCTTCAGCGGGAAATCGATGTCATGCAGGAGGCGATGGGCACGGTGATGCCTGAGCTTCAGGCGCTGTCCCGGGCGGCAGACACACCCGAAGAGGAGCGGCAGGCCTGCCTGCGGGATCTGGACAAGCTCCAGCATGCGGTTGAATATTATGCCTGGCTGCAGCGGTTTGTGTCGGGACTGGAGGAAGGGGAGTTCTTCGGCGGGGCCGGGCTGCCCGGCAGGGAGTAAAGGCTGAGCCGGAACTGTGCGGCAGTTATGCTGCGGGTAAGCGGGAAACTGTGCGGCAGCACTGCGACAACTCTGTGGTAAGTGAGCCATATAAGGTTGAGCTTTGTGAGTAATCAGCCTGCGTGCGCTGAACAAACCGGCCAAAGCGGCCCGCGGGGGCTGAACAACGGCGTATCTGCCGTTGTTTGTGGCCAAAGCGGCCCGCGAACGCTCAACAACGGCAATCCTGCCGTTGTTTCCAAGCAATCCCGCCGTTGCGTTGTTCGGTACAAAGTGGCTATGCTTCCCTTTAATGGACAACGGAGCCGTTTTGAATTTTAGCTTAATGTTGCCTGGAGGAGTCTCCGGTAATCCTGCGGCAATTCCAAGTGGAAAAAGGGTAACTAATTTGCTCGTTCTACCGAATTTTCCGCAGGTGAAGTGGAAAAAGGATAACTATTACAGCTCATTTCGGTCCTGGAGAGGAAATGTAGCCTGATTAAGTTTCCTTTTTCCACTTCAATCGCACAATTACTGATTTTTTGAAGGAATAAGTTCACTTTTTCCAACTAGCCCTGCTCACCTGCTTCTTCTCCGCAAGCATTTTATACAATTGTCCCTACCCACCTCTTCTCACAGGCTGCTGCTAAGCGGGAATTGCTTACGCCAGCTGAGCTGTACTGAGGTTTTTTGCGTGTGAAAACAGCTTGACGAATCGTCATTTCCTGGCCCTGTTACGGCTCTTTAATTAACGATAGAGAAAATAAATACTTGGACTAATAACGATCCGTTCGATTGTAAGTATTAACTCTAACGATTAGTCATCAAGGAGAGGAATCATGCTATAATTTTGCCCAGGAGGCGTTCCTATGGATGAACTGGATATCAAAATTCTGAAGCTGCTTGAAGGGAATGGAAGGCTGTCCCACGAAGAGATTGGCAAGCTGCTGCATATCTCACGGCCTTCGGTGCATCAACGGGTCAGCAAGCTCGAGAAAAGCGGTGTGATCAAAGGGTACAGGGGCATTGTGGACTGGAGCAAGCTGGATCAGAAGATCAAGGTCATGATCTCTGTGAAGGTTGTGAGCCAGAGCTTCCGGGAAGCGGCAGATCAAATCATCGGAATTGAAATCCCTGGGGTGAGCATTCTAGAATGCCAGCGGATGGCGGGGGAATGGTGCATGCTGCTAAAAGTGAGAGTGGCTTCACCGGAGCAGCTTACCCTTTTGCTGGATGAAATTCTCCGGATTCCCGACATTAGGGAAACCTCGACGACCTTTATTTTATCTACTATATATGAAGATGGAATTAGGGGGATATAGGAGTTCTAACGGATCTATATCAGTTGAACTTTTGTTTTACATTGTGGGGGATGATCGTCACTGCGGGGAATGTTTGGACTTCCAGCCGCTGTTGTCGTAAGGATTTTTTGATTGGAACCGCCTTTAGCGGTTGAAATCCGGTGACAAAGGCGGACGCTACCGCTCTGTAAGTATCCAAACTTCCCCTCCGCACTTCTACCCTTTTATGAATTCTTTAAGTTCAACTTATCTAGCATCTTGTGCAGGTACATATTTATTTACAGAGAGGGTGAGTGTGCATGAAGCACAAGGCCAAGGCGAATCCGGTGTATTTGGTTGGCATAGCGTTATTGTGCGTTTATTTGTTTTGGGGAGGCACTTATGTCGGCATGAAGATTGCCATTGAGACGGTGCCGCCCTTTCTGATGGCCGGAATCCGTTTTTTTGCCGCCGGAGCTGTACTCTATGTCATTGCCAGATTCAGCGGGGCTAAGCGCCCGGCAGGAAGCGAGTGGCGGTCTTCGGCCATCGTCGGCGCACTGCTGCTGCTTGGCGGGAATGGCCTGGTGGCATGGTCGGAGCAAAGAGTCTCTTCATCGATTGCTTCCCTGATTGTTGCCGCTGTTCCCGTCTGGATGATGCTGTTCGGCTGGCTTAGCCGCAGCGGGAAACGTCCACATACCGGCGTTATCGCCGGAATTGTGCTTGGACTGCTGGGCATAGCTGTTCTGGTCTTTCAGCCGGGGCAGAGGGACGATGGCACCGCAACAGACCTGATCGGCATTATTACTCTGCTGGCAGCTTCACTCAGTTGGGCGGCAGGGTCCATGTACTCGCGCAGCGCCCGGATGCCGGATTCTCCGCTGATGTCAACGGCTGCACAAATGCTGACAGGTGGCGTGCTGCTGCTGGTTTTCTCCTATTTTACCGGAGACTGGTCCAAAATGGACATACCGGCCATTTCCCCCCGTTCGTATGCCGCTCTGGGTTATCTAATCGTCTTCGGCTCGATAATAGGCTACACCGCCTACATCTGGCTGCTCAAAAATGCCGATGCTGCCCTGGTTTCAACCTATGCGTTCGTGAATCCGGTGGTCGCCGTATTCTTAGGCTGGCTGCTCGCAGGCGAGCAGCTCTCTGTCAACACATTGACCGCTGCTGTGATTATTATTGCTGCCGTGGTGCTGGTGACTATTTTCCGCAGCCGGGCGGTACCGGTCAGCAAGGAACAGGGAGCAGAGCAAGTGAACGTTAAGAATAAAAGCCCGCTGCGCCGTTCCCTGCCAAAATAAACAATCCCATAAAGTTCTTTTTTTCTCTGGCGCTTGCGGGGAGGTGGTGCCGTTTTATCTGGATAAATTGATCCTTCGAAGTAAATAATGGAAGCAAGAATAGAAAATCATTATTTTGGAGGAGGATCAATCATGTCTGCATTGAATATTGGAATTATTCTGGGAAGTACGCGTCAAGGCCGTTTAAGTCCGCAGGTGGGTGAATGGGTGAAGGGGATTGCCGACCAGCGCGGCGACGCCAATTATGAAATTGTGGATATCGCGGATTTCAAGCTGCCATTATAGGGCGAAGCGGATGCTTCGAACAGGCCGGGCGTTGGAATGACAAGCTGAATGCACTGGATGGCTTCGTATTTATTGTAGCGGAGTACAATCACAGCATTACAGCTGCGCTGAAGAACGCTCTGGATTATGCCCGGGACGCATGGAACAATAAAGCTGCAGGGTTTGTAAGCTATGGCTCCGTCGGAGGCGCCCGCGCGGCTGAACATCTGCGCGGCATTCTGGGTGAGCTGTCTGTCGCGGATGTCCGTATACATCCGGCGTTATCCCTGTTCACTGATTTCGAGAACGGCCAGACCTTCAAACCGGCGGAGCTTCACCTTACGAACGTAAATGGCATGCTGGATCAAGTGGTTGCCTGGAGCGGTGCGCTGAAGACACTTCGCTGAAGCACTTGTGTAATAAATGCAAACAACGCAAACACCCCTCATTCCGGGCAGTCCTGGAGTAAGGGGTGTTTGGCATCAGCGGAATTTCTATCTACAGGAATCTAAACGTAAGCCTACTCTCTATCCACCGCCACAAAATGCAGCAGCTTGCTCTGAAAGTCACCGTGCAGCTCCGGCAGGAGCAGTCCAGCGTACATCAGCCGGTCGCCGCCGTATACCGCTCCGGTTTCCTTCAGGACGTAGTCCTTCTCCGGGTCCAGCCCCTGAAGGCGGAGGCGCGGGCGGCTTGTATTCGGTCCGGCCAGCACGCGGAAATAGCCGGTGAGTGCCTCGGAACGGGCTGCATCGACGAACATCCAGGCCGTTTCATTGCCTTCAAACGGCGAGAGCAGGCGGTACATGTCACCCTGCTGGACGAGGGAACGGATTTCCTTGTAGAAGGCCACCTGGGCAGCCGCTTCCGCCTGTTCCTCCGGTGTGAAGAGGGTCAGATCCAGCTCGTAGCCGAAGTTGCCGGACATGGCCACGTCGCCGCGCATGGAGAGCGAAGTACTGCGGTGCACCTGATGGTTCGGCACTGCGGAGATATGGGAGCCCATGCTGCTTGCCGGATAGACGATGCTGGTGCCGTACTGGATTTTGAGGCGTTCCACGGCATCGGTATCATCGCTGGTCCAGGTCTGCGGCATATAATGAAGAATGCCGGGATCGAATCTGCCTCCGCCGCCGGAGCAGCTTTCGAACAGCACATGCGGGAATTTGGAGGTGATTTCTTCCATGACCCGGTACAACCCCAGCATGTAGCGGTGAGCCGTTTCTCCCTGGCGCTCCGGCGGCAGGGCAGCAGAACCAATCTCAGTCATATGCCGGTTCATATCCCATTTGACATAAGTAATCGGAGCCGATGCCAGGACGCTGCTGACCGAATCGATGATATAGTCGCATACCTCCGGGCGCGACAGATCCAGAATCAGCTGGTTACGGGCCTGGCTGCGTCGGCGGTCCGGCACATGCAGGCACCAGTCAGGATGGGCGCGGTACAGTTCGCTGTCCGGCGACACCATCTCCGGTTCGAACCAGAGGCCGAACTGCATGCCGAGCCGTCTGACCCGTTCCACCAGGTCAGGCAGACCCTGCGGCAGCTTGCGGGTATCCACGAACCAGTCGCCCAGCGAAGTGGTATCGTCATCGCGGCGGCCGAACCAGCCGTCGTCAAGCACGAACAGCTCAATGCCCAGCGCCTTGCCGGCGCGGGCGATATCTTCGATTTTGTCAGCATCGAAGTTGAAGTAGGTAGCTTCCCAGTTGTTGATCAGCACCGGGCGGGGCTCGTCACGGTATAATCCTCTTGCCAGCCGGGTCCGGTATAGCCGGTGGTAGATCCGTGACATGCCGCCCATGCCTTGGTCCGAGTAGACCAGCACCGCTTCGGGGGTCTGGAAGCTCTCGCCGGGCGCAAGCAGCCAGCGGAAGCCGAACGGGTTGATGCCCATTGTTACGCGGGTAGTTCCGTATTGGTCCACATCGGCATTCGCACAGAAGCTGCCGCTGTAGACCAGGCTGAAGCCGTAAGCGTCTCCGCTGTCTTCCACGGTCTGCGGGGACAGCAGGGCCAGGAACGGATTCTGCTGATGGCTGCTTGCGCCCCGCTTGCTGTCAATGCCCTGCCGTCCATTGTGCAGGGGAGCGCGCACGAGATGGCGTTCGCGGGCCCAGGACCCGGACAGCTGAATCAGCTCGTAGTTGGCATGCGGAAAGTCAAGTGCAGCCGATAAGGCACGGTTCAGCTTCAGCGGGCCGCTGCCCGTATTGGTCAGCCGCGCAGAGCGGATAATAGCGTCGAAACCGCTCATTACGGTGTAGGACAGCACGGCGTGCAGGCCTGCTGCGGCATCCTCCAGCACCAGCTGCAGGGTTTCGGCTTCATCGCCGCTTTCGGCATATACAGCCGGGAGCCCTTCCAGTGCGGGTTTACCCTTGAGAATACTATGGGAGACATAGACAAGCTCTGTAACTGAAGTGCCGTTTACCAGCTCGGCTTCATAAGCAGGCTCCCGGAAGTCCCCCGAGCCGTACCCCGGATATTCCTGGGGAAGTGTATCCAGGGAGAACGCGGGTTCCTTGGGATCAACAGTACTGCTGAAGCCCATGGCCCCGGGATTGTACAGGTCGGATATGGCAGAGCTGCGGATTCTCCGGCCCCAGTGCAGGTGCACGGGATAGGAGCTGCGGGCAAGGCCGAATACATAGCTTGTATTTGTCGTTTGCAGATGAAAAATCTGTTGCTCGGCATCATAAATAATGGACAAGGAAACAACCTCCTAGAATATGCAGTGATAGCGTAAAATGGAGAGACAGCTTCATTATAAGTCCGTTTTGCGGCCAAGCGTATGGAGAAAAGCAGAGTCCATATGGACGAATGTCGTTAATTTTGAAAGATGATGGAGAAGCTATTGGTTATTCCGTTTGCCGCAATCTTTCCACAATCGTGTCCTTGCTCAGCATTCTATAGGAGGATAAGGTGACTGTATACGCAATAGCAGCCAGGACCGGAACGGCCAGAATGAAAGGCAGCCAGCCCATATGGAAAACGGTAAAAGCCATGCTGTCCGTGATACTTTTGGAAATACTGTAAGTCAGAAATACGCCTATGGTGGAGGTAATAGACACTGTTAAAAGAACATTGAACAGCCCTTCATACACCAGAACCTTTTTGAGCTGCCGCTTGGTCATCCCGATGCTCTCGAGCAGTGCAAATTCATTCTTTCGCGTAATGACTCCGGTAATAACGGTGTTGATGTAATTAAGGACGCCGATCAGCGCAATGATAAAGCTGAGGCCGTAGCCTACCGTCTGAAAAATGCGGATAAATCCGCCAAGCTCCTGCCTGTAATCTTCCCTTGATTTGTAGACCAGTTCGTCAGTTGAAGCTGCAAGGGATTTGGCGGTCTGCATAGCACTGTCCAGCTTGGCCGGGTCAACGTGAAGCGTTGCTGACAGAGCCATAGGGGGCTTGCTTCCCGCAGGCAGTTTTCTTGTTAATTCTGATGAGGGGAAGAAAGCATTATAGCCATAAGGTGAAAAAACATGAGTAGTTGCGGCATAAAGAGCATTAGAATTTAAAACGGCCATGACCTCATAGCTCTTTCCCAGACCTTTATACTCGATGCGGCCACCCGGATGGTAATACGATTGATGATTATCCTCTCCCATTAAGGGTTCAGTCACCAGCACATAATTTCCAGAGGCAAATTTCTGCGGATCGAAGCTGCCTTCAATGACATCTTTCTGCACCAGGTCATACCACCCGGCATCAATGCCGTACAGATCGAGCTGAATGAAGTTATTCTTAAGAACCCATGTAAGAGCCGGTTCAGGTGAAGCAGTCTCTGCCAGAGGCTTCAGTGCTGCGCGTATCGTATCGTCCATAGTGTAGTTTTCAAATTTATAATAGACACTGTCCACCCTTTTGACTCCGTCAATCTTCCCCAGCGCGCCTATGAACGGCCCCGAAAGCTTATAGGGATCACCGGGCTGCTCGCCTGCCGACTGCACGATAGCTCTGTTGCGGATAACAACGTCCCCGGCTATATACGAACTCAGGTACTTATTGACATCCAGCGAAGAGATGACGGTGAAAATAGCGCTGAACAAGATCATGCTTAAGGAGAGCGAGGTTAGCATGAGAAACAGCTTCTTTTTATTGCGGAAGAGGTTAGCGAAGGCCATACCGTACAGCTTTGCACCGCGTTTCGAACGTTTGTTCATCTTGCGCTTTGCGCTTACGCCTGCGAACCGTACGGCCTCCACAGGGGCGATCCGCGCGGCCATCCGGCCCGGCTTGCTTGCGGCGATCCAAACCGTCAGGTAGGCGAAAACAGCCGCCCCGATAAATATCCACGGACTGGCGGAATAGGAAGTTTCAACAGGCTCGCCTGAAATGGTACCCAGAAGCGGAGTCAGGGCAAGGCCAATCCCGTAACCGGAAGCGAGGCCGAAGGGAAGCCCGGTCAGATACAGCAGTTGAGACTGGATGGTGATGATTTTCTTGAGCTGTCTCGGGGTGGTTCCGATGGCCTTTAGCAGGCCGTAAAATTTAACATCCCGCACGACCGAGATATAAAAAATATTATAAATCAGCAGATACCCGCTCAGCATAATGATCAGGATGACAGCCAGATAAGGGACCATTTTGATGATATTGTCCGAGAGAGACGAAGTGGTGTAGGCCCAGTTGATCCCGATTGGCACATCCAGACCGGTATCCGCGAGCACTTTGTTCAGCTTCTTTTCAATATCCACAGCATTGCTGAACATTACGCTCAGCTCTGCGGTATTCACATAGGAACCGCTGGCTTTGGACTTGACCGGATCAATAGAGGACAGATTCTTCTGCACCCAAGCCTCAGAGACGAAAGCCAGTCCTGCCATCGACAAATTTTTGTCCGCCTCATAGTACCCTGATACAATAAAATCCTGCTGTACCACACGCTCCCCGATATCAATGTCCAGAGTGGCCTTTTGGCCCAGCGCATGCTTGATGCCGAGCTTATCCATCACCCAGGTATTCAGCACAACCTCATTCTCTGCGACAGGCAGCCCGCCTTCGATAAAGTGAACAAAGCTGTGCCTGGCGGAGGATTTGTCAGTCTGGTTAACCTCTACCCGGGTGTTTTTGAACACCTCATTCCGTAATTCGCCTGCATGCAGTGAAACGCCGTATTCCCGTATGGAGGAATGTTTCTTCAGTGTTTCTACCTGTGCCGGGGTAAGATATTTGAAGCCTCCGTGAAAATCAGTGCCTGAGGTTTTCATCTGGGTCAATTCCATGGATTTGTTGAGGCTTAGAACCATTGTGAAAATAGAGGTGATAAGCAGGGTCGTCAGGATGACAGCACAGATCACAGCCAAATTGCGCATCGGATTGGCTTTCAAGCTCTTCAGAGAGAGGCGGGTCACAATTTTACGGTTGTTTGTGCTGATCATAACGGGTTTGCTCCGCTGTAGTCAGTGTGGCCTGAGACAATGTGTCCGTCTTCAATGCGGATAATGCGGTCGGCGGTTTGGGCGATGGCCTCGTTGTGGGTGATCATAACAATGGTCTGATTGAATTTCTCACTCAACTGCTTCAGCAGAATCAGCACTTCCTGGCTGGTTTTGCTGTCGAGATTGCCTGTAGGCTCGTCTGCCAGAATAATAGAAGGTTTGGTAGCCAACGCTCTGGCAATTGCCACGCGCTGCTGCTGGCCGCCTGAGAGATTGGAGGGGAGATTGTGGATTTTCTCCTGAAGGCCCAAGGCCCGGATCACCTCGTCCAGATACGCCTGATCGATTCTGCCGCCGTCGAGCTCTATAGGAAGCAATATATTTTCGAGCACATTCAGGATCGGGACAAGATTATAGCTCTGAAAGATAAATCCGACCGACCGGCGTCGGAAAATCGTCAATTTCTCATCGCTCATCGCAAAAATATCATTCCCGTCTACTATAACCTTGCCTGCCGTAGCCCGGTCCAGGCCGCCCAGCATATGCAGCAGTGTGCTTTTTCCGCTGCCGCTGGTGCCGACAATCGCCAGAAATTCCCCTTTCTCCACAGATAGGGAGACATCGTCCAGCGCTTTTACCGTCGTCTGCGGATCCTTTCCATAGTATTTCTTCAGATGTTCAATTCTCAAAATGGGCATGTTATGTCTTCCTCCATCATCTTTGGTTGCTCCTTAAGATATCAGACCAATCTAACCGGGGTGTGTCTGAAATCTGTCAGTATTGACACAATTAGATTTGGGGGAGGAAGACCGCGAGCTTCGTTCCTTTACCCACCTCGGATGCCGCTGTAATAAAACCTCCCTGGAGGCTGATAATTTTCTGCGTTAAATAAAGCCCGATCCCGATGCCTTCGTAATCCCTGGCGCTACATCCCCGGTAAAACCGCTTGAAGATGTGCTCAAGCTCCTCCCTCTGAATCCCTAAAGCAGGTTGAACAGTGCTTCGCTGGTCCACTTATGATCGTGGCGGGCTTTCGTCTGCCGATCGCATTGAATTTGAATATCGATCCCTTTGTTCTCTGCACGGGTGTAAATATGCGATACGGCTCGGGTAATCGTCTCAATCACAGGACTTACAGTGCTTTGCAGCGTAATCATGCCCGTTTCCAGTCTCGACAGTTTGACCAGTGAGGTAATCAGCCATTCGAGCTTTTCTGATTGCGATTCTATCTGGTTCAGCAGAAGCCGGGTATTGCCCCAAGTTCCGGCGTTTCCGCAAGCAGTTGGCTGTACAGCATAATATTGGATAGGGGAGTTTTGGTCTGATGGGAGATATCGGAGATCAGCTCTTTGATCGTGTTCTTTTCAGCTTCCAGATTCTGCTCATTCGCTTTGTTGATCTCAATGTAGCGCCATAACTTATGCTCCAGGGAAGAGAGGCTGGTCTCGTCAAAATGGGTCATCTTCTCCCGTCCATGAATCGCCCGGTCTACCATTTCATCAACAGAATCCATGAATCTTGTAATTTGCCGCCGCAGCGTCCAGTTCCATACGCCTCCCAAGAGCAGCATACAGGATACGAAGAGGACTGTCAGTTCCATGAGTGCCGGGTGCCCCCCTTCCAGAAAGGCGGCTATTCCGGCGTAACCCAATACCAGAAGCAAAAAGATTGCTGAAAAAATGAGGCTGCACCGTTTGGAACTGCGAACATATTTACTGCTGGTCATGGATTTGGCCTCTCCGCCCACATATACCCCAGGCCGTAGACTGTTTTTATGTATTTTGGAGCCGCAGGGTCGTCTTCAATCTTGGCACGCAGCCGTTTGACGGCAACTGTCAGTGCGTTCTCATCCACAAACTCGGCCTCCTGCGTCCAGATCCTGTCGATTAATTGTTCTCTGGTTAAAATCGTACCGGGGTTCGCAACCAGAATTTTCAGCAGCTTCAATTCAGTTTTGCTAAGGATGAGTTGTTCCGTATTCTTATAAAATTCCAGCTTTCCAAAATCAAAGCTTAAGGGCCCCAATGTTATTTTGTCCTCGCCGCGGGAGGCGGTCCGTTTGAGAACGGCCATGACTCTGGCCCGCAGGATCATTAGACTGAAAGGTTTCGTGATGTAGTCATCTCCCCCAAGCTCAAACCCTGTAACGATATCCGGTTCCATATCATTCGCAGTCAAAAAGATAATCGGCACCTGGGAGGTTCTCCGGATCTTCTCACAGTAGTCCAATCCGCTTCCATCGGGAAGATGGATATCCAGGATGATAATATCTATCTTATTAGAAGAAAGAATTTGCTCCGCTGAGGTTATATCATAGGCTTGCTGTATAGCCAGATCATTTTGGGCAAGAGTCAGGGCGATGCCTTTATTCAGGCCCCGGTCATCCTCAACGATCAATAGTGTTTTCATAGGTCATGCTCCTTTGTTCAGCCGCATGCTGCTAGCAGCCCGATTAAGGGTTGTTTCAAGATGGGACCACTTTACTTCCATATTATGTACAACGGTAAAGTATTACGCAAACTGAAAGCTCACGGTATGGAGAGTAATGTGGAAATCCTGTCTAACGTAAGCCCGGTAGCCTGCAGTCCCATAGCCTCCCCGACTAAGGTCCAGTACACAAAACCGTCCCCGGTCTGTTTTAGAAGTCTGCGGTTTGCTCTAGAATAAGGCTATAAGGTTCAAGGTTAACGAAAGGCGGTGAGAAAAAATGCAAAGAAGACAAGGTAATGGACTTGCGGTTGTTCTGATCGTGCTTGGAGCGATTATGCTGATGGGGATTGCCCTTCCGCTAATCCATGGAATGTTCAGAATTTTGTTCCCGGTATTGCTGGTTGTTCTCGGGTATTACGGAATTAAAAGCGGACGCAAGATTATCGGCTGGGTGGTAATGTTCATCGGTGTCATGTCCCTGATCGCTAAGCTTTCCTGGATCATCGGACCGCTGCTCGGTATCGCGCTGGTGGTTTGGGGCATCTCGGTGCTGAAGGGCAGAAGAAACGGAACATACTAAGCAACTGAAGATTACTTAATTAAGAAGCAGGGAGGGAGCAGGAAATCATGAGTGTTTTTCGCCGCATGAGAGATATTACCGTAGCTAACTTGAATGAACGGCTGGAACAGAGCCAGGACCCGGTGAAGCTGATCGATCAATTTCTACATTCGACCCGTGAGGAAATCACCGAAGCTGAGAGACTGTACCAGCAATATGCAGCTCATACGAAGCAACTGCAGCTGCAGGTTAATCAGGCAACAGCCATGAGGAACAAACGTGAAGAGCAGGCACTGCTGGCACTGAAGGCGGGCGAGGATCATCTGGCCAAGCTGGCGCTGCAGGAGAAGATCATCCACGAGGAAAAGCTGGAGCAGTACAGCGGTCTGCTGGAGCAGAGCCAGCAATCACTGTTTGAGCTTGAGAGCCAATTGAACGAGCTGAAAATGGAGTATCAGACGGTATACAGCAAACGTCAGTATTATGCAGCACGGATGGAGTCGCTGCGCCTGCAGCAGCGCATGAACCAGAGAGCCACAGCTTATGGCAACGGCAGTGATGTTCCCAAGATGTTCGGCCGGCTGGAAGACCGGATGAGCGATTGGGAGCTGGAGGCGAAGAGCCTGCGTGATCTGCGCCGGATGGGGCAGGAATACGCCATTCAGGCAGGAGAAACCGTGGCGACCGTACTCGAAAGAGAGATGGCCCGCCTGAAGGAGAAGCTGAACAACGATGGAAAGGAGTAGTTCTATGACCCGATTGTATCGTTCAACCCGTGACAAGGTGATGACAGGACTGGCAGGTGGATTGTCCGAGACGCTCGGCATCGACTCCACACTGTTCCGGATTCTGCTGCTGGTCAGCATTCCTTTTACCGGCGGAACCACCATTCTGGTGTACTTCATCGCAGCGTTTATTATTCCCAAAGAGCCGACCCAGTATAATCCTTTCGGACCTGGACCCGGCGCACCGGGGGGGGCCTATGGCGGCCCATACGCAGGCAGACCTGAACATGGACGGGGACCGCAAGGATCTTATGGTCCTCAGGGACAAGGCGGATACGGCCCTTACGGCAGCCAGCCGGGCTACAACCCCGGTTATGACAAAGCAGGCGCTTATTCGGCACAAGACTCCGGTATTGATGCCATGATGAAAGACATTGAGAAGAAGGCATTGCAAAAAGAAGTAGAAGAACTCAAACAAAAACTTTCTAAATATGAGAAGGGAGAAGTGTAAATTATGGGAGTATTTCAACGGATTAAGGATATGACAAAGGCGTCGGTAAATGACTTGCTGGATAAGGTAGAGGACCCAATCGTAATGCTGAACCAATATCTGCGTGATATGGAGGCTGAAATTCACGAAGCTGAGGTTACCGTAGCGAAGCAGATGGCCAATGAGCGCCGCATGAAGCAGCGTGTTGAGGAAGCAGCAAAAGTATCCGGACAACGTGCGGCTCAAGCTGAACTGGCACTGAAAAATGGCCAGGAAGAAGTTACCCGCAAGCTGCTGGAGGAAAAAATCTACTTCGACCAGAAGCATGCCGAATACAGCGAGCTTCACGCTCAGGCAGAGGTTCAAGCCAAGGAACTGGTGCAGCAGCTTCATGATATGAAGGATGAATTCTACAAGCTGCGCAACAAACGCAATGAACTGGTCTCCCGTGCGCAAATGGCTAAGGCCAAAAAGCAAATGTCGCAGATCAGCAGTGTTCATGCCATCGAGAGCGGCAGCGCGTCCCTGGGCTTCCACCGTATGGAAGAAAAAATCATGCAGCTTGAAGCAGAGGCAGATGTGCTGCGTGCGCCTTACAGCCCTTCGGCAACAGCATACAGCAAACCGGTTGATGCCGAAAAGCAGCTGAAAGTGGAAGAACAGCTCGCTGCACTGAAGAGCAAGCTGAACACTACTCCATCTTCTCCTTCATTGGATAAAAAAGAAAAATAAAGCCTGTTCCTAAACAATAGGCAGATATGATATGCTGATCAAGGTAAAGCCATACGGTATGGATCTCCCATACCGGTATGGCTTTTGTAGCGGGATGCGGGCAACGCTGCAGAACCTTATGAACCCTGCAATTCAATTAAAAGCGTCGACATCGTGTACTAATCCTTATGCCTGATTTGTTGAACCACAGATAAACCCCAGCTAGCTTTTAGACATCCTAGCGAATTGTATTTTCTGCAGTTAAAAGGGTGGGAACCCCGTGCTTTTAACTTAAATATAATTTGTGCAGTTAAAATTGGCTAAAATCGCTTATTTATAGCATTGCAGTCTTTTTAAGTGTAGAGAGTACAATTAGCTTGGCTTTTGAACAAATTTGAGGCTTTTAATTGTAGGAAGTACAGTTAAAACATGCTTACGAAGAGAGTTTTGCTCCGCAAAACTTATAGGAGGTGCGAAATGGATAAACGGAACCGTATGATTGCCATTGGACTGATCGGCGTCGGCTGCTTGATGATATTTGGCAGATGGCTCGGATTTTTCTCCATTGTCGCGCTTCTGTTCCTGCTGCTCGGGGTTTACCGGACAACGTCGGGCAAGGTCAAGCAGGGGTATAAGCTCCTGGGGGTTGGGGCCGTGCTGCTGATGCTGGATCATCTGCTACTGGTACTCGGAATTTGCCTGATCTCTCTGGGGATGTTTTTTGTGAAATCCAGACGGATGCAGCGCAGGGGCGGGTTTATGCAGAAGCAAAGCTTCTCGTCCAGGTTTGACTGGGATCTGTCACCTTGGGTCATGCGCAGCCTGAGTGCCTGGCATGTGCTGGGGGAGGCGGATATTGATTTGTCGCTGGCTATGGCGGAGGACCCGGAGACAGTGATGCTGTTCCAGGGGATTTTTGGCGACACGGATATTCATCTGTCCGAGGATTACGGGGTGGAGATCGAAGCCTTTGTGCTGTTCGGCTCTATTGAGTTCGGGAGCCACCGCGATACGGGCATGTTGAACCGGTTGAACTGGAAATCGGCTAACTATGACAGCTGTGCGCAGAAAGTGAAATTCAATATTTCTTATCTAATGGGTGACCTGGATGTACGGGCAGACTGAGCATCCCTGACACTAAACCAAGAAGGAGAGCTTCCCGGCATGGGCAAAAAAAGCAGCAATATGGTTACGCGCAGCATGGGTGAGGGGGCTCTGTTCTCTTTGGTCATGCTGCTCGTTATCCTGTACATTATGTATACATATGGATATTTGCAGCCGTTTGAGGATTGGAGAATCGGAGTAAGAACAGCGGTCACGCTGATTCTATTGCCTGTGGTGTTCGGCATTGTTTTTGGCTTCTACCAAGGATTTCGCACCAAACGGAAGCTGGAGCGGCTGCGGGCTACCCTGGTAGCCTGGGAAAAAGGGAATTTGACTCCGGCCATGCCGGATCTCGGCAATGATGAACTGGGCAGGCTCAGCGGACAGCTCAGCCGGATCAGCGGCAAATGGGAGAACCAGGTGAACACGCTGCAGCGGCTCTCTACCAACAATGCCAAGCTTGCCGAGCAGGCCCGCGTATCCGCGATTATGGAAGAACGGCAGCGGCTGGCCCGGGAACTGCATGATGCTGTGTCCCAGCAGCTGTTCGCCATCTCCATGACGGCAACGGCAGTAGGGCGGACGCTGGAAAAAGACTTTGACAAGGCGCAGCGGCAAATTGCGCTGATTGAAGAGATGTCGGCCGTTGCCCAGTCCGAGATGCGCGCGCTGCTGCTGCACCTGCGTCCGGTCTATCTGGAGGGCAAAGGATTGCGGGAGGGGCTTCAAGAGCTGATCAAGGAGTTGGAGATCAAGGTTCCGATTGACATCGTATTCGAGATGGACCCGGATGTGCAGCTGATGAAGGGTGTGGAGAATCACTTGTTCCGCATCGTGCAGGAAGCGATCTCCAACACACTCCGCCACGCCAAGGCAGAAAAGATGGAGATCCGGCTGCACCGCCGGGGCGATACCGTCCGGCTCACCCTGCGGGATGACGGGGTCGGCTTCGAGATGGATGAGAGCAAGCAGACATCCTACGGCCTGTCCAATATGCAGGAGCGGATTAACGAAACCGGGGGCTCGATCCAGTTCATTACCGCCCCGGGTAAAGGCATGCGGATCGAGATTACTGTACCATTAGTCAATGAATAGGAGGCAAGGGTGCCATGGAGATGGAGGAAGCGGAAGCGATTAAAGTACTGCTTGTGGACGATCACGAAATGGTCCGGATTGGACTTGCTGCGGTGCTTGGCACCGAGGATGGAATAGAAGTGGTGGGCGAGGCCGGAAGCGGAGAAGAAGGCATCCGGCTTGCTCAGGAGTACAACCCTGACGTGGTCCTGATGGATCTGGTAATGGATGGCATGGACGGGATTGAAACGACAAGACAACTGCTGAAGCTGTACCCGGATTGTAAAGTCATTGTGCTGACCAGTTATCTGGATGACGAGAAAATGTATCCGGTAATTGAAGCCGGTGCATTCAGCTACCTGCTGAAGACCTCGCGGGCAAGTGAAGTAGCAGATGCGATCCGCGCAGCCGCAAGAGGCCAGTCGGTGCTGGAGTCGCAGGTCGCTTCCAAAATGATGAACCGGTTCCGCTCCAATGCCAAAGGCAGCGAATCGCCAGCTTACAAGGAGCTTACCGAACGCGAGATGGAAGTGCTCAAGCTGCTGGCTCAGGGCAGATCCAATCAGGATATTGCCGACCAGCTAATCATTGGCATTAAGACTGTGAAATTCCATGTGACGAATATTCTTGCCAAGCTGGGTGTGGAGGATCGCACCCAGGCGGCCATTTATGCCTATAAGAACGGACTTGCAGAATAGCTGCAGGTATATAATCTTTCTTCCTGGTTATCCTGTTTAGTAGATTACTAGACCGGATGGAGAGGAAGATGGAAGATGGGGAACAGAGGAACAAGCAGAGGTGCAGGCAAAGGAGCAATACTGCTGATAGGGCTCGGCATAGCGGCGGTGCTTATGGCAGGGTTCCGCAGCCCGGAGGGAGCCGGTTCATCCGTACCTCTGTCTTCGCCAGCAGTTGATGGACATGCAGCGGGCGCCGATGATAAAGGCCTTGCCGGCTCACTCTCAATGCTAACTACTCTTGGCAGTGCAGCCACTCTGCCGGATTCCCCGCTCCGGCTCGTATTGAAGTGGCAAGGTGAAACCAGCGGCGCATCGGGTGCATCCGCTGCAGATGCGGCAGAGCGCCTTGCCGGGAAGCTCGGGCTTGGGAAGGTCAGCGTGTCTGACGAAGACGGGCATGTGACCTCTCGCGCAGCTGCCGCTCTTGCCGGAGCGAAGGTTTCGTTGTTCTGGAGCGAGCTGGGAGGCGGACGCAGCTATGTGATCGTAACCTTCGAGACGGCAGATCTGCGGCAGACGCCGGAGCTTCCGGCCGCTGCGGCGTCTGCCGGGCAGAAGCTGCTGCAAGCCGGAATTGCGGCGGAGTGGAACGCCTCGCTGCAGGGTGCCGCGAAGGAGCAGGGCGGCGCGGGGGATGCACTATTTTCCATAGAGCAATCGCTCCAGGAACAGCTCCCCGGTATGAACCCGGAAGAAAGCTATGAAGATAACACTACATACAGCCGCTCCTACAGTGTGCCAGGGCTTGAACGCACCGTCCGCAGCGGGAGGCATGCCCTTGCTCTCCAGCTTGCGGTTCATACGAACGGGAACAATAATACCAACCGGGTAACGATAGGTTTGCCTTTGATCACGATTGAATATTAAGCTTGTAAATCACAAGCGGCCGGGTTCTCGTTTGAGGGTATGCCAGACTTTAACTACCAGATAAGCCGTTGCGCGGATATCATATCCTGTGGACGGCTTTAGTTGTGCTTGCAGTGCGATTGGTGAAAGTTTTAGGGATACTCTAATGTGATATTTTAGATGTTAGAGAGGGCATCCCGGTGGAAAACTCTACACGCGGGCTCTGCGTTGCGGAGCCTTTGGCATGAGGTTATAATATGTGTGTGAGTGGCAGGCTTCATGGTCCTATAAGCGGGAGCGCATAAACAGATAAGAAAGAGTAATGGAAATTTGCGAAATCCCGAGAAAAACTGTCAGGAATGTGATAGCATCCTTAGAGCGAATATGATAAAATTACATCACGCCGTCGCGTTTTTATGAACTGTCCGGCGTTGAGAATGATTGTCAACTATATTACATACAGAGAGATGAGGAGCCATGGCTGAAAATCAAACCCTTGATGCACTGCATACACCCGGTGCTGTATTCTTTATCTTTGGGGCAACCGGAGATCTGGCCCGCCGCAAGCTTTTCCCGGCGATTTACAGTTTGTACCGTGAAGGCAAGCTAACCCATGATTTCGCGGTCATTGGCGTGGCTCGGCGTCCCCGTACCCAAGAAGAATTCCGTGAAGATGTGAAGGAATCGATTCAGGAATTCTGCCGCTACCAAGCGGGAGATGCAGCCGAATGGAATGAGTTCGTACAGCATTTTGAATACAAGTCTCTGGACATCAACAATATTGAAGGCTTCCGTGAGCTGAACGCGCAGACTGAAGCGCTGGAAGAGAAGTTCCGGATTCCGGGCAACCGGATGTTCTATCTCGCCCTCGCTCCCGAGCTGTTCGGCAGTGTCTCGTTCAACCTCAAGGCTGGCGGCATGCTGCAGACCCGGGGCTGGAACCGTCTCGTCATCGAGAAGCCGTTCGGCTACAATCTGGAATCTGCAGAACAGCTGAACGAGCAGATCCGCCAGGTGTTCAAGGAAGAGGAAATTTACCGGATTGACCATTACCTGGGCAAAGAAATGGTGCAGAACATTGAAGTCATCCGGTTTGCCAATGCTTTCTTCGAACCGCTCTGGAACAATAAGCATATTGCCAATATCCAGATTACCCTCGGTGAAACCGTCGGTGTGGAAGAACGCGGCGGATATTATGACCATGCCGGTGCGTTGCGCGATATGGGCCAGAACCATATGCTGCAGCTGCTGACGATGATCGCGATGGAACCGCCGAGCCGTCTCTTGGCTGAAGATATCCGTGATGAGAAGGTCAAAGTGCTCCGTTCCCTGCGGCCTTACGCTTCCTCCGGGGAAGTCCATGAGAATGTGGTGCGCGGACAATATACGCAAGGCCTCTACAAAGGCAAGACCCTCCCGGCTTACCGCCAGGAAGACAAGGTTGATCCGGAGTCGAATACGGAGACCTATTTTGCAGCCCGTGTATTTGTGGATAACTTCCGCTGGGCGGGTGTACCGTTCTACATCCGCACCGGCAAACGACTGCCCGTGAAGACAACAGAAGTGGTAGTGGAGTTCAAGGGTATGCCGACCAACGTCTATTTGGGCCAAAAGCATAAGCTCGAACCAAACCTCCTCGTCATTCGCGTGAATCCGATGGAAGGCATATACGTGAAGATCAACGCCAAGAAGCCGGGCTCGGAGTCGGAAATCCAGCCGCTCGCCATGGACTTCTGCCAGAGCTGCATGGTGGGCATCAACTCACCGGAAGCCTACGAGCGCCTGCTGCATGATGCGGCACGCGGCGATTCGACCTACTTCACCCGTTGGGATGAAGTGTCGTCGGCCTGGTCCTTTGTGGACCGTATTGCCCAGGCTTGGAGGGAAGGCACCGGCGATCTGGCCTCCTATCCGGCTGGCTCCTGGGGACCGGTTGAAGCTGATCAGCTGCTGGCCCGTGAAGGCTTCCACTGGTGGCCGGTCAACGGACAGGATGAGGACAACGTGGTGTGGCAGGCTAACAGCTAGTTCATTCTGTAAATGATATATGGTGTGAAGAAAATCCCCCTGCAGAGGCTGCAGGGGGATTTTAAACGGAAATATCTCTCCAGATGTAAAGGTTATCTCCACAGATCCGGAGTACCGTCCATTAAATCGAAAAATAACCGAAGCAGCCGGGAATTGGACAACGAGGCTTATGGAGCAGGAATTTGAAGAGTTGTAAGATTTGCTTTACCTATGTGCTCAATCGGATCCCCTGCAAACTAGAGCAGCATTTCAAAATGGCAGAAGTGGCGCCGAAAATCCAACTATTCACCGAAGTTACGGCCTCAGCCTATTTTAATCAAACTTAAGTCCACTTTATTCAAGATAATTTACCTTCCCCCGCTTAGATGTAGATAATCTTCCCCGGATTTTGTTATACTGAAAAGGATGCTTTCAACAGAAGCGGAAATGTAACGATAAAGGTACTGTGGCAACGGCAATTCACCGATGAAGGGATTTGTACAAATGAGCAGAGCACCGATTTGATGGGTAACCGGCAATGGAAGAGAAGCATGAATTTATATATGAAGGGATATGTGCAATGAATAAGGCACTGGATCAGAAGCTGCAACAGGAAGTGGACAAACGCAGAACGTTTGCGATCATTTCCCACCCGGATGCGGGGAAAACAACATTGACGGAGAAGCTGCTGCTGTTCGGGGGTGCGATCCGCTTGGCGGGGTCGGTTAAGGCCCGTAAAGCGAGCAAGCATGCGACAAGTGACTGGATGGAAATTGAGAAGCAGCGCGGAATCTCGGTAACCTCCTCCGTGATGCAATTTGACTACATGGGTCACCGGGTGAACATTCTGGATACTCCGGGTCACCAGGATTTCAGTGAGGACACCTACCGTACCTTAACGGCTGCGGACAGTGCGGTCATGCTGATCGACGTCGCAAAGGGTGTGGAAGCCCAGACGATTAAGCTGTTCCAGGTCTGCGCCAAACGGGGCATCCCGATTTTTACATTTATCAACAAGCTTGACCGTGAAGGCCAAAGTCCGTTCGAGCTGATGGAAGAGCTGGAGAATGTGCTGGGCATCCGCTCCGTACCGATGAACTGGCCGATCGGGGGCGGACGCGAGCTGTGCGGCGTATATGACCGGATGAAAAATCAAGTAGAGCTGTTCCAAGGCGACGACCACTCTGTAATTAAGGTTCAAAAGGTAGAAAGCTATAATGACCCGATTATCCGCGAGATGGCCGGAGAATACCTGCATGACCAGCTGTGCCAGGATCTGGAGCTGCTTGACGTGGCCGGAGATGCTTTTGACTATGAAAAGGTGCTGCGCGGTGAGCTGACACCGGTATTCTTCGGCAGTGCGATTAATAATTTTGGCGTACAGACTTTCCTGGACAACTTCCTGGAACTGGCACCGAAGCCGGAGCCGCGCCGCAGTACTGCCGGTTCCGTAGAACCGACGAACGAGAAATTTACCGGCTATGTGTTCAAAATCCAGGCAAACATGAACCCGGCCCATCGTGACCGGATCGCCTTCCTGCGGATTGTATCCGGCAAATTCGAGCGCGGAATGAGTGTGAAGCATGTGCGTGCGGGCAAGGATATTAAGCTGTCCCAGCCGCAGCAATTCCTGGCCCAGGACCGGGATATTGTCGAAGAGGCTTTTCCGGGGGATATTATCGGGCTGTTCGATCCCGGTATTTTCCGCATTGGGGATACGCTGAGCCAGGCCGGTGATATTGAGTTCGACGAACTGCCGACGTTCTCGCCTGAGATTTTTTCCAAAGTAAGCATCAAAAACGCGCTGAAATCGAAGCAGTTCCAGAAGGGGATCGACCAGCTGACCGAGGAGGGCATGATTCAGGTGTTCCGCACGGTCAATTTCGACGATATTCTTCTGGGCGTAGTCGGACAACTGCAGTTCGAGGTCTTCGAATACCGCATGAAAGGCGAGTATGGCGTGGAGGTGCAGCTGCAGCGGATGAGCTATCAGTTCGCGCGTTGGATTGTGGATGAGAACAAGCCGGACCCAAGCAAGTTCCGCATCAATTCCACACTCGTTACGGACAAGAAAGGCAATTATGTGGTACTCTTCGAGAACGAATACGCGATGCGTACCGCTATGGAGAAGAACCCGACCGCGAAGTTCCTGGAAACTGCTCCTTGAGTGACCGGACATCTCGCCGCAAACGCGAATAAGAAATAAGCTTTGCGAAAAAACCTCCGCCCTACGGTGCAGCACCGTAGACAGCGGAGGTTTTCTGGCTCCATGCGTCCCGCTTCCTTAGGAGGTAATGGACCCGGGGGTGATTTTCTCCAAATGTCTGTGCAGCATCGAGACCAGCGCATCCTGCTTGGCGTGATCCAGGTCCTTCCACATCATTTCGAATACAGCGCCAAGTCCAGGGAGCGCCGTTTCCGGCCCGTCCACTGAGCCTTCAATCATCTCCCGCAGATCGCCTTCGGACTGTCCGTGCACCTTATGGATAATCGCCTGGCGCAAATCAATGGTAACCGGCATGAGTCGTGCCTCCTTCAATATAGTGGTTATTCATCCGGAGAGGCTGCTGGCCGCTCAGATTAAATTCTTAAAGATCAGCTTCTATTGCCTCGTTATAATGTGCCCTGAAAGTGCAGGGGAAATTCAAGTTTGGGTGAGCTTATGCTATACTGTGTGAGATGCAAATTGCTACGGGAGGTACAGATATGGCTGCAAAAAAACAATACGCCGTTATCGGAATGGGGCGTTTCGGCTCAAGTGTTGCCAAAGCACTCAGCGGTATGGGGTTCGATGTGCTGGCAATCGATGCTGACGAGCAGCGCACGCAGGAAATCTCGGGCATTGTAACCCATGCCGTATCCGCAGACTCCACCGATGAAGAGGCGCTGCGCGCACTGGGCATCCGCAACTTTGATGTGGTTGTGGTGGCGATTGGGGAAGATATTCAAGCCAGCATTTTAACGACGCTGATTCTGAAGGACCTGGGCGTACCGGCAATTCTGGTCAAGGCCAAAAGCGAGCTGCACGGGAAGGTGCTCAGCAAAATTGGCGCAGACAAAGTGATCTATCCTGAACGGGATATGGGCATGCGGGTGGCACACCACCTGGCTTCGCCCAATATTCTTGATTATATCGAGCTGTCGCCAGATTATAGCATCCTGGATATGAAGGTCTCCGGAACGATGCTGGGCAAAAATCTGCAGGAGCTGAACATTCGCGCCAAATACGGCTGTAATGTCATGGCAATCCGCCGGGGTGAGGAAATGAATATCTCCCCCAGAGCCGAGGACCGGCTCATCGAAGGGGATGTACTGGTTATCGTAGGCCGGAAGGACAATCTGACCAAGCTGGAAATGGCGTATCAATAGGCAGGGCAGGAACAGAAAGGTAGGACTTCATGGAGATTATGTCACCCCAAAATACGCGGGTAAAAGAATGGGCCGGACTGCAGGAGAAAAAGCACCGCGACAAAGCGAACAAGTATATCATTGAGGGTATCCATCTTGTGCAGGAGGCTTTGCTGGCTGAAGCCGATGTGGCATGCCTGGCCTATGATCTGGATAAAGGCATGCCTGCTGAGCTGAAGACGCTGCTTCAGTCTGTGCAGGGTATGGAGGTGATCGGCGTTTCGGCGGCAGTCATCGCCAAATGCAGCAGCACGGGCACACCGCAGCCGGTGTTTGCCATTGTGCGCAAGGAGCAGCAGGGACTGGAAGCCATCCTTGGGAAGCCGGATAGCTGGGTTATGGTGCTGGACGGGGTCCAGGACCCCGGTAACGTGGGGACGATCATCCGCAGTGCGGATGCCGCAGGTGCGGACGGAGTAATCCTCGGCAAAGGCTGCGCCGATCTGTACAACCCCAAGACCATCCGTTCCACGATGGGCTCTATGTTCCATCTCCCGGTAGTGGAGGGGGACCTAAGCGACATTCTGCCGCATGCCCGGGAACGCGGTGCCCTTTTGGTAAGCACTTCGCTGACGGGGGTGGACTCCTGCTACACCCATGATTTTCACGGCAGCCAGTGGCTGCTGATCGGCAGTGAAGGCCAGGGCATCTCACCGCAGACGGCGGCCTTCGTCGACAAGAGCATTATCATCCCGATGGCCGGACGGGCCGAATCGCTCAACGCCGCTATGGCGGCGACCATCCTGCTGTTTGAGGGGATGCGGCAGCGGGATATCCATCGGAAATAACCCGCAATTCTTGTGAGTAACGGCTATACTTGAGACTTATTTGATCGATAAATGAGACTTTTTAGGGTATATGTTTGAGACTGATATTAAAACCAGTAGTAGCGAAAGCCTTGCTATTACTGGTTTTTTATTTACTTAAAGTATTTGTACTTTGTTAAGGTTAGTTCAACGAAGAATGAAAATAAACATGCGAAAATTACAATTATAAATGAGATTTTATGTAAAGAAACAGGCTGGGTATGATGATTCAGCAATTCATTCAGAATAGAATGAACTAGATAGGGAAATAGACGGCAAGCATTTTGCTGGATCACTAAACGGAGAATCATGAGCAAAAACTTTCATGACAATAATGCGATCTACGGCAGTCCCAAAATCACTAGAAAACTGCATGAAGAAGGGTTTAGGGTGGGTGAAAAAACCGTAGGCCAGCTCATGCGGGCACACCATCTCCGCTCCCAGGCGATGGGGAAATTTAAAGTACAGACGACCGATTCGAACCATGACTTCCCCCTTGCTCCAAATTGGCTAAACCAACATTTCGATGTGTGTACAAAGCCCAACCAAGTATGGGTCAACGACATTACCTACATCCGAACACGCCAAAATACAGTCTATTTAGCGAGCGTTCTCGATTTATTCACGCGTAAAATTGTGGGCTGGCAGCTCGGAAACCGAATGAGAGTAGCATTGGTTTCTAGTGCTCTCGACAAGGCTTACGAGGCACAGAAGCCGGATAAAGGACTCATCCACCATTCTGACCGCGGGAGCCAGTACGCCTCTGCAGATTACCGGAAGAAGCTGAAAGAGTACCATATGATTCGCAGCATGAGCCGCAGGGGAAACTGCTACGACAATGCGTGCATTGAATCGTTCCACAGCATCCTCAAACGAGAACTGATTTACGGAGGGAGAACCTTCCAGACTCAAAAAGAAGCCGAAAACCAGTTGTTCCGATATATTGAGTTCTTCTACAACCGAAAACGAATCCACAGTAAACTTGGCCATCTCTCACCGGATCGCTTTGAGTCGTTGTATTACAGCAATCTAAAACAAGCGAACTGACCCTTTTTACCGTGTCCACTCTATTGACTTAACTCCCCTCACAGTAGCAGGCTTTTATTATTTCGCCTGTCTACCGTATTGGGAGCATATCAGACTTTATTTTTCAAGTCTTGGCCTGCCGCTGCTTCTTTTAATGGATCTGTCTAAAACTTATATTTTAATAGCTGACGATTCTTCTCTTTAAAACCTGCGGTAATTCTACGACTTCAGTCTAACACTTTATTTTCACCAAACATTTATTCCAAAATCAATTTAAAGGAATGAGATATCTTGTTAAAAAGAGTTCTGAAACATGGGGATTCATCCATGCCGACATTTCACTATAGCAACCTAATTAGCACATCATCGGGAATCTCATTCATTGACTTTGGATTATCGGGATTCGGATATTACGCAATGGATGTGGCTTCTGCTGCTCTATTTACTAAAAGTGAATTACGGGATGATCTGCTTTAAATAATCACAATGAGGTGAAGCATAAAGGCTTGTGATTACTTAAGAAGAGCCTATTATAAGCTTTATTGTTATTATCAGAAATTTCAATTGATTGTAATGTCTTTTGTGGTTGTTGGAATAGTTGATTATTTTTTTCTTTACGAGATTTTCGTTTCATTATCAGCATTAGCTCCTGTTTTTCTTTTAGAAATAATTCCATTCATTATTATCATTTTATCAATATTTATTATTCGGGGAATCGTTAAATTTATTAAGAGGATGAACGAAAACAAACACTTACTATTTTTATTCAAGAAAACACCATATTCACAGTTGAAGGGATAATAACATGAAAACTCTATTTCGACCTATTGGACTTACCGAAATAAATTGAAGGTAATTTATGATACTTGCCGATATGTGTCAAGCAACAGTACAAAAACAACGATTTATGCCGAAGATCGTTACAAGTTATGTCAAAACTATGTTACAGAATCGCCGAAATAAGGCCTTTTAGTGTCAAAGTGAAATACAACCCATATGTGAGGTGAGTTGTATTTCACTTTGACACCGTATGGAACGTAGTTTGGCACAGGTTTGGAACGATTGTTGGCACAAATCGTGTGCGGAGGCGCTTATAAGTGCTGTAGACTCGAATCCAACTTCCATGTTACAAAGGAGCACTTTTCATATAAAGTTCAAACTATTTAGCTTACAGGAATTCTAACGGGAATCATTAATTCAATCTGAACCGATAGTCTATTCTTTAATTCTCAGGATCGGGACAAATTGCCTTCCCAATACCTTTTTCATGTTTGACAGTATTTAAATTTCACTTCTTAAGTTGGCTAGCATATCGTTTCAAAAAGGTAATGCCCAAGCCGGAACAAGGCTTGGGCTTTGCTCTTTTTACTCTCCGGCATCAAAACTTTCAACCCTGATGTCATTTTTTTTAACCTTAATCGGGCGGCGATTAATTATATAATCAATTCAAGGCAACACTGGAAGGAGGACAGCGGCTAGGTCAACACTAATGACAGGGGGAATAATGATGAAGAAAAAAACTTCGGTATTGGCATTTTTTTTAGTGCTCTTGATAGCGGTTACAGGATGCGGTGGAGGGGCTGGTAATGCAGGCACGACAGGAGCGGTCAGTACATCCGAAGGCTCCAATTCATCCGGGAAATCGGGAGACGGAAAAGTTGTAATCGGTTTCTCGCAGACGGTCATGAATCACCCGTTCCGGATTGCCAACGTAGATACAGCAAAGAAGTCAGCCGCCGATCTCGGGGTTGAGATTATTGTGACAGATGGACAAGGGGACGCAAACAAGGAAATCGCCAACATCGAGAGCCTGATCGCCCGCAATGTCGATGCTCTTATCGTGAGCAGCCTGTCGGGCAACGCGATCTACCCCGCATACAAGGAAGCGGAAAGAGCGGGCATCCCGCTGATTATCGCGGCCTCCGGCGTACCGGACGATGACAGCATTCCCTATACGACATTCGTTGCTTCGGATGAGGTGACGATGGGCCAGCAGGCGGCGAAGTACATTGCCGACAAGATGGGCCAAAAGGGCAATCTGGTCATCCTCAACGGTGTCGTCGAGTCGACTAACTCCCAGCTTCGTACGAAGGGATTCATGCCGGAGATCCAAAAGTATCCGGATATCAAGATCGTGGCGGAGCAATCCGGAGAATGGCTGCGGCTGCCGGCGATGCAGGTGATGACGAATATTTTGCAGGCCAACAGCAAGATTGACTTCGTGTTCGCCCAGAATGACGAGATGGCGCTCGGCGCGATTGAAGCCATTAAGAAAGCAAACCGGATGAGCGAGATCAAGGTGGTTAGCATGGACTCCCAGAAGGAAGCGCTGGAGAAGATCAAGAACACGGATGAGCTGATGATGTCCGTGAAAAATGAATGGAGCTTCGAGACGGCTGTGAAGCTGGCGATCGATGCGGCGAACGGCAAAGAGATTCAGAAGAGAGTGATTCTGGACTCTCCTGTAATCGACAAGTCGAATGTCGATGACTTCTACGATCCGAATTCAACGTTCTAAAAGAAACATATCCGCCAACACCAATCCAATTATAAATTCAGGAGGAATTCATCATGGGCTTTGAAGACGTATTGCAGGAAATTCCGGTAACCGAGTACAAGGAACGTTTGCAGAAGGCAAGAGTGAAAATGGAAGCGGAAGGCCTGGACGGGCTGCTGGTTTATTCAGACTCGTACCGTATGAGCAATGTCCGCTGGTTAGCCAACTATCGCGCATTTGACGGGGTATTCCCGTATCCGGCTATGGTGTTTATCCCGCTTGACGGCGAACCTACGCTGTTCGCGGAAGGCAGTCTGGTATCCTATGCCGCCGACGAGACATGGTTCTCCGATGTAAGAGGCATCCGCCAGGAGCTCGGCAATGTGCTGAAGGATTTCCAGAAAGGCAGAAATTCCGCCAAAATCGGCCTCAGCGGCTCGAAATACTGCGCGCTTGAATTCTATGAGACGATCCGCGACAGCCTGAATCCAACCTCGGTGTTGCAGAAGACCAATATTATCGAGTACCTGAAATCGATTAAGAGCGAAACGGAAATCCGTAATATGAAAGTAGCCGGCCGACTGGCGGACATGGGGATCGAAAAAATCCACGAGTTGCTCGCCACCGAACGCCTGACCGAGAGAGAAGTGACGCGTCAAGCGATGGCGCACATGTTCGCAAGCGGTGCGGACACCGTCTCGTTCGATATGATGGTCCAGTCGGGACCGAACTCCGGGGACTTCTTCCTGGCCCGCCCGCGTGACCGCGAAATTGTCAAAGGCGATACGATCCTCATCGATATCGGCTGCCGTTATAACGGATATTCGTCCGATATGGCGCGTGGTGTAGCTTACGGCAAGGTGGATGCGGAGAAACAGCGCCTGCTCGACACCTGCCTGGAAGCATGGAGAGCGGGAATGTCTGCTCTGAGACCGGGCATGACCGGCGCGGAGGCAGATGTGGCCGCCAACGAAGTGTTGAAGCGCGAAGGATATCCGCATATGGCCGGTGAAGGCCGCGGCTGCGCCCACTCCACAGGCATGGATCCGGAGGAGGAAATTCCGGTAGTAGGCCCGGACAGCCAGGATATTCTGGTTGAGAACCAGACGATCGCTTTTGAAATTACTCTGCTCATTCCAGGATATGCCGGTACCCGTGTAGAAGATACGGTTGTGATCCGCAAAGACGGACCGGAGTCGCTGACCAATCATCCGTATGTCTGCAACTGGTACCAGGATTAAAATTTGAGATTAGCAATGATGGCTTTGCCTCAGTGTGCAAAGCCATCATTGTCCCATTAAATAAAGGGGAATCAGGCAGATGGAAACCATTCAGAAAGCCCGTACGCTCTTGAAACAGGAAGAGACGCTGCTGCTGCTGTTTATCGTAATCGTCACATTAATCTCTCCGATCTTCTCACCGGAGTTCTTCACTTCCTATAACTTCTCAAATCTGCTGCGGCAGATCTCCTATCCGGCCATCGTGTCGATCGGGATGCTGCTGACGGTACTGATCGGCGGCATTGACCTGTCGGTGGGTTCTGTGATGCAGGCGGTAAGTTTAACGGCCATTATGCTCGTTCAGCTGCAGGCGCCAACCGGCGTAATCGTGATTGTTGTCCTGGCACTGGGTTTGTTCCTCGGTCTCATTAACGGCATGCTGATTACCTTCGGGAAGCTGCAGCCATTCATCGTAACGCTCGGGACCAAGGTAATTATCGATGGAACCACGCTGTTTATGACAAAAGGCAAAGGCATCAGCGGAGACGCGAGCGACAGCTTTCTTTCCATTGGCGGGGGGTACATCGGGGCTATTCCCAATCCCGTCATTATCATGCTGGTATTATACATCATCGGGTTCATTATGCTGAACAAAACGATCTTTGGGCGGCAGATCTACAGTGTAGGGTCCAACCGGGTGGCTGCTTATAACTCGGGCATCAACGTTAAAAAAGTACAGCTGAGCGTTTATGCGCTGTCCGGATTGTTCGCCGCGATAGCGGGCCTGCTGATTGCCTCCAGAACCGGCGCTTATCAGCCGATGTCCGGCAACAGCGGAGCAACAGGCATGGAGCTGAGCGCCATCGCCGCCGTCGTGGTGGGCGGAGCCAGCTTATCCGGCGGAAAAGGCACAATCTGGGGAGCATTTTTAGGTGCTCTGCTCGCCGGGCTGCTGTTTAATCTGCTCGTATTCCTGAACATGAATCCTTATATTCAGCAATTCATTCTGGGCATCATCATTCTGGCTGCCGTCGTCTTTTCCGCTTCCAAGAACCGCAAGTAACTACAAATCCATGTATATGACAAAGAGGGAACGATATGGATAATGTCATCCTTAAATTAGACGGAATCTCCAAGCAGTTCGGCAATCATTATGCGCTGAAAGACATTAACGTGAACATTAGCGAAGGGGAGTTCCATGCGATTGTCGGCGAGAACGGGGCCGGCAAATCAACCCTAATCAAAATATTATCCGGCGTTCATTTGCCTTCGGAAGGCAACGTTCATTTTAAAGGTCAGTCCGTCAAGTTCCTGTCGCCTTATATGGCGCAGAAGAGCGGGGTCAGCACGTTGTTTCAGGAAATTCAGGAGATTCCCGCGCTGTCGGTGGCGGAGAATATTTTTCTGGGGAGAGAACCGCAAAAGGGTTCCCTGCTGCAGTGGAAGACGCTGTATAAGGAAGCGGGAGAGCTGCTGAACAATCTCGACATCAAGATTGACCCTTATAAGAAAATGGAAGAGCTGAGCATCTCGGAACGGAAGATGGTCGAGATCGCCAGAGCCGTCTCGTTCAACGCGGAGCTGCTGATTATGGATGAACCTTCCGCGAACCTGAACGAAGACGAGCTGGCTGTGCTGTTCAAGACGATTGCCGAGCTCAGAAAAAGAAAGGTAACGATCATCTATATTTCGCACCGGCTGCGGGAAATCTTCGCCATGGCTGACCGGGTTACCGTTCTGAGGGACGGACAGCATGTAAAAACAATGGATATTAAGGATACGGATGAAGCGCGGCTCGTCCAGCTGATGATCGGGCGGGAGCTGAATGAATATTATCCTGTGAACACGGAACAGATCGGTGCCAAAGTGCTGGAGATTTCTGATTTGAATGTGCCGGAGCTGCTGCATAATGTGAGCTTAAGCCTGAACAAACGCGAAATTCTCGGCATTGCCGGATTAGCGGGCTCCGGCGGAAATATTTTGACTAAAGTGCTGTTCGGGCTGGTCAAAGGCTACTCGGGTAAGATGGTGCTGGACGGCAAGCCGTTCGCTCCGAGAAATCCGCGGCAGTGCATTGCGGACGGGATTGCATTTGTGCCGGAGGACCGTAAGACGCAAGGGTTATTTCTGAATTTAAGTGTGCGGAGCAATATGTCCATTACTTCGCTGCGCAAGTTCAGAACGTTCGGTCTGATCAGTGAGCCGAAGGAAAGCAGGCAGGCCAATGAATTGGTGCAGCAGCTGTCGGTGAGACCGAAGAACATTAAGGCGCCGATCCGCTCTCTCAGCGGAGGCAACCAGCAGAAGGCGCTTATCGGACGCTGGCTCCTGGACAAGTATAAAATTCTTATTCTCGAAGAGCCTACCCGGGGTGTGGATGTCGGGGCCAAGATGGAAATTTACCAGGAAATCAACAAGCTGCTGAGCCAGGGCCTGTCCCTGATCATGGTCTCCTCCGAGCTTCCCGAGCTTCTGGGAATGTGTGACCGGATTCTTGTCTTCTCCGGCGGAACCATTACCGGCGAGCTGCAGCGGGACGAAGCATCCGAAGAGAAAATTATGGAATACGCACTGCAGGAGGTGAAATGAACATGGCGAAATGGAGAAGCTATCTTCCGCTGGCAACCCTCTTCCTGTTAATGATCCTAGGTTCACTGCTGTCCGATAAGTTCCTGACGTACGCCAATCTGATGAATTTGCTGCAATACAGTGCGGAAAGTGCGCTCATTGCCGTTGGTATGACACTTGTAATTCTTACGGGAGGGATCGATCTTTCTGTCGGATCCGTTGTGGCTTTAACGGCGGTCGTCAGCGCCAATACGCAGCATTTGGGCGTGTGGGGCATTCTGGCGGTGGTGATCCTGATCGGCGCTCTTGTCGGTGCGCTCAACGGAGTCGTGCTGACGAAATTCCGGGTCGAGCCTTTTATGGCGACGCTGGCTACGATGGCGATCTTCCGGGCCGTTGCTCTCTGGTACACGAACGGCGGGCCAATTATCGGAACGGTGACACCTGCGTTTTCGAATATAGCGAACGGAAGTTTGCTGGGCATTCCGCTTCCCGCCGTCTATGTCGTAGTGGTGTTCATCCTCGGATATTTCGTTCTGAATCGTACGCCGTTTGGCAGACATGTGCTGGCTGTCGGCGGCGGGGAAGAGACATCCCGGTTGTTCGGGATCAAGGTTGAGCGCGTCAAGGTGATCGTATATATCATCAGCGGCGTTCTTGCCGCCCTGGCCGGGCTGCTGATTACTTCCCGGATCGGCATGGGTGAACCGCGCTCTGGTTTTCAATTTGAGCTGGTGGCCATCGCCGTCGTGATTGTCGGGGGAACCAGCCTTACCGGAGGCCGCGGCACGATCGGCGGAAGCTTCATCGGACTGCTCATTTTCGCTGTTGTCATGAACATCATGAATCTGCTGAACATCTCATCCTTTGTCCAACCGATCGTGCGGGGACTGATCATTATCCTGGCCGCCCTGGCGATTTCCCGGATGGTAAAATCGAAATCCGCAGCTGCGGAAGCTTCGTGAGCGAAAGACGCATAGCGAATGTGCAAAAGAGTAAAGGCCGGACGGTCCGCATCATGGGGCGTTCGGCTGTTTTCACTATGTGGAGAATAAAGGCGTTCCATGTTGGATACGCGGCAGGCAGGTTAATTTTGTTTATTAACATGTAAAAGGATTCTTGGTAGTATAGGTATAACCAATGTTTGAAGGAGCTGCTGGATATTGAAGCGCGCACTGCTAACCTACCTGTCTTCCAGCGTAAAGCGCAAGATGATTCTGATGGTTGTAGTCATGCTGATTCTTGTAATCGCTATCATCGAGATTGTCACTTACGCCGTTTCCATTAATTTTCATCTGAACGACGCCAAGGCAAATGATACCCAGAAGGTGCAATTTATCAGCGAGAATATGGATGATGCCATTTCGTATATGGGCAAGCTGATGGACAGCATTACCGAAGATTCAGAAATCCAGTCTATGCTGCTGCAGACGAACCAGCTTACCTATGAGAAGTTAAGCGCGCTGGAACAGCTGGTCGTTTCCAAAATCCTGTACTCCACCGATAAGCTGGAAACCGTCTATCTCTTCAATACGCAGCAGTTCCTGGTCAAGCTGAACTATAACACTTCCGGGAGTGTGAATAATAAGGACGATGTGCAGTCCGAGCTGAAGAAACAGCGTTATGACACGGTGGGAAGAATCACCTGGAGGGTCAACAAAGGGGTTATTTATATCGAAAGAGCCATCCGGGAACGGGATTCGCTCAAGATGCTCGGTTATATAACCATTTCGCTCAAGGACGATTATTTAAAGCAGCGCCTTCAATCCGAGCCTTACCGCTACAGCTATGTGTTTGATGAGCAAGATCGTATCGTTGTCAGCAGCAGCGAGGTTTCCGATATCCACGTGGAGGATCTGCTCCGCCGCGCGAAATTGCAGTCCGCCGAGGGGCCTTCTGTATTGAATATGGAGCCGTACGGAAAAATGCTGTTCACAACCTTCGTATCCGCCCAGGAAGGGTGGAGAGTAGTCTCGCTTGTGCCGCTTAAGGAAATCTCCAAAGGCACGGAACTGATCGGACGCTGGATCACCGCGATCGGAGTGATCGGCGTGCTGCTGGGCATCCTCTTGACCTGGTTCACGACCAGCCGCTTAATCGCTCCGCTCCACGCGCTTAAGCAGGTTATGGATCAGGTGGAGACAGACCGTTTCGATCAGCAGGTCAGAATCAACCGGAGGGATGAGTTCGGGCGGCTCGGGCGCAGCTTCAACCAGATGATGGGCAAGATCAATTATTTGATCTCCGAGGTCTACCAGAAGGAGCTGGCCCAGCGTGAGTCCGAATACCGGGCGCTTAAGGCCCAGATTAATCCCCATTTTCTGTACAATACGCTGGATACGATCCGCTGGCTGTCCATGTACGGTGAGAATGACAAGATCGAGAATGTGACCATCTCCCTGGCGCAGCTGTTGAAGGCCAACCTGGCCGATCACCGGGAAATGGTGCCGGTCCGCTCGGAGCTGGAATATATCAATGCTTATTTGGCTATTCAGAAGACCCGTTTTGAGAGCCGGATCACGGTTTCAATCCACATGGACGACGACATTGCGGAGCTATGGATTCCCAGGTTTATTTTGCAGCCGATTGTGGAGAATTCGTTCGTGCACGGGCTGGAGAATAAAGTCGGTCCGGGCAACCTGAGCATAATCGGGATCATGGATGGAGGGAGCGTAAGATTCCGGGTGATTGATGACGGTGCCGGGATCGAGGAACAGAAGCGGGACCGGCTGCTGGAATTCACGGGCGAGGTGGACCTCGGCAGCGCCAAAGGGACGGGCAACGGAATGAGAAACGTACACAAACGGATTCAAATGCTGTTCGGCGAAAGCTACGGTCTGACGATCAACGGCATGCCGGGCAGCGGTACCATTGTCGAGATTATAGTGCCTGTAATGGAGAATGTGACTGCGCCTCCCAATACTGCGGATGAAGGTGGGAAGAATATTGTATAAAATCGTGATTGTGGATGATGAAGACATCGTAAGCCGGGGGCTGAGCGAGAAGGTAGACTGGAGCAAGCTGAACTGCACAGTGTGCGGGACGGCCGCCAACGGACTGGAAGGCATGGAAGTTATTGAACGCTTTAAGCCGGATATCGTCATTACCGACATCAAGATGCCCGGGATGAACGGGCTGGAGCTGGCCGAGCATATCAAGCGTCATTATCCGGGGATGATCACGATTCTCCTCAGCGGATACAGTGAATTCGACTATGCCCGTACCGCAGTGAGGCATCAAGTATTCGATTATCTGCTCAAACCGATCAAGATTCCGGACCTGAATGCCTGCATTCTTAAGGCGGTGGACAGGATCAACGGCAAGAGGGCTTCTCTGCTGCAGGCGGCCAGTGACTCCAAGCGGGAGAACGCGGACATCGTGGAGGCAGGCATCCTCATGAATGTGATTGTGAACGGCAATAAGGATATTGCCGCTATGCGTACAAAGCTGAAGGATTACGGCATCCAGCTCGGCTGCGGTGTGGTCGTGGTGTTTGAGATGTATAATCCCTCGGATCTTTCTTATGAAGAGTATGCCTCCCTGTACCAGTATGCCGTCAACAATATAGTGAATGAAACGTACCTCCGCTTCCAAATGGCGACTTCCATCGTGGATATAGAAGGGAAGAGCGTTGTCGTCGTCAAGTCTGATCCCGCCTTGCAGCAGGTGATTATCCGCAAAAGAGTGGTGGAAGCGACAACCGAATGTCTGGAGAACATCGAAATGTATTTAAAAAAGCAAATCAGCGTCGGCATCGGCACCAACTTCCGGGAGATCAGCGAGTTGTACAGCTCCTTCCAGCATGCGCTTAAGCTGCTCGAGACCCAATTGTTCTGGGGAAGTCTGATGCCAAAGCTGCAGGATGCACTTCAGTGCAGCTCAAGCAAGCCGCTCTTGGGCCGCATGGATGCGGAATGGTTTGAGGCGATCTGTGACGGCGACGAGCGGAAAGCGAAACGGTATTTGGACGAATTCACGGCCGGCATTAGAGCCGGCAGGAATAAAAGTATCGCCCTGAACAGCTGCCTTGACTTCCTGCTCGGTCTGTCCAAGCATGTGCCGGAGTGGAAGATAAAGGACCAAATCACGGAAGCCATTGCGGGAATCACCGGACTGCGGACCTTCGAAGAATATACGTACCTGTTAAGCCGGATTACGGCCCAGGCCTGCGAGGAGGCGTTATGGAGGAAGGAAGAAGCGATGGGAAGAAGCCTGGCGGAGCGGATCGCCCGGTATGTGGATGATCATTATGCCGAAGCCGAGCTGAATCTTCAATTGGTTGCAGACTTGTTCCATGTGAGCGCCAGCCATCTCAGCAGAATTTTTAAAAAAGAGCTGGGGACTAACTTTAACGAATACCTGTCGTTCAAACGGGTGGAAAAGGCCAAGCAATTACTCACCGGCAGCCGGCGTTTGACCGTACTGGAAGTTGCCCACCGGGTCGGGTTCGCGGACGGCAAATACTTCGGGCAGGTGTACAAAAAATATTATGGAATGACGCCCTCGGAATATAAAGAAACCTTATTCGGCCCCCGGTGCAATGCGTTATAACGCCAGGAGGGCGCACAGCAAAAATCTCTCTCCCCGGCCGGTTTGGCAAAACAAGCGGGGATAGAGATTTTTTATTTGATGCCCTGCTTTTCGATTTCCGCCTTGGCTTCATCCAGCGCCTGCCTGGCTGACTTCCTGCCAGTGAGCGCCGAGGTGATGGCATCCTGCAGCACACCCGACCACTCCACATAAGATGACATGCTCGGCCTGTTGATCGCATATTCGAATTGTTCGGTCATCAGGTTCCGGTTCAGGTATTTTTCCTCATTCTCGAACTGGTCGATCTGCTCGTTCCAGACTGAAAGGCCTCCAATTTGGTCCTTGGCGGACGCTTCATTCCTCATGCTGATCGTCAAATCAATAAATTTCCAGGCCCAGTCTTTATGACGTGAAGTTCGGGTAATGCCGAGTGCGCCGCCCCCGGTAACGGTGGAGCTTCTTTGATATCCCTGAAAACCGGGCACGAGCGCCATTTTAAAGCCGGGTTTGCGGCTGAGGATCGGATCGGCATAAGCCCAGCTGATCAAAAAGGGCGTTTTGCCCTCCGCGAAGGTCTCAATAGCCGACATATCGCCTGCAGTCAGGGAAGCGGGATCGGATAAACCGCTGCTCCGCAGGGTGTTCACCATGAATTCCAGCGCCTGCACGCCGCCGCCCTCATTGAATACCCAGCGGCCGTTGGCATCCTTCGCCTGCACGCCAAGGGCGTTGGCCAGCAGCGTGTAATCGGTGATCAGGCCTTCACCCGGCTTCCAGCTCCAGATCAGGCCGTACTTGGCAAGTCCCTTATCCTGAATGTACTTCGCCATGTCCTTCAGTTCCTCCCAGGTGGCGGGAGGAGCATAAATGCCGGCGCTTCTCAGCATCGATTCATTATAGTAGAGGAACTTCTCTTCCATGATGACCGGGAAGGCATATAAATCGGGAAGCGCATACAAGTCATTGCTGATGACCCGCTGGTTATAAGCAATGGGTACCAATTTATCAATTACGCTTCCTGTGACATAGTTCCGCAGAGGCTCAAGCAAGCCGGATCTGGCGAATCCGGTGGTCCAGACCGTATCGACCAGAATAATATCCAGATCTGTGCCTCCCCGCAGGATGCTGTCTTCTATCTGGTCATGCAGCGAGTTGATATCGGTGGAGCGGATATCGGCTTTGATCCCGTATTGCTCTTCATACCGCGCGGCAATTTGCCTGATATATGGCAGATAGGAGTTTTCGATCAGAATGCTGATCTGGTCAGGACGGCCGGAGGCCGGAGACGTTGATTGGGCTGCTTCATTTCCGGATCCACGTTCATTCGAACGGGTGCTGAAGATGAAGATGGCTGCCAGGGTCAGAAGTGAAAGTAATAACAGATAATAAAAAAGCTTGGATCTGGGCATAGACTTGTCCATTCACCCCCAAAGCAAAGTCGGGTTATCTTCCTCTAATAGTATAGTGGGATTATTTTAATTGTATAGTGGGATTATTTGATTAAATCGACAGAAATGTTTTTTTCCAAACTGCCATGCTGCAGGACATTGAAAAGAAAATCGGCAGAAGAAACCGGGGGAAACATAATTTAAGTTCGCAGGTGCGATGCTGTCTGAACGACTCGTGAGCTCCAACGAACCCGAAAAAATTATCGTAAGTGGGTCTTAGTGATTTAGGACAACTCAAGTATGAGAATATTATGCTATAATTTGTTAAAATTATTCCTTCACAAAATTATCTTTGATGATATCATCATACTGTGTACATATTTTGTAAAGAAGCTGGAGGGAATTCCAATGGGTCCAATAGATTTTGAGAACTTTATTTGCTTAATAAAAGCAGCATTCGGTTCGAGAAACCCATGAAATTGTAAGCGTAGCAACCAATCGATTATCAGATGATGAAGCTCCTACTGGAAATGGTGGCGATAGGATTTACTCTAATTTTGCACTAGAGAATAAAACCGTAAGGAACATAAGAACTGGTGAATAAGTCTGCTAATTTATTTTGATCAGGAGGCCATATGAATATATCAGAAATTAAACAGATGATAAATTCAGGAAAAATGTATGATGATGCTGCCAAAGATATTTCTGCACTTAGAACGCAGGCAATATCTATTTGCAGGAAGTACAATTACAAAGTAAATACAAATGATGAATACGATATGTCCATTCTAAAGGGTTTATTTGCAGAAGTCGGGGAAAATGTATATATTGAGTCCAATTTCCGGTGTGAGTTCGGTTTTAATATTTCTATTGGTAATGAGGTATATATTAACCATGACATGATCATTCTTGATTGTAACGAAGTGAAAATTGGCAACAATGTGTTTATTGGTCCCAGAGCGGGACTATACGCAGCTAATCATGCGGAGGATCCTTTTGAAAGAGCAGAGAAAGGCGTCTATTCTGCCCCCATAATCATACAGGACAATGTATGGCTTGGCGGTGATGTTAAGATTACACAAGGTGTGACCATTGGTGAAAATAGTATTATTGGAGCAGGAAGTGTAGTTACAAAAGATATTCCGGCAAATACTATTGCTGCAGGAGTTCCTTGTAAAGTCATTAGACCTATCCAATGTTCTGATAATCCATGGAGAAGGGCAAGGGAATAAGTCTAACTTTAAGGACTATGACCCGTTGGCCGCGAAGCGTAATAACACAACCGGTTAGCGGTATCAAGTTATATATGCAATTTCGCATGCGAAGAATTCTTTCGTATGCTTTTTTTATTTTAAGTCTGGCTTCACGTTCTCAGGTTTATAATCAACGGTAAAACTCCAATGTTAGAGTGAGAAATTTTAGCAACAATCGGGCCGACAAGTGGAAATACGGGTATAGGCCGGTAACGTAATTTTAGTTTGAAATTGATTATTGCCCTGCAAATCGTTAACATAAGATTTAATGTCATGAATGTATATCTGGCATGAGTAAGCAAAGAGACGGGGTTCCTAATGAATAATGCAAAAATACTTATCATTGAAGATGACTCACCCATTGCTGACTTGCTGTCATACGGGCTCTCTATGGAGGGGTTTCAGACACGCATTGCAGCAAGCGGCGCCTCGGGAATGAGTGCAATACAGTTATTTCAACCGGATCTGCTGCTTCTGGACTGGATGCTTCCTGATCAAAGCGGGCTGGAAATATGCAAGAAGGTAACCTCCGAGTATAACATTCCCATCCTTATGATTACTGCCAAATCGGATATTACCGATAAAGTGCTGGGTCTCGAATTTGGAGCAGACGATTACATTACCAAACCCTTCGATCTGCGCGAAGTGATTGCCCGGGTCAGGACAATTCTTCGCAGAGTTGAGCAAGCCAACACTGGACATAAAGAAGAAGCAAATACAGAAGTATATAGTTTTCATGATATCGAAATTCTTGCTGAAGAACGGCTCGTAAAAAAAAGCAGCCACGATATTGAACTGACTCCGAAGGAGTATGATTTGCTGATGACGCTGGTCAGAAATCCCGGAAGAACCTTCACCCGTTCCGAATTGCTTGACATCGTATGGGGATATCATTTTGCAGGGGATACCCGCACCGTGGATACGCATATCCAGCGGCTTCGCAAAAAACTGGATGCGCCGGAATACATTACAACGGTGTTCGGAATCGGATACAAGTTTAAAAAACAGGTGCTTCAGCATGATACGTAAAATCAGCCTTAAGTTTCTGCTCGGATTACTGTTTATTTTTCTCATTTCTTTTATGGTGCTGAGCCAAACGGTACAAGCCTTCATTCGAACAAGCAACCAGGATCTGATTACTTCGGAGTTGGTGGGGCTTAAAAATAACAGTAATGTGTATGTCCGCCAAGCGTTCCTGATCAATCATTATTCCAACAATGAATTATATTTCGGCGAAATGGCCGAGGAGTTGGGGAACAGCCTGAATCATGCGACAGGAAACAGCGTAGGCGTATACACGGTTAACGGTGAACCGCTGTATACTTCGGATAAATCCGTCTTCCAGCAGAAGGAAAGCAAAGATCTGCAGGAAGCGGTAGCCGGCAAGACCGCATACAGCATCCGATATTCTGAGAATCAAACCTCTGTTATGTTTTCTTATCCCGTGGTCATTGACGGGGCTAAAGTCGGCATTTTGCGGTATTTTAAAGATTTCTCCCAGCTTTATCAGCAGAGTAACCGAATTCTGGATATAACGCTCTATATCACCCTGGCGATTTTCTCGGCCGCCTTTCTGTTTTCCTACATTTTGTCCCGGCATATTACACTTCCGCTCGGCAAGCTTGCCCATGCCTCTTCCCAAGTGAAAAACGGAAATCTAGACGTCCGCATCCGGTTTAAACGCAAGGATGAAATCGGCCGGCTGGCGGAAAATTTTAATGATATGATCGAGCAAATCAGCCGACAAATCAGCATTATCAGCAACGACCGCGACCATCTCAAAGAGCTTCACCAACAGGAAAAACGTTTTTTCGATAATATCACCCATGAACTGAAAACTCCGTTAACCTCAATTCTGGGATATGCGGAGATGATCAAGCTTAACGGGGAACGGGACCGGGGCTTTTTTGAAAAAGGCATGAATCACATCATAGAAGAAAGTAAACGGCTGCATACGATGGTGCTGAAGCTGCTTGAAGTCTCCCGTCAGGTGAAGGGCGATGACTTAGAGGCAGTGGATGCTGGCGCTGTTCTTCGGGATGTCTGTGATTCCATGGCGATGCGGGCGCAGCGATACAAAAAAAAGATCCGGGCTGACATAGAAAGCGACTTATGGATCATGGGCCAGACCAGCCGGATACGCCAGCTTTTCATCAATTTGATTGATAACGCCATTAAATACAGCTGGGCATTCTCGGAAATAGAAGTGAAAGGCCTTCACGCTGACGGCAAAGTCCGGTTTGTCCTTGATAACCCGAGTGATGCAATCAGCAGCGAGCAGCTATCCAAACTTTTCGAACCCTTCTATTTGGCTCATTCCAAGGACTCAGAACAGGGGAGCGTCGGGCTTGGACTAAGCATCGTCAAATCCATTGTTGATGAACAAGAGGGCGCTATTTCCGTCATCAGCCACAACAACCGTACGGTTGTTACTGTAGAATTCGATAGACTGAAAGCGGCAGAGGAGGGGAGCTGACTATGACCAGGAAATATTCGGGCTGGGTGTTCGGCACTCTCCTTCTAATGATTCTGTTATCCGGCTGCAGGGCAGGAGTTCAAAGCGAAACCGTAATTATACCGGACAACGGGGAAACCGGTCATACCCCTCAGAGTTCAAGCTCAATCCGGATTAAAGCCATCTACCGGCTGCCGGATGAATATACAAATGAGGGATACTGGCTGGGCTGGACCTCGTCTGATTCAATTATCGGTTCATTCAAGACTGCAGGCATACCTGAACAATTTAACCTGAAGCGGTTAACCTATCCCTATGAACACAGTGAGAATATGAAAGTGATCAATAGCAGTGCTCGAATGGAGCTTTCTCCGGACGGGAAATACGCTGCTGACATAACCGGCTCCAATACGAGGACCAGCTTGAAGGTGGTCTCATTGAAGGATGGGAAAGAAACGGAGATCGATGCGTTCAGGGACGGCGGTCAAGAGTTTCTGCAGGATATATCGTGGTCCGGGAATAGCCGATATCTAAGTTATTTAGTAGTGAATGTCTATGAAAGTGACAAAAACAGTGTACACCTATACGATATGCAGACTCATACTTCCATACGGTATGAATTGAAGAATTTTGGAAAGAGGGATACTCTGCTCAGCGTTAATATTTCGGATGACGGCCGCAGTGCCTTGTTTACCTTGTCTGAATCCAGACGGCCGGGAAAAACCGTTATTATGTTCGGAAGGGTGTCAGATTCTGACATTGAGATCGTCTATAAACGCGAAATCGGGCAGGAACAATATACATGGATCAGCAACGATCAATTTGCATTTCTCGGACCGGATGGAACGCTGTATGAATATGATCAGAGAAACAGCGAGCTTTCCGTGATTCTCGAAAACGTATCCGCATTTAAATTTTCCGACGACAAAAAATTCATTGCCTACTCCTTGAAGGGTGAAGATGCTGTATATGCCGGCAAAATGCAGGGCAGAAATGTTGTATACAGGGAGCCTGTGTACCATGGGATTGAGCCTTCGGATATGTACTGGAATAAAGATCATACGAAGCTGCTGCTTCAGGGAGCCACGCCGTACACCAATTCTTTTGCCGGACAAAACGATTCCGCAAAAGGACCATCGTTTATTATTGAGCTTGAGTAAGGTACACATCCAAAAACCTTATTGCGGATAGCCGCAATAAGGTTTTTTTTGTCCAGCAAAGCCGGTATGGCTGTGACAACTTGTTTACATCTTGATCGAACTTTGGCGACATCCTGCCTCTATAGTGATTAAAGAGGAGAAACGCCCAATAACAAACAAGGACTGAACAGGAATGAACGGGAAACAGAATCATCTTATGAAGCGTTATATGCCGGGAATAGACGGCCTCAGAGCTATTTCTGTGTTGGCAGTCATTGCGTATCATTTCAATTTGAAGTGGGCGCAAGGCGGATTGTTGGGGGTGGGAGTATTTTTCGTGCTATCGGGATACCTGATTACGGATCAAATTCTTCTGGAATGGAAGAGGAATAGCCATTCTATCTGGAATTTCTGGATGAGAAGATTTCGCAGGCTGGTGCCTGCCATGGTATTCATGCTGATTTCTGTTGCACTATGGCTTATATTTACGGACCCTTCCAGGCTGCTTTCACTACAAGGAGATATGCTTTCCTCCATTTTCTACATGAATAACTGGTATCTAATCTTTCATGAAGTTTCCTATTTTGAAAGTTTTGGTCCGGCTTCACCGATCGGGCATCTGTGGTCGCTTTCCATTGAGGAGCAGTTCTATATGGTTTGGCCCATTACCCTGTTCATTGGCTTAAGGTTCGCACCGCGCCGGGGGAAGTTAATGCTGTATATCCTGGTTTTAATCTTCCTATCAGCGATGGCCATGGCTGCATTATATGTCCCCGGAACCGATCCAAGCCGGGTATATTACGGAACAGACACCCGGGCATTCGCCATCCTGATCGGGGCGGCCTTGGCAGTCGGCTGGCCAAGCTGGAAGCTGGATGAGAGGATTTCATCTACCGGGCGGTCTTTGCTAGATATTACCGGCGGATTGGGATTGCTCGTGCTCCTTACCCTTATGTATCGAACCAATAAATACGATGATTTTTTATACCCGCTCGGATTTCTTTACTTGTCTGTGGTCTCTGCTGTTATTATCGCAGTGCTGGCGCACCCGGCCAGCCGCCTGGGCGGAATTTTGGGATGCCGGCCGCTAGCCTGGATCGGTAAACGCTCCTATAGTCTCTATATTTGGCATTATCCCGTTATTATTCTAATGAATACGGATGCTGCTAACAAAGAACCGGATTTTACACGGACTTTGCTGCAAATCACAGTCATTTTGATGTTGTCCGTCTTCTCCTACAAGTACATTGAAGAGCCGGTCCGCAGGGGCAAATTTCGCGCTCAACTGCATTCCATCAAGCATAATTATTCGTTCAGGCCCATTATCGGTTTAGTCTTGACGGTTCTAATCTATTTTCGGTTTGTTTCTTGGATAACGGCCTCAGCCGAGGTTCAGCCTGGATTATCTAACCCTGTGATTGCTGAGAAGATCACTCTGGATGACAGTCAAGACTCCAGCAGCAAGGATGCAGGGGGAGAACCTCCTGAACAAGGAGAGGGAGTTACCGCCATCGGGGACTCATTAATTTTGAATGTCGCTCCAGCTTTGGAAGCTATGCTTCCCGGTATCATCATTGACGGCGAAGTGGGAAGGCAGATGTCCCGTGCCCAGGATGTCGTAAATAAACTGCGGGCAAACGGAAAACTGGGGAATCGCATCATATTGGAACTGGGGACCAACGGGTCTTTTAACAAAACTAAGCTCCGGCTGCTGTTGGGATCTTTAAAAGACGCCAAGCAGGTGTACCTTGTAACCACCCGGGTTCCGGAGAATTGGCAGGATTCTGTAAATGAGGATTTGAAAGAGGTTGCCGGTGAGTTCCAACATGTGAACATCATCGATTGGTATTCTGCGAGTGCTAACAAAAACGGTTTATTTGCTCAGGATGGTGTCCACTTAACACCGGAGGGCTCCCAATATTATGCTTCTCTCCTGGCCCAACATATGAAACAAGATCAAAGTTAACAACACATGATGAGGCGGGAGACGCCCGAAAGGATGAACTGCAGATGAAATTTAAAAAAACAGGGATAATTTGGTGTCTTATTATTCTGATTAGCGCTTTGGGATATCTGGGGGTACATCGGGAAGCTTCCTCGGAATCAGGTAAAGAACAAGTGGCCAATCAACCCATTGTACCAAGTCAGCAAGTTTCAAAACATACTTCTAAAGCAAAAAAGATTACTGGAGAAGAGGTTACCGTCATTGGCGATTCGGTTATTGTGGGGGTTGAACCCTACCTGAAAGAACTGCTTCCTAAAATCACGGTTGACGGGAAGGTGGGCAGACAGATGTCACAAGCGAAGAAAGTAATTGCCGAATTAAAAGCAAAAGGGGCACTGGGCGATCACGTCATTATAGAACTTGGAACCAATGGTCCATTCAATAAGGATCAACTCCGCACGCTGTTAACTTCACTGTCCGATGTCAAACAGGTACTTGTAGTAACTGCACGGGTTCCAAAAGGATGGCAGGATACCGTGAATTCAACTATAAAAGCTGCAGTTCCTGAGTTCGAGAATGCCAAAGTAGTGGATTGGTACGCAGCAAGCGAGGGGAAAGAGAATTACTTCTATAAAGACGGAGTGCATCTTAAGCCGGATGGCAGCAGATATTACGCTTCTCTTCTACTGCAGGCTTTGCAAGAACAGTAAGGCTGATGAAGGGGGCAATAGAAAGAAGAGAGGTATCGACATGAAGCGGAAAAAGAAAAGATTTGTAATATTGGCATCCGTTTTTCTCGTTGGGGTTGTTGCGTTTGTGTTTTATTATGTTGCTTCTATCTATAAAGGTCTGGAAGGTTTAAGTAAAACTGCGGATCACTCACCTTTTTATGAGGTGAAAGCAATCGATGAGAAGAGTGTAGAACCTCCGAAATGGACCGGTAAGGAACCGGTCAATATATTATTGATGGGAGTGGATGCCCGCGGAACCAATAAAGGAGAGATTCCCAGATCCGACAGCATGATGGTGGTGACGCTCGACCCAGTCCGTGATCGTATTCATGTGTTTTCCATTCTCCGGGACACCTATACCGAAATTCCGGAGCACGGCAAGAACCGTATCAATACGGCGATCACGCATGGACCCAATACGGCGATGAGCGCGGTGGGCAATTTGCTGGGAATTCCGATTCAATTTTACGTATACACAGACTTTCAGGGCTTTATTAAGCTAGTGGATGCTGTCGGCGGAGTCGATTTCTATGTTGAAAAGGATATGAACTATGAGAGTATAGCCGATAAGCATGAATATGATATTGACCTAAAAGAGGGGCAGCAGCATTTAGACGGGATAACCGCGCTGCAGTACGTTCGCTTTCGTCATGATGCCATGTCCGATTACTCCCGGACGAAACGCCAGCGGGATTTCACCAATGCCATTGCCCAAAAAATGAAAAGCACCACATCCATCATGAAACTCCCCTCCATACTTGAGGAGGTCAGTCCCTATATTGATACAAACCTGTCTGTAAACGATATGTGGAAGCTGGCATCGGTGGGATACCAAAGCAAAATGGAGGCAAGTGAGCAAATCCCTCCCATGGAGCTGGTCAAAGAAACCCGTATGGGAAGAGCAGCGGTCCTGGCCGTCTCTAACCCCAAAGAATTGAAAGAATATATCCGGAATATCATCGAAACTGATGCACCTGGACAGTCAGAAGAGGGGAAACCGAATGTTGAAGAAGCTATTAAATAAAGGCACACTGGCGTTATTGATTTCACTGTCGCTGCTGACCGGCACGACGGCTCACGGTGCAAAGTCTCCGGTTGAAAATAAACCTGTCCAAGTCTTAAAAATGGATCACAATGTGGCATCCATGACGGAAAAGAAAACATTTCAAGTCCGTTTCAATCTGCCGAAAGGTGTAGATTCCCAAAAAATCAGCTGGACCTATGGCGGTAAACCTTTATCTGAATGGAGGAAATATACATTTGAACAACGTAAATACACCGGACCGTCTTTTATCACAGTTAGCCATGTAAAGACAAAAGGAGGTATATTCACGGCAAGCATTACCTTTGACCTGCCTTACGGTACGAACAACCTGGCTGAACCGCGCCTGCAGCAGCCGTTATTCGCTTCACTGATGGGAACCTATGAACTGGCGGCAAAAGCTGACGGACATGTTATTGCCCAGGCTCCAGTGAAATTAGCGCCATATGACAGCTTCCTGACTTACGAGGAGTTGAAGCCGAAGATTGATGCTGTTACCAAGCAGGCGGCAATCAAAAACAAACGGTACATTCATACTGAATCCATTGGGAAGTCGGTCGAAGGAAGGGATATCTACCTCACGATTGTTGCCAGGGACAAGGCGGCGGTCGACAAATACCAGAATAACACGCATCCTGCCATGATCAATAATCCCAAGCAGCTGCAAGCCGATATTAAATTGGGAGTGTTCGGCGACTATGCGGTGCCCATCTGGCTGAATAATATTCACCCGAATGAATCGCCGGGGGTCGATGCCATTTTTAATTATTTTAAGTCTATGGCATTGGACGATCGGATTACGTATAACACCACGCTGTCCGATGGCAAAGCAAGCAAGGTCAACTTTAAGGTAGATGATGCGTTAAAGCATGTGTTCTTCCTGATGTTTTATACGGATAACCCGGATGGGCGCGTTCATACGGAACGGGGCAATGCCAATTATTTTGATTTGAACCGGGACAACTCTTATCAGACACAGCCGGAGACGCGCAGCGTAACAGAACAAATTACGAAATGGTCCCCGCTTTCTTTTCTTGATTTGCATGGATTTGATAAAGGCTTCCTGATTGAACCGGCCACGCCGCCGCATGATCCGAACATCGAATACGACCTGCTCATTGACAGTATGGTGGAGCAAGCAAAAGCCATGGGCGAAGCCGGCATCGCCAACACCAAGTATGATTATTATCATATTCCCTACGAGGAACACCGGAAATCTGTGAAAGATACGAAGTATGTGTCCAAAGGCATTACTTCGGGATGGGATGATGCTTCTCCGGCGTATACCGCCGTATTTGCCATGCATCATGGGGCGCTCGGACACACGCTCGAAATTCCGGAGAATAATGAAGAGTCGACGAAAGCACTATACTATAGCGCGGCAGCAGCAACATCCTATGTCATGAATAATCAGAAAAAGTTGTTCCTGAATCAACTCAAAGTCTATGAACGCGGTGTGGATAATATTGATAATCGTGCAGTCGATAAGTATTTGGTCAATGCCAAGAATGCAGAAATCGGCCGCCCGCGTCAAGGAAATGCAAATTTCTTTCCGGAGTATTACGTACTGCCAATCGATAAAAGCGTTCAAAAAAATGCGCTTGAAGTTTATCGTATGGTTGAATATTTCCTGCGTAACGGGGTTCAGGTTGAGTGTTCAACAGAATCAGTATCCGTGGACGGTAAGACATACCCTGCAGGATCATATGTTGTGAATATGCACCAGGCGATGAGAGGCATGGCTAATCTTGTGTTGTATGACGGAATTGATGTATCGGACTATAAATCGGTTGCCGGAGAGATTGTTCAGAATTTCCCTGATCTGCGCGGGTTCGATCGTTATGTGATCCGGGAGCCACGCGTATTTGCGGGCAAAACGAAGACTGTAACATCCATAGTAGTCCCAGAAACGACGCTGCCGGACAACGCCGGTTATATTCTCATTCGCAACACGAATAACGATGCAATTAAAGCAGTCAATAAGCTGCTTTCATCAGGAAAAGCAGTGACGATGCTTACAGCAAGTAAAGAGGGGTACGAAGCAGGAGATTTTGTAGTTTCCAATACAGACCTGAAACCGCTGGCCTCGAAATATGTTCTTGACGTGGATGCATTTGGGGAAAATAAGCCAGTTGGACAACAACTTAAACGCCTGACTGTAGCCGCGCTGGGTGAACCTGAGTTTGTGTTGGAGAATTTGGGCTTTGCTGTGACAGCAGACCAGAAAAAGGCTGATATCCTCGTAAATACGTTTGATTCTGCTGAGCTGGTAAAGAACGGAATACCTTATATCGCATACGGAAATATGGGGATGAAGAATATCCAGGACTTTATTCCCGGGTTCACCTTTGCCGGGCCGGAGTGGGAGCGTTATGAAGGGGTATTCAGGGCAGATGTTAGCCAAGATAACGTCATCACTGCACCTTACAAAGAACAGGAGAATTTTTATACTGTCACGGGTTCATATATTACAGCTGTGCCGAAAACGGCAAAAGTACTTGCTAACATAAGCAATGAAAACGATTTTTACAAAGCGGGCTGGTGGCCGGGACACGCTGCCGCCAAGGGCCAGATCATGGCCTTCACATACAAAGAAAACAATAAAAATCTTATGGTATTCGCTAACGACTTGACAAATAACGCTCATTCACAGCATCAATACCGTTTGCTGGCGAATTCCATATTCAGTGCAGCTGCCGGGCGGCCGGTTGAAACCTATTAACCAAACATAGTTCTATAGCTGATTTAATATCTTTTAGGGGGAATTTAGTTGTCAAGCCGTATAAATTCGCAGGGTACACGGCGTCTAGTTGCACTCGACGCAGCACGTGGGCTAGCAGTAATAGGAATGTTTTTGCAGCACTTTACTTCAAACAATGTTATTGCTTCTATTGTCTCAGGGAACACAATGATACTATTCATACTTTGTTCCGGCATCTCCTACTCGATCATGACACAGCGCATGATTGAAAAAGGAGAGGAGATGGCTGCATTCAGGGCACAGATGCTGGCACGGGCAATATTCATTGATCTTATTGGTTATCTTCTTATTATGTTAAATGGTCCTTTTTCGGTTATTTTACCTGCCTATGCTACATTATTCGTATTGGCTTTAGTGTTGGTTCGTTGCTCTAGGCGTACACTTTTTACAATATCAGTAGTACTGCTTGTGGCTGGACCTCCACTGATGATTGTAGGTGGCAGTGTGTTGTCAGAAGCCTACTTCCTAGGAGACATAGCTGGCGGTCCATTATCTGCGCTTGGGGTCGCTCCGGTTTTCGTTGCTGGCATGGTGATCGGGCGGCTTAACCTTCATAGTATGCGTAATGCAACGTGGCTTACAGTCACCGGTATAATTATGCTTGTCATCTCTAAGCTATTTTCCACCTCGGTACTTCCTGGGCTGAGCCAGTCTTTTGAGAAGTGGCTTTTAGACTATACGAATATCGCCACTACTCAACCGGATCCATATGCAATCTGGCCACACAATGTAGCACCGCCCCTGTGGCAAATGCTTCTGACCTCAGGTCCGCAGAGCGGGTCAACATTTCAACTCCTGATTGGGCTGGGTACTTCTCTTCTAGTGCTGGGACTGACATGTCTTATAGCGAAGAAGGGAGCTGCTATACTTAAACCTTTTGCCGCAGTCGGACAAGTAGCGTTGACGCTATATGCTGCTCAGTTTGTTCTTGCGTGGGTGCTCATAATTGCTGGCATGAACTATAATATTGGAGAAATTCCATTTGGTGGCGTTATTGTCGTACTGATAACACTTATTGCAGGTGGGCTGCTTGTGCGCTTCTCGATTAGTCCGCTTGAGACAATGATGCGGCGCTTCGACCGGTTATTTAGCGGATTTCAACCAGCTGCTGGCCCAGTGCCAGTCCAGTCCAGCAATATTTCATAACTGAAAGAAGAGGGTAAATTTGATTCGTCTATAGTTCAGTAGGTTCCTTCTGATCGACGCTGCGTGAACGGACCGTTGTTCCAATCGCTGTGCTCTCCAGATTTTTTTCATTCCCCATAGCGGAGAAAATCCGGAGACCAAGGCGAACGCTGTCGCTTTTCCACAATCAGTCCGTCCTCTCCGCTGTTTAAGCGGAATACGGATTTCCCTCTTTAAAAACACAAAAAATGTACAGATGGGGACCGAAAACCAGTTTATTTTTCCGGTGACGACCATGACAAGTCCGCTGCCCGCGAGCGAAAGTGCGGTTCGCAAATTACCTGGTCCATTCTTGACATGGCTGGAATCGTTTTGTGGCGGGTGAATGATTGACAATAGGGTATTCCTCCTCTTAAGAGCAGAGTAGGTCTGCTCTTTTTTTGTTATTGTTTTCCACTCTAGGGCACATGTGGCTAAAGTTTGATCAACATGTAAACAAAATGTCTCTAAAATACAATACAATTTGTTTACCGAATCTGATTGGACAATTAATACGCTAAAAATAGCAATAGGATTGACAGATTGATACTAGATAAAATACTATAGAAATAGTTACAAAAAATTAATTATTTGTTGCCGGATTTCAAACTCCGTAGGCATTGAAGGGAGCAAAAGGTTCTGAAAAAGTTTATTATATCGATTATAGGATCTGCGCTATTATTCACAGCTATGCCAGCGAGTACATACGCAAGTGAAATAAGTCTTGAGAATGAAGTGAACGGGGTTTTGGGGACTCCTTATGTATGGGGAGGAACTACTTCAGCTGGTTTTGATTGTTCAGGTTTCATTTTATATATTATGGAGAAGTTTAATGCAGGAGATCTGCCCCGTACCACAGGGTCTCAAGCCAAGGCTGGCACAGCGGTGTCCAAGGATGATTTGCGGCTGGGGGATTTGGTCTTTTTTAATACTTTGGGTACCGGTGTCTCCCATGCAGGCATTTATATCGGTGATGGCCAGTTTGCACATTCCTCAAGCAGTAGAGGCGTAAGAATAAGCAAGCTCTCGGAATCCTATTACCGTGACCGTTACGTTACAGCCCGCCGTGTAGTAAGCGATACCAGCTATCGTCAGATGACCGGTGAATAAAGCTTCTAAGATAGAAGATTGTTAACAGATTCTATTTTTATAGCCCCGCCTTGTATTCGGAATATTGAATACAAGGCGGGGCTATTTAATTTTATTTTTAATTTTAACTTTGACTTTCATCGGAATCCCATATAATATAACTAATAAATGATAATCATTATCAATGAAATGATAACAATTATCACGGAACGTAATTTAATTTTATACATACAGGGGGATTTGCAAAGTGAACAAAAGGTTATTGAGCTTAACGATGCTTATCATTGTCGTATTGGTTGCAGCAGGATGTGGATCTAAGAACACAAATAATTCAGCAGCGGACGGAGGCGCAACTAACAATGCAGCCGCTACAAACGCAGCTGCTACGAGCAAGGGCGATGAAACCGCTACTGGTCCTATTGTATTAAAAGACGCTAAAGGCGAAGTGAAGCTGGACAAACCTGCGCAAAAGGTCGTAGTCCTGGAGTGGACTTTTACAGAAGATGTTATTGCGCTTGGTGTGCAGCCGGTGGGGAATGCGGATAACGAAAATTATAAGCTGTATGTAACGTCTGAAGCACCACTCGATGCAGGTGTGACGGATGTGGGAACCCGCTCCGAGCCGAATCTGGAGACGATTGCCTCCTTGAAGCCGGATCTGATTATTGCCAATACCGACAATCATGAAGCAATTTATGATCAATTGAAGGCGATTGCGCCAACACTGATTTTGGGCCTGTATCCGCCTGAGGGGCAAGGCGACCAGTATACGGAGATGGAGAATATCTTCAAAACCATTGCAGCGGCTGTCGGCAAAACAGCAGAAGGTGACAAGGTCCTTGCTGATCTGGATGCACATTATGCGGATGCCAAGACTAAGCTGGCTGCAGCAGGCAAGGAAGGCCTGAATTATGTGCTGACGCAGGCCTACAGCTATCAGAATGCAGCGACCATGCGTCTATTTACGGACAACTCGCTGGCCGTACAAACGCTGGATCGGATTGGTCTGAAGAACGACTGGAAGCCGGAGAAATTCGAGATGTACGGGTTCACCACCTCCACAGTTGAAGCCTTGCCTGCCGTTAAGGACACGAATCTGCTCTATATCGTCCAAAAAGATGATGATATTTTCTCAAATGAACTGAAGGACAATTCCGTATGGAACGGCCTTACCTTTGTAAAAGAGAAGCGTACCTTCGGACTGGCCAGCACAACTTGGGTATTTGGCGGCCCGGTTTCCTCCAAAGTCCTCGTTGATGAAGTTGTAAATACATTAACGAAATGAGCACCTATATGAACATCAACACGGGCAAAGAAACCTCACCCGGGATGACCTGGCGGCTGATAGGAATATTTGGGGGCGGCCTGGCCGCCCTTTTCGTTGTATCCCTGCTAAGCCTCTGCTTTGGGGAGGCCCAAATTCCGGCTGCTGCGGTATGGAACGGACTATTGCACCGCCAGGATGTGATGGAGCATAATCTGCTCTGGGATATCCGGATGCCGCGTACAGTGATTGGCATTTTGGCCGGGGCCGCTCTTGCTGCGGCAGGCGCTTTATTGCAGACGATAACGAAAAATCCGCTCGCTTCCTCAGATACGCTGGGGATCAATGCCGGAGCTTACTTTATGGTTGTTCTGGGGATGGTCGCTTTTCCGGCTATGCAGCAGCAGTATCCCTTAGTGCTGGCTGCGGCCGGGGGATTGCTTGCGGCCCTTGCGGCCTATGTCCTGAGCGGAGGACGGAAGGCTACACCTGTCCGCCTGGCTTTATCGGGTATGATCGTATCCATGGTGCTCGGAGCGTTCACTTCAGCCCTTCATATTTTTTTTCAAACTGAAACACAAAATCTGTTTTTGTGGGGTTCAGGTTCTTTGATTCAACTGGACTGGAGCGGTGTTCAGTATGCCTGGCCTTTTGTCATAGTCCTGCTGGGAATTTCGCTGCTCGGAGGCAGGCAGTTTGATGCGCTGGAGCTGGATGAGTCGACTGCCCGCTCCCTTGGACAGCGCGTGGGTTTAACCCGGGCGGCGGGACTCGGCATATCGGTGCTTATGGCTGCGATTGTGGTCAGCGTGGTTGGACCCATTGGCTTCGTCGGTCTGGTCGCTCCCCATCTGGTCCGGCTTAGCGGAATCCGCAAGCATCGTCTGCTCATACCCGCAAGCGCGCTTTGGGGAGCACTGCTGATTACATTGGCAGATACGCTTGCCCGTATGGTGCGGAGCAATCTGGGGGAAATGCCTGTCGGAGCGGTGATGGCGATAATTGGAGCGCCTTGGCTGATTTGGCTTGTGCTCACCAAGATGAAAAATATCTCCGGTTCAGGCACGGGACAGTCCTCAATGAGTATAGGGGGAGCGATGCTGCGTATGCGTTTTGCTCCGACAGCGATATTCATGACCGTTCTCCTGATTGGGGTCATTCTTGTAAGTATGTCGCTTGGGGGAACAAGAATCCCGATAGCCGATTTGTTGGAAAGTCTGGCCGGCGGGGGAGATGGGGCGTATTCAGTTCTGCTGAATTTACGGCTTCCGCGTACGCTTGTAGCAGCTTGCGGCGGTATTGCGCTGGCCATCAGCGGTGTGTTGATTCAAAGCGCTGTGCGAAACCCGCTCGCAGACGCCTCTATTATCGGCGTAACCTCAGGCGCCGGGTTTGGAGCACTGGCCGTGCTGGTCGTGTGGCCGGGATTGCCGGTATTAGCCCTTCCGGCTGCCGCCATAGTGGGTGGAGTGATCGCGGCGGCTTTTGTATTTACGCTGGCCTGGCGCAGAGCTTTGAATCCGTCTGTCCTGATCCTGCTCGGAATCGCGGTTTCGGCCATCGGCTCGGCTGGCATCCAGGCCATGATCGTCAAAGCAAGTCTTTGGAACAGCACGGCATTTATTTGGCTGACAGGTTCGACGTATGGGCGGAGCTGGGAGCAATTTTACAGCCTGTTTGCATTTCTGCTGGTGCTTCTCCCAGTGGCGTACTATTTGGGCAGAAGATTTGATTTGCTGGCATTTGGCGACGAAAGCTCAACAGGTTTTGGCCTGCCGGTCCGCGGAACGAGGTTATGGGCGATGATTATCGGCGTTGTGCTTGCGGCGGGGGCTGTTGCAAGCGTGGGGACGATTGGTTTTCTCGGGCTCATGGCTCCGCATGCGGTGCGGATGATGATCGGGCATCACACAAGACGCTCCATTATCTTGTCAGGTCTGCTTGGCGGCCTGCTGCTTGTCATTGCCGATACGGCCGGAAGAACGGTCATAGCGCCGACAGAGATTCCGTCAGGCCTGATCATTATGCTGCTGGGAGCGCCATATTTCCTGTTTCTGATGTACCGCTCGCTTGTGCGCGGGGCGTAAATGCAGGGTGTTTGAATGTAATTCAGGCGCTATCCTTAAGTCTAGTTAGGATGACTTTGGGATAGTGCCCTTTTTGAATTTGCTGCGGAGTGCTTTAGCCAAAATGAGCCGCACGCGTACCGGATATTTACTGTATCCGGTAACGCGGCAGCTCTACAATGACTGAAGTGCCTTTGGTGAACTCGCTCTCGACCCGCAGTCTTCCGCCATGCATCTCGACAATTTCTTTGCAGATGGCAAGGCCAAGCCCACTGCCGGATTGGCGGGACTTGCCTTTGAAAAATTTGGTGCCCAGCTTCTCCAGATCGCTTTCTTCAATACCCTCTCCGTTATCCGCAACGGTAATGCTTATTTGGGTATCGCCCAAAACTGCCGAGAGCCTGATCTCCCCCTGGGCCGGGGTGAATTTGAAGGCATTGTCCAGCAGGTTGACAAAAACCTGCTTCAAGCGGTTGAAATCCCCGTCCACAGGCAGGGGCTCATCCGGGATATCGGCATACAGGCGGATCTGCTTGGTGGACCCCCGGTACCTGAACTGCAGCAGCAAATCCTCAAGCAGTCCCCGCAGATCATAAGGCTCCAGTTCAAGCGTCAGCTCACCCGCCTGAAATTTGGAGAAATCCAGCAGGTCCTCCACTAATCCAATCAGGCGGTCCGTTTCGCCGGTCATGACCTCAAGCCCCATCAGTGTCTCTTCTGTATCCGACAAATCACCCACAAGCAGCGTTTCACCCCAGCCTTTGATGGAGGTAAGCGGGGTGCGCAGCTCATGCGTGACGGAGGAAATGAAGTCATATTTGATTTTTTCACTTTTAACCATTTCCTCTGCCATGTAATTGAGTGTGACGGCCAGGGTGCCGACTTCATCGTCGTGCCGCTTCTTGGCTCTGACGGCAAAATTACCGGTGGCCATTTCTTTGGCAACACCGGTGAGCTGCTGGATCGGCTCTACAATCCGTTTGGCGATAATAACACTCAGCAGGAATCCGAAGGCAATGACCAGCAGTCCTACCCAGGCAGCGTTAATGAGGATTTTTACAATCACGCTGTATAAAGGTTCTGCCGAGACGGAATAGCGCAGCACACCTATACTTGTCCCGGATTCTTTCAAGGCAATGGATACAGCCAGAATCCGTTCCTCTTTACCGGGCGTAAGGCTCTGATAAGTCCCTTTGCCGCTGGACAGAGCTGCCTTGACATCGGGAGTATCAATCCGCTCAGAGCTTGCGAAGCCGAAGGAGTTGATAATCACTTTTCCCTCCGGACTCAGCACCTCCACTTTGCTGCTCTCGTCAGGGGAGAGGTTCTCCAGTATATATCTGGCCCGTTCATTGATGGAGTAACCCTCCAGATATTTATTGAAAAAGGTAGCAGACGTCGCGGCCCGCGAGGTCAGCGTCTCCATGGCGCTGCCCAGATAGTAGTAATGGACAGCTGTAATAAATACCCCCTCCAGCAGCAGGACAATCAGGAGCAGAACAAGGGTAATATAGACAATGAGCCGGGCTCTGATTCCCTTCAGCACGATTGCGTCCTCCATAAATAGCCGAATCCCCATACCGTTTCCAGGTATTGGGGTCCGGAAGATTCCTGTCCGATTTTTTGCCGGATCCGGCTGACATTGACGTCTACAATCTTAAGCTCACCCATAAAATACTGACCCCAGACGGAGGTCAGTATGTCATCACGGCTAACCGCTTTGCCCGGCTGCTCCATGAGCAGCTTCACAATTGAGTATTCCGTCGGGGTGAGGGGGACATCGATGGTGTTCTTCAATAATTTGCGTTCATCCAGCAGGAGCGTGAACGGGGCCAACTGGATGCTGTTCTGGGGCGGGGGAGCCTCCTCCGGATACATCCGCCGGTACAGGGCTCTAACCCTGGCTGTGAGTTCCACAGGACTGAACGGCTTCACGACATAGTCATCTGCCCCGGATTCCAGTCCCATGACTTTGTCGACCTCCTGACTTTTGGCAGTCAGCATGATGATGCCAAGCCGGGGGTACTGTCTGCGCAGCTCAGCGCATACCTGAAAACCGCTGATTCCGGGAAGCATCAGGTCTATAATTGCAATATCGAAATCCCTATCCTTCCCGGCAATGGCCAGGGCACTTTCTCCCGTGGCGGCTTCGACAACGTCAAAGCCTGCACGCTTCAGATTAATGCGCAGAAGATCGCGTATGGGCTTTTCATCTTCCAGTATCAGCACCTTCATGATTCCAACTCCTTGTTATGGCCGGGGCTTCTGCGGTGTGCCGGCCAGCTGCTGGACTTCCTCCAGCGTCAGCTTCAGCTGCTCATACTCCCGGGCTGCGGACCCCGTGAGCTTGCTGCCGGCATTTGCGGCGGGCAGCGCGGCAACGAGCACGGTTGGCGCCGTTTCATCACTTGTGTTCTGCAATTCGTAGAGCAGTTTGTAGGAAACCTTAGCTGCAATCAGCTGTGCTTCAACTGCCTGCCAATCTTTTTTTGTCAGCAGGCGCAGTTCCAGCAGCTGGGCTTTTTCACCGGAATTTGCATCCTTGTAGCTGAAGCTTATATGCTCCCATGGAGCAGGGGATTCCCCTGTAAGATCCAATTGGTATTTGCCTATCCAGGACGCCGGGATATGAAAATTGAATCCCCACCGGTCGAACTGCTCCTGCACCAGCTTCAGTCCTGTCTGGCCGTCCCATTGATAATATTTAGTAATAAAAGGGGTGGCCAGAGGCGCGAAGCTCTGTGAACCGGCAGGAGGAACAAGAAAGCCGATCTCAACGATTCCATCTCCATTCACGTCCTCGCTGTACAGCGGATAGTCCTTAATTGCCAAGCTGTGTTCGCCCAGCAAGCCGTCCGGTTCAGGAGCAAGCGGCTTTAGCACCAGATTCTTGCTCTCTGCCAGCGCCGGATGCTGATAATCCTCTGCTGCAAGTATATCAGTAAAAGAACCCTTAGCCCAGGTCAGCAGTGAGGTATAGGAAGAATGCGCGCCAATGGCTGCGTCGATAATCAGTGCGCTTTTCGCTGGGGCCACCTTGGCATACATCGCTTGCATGACCATGCCGCTAATGTTCTGGTCGGATAAGCTCTGCAGCTTGCCGCCGTGAAGCCTCAGCAGCTGGAGGTGGGACTCAGGCTGGTTATCGCCATCGACTGTTGAATGGATCAAAGCGATGTCTGTTTTTCCTTCGTTCGTCATATCCCCGACCGCCAGATAATCATAAGGCTGCTTCAGAATCTCCGATAATTGGCCGCCGCTGAGGCTGTATACTGACAGCTCCCTGCCCAGGCCTTCACCGCCGCTGAATCCCAGCAGCACATCCGCCGCTCCATCCCCAGTGACATCAGCATACTTTACATAGTCCAGCTCACTGCCGACTCCGGTAATGTTGATCAGCTTTTTCCATTCACCGCCGGTTTTGGACAGTACAAGCGCATTGATTTCATAGTCGGTTTTATCTGTTTTATAGAAGGCCAGGATTTCATCCTGCCCGTCCTTATCAAGATCCTGCAATTGGATGGCACTGCTGGACTCCGATTGTACAGGCACCGTCAGGTGGGCACCTGCAGACAGGAAAGGCTGAACAATGCTTGTTATCGTTCCATCCGCGCTTCCCTGAGACGGAGCCTTAAGCAAATCGCTGGGGGTTTTCATCGTACTGCAGCCTGTCACGAGGACAGTTAATCCAAGAAGAGCGCTTAGCGCTGATTTATTCATAAAGTATAATCTCCTTTGTTAGGTCTGTGGCTAGTATATCCCAGGTCGATCCGCAAAGTAGTATCAAAACGGTAAAGGATTCAAGGCATCCCTCCCAAAACAGTTACCCTCCACTATACTCCCGCCGGTAGTTCACAGCCAATCCCACAAAATAGAATTTGATGTAATATGAAGGATTGCGTTCCTTATAATGAAAAAATAATAAAGTAAAAGGAGGAAAATAATTCCTGGCGTCGAATTTTGATATTCAGGAGGTGATTGAAATGGCATATTATGCGGTTGAAACATTTGAAGCTCACGACATCACGGAGCTTAGTGATATGATAGATGAACTCATATCGGCAATGAAGCAAGGACAGCTTATAGATATCAAATATCAGGCTGTTCCTACCACTGTATCAACAAATACAGCACACAAGGGTCCCTCTGATACCAAATACACAGCAATGGTTATCTTTACAAAATAAGCGGTATCCTAAGAAAAGCCTCCAGAGCTATGAATAACTCTGGAGGCTTATTTATTGTACAGGAAATTATGTGTTTTTTCAGCCGTGGATAAGTGTAAGGAGATAAAAGGAGCTTTGGTCTGGTTGGTTCATCTAGAGCATAGCGGTTGCCTGGAAGCAACGGCAGAAGTTCCGTTATTAAGCGCCGAAGGCGGGGTTGCCCGGAAACGACGCCAGCCCGATCCGATAGTTGTTCCGGTTAGCTGGCGAAGAAGCAGGTGAATAATCAATAGTTGGAAAAAGGGAACTTATTTCCCCTGCAAATCAACAAATGGGAGATTTAAGTGGAAAAAGGGAAACTTAATTGGCTGATTTTATTACTCAGGGGCGAAATGGGCTGAATTAGTGATCCTTTTTCCAACTTAGGCTCGGAGATCCGTGTGCTGGGGCCAATTAGTGATCCTTTTTCCACCTCGAATTGCCGCTGGAGTCATGAAAGGTCCTCCAGGAAGACAGGAGCAGGTTCATACCCTATGGATAAAGTCCCCTATTTTTGACGAAGCTTTACGGGCTGTTTATAATTAAGGCCTAGATCAGCAGAGCGGACAAGGGGGCTATAAATGGATATCTATAATGAGGAATTAGGCTATATTATGTGGAGAGTGACAAATAATTGGCAAAAGCTGATGAAGCAGGAGCTTCAGGAGGTGGATCTGACGCATGTTCAGTTTGCTTTGCTGCGCTCCTGCCATTCCCTTAACGAACGGGGCGGTTCCCCTGGAGCCACACAGATTCAGATTGCCCACGATTCGTTCATGGACCCGATGATGGCCTCGGAAGTCCTGCGGACACTGGAGAAGAAGGGGTATGTCAACCGTGTGCCGCATCCTCAGGATACCCGGGCGAAGCTGATCCGCCTTACGGAGTCGGGGGCAAATGTGATGGAACGGGCAAACCAAATCGTGCTGGAGGCGGACAAAACGTTTTTTTCGAAGCTGGAGCCGGAGCTGGAAGGATTCATCAAACAATTGAGGCTGCTGATGCGATGATTCCTGCAAATACAGGAGGGAATGATGATAGAAGCCAAGCGGAATGGCTTGACTCCATTCAGTAAGTGAACATATAATAAGTGAACGTATTAAATAAAAGAAATATGGATTAGGAAATTGAGAGGAGCCCGTTTATTCATGAATGAAGCATCACAAATTAAGGTCAAATACAAAATTATCCCCGTGCTCGTATCGCTGCTGCTGGGGGGATTCATAGGTCTGCTCAGTGAGACGATGATGAACGTGGCACTGCCGGTGCTGATGGAGAAATGGGATCTGACAGCATCTACCGCTCAGTGGATCACGACAGGCTATATCCTGGTGGTCAGCATTATTATGCCGGTCTCGGCACTGCTGCTGCAGTGGTTTACGACCCGCCAGCTGTTCACGACAGCGATTACGCTGTTCATTGCAGGGACACTGGCCGCTGGTTTTGCGCCTGGATTTGAGATTCTGCTGGCGGGCCGTCTGATCCAGGCAGCGGGGACCGCGATCCTGATGCCGGTGATTTTCAATACTGTATTAACGATCATCCCGCCAGCCAAAAGAGGGACTGCCATGGGGATGGTGGGACTTGTCATGATGGTCGCGCCTGCGCTTGGCCCTACTGTGTCAGGACTGATTGTAGATAAGCTGAGCTGGCAATGGATGTTCTGGGGACTCATTCCGTTTCTGATTATCGATCTGACGGTCGGACTGCTCAATATCGAGAATGTCGGCCAGATCACCAAGCCCAAAATTGATATCCTGTCGCTCCTTCTGTCGACGATTGCTTTTGGGGGGATCGTATACGGGCTGAGCAGTGTGGGTGAAGGTGAAGGAGGCTGGGGCAGCCCGGTAGTTGTGCTGTCGCTCAGTGCCGGGATCGTTGCACTTGTATTTTTTATTTTGCGCCAGCTGACGATGAAGCAGCCGGTCATGAATCTGCGTGCCTTCAAGTATCCGATGTTTACGGCAGGCACATTATTTATTGTTATCGGCTTCCTTACCATCTTCTCCACCTCGTATCTGCTGCCGATCTTTATGCAGGGTTCACTGGCATTGTCTGCACTGTATGCGGGTCTGCTGATGCTGCCTGCGGGGTTGATCAATGCGATCTTATCCCCAATTATCGGGCGCAGCTTTGATAAAGCAGGGCCGCGGGTACTTGTCATCCCCGGTGTGATTATCCTGGCTGCAGCGATGTGGATGTTCACAGGAATCAGTATGGATACTCCTGTCTACCGGATTGTGCTGCTGCATTGCTGCATGACCGTGGGGATTGCACTCACCCTGATGCCGGCCCAGACCAATGGTCTGAACCAGCTGCCGCGGGAGCTTCATCCGCATGGAACGGCCATTATGAACACGCTCCAGCAGCTCGCCAGTGCAGTTGGTACAGCCCTGATTGTAAGTGTGATGACCTCTGGGCAGAAAGAGTATCTGCGTACTCACACTGGCGCCGCAGCTCAGGAGCTTGCAGCAAACAGTCTGTCGGCCGGCGTGCATAATGCATTTATTCTGGCGGCAGCCATTACTCTGATTGGCCTTATTGCCGGATTTTTTGTCCGGCAGAGCGTGATTCCGAGAGACGGCAAAAGGAATTTTAAGCTCCAGGACAAAAGCGGGCTTGGATTTTGATGCAACGGCCCCAAACGCCGCTTTTTGGAGAAATATGAACAGAAAAGAAGATCAGCCGTAATTGCCCGGGAAGTGTATAATAAGGAACTGAGATTATTATTTAATTCAAAGGGTAATATAACTTTAAAAAAGTGACGGGTGAGGCTGATGATGTCTTCGGTAAAAAGATTTTTAATTGGGCGGCCGCTGAAATCAGATCAGCTTGGCGAGCAGAAACTGAACAAAACCAAAGCTCTGGCGATTCTTTCCTCAGATGCTTTATCCTCGGTCGCATATGGTCCTGAGCAAATCCTGCTGGTGCTGGTTACGCTCAGCGCTGCAGCGTTCTGGTATTCTATCCCTATTGCTGCAGGGGTGCTGGTTCTGCTGCTGGCCTTGATTTTATCCTACCGGCAAATTATATTTGCCTATCCCCACGGCGGCGGAGCCTATGTGGTATCGAAAGAAAATCTTGGGAAGTATCCGGGACTTGTGGCCGGCGGTTCACTGTTGGTGGACTATATATTAACGGTAGCAGTTAGTGTCTCGGCCGGGACGGACGCGATTACATCGGCTTTTCCAAGCCTGCATCCGTATAATGTGTTTATTGCCATTCTCTTTGTTCTGATTATTACAACCCTGAATTTGCGCGGGGTAACGGAATCGGCGTCATTCCTCGCTTATCCGGTCTATTTATTTGTGCTCGCTTTATTTGTCCTGATTGGTGTCGGCGTGTTCCGGGTCCTTACCGGCAGCGTTCCTGCCGATTTGCATACGCCGATCGGTACACCGGTCGCGGGCATCAGCCTGTTCCTGCTGCTGAAGGCATTTTCCTCGGGCAGCTCGGCGCTGACAGGGGTGGAGGCCATATCCAATGCGATTCCTAACTTCAAGGCGCCCGCACCGAATAACGCTGCCAAAACACTGGCGGCTATGGGTACACTGCTGGCCGTGTTATTCACCGGTATTGTATTTATGGCTTATTACTATGGGGTTACTCCCCGGGAAGATGCCACGGTGGTTTCCATTATTGCCGAGCAGGTGTTTGGCCGGAATTTCATGTATTACTTTGTACAGGGAACGACTGCGCTGATTCTGGTGCTGGCGGCCAATACCGGCTATTCCGCATTTCCGCTGCTGGCGGTGAATCTGGCCAAGGATAAGTTCATTCCGCGCATGTTCACGGTCCGGGGGGACAGGCTGGGCTATTCCAACGGGATTCTTATCCTGGGACTGCTGTCGATTCTCCTGATTATTGCTTTTGAAGGCCGGACTGAGCACTTGATTCCGCTGTATGCGGTTGGCGTGTTCATTCCGTTCACCCTCTCCCAGAGCGGGATGATGGTCAAATGGATCAGACAGAAGCCTCAAGGGTGGATCACCAAGTTCATTATCAACACTGCGGGTGCGCTGATCAGTTTCATCGTTACAATGATGTTCTTCTTGACCAAATTTCCGCAGGTCTGGCCGGTACTGGTCTTTTTACCGCTCATCATTCTGTTGTTCTACCGGATTCACAAGCATTATGAGGCTGTTGCGGATCAGCTCCGGATCTCCACCTGTGAGGAGCCGCCGCTGGCGATTGAGGGGAATATCATCATTCTGCCGGTTGCAGGGATTACCCATGTGGTGGAAAATTCACTCCGTTATGCCAAATCGCTCGGCGCCGAGCAGATTATTGCCGTGCATGTCCCGTTCGAGCGAGAGGACGATGCCATATTCGAAGAAAAATGGAAAAACTTCCACCCTGAAATCCGGCTGGTGACGCTGTATTCGCCATACCGCAGCATCATTCAACCGCTGACCAAGTTCATCGATACGGTCCAGCGCAAGGCGGGGGAATCCGATTACCAGGTAACCGTGGTCGTGCCGCAGTTCATTCCGAAGAAAGGCTGGCACAATATTCTGCATAACCAATCCAGTCTGCTGCTCCGTGCACATCTGCTGTACCGGCGGAATGTGATTATTACTACGGTGCCTTATCACCTGAAGAAATAGCTTGTTCCGCATAACCGGGAAAAAGGGTATCCTACAGCCGTGAATGAAACGGCCGCTGGGCTGCTCTTTTTTTTATCCTAATTTCAAGATCCTTCCGGATTGCATCTAAAATTGATAAGGCGGGGCGAACCCGGTATGATAAAGGGGATGTTTGATTGAAGGGAGTGGAACACATGATCTCCGATCTGTATGTAAGGCAAGCCAGAATCAATCAAAGCAGCATCCCGAAGCCCCGCCGTTATCCGTTCAGCCTGCCCGTCATCCGCCATATTCATCAGATTGATTTTAAGAGCAAGGTTACTTTTTTTGTGGGGGAAAACGGAACAGGCAAGTCCACCCTGCTGGAAGCGATTGCTGCAAACTTCGGCTTCAATCTGGAAGGCGGTTCCAGAAATTTCAACTTTTCTACACAGGCGTCCCACTCCGAACTCTATGAATATATGACGTTGGTTAAGGGAGCAAGGCGTCCAAAGGACGGATTTTTCCTACGGGCAGAGAGCTTCTATAATGTTGCTACCGAAGTGGATCAGCTGGCTGCAGCGCAGAGCTATGGGGGGAAGTCGCTGCATGCGCAGTCGCATGGCGAGAGCTTTATGTCGCTGCTGCTGCACCGCTTTTGGGGGGATGGATTTTATATTCTGGATGAACCCGAAGCGGCCTTGTCTCCCTCCAGGCAATTTTCCCTGATTGCAAGAATGGATCAGCTGGTCAAACAAAATTCCCAGTTCATTATTGCCACCCATTCACCGATTCTTCTTGCCTATCCGGGAGCAGACATTTATGTGCTCAGTGAAGAGGGGCTGACCCAAACACCTTATGAATCTACCGAGCATTATTTGCTGACGAAAGCTTTTTTGAACAATCCGCAAGGAATACTGAGAGAACTAATCGATTAGGTGGTTATAAAAATGAACAAACGGACCGTGATTCCGCTGGCCGCCGCCTGTACGTTGCTGACCGGTATTTGGGCGGGCTGGCCTGTGCTAAAGGCACTGCCAGACCTGTTCAATTTTATGAGCAGCTTCACAGTAACGGTACATAATCAGTCCGACTATGATATTGTTTCGGTAGAAACGGGGATTCGAAGCGGGGACACCAGGGATACGTTTACCCAAGAGATCCCCAGCGGGAAGACGGTAAAAATCACCCCCGATTTGAGCTTCATTGGCGAAGGGGCCATCTATCTGAAATATACCGATTCCCGGAAGGAGACGAAGGAAGTTATCGTCTGTGGATATACGGAGTCGGTATCCGGGAGCTCGGAATTGACGATTGGCAATGACGATACGGCGCTGGAGCAAGATTGCTATTAACGCTAAATATGCCGGTGGTCTAGCCGTCAGATAGGGCAAATCTTCAGGAAGCCTTTATTGTACAAGTACATTGGATAATGGAAGTCCGGGACTGTCGCCTGACCGCCCTCCGCTGAATACTTCTGATATATAAGATGATTCAGGAGAGGATGTTGGCCGTGCAAGCTGTTCCTTATGATCACAATCGAGGGTGGATTGCCTACACTTCGGACCGCGGAGGAGCGTTCGATATTTGGCTGTACCGGCCGCAAGAAGGTCTTAATTTTCAACTTACAAAGGGGCTTGGTGCGGAATTTTCCATTCCCTATTGGTCGCCGGACAGCAGGAGAATCACCTTCATCGGCATTGGCAATGTGGTCTATCTGCTGGATACTGCCACACTCGCCGTGGCCAGGATCGACCAAATCGAACCTTACACGCTGCTGGACTGGTCCCCGGACAGCCGGTTTCTAACGTACGTCAAAAACGGGCGAATTGTCGTCTATGATACGTTCTCACATCGCAGCTATGCCATCCCGGAGCCGGGAGCCAGCGATGTCCAGTGGTTCCCTTCTGGCAAGGAACTTCTGTTCGCGGCTCCGGATTCCACCGGCCTCACTCAGCTCTTCCGCATCCGGGCCGATGGCACAGACCGGAGGCAAATCACGCACAATACGGACGGACCGCTCCATGACGTGCGGATTTCCCCGGACGGAACGTTCGCGCTGTATACGTTCCCCGGTGCGAGCATTTCTATCATTTCGACGGTGGATTTGGCCACCGGCACCATCTATACACTGGAGGGCGGCCCCCTTGCCAAAAATTATTTTCCGGCATGGGCCCCTGACTCCCGGAGCATCGCCTACAGCGCGACCGTCTATAAAGAGCCGGATTACTATTCTCTCATCCAAACCGACAGCCGAACCGGTCAGAATCAAAGGACATTGGCGGCTTCCGGCTGTTTCGCCACTCCTGTCAGCTGGTCGCCGGAAGGTGACCAAATCGCGTATTTATCGGGATGTGCAGGTGCAGAAAGCGCAAGCCAGCTCTGGATTGCCGATATCAGGGAGCCGGTTCCGGTGAACGTCCTCAGCGGCGGCCGGATTACCGCCCTGCAATGGTCACCTCGCGTCAGAAGGATTCCGGAGAACATCTGCACTTAAAATGAATATCATTTTGAAGTGGCGACCGGATTGGGCGCCATTTTTTTTTTGTGAAAAATTGTTGAGTTAACGGGGGACGTTGGTTTAATTGTAAGGATGGAATATGGGTTTCACCAAATGCTGTCTGAGTATTTGCATTATCCATTAGCGGGCTGAGAAAGGTTCCACTGACCTTTAACATGATTATGAATACGTTATCATTTTTTTGGTGTCAAATTTTGGCATGCCTGTTCCCGAGCTTGAGCATGTCCGGAAATAACGATTTGATCCGTTGTGTTTATGTTTGCAACTGGGACGCCTCCCTTGCTTCTGCGGCTCTGTTCGTTCCGATGATTAAAGATATGTTAACACTTGCTGTTTAAATATACAATTTGATTTGCTGTAATCTTGCACCTAAAATGCCGATTTCACAAATATATCAAATGGATGTATTATTTTGTATAATTCTGTTGAACAAATACAACTCATGTGATAAATTATTCAACACATACATTTGATCTCTTACATAAATGATAATTATTAGGAGGCTAGTAATGTATAAGAGTTTAGTTGAAATGCTTATAGCCCGGTCAAAGGATGCTCACAAAGGGATTACTTTCATCAATGGGGATAACGAACACAACTATTATTCGTACAAGGAGATGTATACAAGAGCCACCGGAGCTTTACGATTCTTGAGAAGCAAAGGGATTCAGTCCGGAGATGAAGTCATCTTTCAAATTGAAAATAATGAAACCTTTATTCTCGCGTTTTGGGCGTGTATATTGGGAGGCATGATCCCTGTACCTGTCAATGTGGGGAATAATGACGAGCATAAGCATAAGCTGATAAAAATTTGGAATGTTCTTCATCGCCCATTTTTGATAACGGATTCAAAATCATTGCTCAAACCGGATTTAACCGCACACCAAACGGATTTTTACCGTTTCGCCTCGTCCATTGCCAATCGCACAATACATACGGAAACCCTCGAATATTCCGGGGCGGAAGATGTCGTACTCTGCAGCCCTGAATCTCATGATATTGCATTTATCCAATTTTCTTCCGGAACAACGGGAGACCCCAAAGGGGTCACATTGACCCATGATAATTTGCTTACAAATCTCTATGATCTCAAGAAGAGCAGAAATTACTCGGCAAACGACTCGTTCTTAAGCTGGATGCCGCTTACCCATGATATGGGGATGATCGTTTTCCACCTGCTCCCGCTGACTTGCGGAGGCAGACAATCCTTATTGCCAACATGGGTCTTTATCAGACGGCCGACACTTTGGATCAAAAAAGCGAGTGATTTAAAATCCACGGTCATCGCGTCCCCCAATTTTGGAATGAAGTACTTTTTGACCTTTTTCTACCGTTCACAATGCAGCTACGAATGGGATTTATCAAATGTCCGGGTGTTGCTTGACGCAGCCGAACCCATTGACGCCAAGCTATGCAACGAGTTTCTTGAGGTTATGGATAAGTTCAGCCTGCCTAGAACATCGCTCCTTCCCGGATACGGCTTGGCGGAAGCGACGGCTGCTGTAACTCTTTACAAGCCCGGACATGAATTTACGTCTTATAACATCGTAAGAAGCTCTATCAATACAGGTAGCCGTGTCCAAATTGTTGAAGAAAACCACAAGGATAAGGAATATATTGTCTCCTTGGTAGATTTGGGTAACCCTATTGAGAATTGCTTCGTAAGGGTGTGTGATGAAGAAGACCGGGTATTGGATGAATGCGTGGTAGGGCATGTCCAAATCAAGGGCAACAATGTCACGAACGGTTATTACAATAACGAGGAAGCTACCCGGAAGGTATTTACCAAGGATGGGTGGCTCAGGACAGGCGATCTGGGATTTATGAAGGACGGCAGCCTTATTGTAACCGGCAGAGAGAAGGACATTATTTTTATTAATGGCCAGAATTTTTATCCGCAGGATATTGAAAGGGTGGCAGAGGAATTTACCGGAACCAGAATCGGGGTTACTGCAGCGTGCGGTGTTTATAACGAGCAGCTGGCAACGGAGGAAGTGATTCTGTTTGTGAACTATAAAGACAAACCAGAAACTTTTGTACCTCTGGCGATAGAATTGAGAAAACAGCTGAATCTTAAAGTCGGCATACATGTCCGGCATATCATCCCTGTCAAAAAGATACTAAAAACGACCAGCGGAAAAGTGCAGAGATATAAAATGAAAAGCTTGTTCCTGGAGGGACAATTTACAGGATTGCTGGCTGAAATGGAGAAGGTCACGAATACAATAACCTCCAGAATCGATGCAGATCAGCCGAAGGATACGGTGGAAGCGACACTGCTGAGCATATGGGCTAACGTACTCGGCAATGACAGGCTTGGTGTTAAAGATAACTTTTTTGAAATTGGCGGAACTTCGACTTTGCTGGCTCAAATGTTTGAACAGGTTGATCGTGAATATCCTGGCAAGATCACTTTAACTGACTTATTCGGATATCCTTCCATCAGTAAATTGGCCGGATTGATCCTGCAGGACGGCAGTGACATTAATGCAAGCGTTCACATCAGAGCCTTGGAATTGCCGGAGGAATTTTTCAAGAACGGCTCTCATGCGGAAGAGGAAGACGGTTTGAGCAGGACACTCAGCTTTTCAGTTGATCATGAATTCACTAGTCAGTTGAAGCACATCGCTGCTGCGGAGCATCTGAAACACGAATCGATTCTTCTGTCGATGTTCGTTTATCTGTTGTATGAGCTGTCTCCGTCTGCCCGGATAGAGGTTCAAACAATGATGGATGGAAGCGGCTGGGTAGTGCCGTTTACGGCTGACTTCGCTCAAATCGACCGGTTGGAGGACTTATTTACATTGGCTAACGAAACCGTCAAACCCGGAACTAGGGAAATCTATCATATCCAGGATGTAAGCAGATTTTTTATCCATAAAAAGAACAGCGTAGTTCCTTTTATCTGTAAGGAGCACTTGAATCTATCGGCCGGAAATTTGCTTGACGTGTATGATTTAGTACTGAAATTCAATGAGGATCATAACGGAATTCATTTTGTGTGCGAATTCAATTCAAATGAGGTTCGCAGCGAGCCCATGCTTAACTTTATCCAGCGGTACGCTCAAGCGTTGTATGGAGTTGTTAACCGGTTTGCGAAGGATCATAAACCACTGGGTGTTATGTAAGAAAGACAGCTTAAGGAGGACCCTGTTGTGATCAAAAAATTGCTGGATATCCCTGAGGAGAAGGCGATAAATCTTTTGGTACAAGTGGAAAGCGCTTGCAATAATGATATCGCTATTATTGGAATTGCGGTAAAGCTGCCTTCAGCTGAAAATATAGATCAGTTTTGGGACAACCTTTGCGCCGGAAGAGACCATATTTCAGAGTTTCCGGAAAAAAGAAGAAGCGACGTTGAGCAATACCTGAAATTTTGTGGTGCTGCAGAAAGTCCGGGATTTATACAAGGCGGCTATTTGGAGGAAATCGATAAGTTCGATTACTCGTTTTTCCGGATTACTCCAAAGGAAGCAAGCCTGATGGACCCTTACCAGAGGCTTTTTCTTGAAACCGCATGGACTGCGATTGAAAATTCCGGATATGGCGGAGAGCGTCTGACCGGTAGCAGGACGGGAGTCTACGTAGGCTCCGGCGGCGAGCATGAATACCGGCAAATGATTGAAAAAGCCGATCCCGATTCTTTCGTTCCCTCGGTCGCCGGGAATTTGTCCCCCGTCACCGCCAGCAGAATATCCTATATGCTTGATCTTAAAGGTCCGAGTCTCATGGTGGATACGGCGTGTTCCTCTTCATTGGTTGCCGTTCATTTGGCGTGTCAATCCATTATGAATAATGATTGTGAAATGGCAATAGCCGGGGGCATACAATTGGACCTGTTCCCCTTGCAGGATCAGCCAAAAGTAGGAATTGAATCACCAACTTTCAAAGTAAAGACATTTGATGACCGCGCAGATGGGACGGTCAAGGGAGAAGGTGTTGGTGCCGTTGTGCTGAAGCCTCTTGCGAAAGCGCTGCAGGACGGCGATCATATCTATGCCACAATTAAGGGAAGCTCTGCCAACCAAGATGGGAAATCGATTGGCATTACATCGCCGAATGTCATTGCACAGGAATCCCTGATTTTGAATGCGTGGAAACAGGCCCGGATTGAACCGGAATCCATCACCTATATTGAAACCCACGGTACAGGGACCAAAATTGGCGACCCGATCGAGGTTGACGGAATTCAGCGGGCTTTTTCCAGATATACGGATAAAAAGCAATTTTGTGCAATTGGCTCGGTAAAAACAAATATTGGACACCTCTACTACGCAGCAGGAATTATCAGTTTGATCAAAGCGGCATTATCCCTGCACAACAAAAAAATACCCGGGACCCTTCATTTTGAGAAACCCAACCAAAATATTAACTTTATAGATTCTCCCGTATACCCCAATACCGGGTTGGCCGACTGGAATCCGGCAGGTTTTGCAAGAAGATGTGGTGTCAGCTCTTTTGGGATGAGCGGAACGAACTGCCATGTGGTGCTGGAGGAAGCGCCGTTGCGGAAAGATAGTCCGATTAAGGCAGACCAGCGTCCGGCTGCACTTACCCTCTCAGCCCAGAACCCTCTATCTCTGGAGAAAATAATCGGGGACTATATCAATTATTTGGCCGGTGCTGATGCGGCGGAATTTCGGGATATTTGCTATACATCCAATATTGGAAGGGGGCATTACAGTTACCGTTTGGCGATAATTGCCGAGAATCTGGAAGATTTGATCACTAAACTTAACAGAGTGAGTCTTTCACCGGACAATTTCGAAATCGGTAAAGGTGGAATCTACTCCCACTCTTCTTTGGCGAATTCAGGAGCCTGGGAACAATCCGGTTCCGGGATGCCGGAACCGGGTTCGGAATTCCTGCATTCATTGTGCAGCTCATATGCCAACGGGGAAGGCACTGATTGGACTGTTGTGTACACGGGCGAACGAAGACGGATCGTACCGCTTCCCACCTATCCCTTTGAGAGAAAGCGCTGCTGGATCAGGCTCCCGGATACACGTCAAAAACACCATGAAGAACCCGCAATGGCTCTCAATTTCAATCGAAAGGAGACCCTGGCCGACATGTATCATAACGAGAATAAACGCCATGTGATTAATAGTTTAAAGAATATATTTAGTGAGGTGTCCGGACTGGAGCCGGGCGATATTAACATACATACAAATCTGCTGGAGATGGGGCTTGATTCCATCCTGCTGACCAGCTCCAGGCATGCCATTAAAGAGCAGTTTGATATTGATGTGCCGATGAGAATGTTTTTTGAAGAGTTGTCCTCCATCGATTCTATTGGGGATTATCTTGTAAGTCTGATTCCCCTAAATGCCGGGCCGGAACCATCCGGTTATCAGGAGGCGGCGGCAGCCGTTGGTCTTCAAGAGCAAGCAGCGGCAATTCAAATGCCACTTATGGACAGGCAGGCAAGCCAACGTGAAGAGTCCAGCTATAAGAGTCCTGCTAATTTGTCTGCTGTAGAAAGCGTAATGGAGAAGCAGTTGCAGGTGATGTCCCAGCAACTGGAGCTTTTACACGCATTAGGAACTCCGGAAGAGGAGCCGTCCACTGTGGGGCCGGCAGGCAGACTAAAGGCAGTACAACCACTTCAGGCCGGCACTGGAAGCAAAGGCCATAGCCCCGATCCGGAAGCTGCTAATGAGACTAAAAGAGCGTTTGTTCCTTACCAGCACATCCCGTTGAAGGCCTCCACTAACTTTTCGGCAATACAGCAGCAGTTCTTGGATTCCTTTATATCCGCTTATACTCACAAAACAGCAGGTTCTCAGAAGCATACCGATGATTACCGATATGTTCTGGCCAATAATCGAAATGTAGCGGGATTTCGTCCATACTGGAAAGATATCGTCTACCAAATAGTTGTGGATCATTCTTCCGGATCAAGGATTTGGGACATTGACGGGAACGAATATGTTGATCTGACAATGGGATTCGGAGTGAATCTGTTCGGGCATAATGTGCCTTTTATCAATGATGGGATTCAACGGGAATTGGAAAGAGGCATGGCTGTTGGTCCCATATCCCAAACTGCCGGAGAGGTCGCTGCTCTGATTTGTAAATTTACAGGGACAGACAGAACCGCATTCTTCAACTCGGGAACTGAAGCCGTTATGGTGGCACTAAGGCTGGCCCGCGCTGCGACAGGACGTTCCAAGGTGGTCCTGTTCTCCGGGTCGTATCATGGTACATTCGACGGCGTGTTGGCAATGGGAGGATCTGTGAATGCAGGTGCACAGCCTATTGCTCCCGGTATCAATCACAACATGGTCGAAGACATCATAGTGCTTAATTATGGAACCGCTGTGGCATTAGAAATCATTAAAGCTCATGCAAATGAGCTGGCGGCAGTCTTGGTGGAACCTGTGCAGAGCCGCAGACCTGATCTTCAGCCGGTAGAATTTCTGAAAAAGATCAGAGAAATAACCTCTATGTCAGGAACTGCGCTCATTTTTGACGAAGTCATTACAGGGTTTCGGATGCACCCTGGAGGAGCACAGGCTCTGTTTGATATTAAGGCTGATCTGGCTACCTATGGCAAAGTCATCGGCGGCGGGCTGCCAATCGGTGTAGTTGCCGGAACAGACCGGTTTATGAATGGTATTGATGGAGGTGCCTGGAAATTTTACGATGATTCACAGCCGGCTCATGAAGAACGCAGAACGTTTGTTGCGGGAACCTTCTGCCAGCATCCCCTTGCCATGAACGCAGCATTGGCTGTGCTGACCCATCTCGAAAGAATGGGGCCGGAGCTGCAGGCCAATCTCAATTTTCGTACTGCCCGGCTTGCCGATCAATTGAACACCTATTTCAGGGAGCAGAATGTACCTGTGGATGTTGTTCATTTTGGATCGCTGTTCAGGTTCGTATTGCGCGGGGATCTGGAGCTCTTTTATTATTTATTGCTTAACAAAGGCCTTTACATCTGGGAAGGAAGAAATTGCTTTATCTCCACAGCCCACACGGACGAGGATATTCAATATATCGTTGATGCCGTTAAGCAAAGCATCGGGGAAATGCAGGCGGCGGGTTTCCTCCCGGGTCCGGATAACCGGCCAAGGGGCGGGTATCAGCCAAAGCCGCTGCCCTCCGGACCTCCCCGGGAGAGCTTGACCAGGGCACCCCAAGTTCTCAAATTAACCGAAGAGCAGCAGCAAATCAGCCTGGTCATTCATTCAAATGACACCCATGGTGTCGTACACCATGAGACCGTTGGTTTATATTTGCGGGGAGAGCTGAATAAGGCTGCGCTTGAAACTGCCTATCATAAAGTGTTGAACCGTCACGAAAGCTTGCGCTCAACCATAAGCGCAGACGGGAATGAGCAAATAGTTGCAAGTCATGCAAATGCAGACATTTTTTTTGCTGACATTTTGGCAGACTATAGCGCCTTGGGTGATGAAGCGATTAATCAAGCGCTTTTGAAGGAAAACGCAGCTGCTTTTGATTCTGTAATGGGGCCGTTAATCAGGCTTCGGGTGCTGGCTACAGCCAGACATGAGTATTTGCTGGCGCTGTCCGCCCATCATATCATCGCAGACGGCTGGTCATTGATTGTTTTCTTGCAGGAGCTTGCTGCATTGTACTCAACCGAATGTACGGGCACGCGCTCTCTGCTGCCGACTCCCACACCCTTCTCCGATTACGCCATTTGGCAAAAGCGAATGTTGGAGTCCCAACCAAAAGAAAAGGCAGCAGCCTATTGGAAAAACAAGTTTTCTGTACAAACCCCCGCATTTGAGCTGCATTCATTCAGGATCAGGGATGCCGCCGGAGTACGAAAAGGCAGCAGACACCGGTATGTACTTGATATCCCGTTGACCGCAAAGCTGAAGGCGGTTAGCCAAAGCATGAAAGTGTCACTTTTTACAGTCTTATTGAGCGCATACAAGGTGCTGTTGTATCGGATTTCCAATCATAAGGAACTGGTTGTCGGGATTCCTACTGCAGGGCAGATGCAAATGGGGCAAAAGCACTTAGTCGGCTATTGCCTGAATATTCTTCCTTTCTCTACTACAATCAATCCTGAAATGACCTTCCGGGAGTATCTTTCCTACATGATGGAAGAATTATTGGAACTCTATGAGTATCAGGATTACTCTTATGCATCACTTATGAAGGAATTGCATTCCATGGACGGCTCCGTTCATCCTCCGCAGATCAATACGATGTTTAATATGGATAAGTCGTTAGAAACGCCTGATTTCACGGGGATGGACGTCGAGCTTCTTCAATCGCCTGTTAGTTACTCGAAATATGACCTGAGTATGAATATTGTCGAGCTTGATCATGAGCTTATGATTGATTTTGAATATGACCCAAATTTGTTCGATACACAGATAATCACGGGTTGGGCTAATTATTTCAACCGAATTCTGCTGGCGGTTCTCCAACCTGACCAGAAATTACAGGAAATCTCTCTGCTTTCATTGGAAGAAGAGAAGATTCTTCGGACAAGGGGAACTGAACAAGCGGCGGCATTGCGGGCTGATCTGGATAAATATGGGGTTGCATGGGATAAGGCTGATTTCTTCGCAATCTTGGATAAGGATATGCACCCTTCGCCTGTAGGCGTGCCGGGTGAGGTGTATTTGGCAAGGCTAACCGAACCGTCGCTTCTTGCGGAGCAACCATGCACGAGTACAGGGATTATGGCTATGTATACAGCAGATTTTGAAATAAAGGTCATCGGGCATCATTCCCGCCTCATGTCCCAAAATGGCCGGATGATTAATTTGGATACCATACAGGAACAATTGGGGCTTCATCCACTAATCGGACATGCTGCAGTAACGGTTAAACCTTCCGGTACTTTTCAGCAGGACCAAAAAATACTGGCCTACATCACACCACGGGGGACTTCCATTCCGAAGGTTAGGGAAATGAAGAAGTTTTTGCTCTCCAGAATCCCGGGGAATTTCATTCCTACCGCTTTCATGGTCTTAGATGAAATGCCGCTGAATTCAGAGGGGGGAATCAACGAAAGGCTGCTGCCGGCTTTTGATGAGAATAAGGCCTTGCGGGAAGAGATCATGCTTCCTGAAAATGAGACCGAAAAAAGGCTGGCGGAAATCTGGCGAAATGTGCTTGACGTTGAACCGGTCAACACCAATGACGATTTTTTCGAGCTTGGGGGGAATTCGTTAAAAGCCTCTCTGCTGGCTTTCAGCATACAGAAGGAATTTAGTACTGACATTTCGCTGAGAATGTTGTTTGAGCATCCGACCGTGAAAGGACTTGCGAAAGCGATTAACGGTGCGGGGAAATCATGTCTCCCTGAGATCACGCCACTTGGGAAAAAGGATTGGTATCCGCAATCCTCTTCCCAGAAAAGGTTGTTTGCGATTGAACAAATGGGAGAGACCGGGATTGCATACAACATTACTGGCGTCCTACATGTAGAGGGGAAGCTTGATCCTGGACGGATGGAGGAAGCCTTTCAACGGCTTGTTACAAGGCATGAGCCGCTAAGGACATCGTTCGAGCTTGTGCATGATGAGCCTGTTCAGGTCATTCATGATGATATCCCGTTCAGCATCTCCTACGGTATTGCGGAGGATGAGGATGAACCGGAATTGGTTAAGCAGTTTATATTGCCCTTTTCATTAAATCAAGCACCTCTGTTCAGAGTCCATATTGTATCCAGATCTGATCATGAACATATTGTCATTATGGATATGCACCATATTATTGCCGATGGAATATCGGCCAATATTCTATGTAATGACTTAATTTCCTTGTATAGCGGGGAGAATCTTCCTGGACTAGAGGTTCAATACAAGGATTATACGGCACTGCACAACGAAATGCTGAACAATGAAAGGATTAGGCTGCAAGGGGAATACTGGCAGCAGCTGTTATCGGACGATGTCCCGTCTTTAACCCTGCCTCTGGATTTTCCCCGCCCTGCCGTGCAAAGCTTTGATGGAGCTTGTTATTCAGTTACATTGGATTCGGACTTAACCCGGCGTTTAAAAGTGCTCTCGAACCGGTTGAAAACGACGCTATATACCTTGCTGCTGGCTTCATATAACATTTTGCTGTCCAAGTACTCCAACCAGGAAGATATCGTTATCGGGTCACCCGTTGCCGGCAGATTTAACTATTCGACCAATAACATGGTAGGGATGTTTGTAAATACACTGGCGATGAGAAATCAACCGGCCAAGCACAAGACCTTTCAGGAGTTTTTATTGGAGGTAAAGGAAAATACGTTAAAGGCTTTTGAGAATCAGGACTATCCTTTTGAGGAACTCATATCCAAATTGGGCATCGAAAGAGACATAAGCAGAAATCCCGTGTTCGATGTCATGTTTGTTCTGCAGAGCCTGGATTTAGCTGTTCCGGATGTACATCTGGATGATATCAGGCTGAATGGTTACGAATTCAAAAACGATGTTGCAAAGTTCGATCTCATTCTAGAGGTAATAGAGAACAGTGAGAATTTGACGCTTAATTTTGAATATTGCGCCAAATTGTTTGAGGAATCCACGATCATCAGGATGTCGGAAAGATTCCTCCGTATTTTGACAACGGTTGTGGAGAATTGCAATGTTCTGCTGTCCGACATCGATTTACTTCCGAAGGAGGAAACTGACCGGCTCATCTATACATTTAACGATACAGCAACAGCTTACCCCGGCGGCAAAACTGTGTATCAGTTGTTCGAAGAGCAAGCGGCAAGAACACCCGGTGCTGTGGCGCTTGTTCACCAAGGCGAAAGCATCACCTACGAACACTTTAACCGCAAGGCGAATCAAATGGCCTGGATGTTAAGAAGTAATGGAGTAAAACCCGATACGACAGTAGGAATTCTAATGGAGCATTCGTTTGAGCTGATTATTTCCTTGTTCGCGGTTATGAAAGCGGGGGGCGCTTATGTCCCCATTGATCCGACTTATCCATCGGAGAGAATTAACTTTATCATCAAGGACAGCAATCTGGAAATCATGCTGACCCATAAGGGATTGGCGGAAAAATGCCAATTTCAGGGGGTGGTCATCGATGCTGCATCCAGTAAATGGTATTGCGGGGACGACAGCAATCCAGTATCTGTGAATTCACCGGATGATCTGGCTTATATCATCTATACATCCGGATCAACCGGCTTCCCGAAGGGGGTCATGACCAGACACCAGGGCCTGACGAACTATGTATGGTGGGGAGACAAAACGTATGTACACGGGGAAGCGGTTGATTTTCCGCTCTATTCCTCCATTGCCTTTGATCTGTCAGTTACCCTGATCTATATCCCGCTTATCTCCGGCAACAAGGTATTTATTTATTCCGGTGTAAGTTATGAATCGCTGCTTGAAGCTGTAGTAATCGATAATCAGGTCGATTTTATTATGCTGACCCCTTCACATTTAAAAATTCTGGGTGAATATGACCTGAGCCGGCTTAAAATCAGAAAATTTATCATTGGCGGAGAAGCGTTTGATCCATTTTACGCCAAAAAGTTCTTCTCCCGGCTGGCGGAGGATGTGGAAGTTTACAATGTTTACGGCCCGACCGAAACAACGGTTGCCTGCACATTTTACCGTTACTACCCGGATAAAGATCTGCGAAATCCGGTACCCATAGGGAGGCCAATCTTCAATGTCCATTTGTATGTCGTGGATCAGAATGGAAAATTACAGGGGATTGGTATTCCAGGCGAGCTGTGCATAGCAGGGGACGGCGTCTCCCGCGGCTATTTGAACCGTGAGGAACTGACGCGTGAAAAATTTGTTCCCGATCCGTTCCGGACAAGCGGAATGATGTATAGAACGGGTGACTTAGTACGGATGCTGCAGGATGGAAATGTTGAATTCCTGGGCAGAATGGACGATCAGGTGAAAATTAGAGGCCACCGGATTGAGCTTGGTGAAATCGAAAACCAACTGGTAAAGCAGCCAGGCGTCAATAAAGCGGCAGTCATTATTAGAACAGGCCCAACGGACAGCCGATATCTATGTGCCTACTATACCGCGGACTTTCCAATGAATTCCGAATTATTAAGGGAAAGCCTCTCTAGACTGCTGCCCAGGCATATGGTACCTTCATTTTTTGTGCAGATGGAGAGCATTCCTTTAACGGCGAGCGGCAAAGTAGACCGAAAAAAGCTTCCCGATTCATTCGAGTCGTTCCAGATGGAAGAAGCGTATTCAGCTCCGCAGAATTTCATTGAAGAAAAGCTGGCGTTGGTGTGGGAAGAGGTGCTTGGGATAAATAGGGTGGGCACCGGCAACAGTTTTATTAAATTGGGCGGGGACTCCATTAAAGCCATCCAGATCGTGTCACGGCTGAAGAAGTACGGGTTAAGCCTTGAGGTGAAAGAGCTCTTTCTGCATCAGAATATCAAGGGGATCAGCCCGTTCGTAAAGCAAAATATTAAGCGCCATAATCAGGGAACCATTGAAGGCCCCGTGAAGCTGACCGCCATTCAAAAATGGTTTTTTGAGCAAAATTTTGCGGAAATGCATCATTGGAATCAATCCATTTTATTGCACAATGAAAGGTTTGACGCGCAGTTTATCAGGCAGGCCTTCGAAAGGATCACAGAGCATCATGACGCTCTTAGAATGGTTTACAGGCATACAGGCCAGGCTGGAGTTGAACAAAGCAACAGGGGGCTGGCAGGGGAACTCTTCTCATTGGAGGTCACGGATTTGACTGCGTGCGATGATCATACGGATCTGATGCATGCCGGCATAAAAACGATTCAAGAGGGTATCGACCTGGAAAAAGGACCGCTGCTCAAGCTGGGGCTATATCAAACCACAAACGGTGATTATTTGGCAATTGTTATTCATCATCTTGTTGTTGATGGCGTGTCATGGAGAATTATTCTGGATGATTTTGCGAGCTGCTACCTGAGCTTGGATAACGGTGAGGAAGCCGGACTAATTGAAAAAGCGGACTCCTATCAGAAGTGGGCCGAAGCGCTTGAGGTTTATGCCAACTCACCAATGCTGCTGCAGGAATTAGCCTATTGGACGGACGTCAACCGGATTGCCGTTCCGGCACTGCCCAAAGATTCTGAAGCCGGCAACGGAAAAATAAAGGACCGCTATCAGACAAAGATCGTTCTTTCGGAGAAAGAAACGACGAATTTGTTGCGGCATGCGGGTGATGCCTACCAAACAGAAACGCTTGATTTGCTGCTTGCAGCTTTGGGGGCCGCCATAAAGGGGTGGGCGAATGTCGATCGTGTCCGCATCAATATGGAAGGGCACGGAAGGGAAACACTGATTCAGGATCTGGACATTACTAGAACGGTGGGCTGGTTCACTTCGACCTACCCGCTTGTATTAGAGCTTGCTAATTCCCATGAGCTGCCTCTTCATATTAAGACCACAAAAGAAACGATCAGGCAAACGCCGAATAAGGGCATGGGGTATCAGGTTCTCAAATATTTGACCTCTCCCGAGCTCAGAGCAGCGGTGGACTTTAATGTGATGCCGGAGATTAGCTTTAACTACCTGGGCCAATTTGGAAATGAGGCATCGTATGGTACGTTTGAGATTTATAACACTTTCATGGAGTCAACGGAAAGCCCGGAATCCCACAGGCCTTATGCCATAGACATTAACGCTATGATCGTGGGAAATCGTGTCGAAATTAGGGTTGATTACAATCCCGGACAGTTCAATGAGACAACGATGTCACGGTTTGCGGAATTGCTGTTGAATTCTCTGAAGCTAATTATCTCGCATTGTACCGGGCAAGAACGGATTCAGCGCTCACCCTCCGATCTGACTTACAAGAAGTTGACCTTTGAGGAGCTGGATGATTTAAACCGGCTTTATCCCGGAGGCATAACGGATGTATACACCATGACTCCGATGCAGGAAAGCATGCTGTTTCATGCGCTTAAGAACAAGCGCTCCGGCGCTTATTACGAACAATGTATCTTAGATCTAAAGGGTGACATTATTACGGAGTTATTGAACGAAAGCTTCAAACTGATCGTGGGTAAGTATGATATTTTGCGAACCCGCTTTGTCTACAAAAAACTTCATAGACCCCTGCAGATTGTTCTGGGGAGTAGCGATTTCCGCCTCGAATTCGAGGATATCACGCACATGGAGTCCAGTGAAAAGATGGAACACGTGGAGAGATTAAAGGCGCTGGACCGGGAGAAAAGGTTTGATTTGGTACAAGGCCCGCTGATGAGAGCCATCTTGCTGAAGACCGGTGACAGTGTTTATCAAATGCTATGGAGCTTTCATCATATTCTGATGGATGGATGGTGTATCGGGATTGTATTGAAAGATATGTTGGAGCATTACAAACAGCTCAACGCCGGGTCTCGGCCCAGCTTGGAAACTCATCAGTACCGTTTGTATCTGGATTGGTTGGCGGGCAAGAACAAGGAAGAAGCCAAAGTTTACTGGATGCGGTACCTTGAGGACTATAAATATAAAGAATTGTTACCCAAGGAAGGGACGTCCAAAGAATTCCGCTTGGCAGTACTGGATATCAAGCTGGAGGAGAAAGTCAGGATAGCCGTCACCCATGTTGCCTCCAGCAGCGGGATCACGATAAACAGCTTCTTCCAAGCTGTGTGGGGGATTTTATTGTCTAAATACGACAATGCGGAGGATGTAGTCTTTGGAGCAGTCATTTCAGGCAGGTCTCCGGAAATTGAAGGCATCGAAAGGATGGTAGGCCTGTTTATAAATACCATTCCTGTACGTGTCAGATTAAGCGGCAAGACATTCCACGAGCTTGCTGGCGAAATTCAGAGCAGCTTCATCTCGTCTGAGCAATATGGTTATGTTCCTTTATCCGATATCCAGGCTTGGTCGCACCGGGATTTGATCAATCATGTGATGGTGTTCGAGAATTATCCTCTGGACCGGGAAATAAGGGACATGGACGGGCAGCAGATGGAATACGGATTTCAAATTGCCGGGTGCGAAATCCTTGAGCATACCAATTATGACTTCAGTATCATCATCGAGCCGGGGGAGGATTTTATTATACGCATTGTGTATAATGCGCTGGCTTATGACAAGGAGACGATCAGCATTCTGGAAAGTTATCTGCTGGCTATAATCGGCCAAGTAACAGCGTGCCCGCAAATTGAGGCCGGGGATGTTGAAGTATTAAGCCAAGAAGAGAAGCTGAAGCTGATGAATGTCTTTAATAAGCCGAACAGAAGAGAAGCCGCCGATTTCAATTTTTGATCTATCATCCTGCATGTGAATAGGGGTTGAACGAGATTATGTCCATTCAAAATGCCAATATAAACGTTCTGTTATCGACTTCCGAAATGAAAAAGAAGAAAAAGTACTGGTTAAACAGGGTTGTTGGAAGCGAGACAGACAGCCGGATTCTGGCTGACCCTCACAAATCTGCTCTCGGCATAGAGGGCAAAGAAAGCCTGCGGATGGATATTCCTGATGGACTGTTCCAGCAGCTTCAGCATTTAAGCAACCGGTCCGACGATTCTCTTTACTATATACTTCTGACGGCGTTGAAGTGGCTGATTGTAAAGCATACCGAAAGCAGCATAATCACTGTCGCATCACCTGTACATATAGACGAGAACAGCACCAGCGAGGCGTACAATCATTATGTCCCGATTATTGACACGTTTACCGCCGGCATGACGTTCAGGGAAAGCCTGCTTCAAGTCAGGGAAACCGCCTTGGGAGCGTACGATCATCAGGATTATCCGTTCGATAAAATCATCGAAGATGTACAGGCAATCAGCGATCGTGATTTTTCTTTTGTCCGTCATGTGCTTTGTTTGCTGACCAATATCCATAATGATGCGGTCATTCCCGATGTAAGCAGCAATATTGTCTTTGGCTTTACCCGGGATGACGCTGGAATTAGTCTGAACTTAATATATAACCTCAAATATTTCACCGGAAATTTTGTAATGCAGCTAGCCGAACAATATTTCCAAATTCTTAAGGGGACAGCGGAGAATGTAAGCATCAAGCTTGGTTCTATGAGTTTGCTGTCGGCGGAGGAATCGCTGGAGCTTTTAAAGGAGCAAACGCGAACCTATCAGAACATGGAAGACATGACGCTCTATGAACTGTTCGAGGAACAGGTTCGCCAGACTCCGGATCACGTGGCAGTCAAGTTCAACGACCAATCCATAACGTACAGAGATTTGAATGCCAAAGCCAACAAGCTCGCCAGAGTGCTCAGAAATCAAGGCGTCGGGGCCAACCAGATCGTGGGGCTGCTTGTCGAGCGGTCAATCGATATGGCTGTGGGCATATTGGGAATCTTGAAGTCAGGTGCGGCTTATTTGCCGCTGGATATAAAAAGCCCAGAGGAAAGACTGCAATTTCTAATCGAAGATGCTGGGATCGAAGTTGCCGTCTCTAACAAGCAGACCGAAGAGAAGCTGAAGCGGGACGGTTTGACAGTCATTCGGCTGGATGATGATGTCTTATTGGAGAACGAAAGCGATCTGGACTTAATTCTAAGCAGAGCTTTAGATCATCCCGCCTATGTTATTTATACATCGGGTACTACGGGACTGCCTAAAGGTGTTATTATCGAACACCGCAGCATTTCGAACACTATCCAGTGGAGAAAAAGCGAATACAGCTTTGATGCAAATGACCGTATGCTTCAGTTGTTTTCCTATATTTTCGACGGATTCCTTACCAGCTTTTTTACGCCTATCGTATCCGGTGCCACGGTAGTATTTTTGGACGAAACGGAAGCGAGAGATCCTTTAGCCATTATTCGATTGATCACATTGAATAAAATCACTCATTTTATCGCCGTACCCACCTTATACAGCGCATTGTTGCGGAACATGAAGCCCGAGGAGGCCCAAAGCCTCCGCATCGTTACCTTAGCAGGTGAGAAAGTAACGCCCAATTTACTCATGGCTAGCAAGCAACTGCATCCCGGATTGGAAATCGTGAATGAATACGGACCAACAGAAAGCAGTGTGCTGGCAACCCTCAAAAGGGATCTGAAATCGGATGACACAGAGCTGACGATCGGAAAACCTATCGGAAATACCAGAGTTTATATCGTAGGCGACAATCTGGAATTAAAAGCGGCGGGTATGGTCGGGGAGCTGTGCATTTCAGGCGCCGGTCTGGCGAGAGGATATTTGCATAATGAAGAGCTTACCCGTGATAAGTTCGTCAGCAATCCATTTGAGGCCAACGAAAGAATGTACCGGACAGGAGACCTTGCACGTTGGACAACGGGCGGGGAAATAGAAATTATCGGAAGGGCAGATACACAGGTTAAGCTCAGAGGCTACCGGATTGAGCTGGGAGAAATCGAAAACCGTTTGCTGGAATATAACGGAATCACGGAAGCGGCAGTTGCACTATGGGAGGATCAAAACGATAACTCCAGAATTTATGCTTATATTGTGTGCGACAGAGTGTTATCGGCGCTGGAGCTAAGGGAATCGTTGTCGAAGTCTCTGCCGGAGTATATGCTGCCAACCCACTTTTTTCAACTGGAACAGTTCCCCATGACGCCGACAGGAAAAATGGACAGGAATGCCTTGCGGAATCAGGACCTTAAGGAACTTGGGGCCCGGTTCCAGCATCCGACGAATGAAATTGAAAGCAGACTGGTGGAAATCTGGAAAAATGTACTGGAGGTCGACAAAGTCTCGATTCATGATAATTTTTTTATGCTGGGCGGCCATTCTCTGAAGGCAACCATGCTTTTGTCTAGGCTTCATAAGGAATTCCAGGTGGAAATCGAATTGGATGAAATATTTGAAAAGCAAACGATATGCAACCTCGCGGCCTTGATTAAAAGTAAACGTCCCGGCACGTACTCTTCTATTCTGCCAACAGAAAAACGGGATTATTACCCCATGTCCTCAGCACAAAAAAGAATGTACGCCCTATACCATATGGAAGGGGAATCTACGAGCTATAATATGCCGGAAGTGATGGTGATGGAGGGAGAACTGGATGTTGGTCAGGTGGAAAGCGTCCTTAGGCAAATGATCTCCCGCCATGAAATATTAAGAACCTCATTCCATATGATACATCATGAGCCGGTTCAGGTTGTGCATGACACTATTGATTTTTCAATCGATTATACAGAAGAGAAAATAGACGATATCCGCTTAGAGGCAGACAGGTTCATTCAGCCTTTTGATTTAGACACATCCCCGCTGTTCAGGGTGAAGGTCATCAAAATCGCCAGCCGCCGTTATCTTTTTATGTTCGATATGCATCATATTATATCTGACGGGATTTCGATTGGGTTGTTCATTAAAGAACTGGCCCTGCTTTATGGGAATGCCGTACTGCCGGAGCCGGAAATTCAGTTTAAGGATTTTTCTGTATGGGAGAAGGAATCCGCTGAGAACGGAGATTTCAAGCAGCAGGAAGAGTTCTGGCTGAATATGTTCAAGGGCGAAGTTCCGCTGCTGGAATTGCCCGTTGATTACAAGAGACCGGTTCACAAGAGTTATGAAGGAAGCAAAATTCCTTTTACTCTCGATAAAGAAACTACTTGCGAGCTCAAAGAGCTTGCGGGCGACAATGGCGCGACGCTGTATATGCTTCTTTTAGCCCTTTTTAATATTATGCTGTCCAAAATCACGAACCAGGAAGACATTATAGTGGGTTCCCCTGTCACACGCAGAAGGCAGGTTGAACTGGAAAGTGTCATGGGCATGTTCTCGAACACTTTGGCGATGAGAAATTTCCCCGCAGGGAATAAACGATTCAAGGATTTCTTAAATGAGGTCAAAAGCAGTGCACTGAGTGCCTTTGACAACCAGGATTATCAATTTGAAGAAATAATTTCAAAACTGGACATCGTGAGGGACACGGGACGGAATCCTCTTTTTGATGCCATGCTTATTCTGCAGAATATCGCCGTCAATCAGTTTCAGTTCGGAGAGATGAAGGTATCTTTCTATGAACACGAGCACAACATTTCAAGGTTCGATATTACCCTTCATTGTCTGGAAGGACTGGATGGATTGCTGCACTGCAGCTTCGAATACTGCACCAGATTATTCAAACGCGAAACCGTGGAGACCATGATCGATTATCTCAAAGCAATAGTCAGCCAGGTCATTGTGGACCGGGAGATTAGAATATCCGATATCTGCATGGTTTCAGAGAATGCTGTCCAGCAGATATTGGCTTTCAACCAGACTTCGTTCGACTTGCCGGCCGGTCAAACCATTCATGGATTGTTCGAAGAACAGGCGAAACGCCGCGGTGATGAGCCTGCCCTGGAGTTTCTTGATCAAACCATGAGCTACGGTGAGCTGAATAAGAGAGCAAATCAGTTGGCGCGATTGCTGAGAGAGAAAGGCGTCACCGCCGGTTCAGTAGTGGGCCTCATGTTTGAGCGTTCTTTTGAAATGATGATCGGTTGGCTGGGCATTCTTAAGTCTGGAGGCGCGTATTTACCTATCGACCCGGCCTATCCGGATGAAAGAATCAAATTCATGATTGAAGACAGCGGCATACAATTAGTGCTGACCCAGAACATTCCTTATAACTGGCTGGATTTCGACGGGGAAGTTATAGATCTGAATAGCGCCGGACTGAACAATGTGGATGGCTCTAACCTCACTGTAATAAACCGGTCAAGCGACTTGGCTTATATGATCTATACTTCCGGCACAACCGGAAAGCCTAAGGGAACTTTACTGGAGCACAAAGGGATCGTGAACCTGACCGCCTCCAACAAGGAGCAGCTTAAAATTCAGGACCGCGAGCGGGTTGTTCAATTTTCCAGCATTTCCTTTGACGTATCATTAATGGATATTTCCATGTCCATCTTGCTGGGCGGTACTTTATGTCTCACGACCAAGGAGATCCTGAATGACAACAGCTGCTTCGAAGCATTTCTAAATTCCAACAGGATTACGGCAGCAATCCTGCCGCCGACTTATTTGGCCAATTTGAATCCGAATAACATTCATACGGTTGACAAGATGATTACGATCGGCTCAGCGATTTCATCCGGACTGGTCAATGAATGGAAAAAGAAATGCGAGTACATCAATGCCTATGGACCGACGGAAACGACCGTATATTCTTCGGTTTGGATCGCCAATGAGCAAGGTGAAATGGATGACCCCGTTCCGATAGGCAAGCCGATACTGAATACTCAAATGTATATCCTGGATAAATATCGCAATCTTCAACCGGTGGGAATTCCGGGAGAATTGTGTATTGGCGGTATAGGCTTGACCAGGGGGTACTGGAAGCGGCCTGAGATGACCGCGGATAAAATAATTACTGCTGCCGATTCCAGAATCGGAAAAGTGTACCGGACAGGCGACTTGGCTAGATGGCTGCCGGATGGGAATCTGGAGTATTTGGGCCGGATGGACGAGCAGGTCAAAATAAGGGGCTTCAGGGTTGAGCCTCAAGAAATTAAAGCGGAATTGCTTAAGATCGAAGGCATTAAAGATGTAATCGTAACACACCGGAAAAATCAGCTTCAGCATGCCAGCATTTGTGCTTACTACATTTCCGCAATGGATTATTCAGTGACCGAATTAAGGAAGCAGCTCCTGAGCAAATTGCCTGAATTTATGATTCCTGCGTATTTTGTCCGAATGGAGGCCTTCCCGTTGACCTCTAACGGCAAGATTGATCAGAAATTATTGCCTGTGCCGGAGAATAATATGCAGCGCCATTCCGGATACATCGCCCCTAGGAACGAAATCGAGCTGATGCTGACGGAAGTCTGGGAAGAAGTGCTGCGGCTGGAAAAGGTGGGAATCGAAGATAATTTCTTTGAGGTTGGCGGAGATTCTCTGAAGGCAATGCAAGTGGCTGCAATACTGGGTAAGCACCGGCTGCATATGGAAATCAAGGATCTGTTTCATCGCCAGAAGATTGCCGAGCTCTCAGAATGTGTCCGGGATCTGCGGAATAATCCAATCCTGGAGAACCCTGTTGGAAGAATCGATTCATCTGGCACTGAAGGGGATGCTTCTATAGAAGTATTATGCAGCATATGGCTGGCTGAGATAAAGGATCAAGAGCTAAAGCATACGGAAAGTATCCGAAATGCCCCGTTGGTTGGGAAACATTTGCCGGCGGCTGTTCAGAAATACCATCTGATGAATGCCGAAAAGGTTCATACTTCCATTCCATTTCGGAGCTGCGGCGATATTGGCAAGATTCAAAAAGCTATTTTGCGGCTCGTAAACGAACAGGTGCTGTTGAGATCTGTAATCGTAAATGATGGAGAAAATACGTATTTTTACGAACATGGCTCTGTATATAATCTTCCGTTTATATTGATTGATCTGTCCGGTTTTGATGCAGCACGGAGAAGTGAATGTCTGGCTTATTTGCAAGATCATTTCAACAAACTTCCATTTGAACGGGACAATGGATTATTATACCGTTTAGTTCTGGTCCAAACCGCTCCTGAAGATTATATGCTGCTGTATTCTGCCGATCACGCCGTTTCTGATGGATTAAGCCTGGGGATTATCACGGATCAATTGGCTGCTTACTTTGCCGGCGACTCTTCACTGCCTGTTCACTCCCTAAAGCATCATCAGAACTATTGGGATTATGCGGACCAAATGCAAAAGGGACCCCAAAATCTAAGCGAGCAGAAATTGTGCGAGATGTTCCGGTTGGCCGAATTTGCAGCGCAGGCCAGAGAATTGGAGAAGTACATCAACTCCAAAAACAGGCATAAATCTACAATGCTAGATCTGGTTATCCCCCTGAGGCTGGGGAACAAGGAGAAATCGCATTGGCAGCTCGCTTTAGAGGTAATGATTCCCCTTTGCGGCAAAATGTTTGGAATCCGCGAGGTACCCTTTTGGCTGGTGAATAACGGAAGACGTTATGAAGAGAATCTCTATTACGATATCGTCGGAGACTTTGCAGATGTTATACCAGTGCTGGCGGGAAATAACCAAACGGATTCCCTCGAAAAATGGATTCAGCATCAGGTTAATGAATGTGTCAAGGGCAACATCAGCTTTGTCAATCTGATGCTGAATGGAGGGACGGCTTATCCTTTTGCGGAGACCTCCAGGCTTCTTGAAAAGCTATATTCAGGTGCGTCGATCATGTTCAACTACTATGGTGTCTTACAATCCTGCAGCAAGGATCTCACATTGCAAGAAATTGCGGTCAGCGCAGAATATGGTGAGCGGGCGGAAGACAGCAACGGGAAGATCGGGTTCTATGTCTGGCAGGGGGAAGACTATTTGAAGCTAAAAATCATCCTGCCATTTGAAGAAGATAGAGATGACCTTTTATTTGTCCTGCAGGAGGCCGCAGGAAACATCCAGCCCATTGTTACGCAACGAGATTAGGAGGAATGTGCAAACATGTCAAAGGTGATTTTTCTGAGCTACCCTTTCTTTAGCCACGTCATTCCATCCTTGGCGTTAGTTCGTGAACTGCTTGACCGGGGAGAGGAGGTGATTTACTACTCGGTTGAGGCGTACAAGGATGCCGTAGAAGAGTCAGGAGCGGTCTTCAGAGATTATGGAGACATCATTAGGCTACTGGAAGCGGCGACCGATCAGATTAATTATGCCGGGTATCCGACACCCGTTGATATTTTATACTCGCTCGTGCCAAGTAAAATTTTGAAGTCCAAAAAAGTGGTGCAAAGAATAGTCAACCGTGTACTGGCCGATAACCCTGATTATATCGTAAGAGATTGCGAGGCTTATTGGGGAAGGCTGCTCGGTAATATATTGGATGTGCCGGTCGTTTGTTATATCACTACCATTGCATTAAATAACAGGATGATGGATATCAACAAGGAAGGTTTTATGGAATCTGTATTCAGCATGTCCGCGGATTCGCTGCCGGTTGCGGAGAAGGAAAGTGTCAGCCAGGTTCTGGATCATATTACAGCAGGGATCGCCAAGGAACAAGGTGTAGAGGGATATACTGTACTGGACGCGCTGGCAGGCGGTGATGAATTCAACATTGTGTATACCTCCAGGGAGTTTCAGCCCTACGCGGAAACATTTGGCGACAACTACGTTTTTATCGGTCCGAGCGTGCGGGCAAGCAAAGAAAAAACGGATTTTCCGTTTCAAAAAGAGGCGGATAGGCCCGTGCTGCTCATCGCCTTCGGGAATATTTTTAATAACACGCTGGAGCTTTATAAAAGATGCATGGAAGCGTTCAGAGACACCGGATTTTCAGTCATTATGTCCGTTGGAAAGAAGGTGGATATTTCATTGCTGGGCGATGTTCCGGCAAACTTTGTAGTGGTAAATCAGGTTCCGCAGGTAGAGTTGATGCCGCAGGTAGATGTGTTCCTGTCACACGGGGGCTACAACAGTTTAAGTGAAGCGATCGATAATCATGTGCCGCTGGTCTTGTTTCCGCAGGGTGCCGACCAAGTGGCTACCTCCAGCCGTATAGAAGAAACCGGTGCAGGTGTTTATGTGAGAAACCGGGAGATATCTCCTGTGGAATTGCTGGAAATCGTGGAGGGTGTTTATCAGAATAGTGAATATCGACATAATTGTAGGCAATTGGCAGACTCCTTCCGGTTATCCGGCGGAGCAAAGCTGGGGGCAGACGCTATTCTGGCTTTTATCTCAGAAGCCATAGTCGTTTAGCTCCTCTGTGCAGGCGGTTATTTTCTGGGCGAAAGGATGTCATACAGTGTCCAAAATCGTGTTTTTGAGCTTTCCTTTTTACAGCCACGTGATGCCAACCCTTACTTTGGTGAGGGAGTTGGTGTCACGGGGCGAAGAGGTTATTTATTATTCCAACGAGAGTTTCAGGGAAACCATTGAGGCAATGGGGGTGACGTTCCGAAGCTATGGGCACGCAAGAGGGATGTTCGACAACAGCGCCACTACTATTGAGGTCGAACATCCCAAAGTACTGCTAAACTATCTCGTGCCGGGGGTCATCGAAAAAAGCAAAAAGATCATCAACGCCATCTTGCCGGAGGTTATGGCCGATAACCCGGATTATATCATCCGGGACTGTGATGCCTTTTGGGGAAAACAACTAGCCAGTGTCCTTGATGTCCCGGTCTTGTGCTACGTGCTTACCTTTGCCATTAACAAAACCATGATCGATGCTGCTCCATTGTACTTCCTGGAAAATGTATTTCGCATTCCCCCTGACAAAGGACAGGAGTACCTGGATTCCATCTGGAAGAGCCGTTTAAGCGAAGAATTGGACGTAATGTCCAAGCAAATCGCTATGGCTCATGGAATCAAGGACTTTGATGCGCTTGATGCATTTACAGGACGGGAGGAGCTTAATATTGTATACACCACAAAAGAGTTTCAGCCGTTTGCGGATACCTTTGATGAAAGCTATGCATTCATCGGACCTAACATCCGTCAGGATCGGACAGGTGTAGATTCCCGTATCGAAGAGATGTCCGGCAAGCCGTTTATCTATATTTCGTTAGGCTCAATCTATACGAACCGCCCCGGCTTTTATCAAAAGTGCTTTGATGCGTTCAGGGATACCGAATGGCAAATTGTAATGTCCATTGGCAGTCTTGTGGATATTGGCGATATCCCCGTCCCTGATAATTTTTATTTGAGTGCCTTTCACCCCCAGATGGATGTCTTGGAAAGAGCAGACGTCTTCATCACACATGGGGGATATAATAGTGTGTGCGAGGCTGTTTACAATAATGTACCCATGATCATGTTTCCACAGGGAGCCGACCAGTTCACCATATCCAGCCATTTGGATGACATGGAGGCTGGGATTTATGTAAGGAATTCTGAGATTAGCCCTAGGGAGCTGCGTGAAACGGCTTACAAAATTTATCAGGATAAAAAGTACAAAGAGAACGGAGACAAGCTGAACCGCTCGTTCCAAATGTCCGGAGGAGTCAGGCTTGCGGTCGATTCTATATTCTCATTCCTAAGACAAAAAGGAATTTAGCAGAACAGCGCTTGTTAATATAAGCAATCAAACAGAAAGGATATTTTTATCTGTTTTGTTAATTTCCGTCTGAAGCACATCCCGCAGCTTATTCATCAGGAGGCTGGTATCAAAATGCTTTACAGATTCCCGAACCGCCTCCTGTGACGGCAGTATTTCCGGTTGATCAATGACATTTTGCAGCATGGAGGAAATGGCCCCGACATCACCGGGGGGGACTAACCATCCGTTCTCGCCTCCGCGGATAATCTCGGATGGACCTGATGGGCAATCTGTGCTGATGCATGGTATGCCTTTGGACATAGCCTCAACAAGCACCAGCCCAAATCCTTCCAGCCGTGATGTTAATACTAAACAGGAAACGGGAGGGATTTGATCCCAGGGGTTATATTGCCAGCCTCTCCATTCAACCCTGTCATTGATCCCCAATTGCCGGGACAAGGCAACTAATGGTTCATGATCCGGCCCGTCGCCAATCATAATGGTTTTGAACTCTCCCTTTAATTGAGAGAGGGCCTTTAAGAAATCACTTATTTTTTTATACTCATCCTCCAGCCGGCCTACATACAAAAAAGTAGCGATATCCGGTCGAGGCACGGTCATTTCAGAAATGGCCACAGGATTATAGATGATATGGATATTATCGCTTCTGCCCCCGTTCACTTCCTCAATTTGCCTGCCAATTCCTTTGCTAATGGCCAAATGGAAGTGGGCCGAGGCCAGCTGCTGGACCTTTATTAACGCAGACAGCTCAAAGTGAACCCAGGACCCAATGGCTGGTTTTCTTTTCATCCGGGAAGTCACCAATTTTGTTTGATAGATAAAGTAGGGATCAGTCACCAGGATGACCTCAGGATTGAAATTGCGCAGCAGCCTGGAATATACAACCAGCGAATTATAATAAATTTTTATCAGATTGGATCGGGGCATTTCAATAATGTGATGCGGAATAGACTCCAGCCACTTTTTATCATGCGATCCCCCAAATATAATGAGTTCAACCTCATCCCCCTTCTGAATCAAGTGTGTGATTACATTTTTAAATACCGTTTCCATCCCGCCTCTGCCGGACAGTTCCCTGCAAACAATGGAGATTCTCATCGAATTACCTGCCTTCATCATATGGATTTGGACATGCAGAGCAAAAAAACAAATCAATTTACATTTCGACACATAAAAAGGATTTTCCTCCAAGCAGGACAGGCAAATGTATTTACTTTTTTTATATAAGTTAAGGAATATTGACATGGAAGAATTAGCTTGTTATGATTTGTTTAATGAACGTTTAACAAAAAGTAATATTAGTTAAGTGAAAACTTAAATCAAAGGGGGAAGGAATGATTAACCCGGATAAAATTGTGAAACTGATGAAGTTTGACTATTGTGAGCCGCTGGAATTCATTGCCGCACTGACGATGGCCGCCAAGGTTGAGTCCATGAACGAGCTTGCGCAGGAGCTAAAGTTTCCACCAGAGCCTCAATTCACAGAGATGCTGGAAGACGTCATAAGCCGGCTATCCCGGCATGTCAAAGAGGAACTGGCCCGTTTTTTCGGAAGAACCCTGACGTATGACCGTCTGGATGCCGTTCTTTCCCAGGTGTTTTACGACGATGACAAAGTGGAGACCGTAGAGGCCTGGATGGAATGCTATAACAAGCGTCAACCCGGGGAACTGGCAGCGATGCTGGTTGAGGCTGTGTATGCAAGCTCCGGCCCGGATTGGCGAGGCGGCTTTTCTTTTGAGGAGGTTTGTCAGGATTCCGCTCTACTGTACCGGCTGGTTGCCGCTGTTCCGTTGCCGGATGGAGAGCTTCACGCTGAACTTATGGACCATGCAAGGTTTCCCGGGGAGTTCAAGCAGCGAACTCAGATGTTGCTCGATTCTTTTTTTCGTCACGGATTTCTAGTCCTGAGGAAGCGGTTAAGGGAGCTTGGAGAGGAAGGGGCGGCGCGTTATGACGTCTATTTTCACGAACATCCGGAGAAGGCTTTTGGAGAGATTGCCAATTCCGGTAAAGAGCTAATCGTTAAGGACACCCGGGTTCACATCAGTTATATCTCACAGGTCCGCGTGGATTTCCGGCATTTTGAGGGTGTGTCCCGGCTGGATTGGATGGTTCTCGGATACCGAAATGATGCTTTGGCCAGTCAGCGTGAAGAGAAGGAAGCGATTGAACAGTTCCTGAAGGTAATCTCCGACAAACGGAGGCTGGAAATTATCGAGCTGCTGAAACAGAGCAATCGGTATGCGGGCGAGTTGGCGCAGCTATTAATGCTGACACCGGCAGCGATCAACTACCATACGAACCTGCTGATTGACCTGAATTTAATCCGAATCACCAGAATGGACAGCCGGATCTACTATGTGCTCGACACTGAGCGGCTGGCTGCGTTGATGGATCAGACCAAAAGCTTGCTTTTGCGATAAGTGAAGGAGATGGGGAGAAATGGATAGCTGGATCTACGAGGTGGAGTGCGTCAATATGGTCTACAAAAAGGGCAAAATCAAAGCCAACGATGATATTTCTTTTCTCATTCAAAGGGGAGAAATCCTAGGGGTGCTGGGACCAAACGGAGCGGGCAAATCGACATTGATTAAACAATTGGTGGGACATCTGAAGCCGACCGAAGGGCAAGTGTTATACAATGGGCTAGATGTGTACAAACAAACACGTGTGGTAGCAAGCGAGGTGTCTTACTACGCGCAGGAGCCTCATGCGTTATCTGCATTAACTGCGATGGAAGCGCTTGTATTTACAGGGCAGCTTCGCGGGATGCAGAAGAAATCGGCAGAGCGGGAAGCTGCGGAATTGTTGGAGCGGTTCGAAATGACAGAACTCCGGAACAAATCACTAAAACGGCTCTCCGGCGGACAGAAGCGGATGGTTGGCATCGGCACGGCGCTGATCGGCCACTCGCCGGTGCTGATCCTGGATGAACCCACCAATGAGCTTGATCCGACAAAGCGGAGATTGGTGTGGGATCTCATCCAGGAGCATAACCGTAATGGCGCTACTGTCATCCTGGTTACCCATAATGTTCTCGAAGCAGAGCATGTGGTTGACCGGGTCGCGGTGATCAATCACGGAAAGCTGCTGGCGATTGATAGTGTGGTTAATCTGAAGCAGCGCGTGGATCAGCGGCTGAAATTTGAAATCCAGACGGCATTCGGCCAGAGGGAAGAGGTTGAAAAGGAATTGGCTGAATGGGGGATTCTCCAGAGAAGCGGTGAAAACCGGATCTGCCTGCTGGTGGACAAAGCCCAGGCGGGCAATGTTCTGGACAGAATCATCTCACGCCGCGACCTGAAAATAGAGGAATATGCCGTCCTGCCTCCAAGTCTGGAGGATGTATATTTCCATATCGATCAAGCGGCCAAAGAGGTGATGGGGGCATGAGCACCTTTATGAATCCGATCGGGCTGCAGCCGCTGAGAAAGAGGGGCCGATGGGAACGCTGGTGGACGGAAATCTCCATTTTGTTCCGGATTCAGTTCGCGATTGTCAGGGACAGTTGGGCATGGGTCATCCTGATGGCGACGCTGTACCCGCTTACGACCCTGCTTTTCATGCGGTTTTATACGGTAAACCCGACTGATGAAATGGTTGTGCAGATTATTGCAGGAAATCTGGTGTTCGGAATTATCGTGATGGGGATGAATGGACTGGGGCAGGAAATTGCCTTGCAGAAGCATCAGGATCATTTTACCTTTTATGCGTCTCTCCCCATATCCAAAAATAACTTTGTACTCGCCAACATGCTGCGGGGGCTTATGAACACACTACCCTCCTTTCTTATTTTGGGATCGCTCGGCCAGTGGATGTACGGTGTTCAGCTTCATTATTCGCCGGGGCTACCCGTCGTCGTCATCCTAAGCCTGACCAGTGTTGTAGGCATTGGAATACTTCTTGGATTCTGGTCGCCCACATTCCAATTCACCAACATGCTCTGCCAGGCCTTGATGATGATCATCTCTTTTCTGTCTCCGGTCATGGTGAGCATTGATCAGCTTCCTGTGCCGCTGCAATGGATATCTTATGTGCTGCCGACAACCTACGCTGCGGATGCCATGCGTTCCATTCTGACGGTCGGCTGGTCCAAAGGGGTTATGCTGGATTGTGCCGTCATGCTGGTCTTCAGCATGATTTCACTGATTGTCGTAAACAGGCTGGTCAGCTGGCGGGTAAACAAATAAATCTGGTCAATTGCATTTCTCTCAGGACGGACGCCTACAGATAATTACATCTGTAGGTTTTTATTTTGAGCAGGACCCTTCAAAGGATGATGCCTTAAGTTATTATGATTTCATCCCTTTAATTACGGACAGCGTCGGCATATGGTACACTCGGTATATCAATCTGTGAAGGTAATACTTGCATTTAAGCAAAAGCTTTGTGCTAGAGAATGGGATAACGGCATTGAAGTGGAGACAATTCAGCATCCTGGGACTTATCATTCTGATGCTTGTTCTGGTTACGGGCTGTGCCAATGGGACAGCGCATTGAGGTTGTAAGTTATGATTACTACCTCAAACTTCCGGCAATTTTGGATACAATTTGAGGTCGAATTTCTTCAATGTTTCTGGTTTCGTCCAATGGCCACGCTTCTCTTTATTGTAAACAGCAACTTGCAGCACCGACTTAAGAAGGGCGTTCCGTTTCGCTGCATCATCTATTTTGTTGTAAACATCAAGCACATGCTCCACTTGTGGGATTATCCCTACCTCTGCCTCTTTACGATGTTCCTCTATTTTTAAATCATGCTGCGCAGAGAGTAATCCTCTCTCAGCTTCAGCAATGCGTTCAGACAGATTCTGAGATTGTTCCAAAAACACTTCAATACTATAAACTCTGCGCTCTAACAGATCATGAAGTGCACTGGATTGTTGCCTCGGTTCACTAACCTTTTTAGTTAGCTCATTGACCATTTGTTGCTTTGCCATGATTATTTCTTCAGCCTCTCCAGTCCGAACAGGGATGTTCTCAATCCATTTTGCCTTATACTGGTTGATCCATATTCGAAGTCCTTCCAAAATACGATCTTCTACAAGGGAGAATTGTGAGGTGACTTGTTTACACATCGGCGTATTACAAACAAGAAATGGCTCAGTTTTAGAATAAGGGCGTCGTATCATTGCCCGGCCACATTGGCCACATTTAACAAGGACAGCCAAGGAACTGGTTATAATTCCTGAAGGTGCCGGGACATGATATCTTCTTTTTAAAATCTGTCGCGCTTTTTCCCAGGTCTGTGTAGATATGAGGGCCTCGTGCTTTCCAGAGACTCTAGTCCACTGATCTTCAGATAATCCAGGGCGAGTTTTGATAATTTTACCATTTTTACGAGTTTTTTTCACGGGGCGACGGTTCCAAACAATATCCCCAACATAAATAGGATTCTGCAATATGTTACTTATTGTCGGTCTAGTCCACAAAGAACCTTGCTGTGTAGGTACACCCAGCAAGTTAAGCTTTGTTGCAATACTTTTCATGCCCAAGTTTTGAGTAGTGTACATATCATAAATCATTTTAACGACAGGAGATTGATCCATGTGAGGTTTCAGACTACAGGACTGATCCTCCAAGCGTATCTTTATGTATCCATAAGGAGGAGTATTTCCAATGAAATTCCCTGCTTTAACTGACTGTAATCTTCCGGCCTGTTGCCTGCGATTAATAGTTTTATACTCACGGCGGCTCATAAATAAGCCGAATTCAAAGTACTCTTCATCAAATTCATTGTCAGGATCATAGACTTTAACTGGAGTGATAATCCTTGTTCCACTATATTTAAATGCTTGAGCGACAAATCCTTGATCTAAGGTATCACCGCGAGCACCGGTATACGTGTATTCATTTAAAGTAGTAGTGTCTATTAGCTTAGTTCCAAGATAGATGTCATACCCAGTTACTCCCACATTGGACGGGGTTAAGTGGGGCGAGTTCTGTAGCAGGGGGAGAGAAGGTTGGGATAGCCTCGAAAACCGATGGAAGTGTTTGGACATGGGGAGGTAACGATGAGGGACAGCTAGGGGATGGAACCACAGCACAGCGACTGGTTCCAGTACAGGTGCAAGAGAATCGGGCACCGGTGGACCCTGACCTACCTACTGGGTACGCAAGAGAATCCATCTGAGACCAATGTAAGCAATCCATCGATTTCATGGAATCAGAAGGATGCGGAGCTAACCAAGTTCACGGCATACCAAGTACAGGTACTTGATGAGTCGGGGGCATAGTGTCTGATTCGAGGGAAGTTAAAACTAGTCTAACAACAACAGCAGGAACATGGTTTTCTAGTGTGAAACTCCCAACATTTGAGCCCCTGCAGGTAAAGGTAAGGGTAAAAGATGAAAGTTTTTGGTCAGAATGGTCAAATACAGGTTTGATGTAAATTTCTAGTATGTTTTCGTTTAAGTTTAAAAGTTCATTGACTAATTCTATTGATTAAGCCAATCAACTATTAAAGCCGGTGAGCCTACGACTGTTAAATTAAGCGTTTATGGTAATGTCTATGGCGTTGATGGTGTTGACAATGATTTACTAAATGGAATTGCAAAAGTGAAATTGTCCGGGTATGGAGTATCGGATACTGTATCTTCCGGAAGATTCGGAGATGTAGAACTCTCAGCTACACTGGCACAACGGTAATTGATGATCAATTTCATGACGGCATTGCAGAAATTCCATTAACTTTTACTGTGCCAGGTAAACAGAAGTTGTCCATTGAAATTGTTGATCTTAAAAACAGCTTAAAGTCAGTAGAGATTGAAGTTCTCCCTATTGATGATGTTTTATTATTTCACACGCCGATTATAAGCACCTATACAAATGGTTGCTTACCATTATGATCATTTATTAAGATGGTTAATTTAAAATTTCTTTAAAGCTGTCATAGATTGACGCCGAGCAAAACTATCGACGCAATAACCGCCCCTCTATATGCAGAGGGGCGGTTGTTTATTTCGCGTACCAACTCTCTACTCCTCAACCACCTTCACAGCACTCGGTGTATTCTTGTTCTTATACACCCACATCGCATACTCCAGCGGGCGCATCAGCGCCTTGCGGTAGGTGCTACTGTCGCCGGAGCGGGCGAAGACCTCGCGGGCGGCTTGGGGTTGACCTCCAGCACGTAGATCTGGCCCTCGCGGTTAATGGCGAGGGCCAGGGCCAGCTCGCAGAGGGTACCGAAGCTGTCCTCAAGATAAGCTGCGGCGTCGAGGCCCAGCTTCTCGGCGGTCTTCATCGCTTTTTCGGCCTTTTCCTGACTGCCGAGCCATTGCTTCAGAAGAATCTCAGCGCGGATGGCGTGGCCGCCGCCGTGCAGATTAGAGGTGACGCTGCGGGCGGCGCCTACGCGGCCGGCCATGCCGGTCAGCTCCCACACGCCCTGGCCGTTTTTTTGCACAAGCATACGGTAGTCGTGGTAGTGTCCGCTGGGCAGGCGCAGCGGGATGCCTGCTGTACCAGGAACCGTCCGCCGAGGCACCACTGGCGCACAATGGACTCAAGGCGGGTGAGCGTGACTTTGCGGGGAGCGATGATCTCCCGGCTCTGGCGGCGTCCCTGAATATCGTAGAGAGACTTGCCTTCCTTCAGCCGCTCAATCCGTAGGATGCCGCGCCCGCCTGTTCCGCTGGTGTCCGATGAAAATAAAGATCTAGACCGGATTTGTTGGTCCTAAGCTGATTCTGAATTGCTAAATCGTCAGACTTGGAATAATAAGTTTTAGACTGACCTAAATATATAAAACCAGCGGCAGTCAAGGATCTGAAAATAAAGTCCTAGACTGCCGCTGGTTTATTGAACTAACGTTCTCTGTTAATTCGACCACTCTGGCGTACGGGTCAGCACTTTCCGATGCGACTTGCCGAGAATCCTCTCTATCGCTGGATATTCCTCGAATCTTCGTTCGATGAAATGTTGAAAAACCGCCCAGGGGCGGTTTTCTTATGCTTGCATGAATGCTTCTAACGGCTCCAGAGTCGAGAACGTCTTCTTTGCATCCTTCTTCCGTTGCTCATCGTAGAGTTTGTTCAACTCTACGAGTGATTTAGCTTCAATCTTCTTATACCCCGACTTGGTGTATCTGATAATGTACGTATTTTGCCCTTCCTCTTCAACCCATTCGTAAACAACGTCATATTTGTCCCTCAGATTCTTCAAATGCTGTGCATGGCGCAACACTGCATAGTGTTCTTCAATGGCTTCATCGCATTCCTCCATAATCTTCCCGTATGCGCAGCCAACCCGCATCTGAATCTCCAATGCCCGCTCATCGCCGTATCTCGCGAGAAATTCCTTCAACCCAACCAGGGCATATAGCGTTATTTGATCCTTGTCCTTCGGATTCTTGTATTCATAACAGCCTACAACCAATTTGCGGTCGGTCATTTCCTCCTTACTGAATTGCATATTGAACAAATCCTCGAGTGACTTCTGCTTCATTACGGTATCCAACATATGTTCTTTATCAATCTTGATGCCCGTCGGCACCCAAGGAAACGGTAGTTGGCCGGTACTTTCATGCGATATACTACCCCTAATATTCAAAATCGGCAGACCCGTAGCAATTGCGTACGACCTGTTATATCCTTTGCCCGCGAATATTTCCTGTTCATCTCGCATGTGTCCTGCCCCTCCTTTTAGTACCAAGTTCCATTCGGCGCGTAGTGCCACCAGTTGTCTGCGAAGTGAATCTCCGCTCGATTTTATCATATGAGAACCATAAGTTCATCTAATGGTTGCGTTATCCTGCCCGTTGGCTAATGCCGGCTTCCAGTCTACAACTTTATTTTCAAGGTCTAATGCTTTATTTTTCAGTCTAACACTTTATTTTCACAGAACACAATCAACAAGACGAGAATGGGCTTGGCCCATTTTTGGAGCAACAAAAACCTTTTCATCATAGTCCTCCCTAATTGAAAGTATGGAATTCAATGTGGGGAAAGACCATTGTCCTCTTCATCAGGTGCTTCTCTTCGTCTGGCGATACGCACTATCCACCGCTGAATGCTGCTCGGTTGCGACAGCCTGACGGCCACAAACCAAGTTGAATCGACTGCAGCAATTTCATGACCCCGGTGTACCTTTTGTAAAGAAATGTGGGTGAAAGGAAGTAACACTAAGGAAGAGATGAGAATAATCGAGAATGCCAATTGAACCAAGTCATAAAAATGCTCCAGTCAAGTTCACCTCCGGATGTGCATATTGGAAAATTTAATAATGATTACGTTCGTTAAACTGTGTGGTTTCACTAAACTGCCCATAAGCTTAATGAAGCGCCCGCCAGTCTAATACTTTATTTTCTCAGTCTACAACTTTATTTTCCGAGTCTAACACTTTTTTATTATTTTAGGACAGCTGGCTGGCTTGACATAGACGACCGGACTGGATTTCAGTATCCGGTGCAGATTGGCGGAAGACTGATATAACAAGGTTTCCGGCATATGCTACCGAGAAGGTCTGGTACACGGTCCATTTATTGCGCAGCGGACGGTTCAGGAAGGTCAGGTGGCCGTACCGCGCGCGGAAGCGCAGCAGCTGCTTGAACCGCTTGCTGCGCTGAATCCGGAGGTCGAGGTCATACTTTAAGCTTTACGATCTGTACAGCATTTCTTGGAATTTATTTGTGTAATCTGAACTCAAAAGGTCCAATAAAGAGGTTCTACTTTGTTCTAGGCTCATAAACTTTAAATCAGTTCAAAAAAATTCTAATTTTGACTCGGGTGATAGGGGTTACTATTCATTTTCGCCTTCAAATTCCCGATGATTGCATTAAAAGGGTATTTAGTATTTATGTTCAAATTACATGGAAATTCAAGCGTAGTATCAGGGCTTGTGAGGTAGGGAAAATAAACTCGGTGAAAGATGATGAATATCAAACGAGTATTAAGTAAAAGAGTAGCAAAAAAGGGGGGGCGAAAGATGAAATCGATAAAGACAGTACTTCAAGCCATTCTTTATGTACTATTGGCTGTTGGACTACATCTGATCTTAATCTATTTCTTAAAAATAAGGATAGAGGGATGGGGAACAGAGTTATTAAAATACTCATTTAAGGTATACTTTGTACCGCTATTATTATGTTTTATTAATTCTTTTTTATTCATAAGGACTAAGAGGTTAAAATACCATGTCAACTGGTTTTTGGTAACTACGATCCCAAGCTGTTTACTCATTTTATTTTTCAAAGCAATACAAGATGTTGGAGATAGTGAGTATGGGGTTGTTGTTTCTATTGAATTTTTCCCAAAATATTATGCTGAAATGTTTATTCTGCTCCCTGGGAGCATTTTAGTAATCCAGTTTATTTTGACTATATATTATCTCATAAAAATAAGAAAAGAAGTCAATCGTTCGAAAGTATAGAGGGGAGATTAGTACTATGAAAAGGATTTTTTCGATCAGTATAATTATTACAATTTTCGTTTCTTTATTTAGGTCGTGTCTGAAAACTCCTCATTGAGCCAATTTGAAGATGGCAGCTACGAATACAAACGCCAAGAATGACTTGGCCAACTTGTCGTAACGAGTAGCCACACGGCGAAAGTGTTTGATTTTATTGAAAAAGCACTCCACTAAGTGGCGTTCTTTGTACCGATACCAATCGACTTTCCACGGGTTTTGACTATTTGCTTTAGGCGGGATGGTGTAGGATGCCTGCTTAGCTGTAATCCAATTTCGAATCGCTTCGGAGCCATAGGCTTTGTCGCCAAGAATATGACTTCCTGTAATATCAAGCTTCTGAAGTAAATCGATCGCTGGAACAGAATCGTAGACTTGACCACCCGTCAGAAGAAAAGCGAGGGGATTTCCTAATCCATCGACGACGGTATGAAGTTTGGTTGTCTTTCCGCCACGACTGACGCCGATGTGCTGATTCACTTCGTGTCCTATAGCGTTCCTCCGGTAACTCGCGCCAAGCAGCACCACTTCGAGCGATCCATAGAAAAGCGTTAAACATGGTTCGTTCACTTAATTTTGAAATCCTGAAGAAAAATGGACGCCGAAGGCAAAAACGTCATGGCCGACCGGGAATACGATACCGATAAAATTATCGCACTGCATGGAAGAGAAGCAAGCGAACTCAATCATTCCAAGCCGTAAGCACCGCACGATTCAACGCCGTCTTTTTTCCGGTAGTTCTTTTCATTGTTCCAGTAATCTATTTGTATCAAAAAAATATCAGATTTTTTACGCAAAAAACCCCCTTGTATCTGCGGCATTCAACAGATACAAGGGGGTTTGCGCTTCATATACCAATATTCAATTCCTCTTCCCCGGGAGTGCGCTGCCCTACTGTTCCAGCAGCACCTGAAACCATTTCAGGTTCAATTCATGGTGCGCTCTGACATTATTCATCATCGACTTTGCAGTATCGTAGATCCTGTCTTGCTTGGCATCCAGCACATGATCAATTTCAGCAATTTTGCGCCGTGTCTGCTCCATCTGCACCGCTACGGCCGACTTGAATTGCCCAGGATCATATTGGTGGGCAAACAGCGTGGTCATATAAAAGGCTAACGTAATATCGTCTGTCTGCAGCGAATATTTGGCCATCAGCGATGTGAAATGCTCGTTGCCCTGCGGTGTAATCTCGTAGATGTACTGTTCGGGATAGTTGTTAACGCTAACGACTTCAACCAGCTGGACCAAGCCTTCCCCCGCTAACTTCTGCAGGTTGTAATACAGCGATCCCTTCGTCATATGAACAAGATACCTGTAATCCCGTTCCTTGAAGACATTCAACAATTCATAAGCGCTGGATTGTCCGCAATCCTTCAACAGACCCAGTATTAATAAGGGTATAATGATAATTCCTCTTTCTATCGATTATTGAAAATCACGGAGATGCTCAGCGATCCATTCTCTGAACGTATAAGGCTCCCGGCCAAGAATCGTCAGCACCGTGTCGGTCACGCCGAGCTGATGCTTGACTGTATACTCCCAATCCTGGACTCTAAGGTTAATATACTCTTCAGCAATGTAGTTCTTCATATACGAACGGAAGTCCCCGATCGTCTGCTCTTCCAGTTCAAGCGATTGTCCCAGTTGCTTAGAGATTTCTGTCAATATGTTCCTCTGGCTAAGAATATTCGCCCCTGTAAGCGTCAAGACCTGCCCGGAGAATTTGCCAAAATCGGTTAGAACCACACTGATAACTTCGGCAATATCTGTTTCATGCACACTGGCCAGCTTAGCCTCAAGGGCCGGTAACCGGATCTTTCCCTTATTGTATCTAAAAAGGTCCCTCCAGTAAATGGTGTTGTGCATGAAGGCCTCGGCCCGGATAAAAACATACTGAAAGCCATACGCCTGAATTTGATCCTCGACCTTTTTATGTTTAAGGGCATTCTCGTTGTAACCGGCATCCGACCGGTTAATGGAAGCTGAGGATAAGAACACAATGTTCCGGACGCCCTTAGCCCGAGCAGCCTGCAGAATCTCTTCGGCATCATCCAGCAGGATCAGGAATAAGGTCTCAACGCCACGCAGGCTGTCTGACCAGGCGCTGCAATCCTTGATATCGCCGGTGACAACAATCATATGATCTGTCCGATCTGTTAACAGCCTCTCAGGTGTTCGGGTGAGGGCTTTAAATTTGACATCCTTAAGCTTGAGGTAATTTACAACCCGATTTCCAACGGTTCCAGTTGCTCCAGTAATAAATAACATTATAAGGACCTCTTTTCCAATAAATTAGTCTAATTAGACCATGAATCATAATATAGTCTAATTAGACTAATATAGCAAGGAATATTATACAAAGAACACAGCCCCAGGGGACTGTGTTCTGATAGTACGCCCAGCATGGGCGTCATCTCTAGGGTGAAAGTCCTGAACGAGGGCTGGCGAGCGCCTACCGTTAGCCAAGGGCAAGGGTGTCCACCGTGAGGTGGATCTGAAGGAAGCCGGAGGCAAAAGCACGGGCCAAGGTACTAGTTTTAAATTTGTCCAACATAAAATTCTTCAAACCTCATTTATTACACCTTTTTCACTTTTTTTGATCCTGTACCATTTATTCAACTAACCTGCCCGTTCACTTAATGAAATTGCACGGAAGCCCAGTTAGATACTTATCTAATCGGTAATTCGTCGGCATTCCCGGATAAAGCGGTGCTCGTTAGGCAAATTGAAATAGTCCGTTTTCAGCCTCTTCAAAGAGTCTTCCAAGGCCTAGCGGATATCCAAGACTGCACTATTACGACGTAATATTTCATGTACTGTAAAGTTCATCAATTTATGCTGCCGGCTTCATGTGAACCAGGAGTATAAGCAGAGTCATACTTAACTCGCGCCTCTACAACTTGAGTGTAATTTTCTCTTCCCCACTGCCTTAACTCTTTCATCGGCTGAAGCAATGTTTCCCCTAATGTTGTTAGTGAATACTCGACACTTAGAGGTACTGTAGGAATAATGTGTCGTTGAACCAATCCATCACGTTCCAGTTTGCGTACCGTCTGGGTAAACATTTTTTTAGATATCCCCTCAACCCTCCGTAGCATTTCTCCATATCTGATTTTACCGTTTTCCATGGCATATATAACAAGTGCAGTCCACTTGTTAGAGATAATATCAAGAACTTTGCTATAGCCGCAATTGGATAACGAAATATTAGATTGTTTAGTTGTTGATGAATGTGCCAAACAGTTCCCCTCCTATGCACTATGAAGTTCCCAGGACACTTTAAAGTGCCTACTTATATCATTTTATTTTTTGCATTACTGTATGTCTATACCAGTACTGAGCAGCTTAAGCTAAATCTGCCATAGCAAAGACACCGCTTAAGGGCGAATCCGGGTGTTCCAAGAGCAAGAAGATGCGCTCCCAAAAGGGGTTACCTTGTACTGGATTACTTTGATGGGTGGGTAATAAACATGACAAATATTATAAAAATGCATCCCAAGCTATATGTATTGGATAACGGTCGAATGAGCATGGATAAAAATTGGATCATCTCCATGCATAATCCAGCAACAATTAATAATCCGAATGCCCAGACACAATTCATGGAGTTTCCAATTTATACGGTGTTGATTGACCATCCTGAGGGGAAAATCTTGTTTGATACAGCCTGCAACCCAAACTCAATGGGCGCTCAAGGGCGCTGGGCACAATCGACCCAACTGTCGTCTCCATGGGTGGCAAGCGAGGAATGTTACCTGCATAACCGATTGGAGCAGCTTAAGGTTAGACCTGAGGAAATCAAGTATGTTGTTGTCTCCCACTTGCATCTGGACCATGCAGGATGCCTCGAATTGTTCACGAACGCGACCATTATTGTCCATGAGGATGAGTTTAATGGAGCACTGCAGACCTACGCCCGCAATGAAAAAGAAGGAGCCTATGTGTGGGCTGATATTGACGCATGGATCAAAAACCAGCTGCAATGGAAAATGATCAAAACGGGAGAAGACAATTTGGATCTGGTGGATGGTATCAAAATCTTGAATTTCGGAAGCGGTCATGCATGGGGAATGTTAGGTCTTCAGATCGAAATGCCAGAAACCGGCGGAATCATTTTAGCTTCCGATGCCATTTATACTGCGGAAAGTTTTGGTCCTCCGGTCAAGCCGCCTGGTATTATTTATGATTTGATCGGCTATCGAAACGCAGTAGAGAAAATTCGCACTTTGGCTGCCCGCACGAATTCCCAAGTGTGGTTCGGGCATGATATGGATCAATTCAAAACTTTGAGAAAATCTACTGAAGGATATTATGAATAACTCAACTTTCTCATACGGACGGAAAATCATCCATGCCACCATTAACCGTACGCTGGCTTCGCGCAACATCGCTCTTTTTGGGCAGTAGCACCAAGCTACAGCTACCTAATGCCGTTCATCTTTACAAATCGGTTTTATTAAAGCACCGTTCCTTTCGAGCAGATCGAGCCCCTACCCTATGTAAGAGCAGATATGTTTATGGGAGTTAGAACTAAAATAAATACGGAGACAAAATACGTAGACATTGATGTTAACGGGAGACGATGCTGTAACTATCCTGCCCGTTCGTATTATGAGGTCAGCCAGTTTTTACTGGTTGATCCTTTTTTTTTATTTGCTTTCAAGATTGAGTTAGCCCGGTCGAACGTACCTGCCCGTGGGACTAGATCCATAGCGCTATAATGTTCACCCCTACTTGTCATGACCATGATTGAGGCTGGTTGGGACGTGAGATCCCGTATAACAAGCGATGCTATGGAGCGAAAAGAAGAACATAGGGTTGCCGGCAAATCTATATTAAGGAGAAATTATATGAATCCTGTTATCGGCCTAGATATTTCTAAAGAAGAAAGTCATGGACAAGCTTTTTTAGAGCATGGAAAATCTTACAGAGGAACGTTCCATTTCGAGCATACTCGGGAAGGGTTGGCGAAGCTGCTTCAAGTTATTCAGGATGTCGAGCACGTGTCTTGTCAACGAACTATGCTTATTCTAGAAGCAACTGGGCATTACCAAAGCTCCGTTGCTCAATTCTTGGAGGAGCATCACTTTCTGTACATTGTCATTAATCCGCTCATCTCAAATCGGCTTAGGAAGTCCACCCTTCGTAAAGTGAAGACGGATGCTGCAGATGCTTATCTTCTGGGTGAGTTGTATTACAAAGAAGAGTTTGAGCCCTTCAAAAAAAGGGGATGCAACTACTTAATCTGCGCTATCTAACGCGATAGTACGAGTCTCTTTCCAAGATGTGCGTGCAGACTAAATTGCAGTTCCAAGCTGTTCTGGATCAAGTTTTCCCTGCGTACAAAGGTGTCTTTGGGGCCATGTATTCAAGCATCCCACTTCGATTCTTAAATGAGTTCCCTACCTCATATATGGTACTCCAAACGGGTCGATTCCCGGCATTGGCCATAAAATTGCTGCAACAATTTTATCGGAATTAGGAGAAATCGAGCGATTTGATCACCCTAAAAAACTGGTTGCCTTCGCAGGCATCGACCCCACTGTCTTCGCTTCAGGCAAGTTCACGGCAACCCGCAATCGAATCACCAAACGTGGCTCCAGGCAGCTTCGTTATGCGCTGGTTATGGCTGTCCAGTGCGGGCTGATTCGTTCTCGTAACACTCGGCTCAAAGAGTTTTACGACCGTAAACGAGCTGAAGGAAAACCACACAAGGTGGCACTCGTGGCCTGCGCAAATTTATAAGACTTTATTTTCTTTGGACATTTATAGGGTTGGGAAAGAGATACCCATCAAACGATGCCCACAGATAGGCGTATAGCGGTACTGGAGGACAGGTGGACCGAGCAATACAGATTACTGGCAGTATTATTGATTTGGAGGTGTTACTATGCTATGGGTGAAAAACTTGAAGATAACAGACTATGCTCAAGTATTGAAGGGGAATTTACATATTAGTCTGAATGATATAACGTAAATACATATAAAAAGTGAGGTGCATAATGGAGAAGTCAGTTAATTATCCTTTGAGTTTTGCAAAGCAGTGTTTTATATATTTTCTTGTTTGTTTGGTCGCTTTCAATTTCAGAGCGATTCCCTATCAAAACGAGCAAACCGATATTGCTGGGGGCATAGAGCCTAATCCATTAAAGAAAATGCATGACTTACAACCTCAACGCGCCAATGGTTAATCACAGCACTCAAATGAGCTTTTCTGGACTTTTCTACACTATAATAGATTATTAATTTTTTCCTCCTATTACCCATGATTTGAAGGTAGGCACAGACGACTTAAAGTGAACTGAAATAGAGTGTTGTAAAGCATAGGGTTACTATTCATTTTATTCTTTAACTTACCGATGATTACATAAAAGGGGTTAAATGGTTTTTGGATGTATTGTTGAGTTCACAACTTTCGATTTTTAGTCTGCTGATGAAGAGAATGGAAGATATAAAATTGTACACTTATTCTAATTGTTTTGATGATGGGGAACCTGGCACCTAGTCAAAGGAGAATAAAAAAATGAAAATGAGTATATTTTTTATTGCGTTAAGCGCAGCAATTGGAGTAGGCATGTGGTTTTTAGTTATAGGAATAATCTTTTCTATTGGTGGTGGTGATTTATTCAAAGTAACCCACTATGATTCTTTATTTTTTAATATTACCATTTTTTTATTGTGTATCGTAATCTATCTTTTTTTTGCAAGACACCTATTAGAAAAAAAAATGCAACTTTTGCTTCTTATCTGTGTCGCTACAACTATTCTCTTTTTTTTTCTTACACCTTGGCTCATTGAATCAAAATCGTCATTAAATCAAAAACTTTCTAATATTAGTTTCTCGAACCATGAAAAGTTTATGGAAAAAGTAGATGTTTTAATAGAACAAGAACACCTACCATATCGAGTGAATATTGATAAAAGTAGGGAAAGGTTCAAGGAGATAAGAAATGTTAACGTTGTTGTATTGAATAAAACTACTAATGAGGAGATTAAGAAAAACGATGTCGACGGGTTACTCGGTTTAACATATGGAGAAGATGTCAGGTTAAAAGTTTTTAATAAAAGTAATGAAAGATTACTGATAGATTTTGTAATAGACATAGATAAAAGTATTAGTTTCTGTGACCCTTATAAAGTATGCGGAGATTTAGGATTAGAGATAAAATAATCAATTATAACTTGATCAGACGATATGGAACTATATGAAGAGGATTTGTAATTTGATAAGGACTTAGCGGAGTCATCGCCATAGCATCGGCAGTGGGTATAGCCTGGCCTTGAAGAGTGACGGAACCGTTTGGGGCTGGGGAAATAACTCCAATAATCAGTTGGGGGATGGAACAAATACCCAACGGTTAACGCCGGTCAAGGCGGTAGGTCTGAGCGGAATAACGGCAATTGTAGCTAAAACAAAAGTTTTGGCGCTGAAAAACGATGGAACTGTGTGGAAAGTGGTGAATTCAACCTTTGCCAAAGTAGACAATCTATCGGGCGTTCAAACAGATCGCCTCCGGAGCATTACACCAGTTAGCCTTGAAGAAAGACGGGACACTCTGGGCATGGGGAATCCAATAGATATGGAGAACTGGAGGATGGAACGACAAGTGTAAGCTACTCGGAAAGAGTGCAGCAGGTACCAGGAATAAATGGAGTCATTGGAATGGCAGGTGGAGAGTCCTACAGTTTGGCCGTCAAGAGTGATGGAAGCGTATGGGCCTGGGGGTATAACAACGGGGGTCAATTGGGAGATGGTACCCAGACGGACCGTTGGGAACCGATCCAAGTGACGGGACTGAGCGGCATCCGGGAAGTGTCGGCAGGAAGAACCCACAGTCTGGCCAAGGGCAGCGACGGAAGTGTATGGTCGTGGGGGAGCAATGGATACGGCCAGTTGGGAGACGGAAGCCTGACCAACCGTTTGGTGCCAGTATTGGTACAGACCAATGGAGCGCCAAAGGTGACCCTGACCACACCGTCGGAAAGCCAGGAAGTACCGACAGTGGTGGGGATAACCACCCCAAGTATGGGGTGGACACAAAACGACAGTGCAGGGACCATATTTACCGGATTCCAGGTACAGATTCTAGATGAAGCGGGAGAAGTCGTGCTGGATTCGAGGACCGTGGTCCAGAATACGACCAGCAATACGGCCGGTTGGACGGTCACAGATAATCTTCCGACTTACAAGCTGTTAATGGTAAAGGTTAAAGTATTTGATGGTACATTATGGTCGGAATGGTCGGAAAATTGTTATTTGATCATTAAATAGTAAAGTCTTCCTGTACCGTTGGAAGGAAGAAACATAATACCTTCAAGAGACAGAAAACATATCGAATGATATGTAGGAATCTTGAAGGTATTTTTGTGTTGACATGCCCCGGTAAGCACATAATTTCTAGTCGATGAAAGTCCGGTCCAGGAAGGATCAAGTTCGCACCTAGCTGGGAGGCTGCGTGCGGTGAAAGGTGGTGCAAAGGCTCATTAACGTGATTACGTAAGAGACAAGCCAGACTGCAACATCAAGTGAATCCTGCTGCGTCGTCAAAAAGACCTGGCAAGTGGAGACAGAGGAAGTGAAGTCTCGCGGGCTAGACGAATGCCATGGAACCTGAATAATACCTTGGAGCATTAGTCAAGAGCTCTCTAGCGTATCGGGAACGGCATGGATTGAAAGAAAATGTAGTGGATTGGGGAGAACATCCTCTGCATGGAGGAATTATTTTAGAATGCCGTAAAGATACGCTCTATAAACCTGAAAGGTTGAAGGGGCATAGCTTAGTTAGCGGGCCTGTACCGAATCTTGCATGGTAGATGGTAACATGTACGGCGAAGGTTCTCAAAAAGGCAGTAAGCTAGAATCAAGTGAAGAGGGCCATTAGTACCGAAATCAAACGTGATCGAAGCAGACTATCCTAGTTCTCTGTGGAGAAAGCAGAAACGACATCACCGATTAGGTAAAGATAACCGAGGCTTCCGGCAATAGTACCTCAGCTTGCTGTGAAAGGGTTTCTTCTAAACGATAGGGTGGCTTGATATTAAGCAAACTCACGATTTTCAATGATTTAATTTAATGATCAGCTTAATCACAGTGAGGTCATTGTAGGCTTACCTGTAAATGTGTTATGATTATCCATTTTCCAATCCTCGATAAAAACGAGTATTTCCAAGGCATAACATATCTCATATTAAATTAAAATAAGCAGCAGCTTAAGAAGGTTATCCTCAAGTGATAGAGGGTGATTTACATAGTATACTGAATGATATAACGTAAATACATATAAAAAGTAGGTGCATAATGGAGAAGTCAGTTAATTTTCCTTTGAGTTTTATAAAGCAGTGTTCTGTATATTTTCTTATTTGTTTGGTCGCTTTCAATTTCAAAGTGATTCCCTATCAAAATGAGCAAACCGATATTGCAGGGGGCATAGAGCCCAATCCATTAAAGAAAATGCATGACTTACAACCTCAACGCGCCAATGGGACAGCGCATGTCACGGTGAAGAAGGATGGAGGCATAGATATTGCCTTCAGCCTCCAGTTGGACTCGCGCGCGGAATCGCTGGCCGGCGGCAAAGTAGAGGAACTGCTTACCAGCAGGCTGCAGGCCGCCGGAATCGAACTGCACAAAACAAAAAACGGCAAATCCACGGTGTACCAATTCCTTAAATCCTATGACTCCATACAGGATATGCAGAATGCAGGAAGCCTGGAGTTCGTCGACACTGAAGTCAAGACAGAGGGCAAATGGCTGTATACCCGGTATGATGCAGCGGTTCAGCCCAAGCTGAATGCCTATTCGGATGAGATTATAGACGGTCTTGGAACGCTGAGTGTACCGAAGCCGCTGGTCCGGCTGCTGATGCAGAATCTGGCGCTGGATTTTAAATTAACACTGCCCTATGATCTGTACGGGCCAAACAATGCTGCTGAACAGGACGGGAATACGCTGACCTGGCATATTACGATGGCTGATTCCGAACCGCTGCGCCTTGTGGTGTATGTACCGAATATCTGGAATATCGCCATCGCCGGCGGCGCTGTTATTCTGCTCTTGGCCCTTGCGGTCACTCTATTCATTAGAAAAAGAAAATCGCTCAAACCTAAGGGTTTCGAGAAGTGATTGCGGCGAGGGTCACTTGGGCTGGCGATTGTGAAGCTTGTTATATAGATTGAACTTGAAAATTAGAAAAAGGGATAAAATGGTGGGGGGAAGTAAGTTTGGAACTGTAGGAGCGTTAGCACCCGCCTTTGTCTGCGGATTTCCACCGCGAACAGCGGTACAAATCTAAGAAATCTGCAGTCCACAGCGGCCGGAAGTCCAAACATTCCCCGGAGTCACGTCCAAATCCCAAAATAGAAAATCACAAGTTCAATCTATATAGCTGTGAATCTGCGAAAGCTTACTACTTGTGCAGCAGCTGGAGTCTGCGAATGAGTACTACTTGTGCGCCACTTAAGTGGAAAAAGGAAACTTAAATTGAGCAATTTCTCTCCTCTAGCACCGCGAGTGGGAAAAAGTATACTTAATTTAGTCCTAAGTAACGCCAGACCTTGTTTATCGCTAATTTAAGTATACTAATTCCCACTAAATGTTGATGCAGCGCAGTTTCCATGAATTAACTATACTAATTCCCACTAAATGTACTAAATGGGCTAAGTCGCGGGATTTAGCAAGCAAATTGCAACTTATTGTGACCCCGAACAAGCCGTATCCTCTGGATAGATCCAGAAAGTACGGCTTGTATCTGTTTTACAGCAGGACTGCCGTCTGTCGTTGCTGGTAGCGTCTCTCAGCCGTCCCACCTGCCGTCCGCCTGCTGTCCACCAGCCAACCACCAGCCGTCCACCGTCAGCCATCTACTACACCGTTGCCGATTGCCTAGATGCAGTCTTTGTATAGCGAGGCTGAGGCTGAGGACTAAAGGGTTGCCGCGGGGAGAATCGGCATCCGTGGGGATGCCGGTTGGCGCAGCTCTCTGCCGGAAGCAGCTAGAGCCGTTAGGCTAGGCGAGAGTGCCACCGGCGGGAAGTGGGCGGAACAATGGCAAAAGTGCCACTGTAGGAGCGCCCTCGGCAGCGTCATGAAATTAGTGTAAGAAGCAGATGGAGCCGTAGTCCGTTTAGGAGACCATGGCTCTTTTTATTGGGTCATGAAGTTTGCTTAGAATACTCCTTATTAAGTTAAAGAGGACTGCTGATGCATCGCCTGTTTCCATGATTTTATTTTGCAAAACGTGCAACATGAAGTTATAATTAGTACCAAGTGCTAATACTAGATACTAAATCATAAAATATGAGGTGATATTCTTGAAAGGTGCCAAAATTACCGCAATCGGGTCCTATGTTCCGGCCCGGAGACTTACGAACAGCGACCTGGAGCAGATGGTGGATACCAATGATGAGTGGATTGTCCAGCGGACCGGAATCCGTGAGCGCCGAATCAGCCGCGAGGATGAATATACCAGTGATTTGTGTACAGCCGCCGTGCTGGATCTGATGAAGCGTTATGGCAAAAGCATTCAGGATGTCGATATGATTCTCGTCGCCACCAGCACACCGGACTTCCCATTTCCTTCGGTTGCGTCCATCCTGCAGAACCGTCTCGGTATTCCCTCTACCGCCGGAGCCATAGACATGAGTGCTGCCTGCGCCGGGTTTGTCTATGCGCTCCATACGGCACATGCCTACGTCGCTTCCGGTCTGCACCGCAAGGTACTGGTTCTAGGCGCGGATGCCTTGTCCAAAATCACCGACTATACCGATCGCAGCACCTGCATTCTTTTTGGTGACGGGGCGGGGGCCGTGCTGGTGGAGAGTGATGAACAACTGGACGGCTTTGCCGGATTCCATCTGGGCAGCGACGGCAGCGGGGCGCATCATGTATACCGCACAGGCCTGTCGCGCAGTGTGAATGAGGTTGAGCTGGTAGATACGGGGAAGCTGGTGCAAAATGGCCGCGAAGTGTTCCGCTGGGCGGTGCGGACTGTACCGCAGGGTGTGCAGCAGGTGCTGAACAACGCTGGAATCAGCTTGGATCAGGTGGACTGGTTCATTCCGCACAGCGCTAACTTGCGGATGATTGAGCCCATCTGTGAGCGGCTGAACTATCCGTTGGAACAGGCTTTATACAGCCTGGAGTATTTCGGCAACACCTCTGCCGCCAGCATTCCGCTTGCTCTGGATCTTGGTATCCGCGGAGGCAAAGTCCTGAACGGACAGCAGATCCTGCTGTATGGCTTCGGTGCCGGGCTGACGCATGCCGGTCAATTGGTGAAGCTGGAGCTGGCTCCCGAGGTTTCGCCGCCTACTCCGCTATAACCGAAAAATGACACCCAAAACCAGAAAAACAGCGCCTTGAACCCTTCCATCAAATGGGGGATTATATTATCGAAAGTATTTCGATTAGTATTGGCTGTTACGGAAAGTGAATTTTCGCTGGAGAGGGGGATGTTTAATAAAGGTGAATTGGAGTACGCCCAGGTAAGTGAAGGTTGCTTATAAGAAAGCAGTATCTGAAGGAGCAACCGGAGCAGCGCTTGAAGAAGTAACTATTTGTACAGTAAAACTGCTCAAAATCGGGGTGGAATTCGTTTTAACTGCACTTTGTGCAATAGAAATTCTAGAATTCCCCCTTTTTGCGGCAATGGGCACTTTTTGGAGCGGCCGGGTTGAATCTGACAATTGAACATTACAATAAAAATTTCACACTTGAATCTCATGGTTGAATTTTACCTTAAGCCGCACCCCGGGCTAGCCGGTCAACCTGCTGCCGCAGGATTCGCGGACGATCAGCGCCGGTTCGACGACAAAGGAACCGCCGTCCGATTGATTGTTAATGAGGTCGAAGAGCATATGTGCCGCGAGGACGCCCAGGCGCTCTTTGTTCTGGCGGATCGTGGTTAGTGTGGGGCTGGTGTATTTGCAGGCCTCGATGTCATCGCAGCCGATGATGGCAACATCCTCCGGGATACGCAGGCCCTGCTCCTTCAAAGCGCGGATTGCGCCAAGGGCAAGCAGATCGGAGGCGGCGAAGACTGCTTTTGGCCTACTCCCGTTCTCTAGCAACTGGCGCATGGCCGCGTAGCCGCTGGATTCGAAAAAATCGTCCCCATGTACGAACCATTTGCGGTTCAGCGTGAGGCCAAAGCTTTCAATCGCTTTGACGAACCCGGCCTCCCGCAGGTTGGAAATATCCGAGTCGGCTGTGCTGCCGATAAAACCAAGCTCCCTGTGGCCCAGCAGGTAGAAATGCTCCACCACCTTAGAGGCGATCTGGAAATTATCCGACATCACATATCCGGACTTTTTACCCGTCAGCTCCAGGTCTACCCCGATGCAGGGAATGCTGCTCATATCCAGGTCGCGGATCGCCGGCTCCATTTTTTGTCCGGAGATAATGACACAGCCGTCGACATTAAAATGCAGACAACGGGAGTAATAATCCCCGCTGCTGATGAATTTCTCGTTGGAAAAGAAGATCAGATCGTAGCCCAGCACACCCATCTGCTTCTTGAAGGAATTCAGCACCTCAACAAAAAAAGGGTGTGTAAACTCCACATTCAGCTCGCCGGCAAAAATCACCCCGATCAGGTTGGACTTTTTGGTGGCTAGTGTCTTGGCAGAATTGGAGGGGGAATATCCGGTCTGTTCGATAATTTCCATGACCCGTTTTTTTGTTTTTTCGGAAACATCGCTGTAATTGTTCATGATTTTCGAAACTGTGGAGACGGAGACTCCCGCCATTTCCGCGATTTTTTTAATATTCATTTGCATAGAAATCCACCCTCCGCTAATCAGTGCACTTAGTCCAAAAAGACTGCCGCACCGCGTTTATTCATGGATTTAAGTCTATTCAACTTGCCGGAGCAAGTCAAACGGTTTTGCAGGCTAGCTGTGTTAATTGTGGTGTGTTGAAATGGGAAAAGCGGTGTTGGCGCAAATATTTACGAAACCGATTTCGTTTTGTGGAACTGGAAAGAACCGTAGGATTTCGAGGAGGAATGAACAGAATGAAAAAAAAGGTATCCGGTCTGCTTACCGCCATGGCTCTGCTCTCAGGGTTACTATCCCCGCTGGGCGGCGGCGGCGGGCATATTGCCGGGGCTGCTTCGGGTCAGCCTGTTGAAGTTGCGGATTCAGCTGTCCAGACAAGCAGCGTAGCGGCAGCAGAGGGCAGGTCTTCCGGTTACAATGGGTTGAAAGCGTTTTCTGATGTGCCTGCGAATAGTTGGGCAGCCCGTGCTGTGCAGCGCTGGATTGAAAATGGAATTGTCGGAGGCTACGGGGACGGCACGTTCCGGCCGGGCGCTCCCGTGTCAAAGGCGGAGTTTGCCGTAATTATTAACCGTATTTTTAATTACAGCGCGGAAGCGGCCGCCCTCCCTGGCGATGTGCCCGCGGCTGCTTGGTTCAGCAGTGATATTGCCAAGGGCATCGCCGCAGGTTATTTAATTGCAGGCAAAGACGGCCGCATTGAAGCGTCTGCTCCGTTGACGCGTGCGGAGGCGGCTGTGGCTTTGCAGAAGATTTTTCGGCTGGACCTCGGGGGACAGGCGGCTTATAGCGATCTGGCCGGGACAGACAATGAGGTTAAGGATGCTGCGGCAGCGCTTTCGGATGCGGGGTATTTAAAAGGCTACCCAGACGGTTCATTCAAGCCGCAGGGGCGGATTACCCGCGCAGAGCTCGCCCAAATGGTGGACCGGATGGTGCCGGGTCTGGTGCGCTCGAAAGGGGAGATTACCCTCGGAGAGGTGCAAGGAAACGTGGTGCTGAGCCATGCCGATATCACCCTTAAGGATACTGTAGTTGAGGGCAATCTCTATCTCTCGGAGGGTATTGGTGAAGGCAAAATAATACTTGAAGGAGTAAAAGTTACGGGTACTACGTTCATTCTCGGCGGCGGAGAGCAAGGCACGGGCCTCCAGAACAGTGTGATTGGCAGAGTACAGGCCGCCAAACGGGATGGAAATATCCGTATGTATGCCAGCGGCACAACCTCGGTTGGAACGGTGCTGCTGAATTCCGGCGCCACTCTGGAAGAGAACGGGCTGACTGGAGAGGGCTTCACGGATGTCGAAGTCTCAACTGCCGTAAAAGCAGCAGTGCTAAAAGGGAACATCACCGCTGTCTCCACAGCTTCATCCGCCACAGGCAGCGTTAAGCTGACGCTCGCCGGCAAGTTCGGCAAGCTTACCCTGGGCAGTCCCAGCCAGGTTGTGCTTGCAGATCATGCGCAAGTCGCAGAGCTGCTGCTTGCCGCGGCTGCCAAAGGCACGGCCATTCAGGGCAGCGGCAGTTTTGGCACCGCCCAGAATAACGCCGAAGGCGTCACCGTCAGCGGCGTTCCGCTGAAGCCGGGCCGCAGCGGGCCGGTTGCCGTACCGCCGGCCGCCACCCAGGCTCCGGCCGGCGGCTCCGGCACTTCCCCGGCGGCGACGCCAACGGCCACAGCGACGCCGGCGACCACAGCGACGCCGGCGACCACAGCGACGCCAACGGCCACGGCGACGCCAACGGCCACGCCAACGCCTCCGGCTGATCCTTGGACGCTGGTGTGGAGGGATGAGTTCAATGACGGTGCCATTGACCCGGCAAAGTGGACCTATGACCTGGGAGACGGCACGGCAGTCGGGAATCCGGGCTGGGGCAACAATGAGCTGGAATGGTACACGAATGAGGAGAAAAATGTGAAGGAAGCGGACGGGAAGCTGATCATTACTGCGCGCAAAGAGGCGCAGGGCGGCAAGGAATACACCTCCTCGCGGATCAAAACCAAAGATTTGTTCAGCAAGAAGTACGGTAAATTCGAAATCCGGGCCAAAGCGCCTGTAGGCAAAGGCTATTGGCCGGCCATCTGGATGCTGCCTGAGGACTATGTCTACGGTTCATGGGCCGCATCAGGGGAGATTGACATTATGGAAGGCTGGGGCAGCCGTCCAGGCACGGTTGCAGGCACAATCCATTACGGTTCCCAGTGGCCGGATAATGTGTATTCCGGCAAGGAATATGTGCTGCCGGGCAATTCCACGATTGAACAGTTCCACACCTATTCGATTGAATGGGAACCGGGGGAAATCCGCTGGTATGTGGACGGCGTGCAATATTCGACTAAAAATGACTGGTACAGCCGGAGCAATGGACAGCCGGCGAACAACGCTTATCCGGCACCGTTCAACCAGGAATTTCATCTGCTGATGAATCTGGCGGTCGGCGGTAATTTCGACGGTAATCCAACGGCGGAGACTGTGTTCCCGCAATCGATGGAAATCGATTACGTCAGAGTCTATGAGCTGACAGGGCGGCCTTACCGCCAGCCGGTGCCGGTAACACTTACGAAGGAGCCTTACCTTGAAGGCTCACTGCCGCCGCTTGCAGACGGCAACCTGATCTACAACAACGGTTTCACCGAGCAAAAGGAAGGCGATGCCGGAATGGGCATCCCGAATACAGCCCATTGGGTGCTGTATAAGGAAGCGGGGGCGGATGCGGCGGTATCGCTGGACGAAATCGGCGGACGGAACTACCTCAAGGTGAATATCAGCAGCCCTGGGGGGAACTCGTACTCCATCCAGCCGCAGGCCATTGTGCCGCTGGCTAAGGGAAGATTCTACAAGCTGAGCTTCGATGCAAAGACAGACATCTCGCGGAACATCAGCGTCCGGCTCACGGGCGGAGAATCCCGCAGGTATCAGGCCTATTCCCCGTCGCTCAAGGCGGATTTGACCTCATCACTGAAGCATTACGAAACGATGTTCCAGATGAAGGAGAACTCGGATATTGCGGCCCGGGTAGAATTCAACTTGGGCACGAACGCTTCACCGGTATGGATCGGGAATGCACGTCTCGAAGAGATCGGCAGCATTCCGTTTGACCATGACAGCGCCAAAACGCCGCTGGGCAGCGGCAACCACCTCTATAACGGCACCTTTGATCTGGGTGAGCCGGACCGGCTCAGCTACTGGCATGCCGAAGCCGCCGGAGGTGCAGAGGTCAGCCCAAGTGTTGGCGATACAGGCAAGTTAAATCTGCAGATCAGCGGGACTGGCGGCGATGGCGCGGATGTCCGTCTGCTGCAGACAGGCATCTTCCTGGTCCAGGGCCAGGATTACAAGCTTGTCTTTGACGTTGATGTCCCTTCTCCGCGCACGGCGGTAATCGAGCTTCAGGGCAGGGACGGTACCGTCTACGCTTCAGAAACGGTCCTGCTGAAGGCAGGAGCCCAGAAGGTGGAGGCGGTATTCCCCGATCTTGCCGGAGCAACTGACACGCTGGGACGATTTGTGCTCCATCTCGGCAAGGCAGCGGGGAGCGTCCAGTTGGATAACTTCCTGCTGCTGCGGACCAGCTTCTATTATGATCCTTCGCTGGTCTATTATCCGTTGTTGAACGGGGATTTCAGCTTTGGCTTCAATAGCTGGGAGCGGCTGCTGACGGAGCAAGGCGGTGCGGCCACCGCTGCGGTTGCGGGGGGAGCAGCCACATTCAACATTGCCAATACCGGCAATCAGCCCTATTCGGTCATGCTGTTCCAGAATGGGCTGAAGGTTGCCGGGGGGATGGACTATATTATCGAATTCGACGCTAGCGCAAGTGTTGCCCGCAGCATCAGCGTCAATGCGGAGAATGCTTCGTATCAGCCTTCTTTTGGGCAAATCATAAAGATTACACCGGAAACCACCCATTACAGATTCGAATTCCGGCAAGGTGTGAATGATACCCTGGCGCTGAAGTTCCTGCTGGGCAAGGTCGATGGTGCGAGTATTCCGCAGGCGCATGAGCTTGTAATTGACAATGTGAGGTTTGAGATCAAAAATGCCCCCGCCAAACCGCAGGAGCTGCTTGCCGACAGTACGAACAACCGGGTATCGCAGCCGGTAGAACTGACGTTCACCGAGAATGCGGCGTGGCGCAGCAGCATTACAGCCGTTAAGGTCAACGGTACAGCACTTGCCGGAGGGCAATATACCGTCCAAGCGGGCAAAATTACAATAGAAGCAGCCGCTTTCCCTGCTGAAGGCAGCTACATGATAACTGTGGAAGCCGAAGGATATGTCAGCGCTGCGGTAACCCAGACCATTCTGGCAAATGACAACAATCTGGTTGTCAACGGTTCGTTCGCCAGCGGTACAACGGGCTGGTCCACGTGGTCCGGGGAAGGCGGTGTGTCTTCTTTTAACGTGAATGAAGGTGTGGCGGAGATTAGAATTGACGTTGCCGGTACGGCAGCCTGGCATACGCAGTTTTTCCAGGAGGGCATCCCGCTGGAGGCTGGAAAGACGTATGAGCTGAGCTTCAAAGCCAAATCGACCGTTCCAAGGCAGATTATCGTAGAATACAGCGGCACCTCGGCCGCAGCAGCACAGGCGAAGTTCGAGGTTACCGCAACTTGGGCAACCTACAGTGCCCAGTTTACCGTGGATAACAGTAACCCGCTGAAGCTGAACTATCTGATCGGTGCAGCGATGGGCGCTGATAAGACGGCGAATGGAACACCGCATACGCTCTCTTTTGACGACATTAGGGTGACGGAGGTGCAAGGCGGGGGCGGCACACCAGTAGAACCGGCCAGCGGTAAGCTGGATAATGGAACCTTCGATCCGGCAAAGGGATTAACAGGCTGGTCGCAATATTTTGATGGAACCGGCTCTGCCGCCCCGCAGGATGGGGAACTTGCCGTATCACTGACAGGTACGGGAACCGCCAGCTACAGCGCACAGGTGGATTATGCCAATTTGAAGCTTGTGCAGGGCAAGACGTACACGCTGACTTTTGAAGCCCGGTCTGATGTAGACCGTTTGATTGAAGTGGCTGTGGAGCATAAAAGCGGGGATTACACCATGGGTCTGATTGCGGGCAACAGCGAAGGTACGAACAGCGCGATTCAGGCAGGCAATCATATTTTCATCGATAATGTGAGTTTGACAGAGGTTTCGTAAGGGCCGAAGCACCCCATAGACACCAAACAGCCGAAATCCTAACTCCAGGATCTCGGCTGTTTTTTATACGGGGATATGAAAACTCGATGCAGTAACCCTAGGATTCTTTAGGAATCAGTTCGAAGATTTTACCGGTTTCCAGTGCTTCGATCAGCTTCAGGAGCCAGCGGTAGTATTTAATCGCTTCCTCAATTTTGACTTCATCGGTACTTAGCAGCTGTTCCATTCCCGGTTCATCCGCATACTCACTTTTCATTTGTTTGATTTCGTTCAGTGATTTGCTGAGCGCGGCCATATTTCCTTCAACGGCTTTTCTCCATTTAATGGAGAAGTAATCACTGAAGTTCTGATGCCAATCGGGAACCACCTCGAACAAATCCTTCCGGGTGCCTTTTCCCCATACCTTGTCAATCATCTTCAGATCCAGCAGGGTGCGCACCCCTGTACTCATGGAAGTCTTGCTCATTCCCATAGTCCGGCTCAGCTCGTCCAGCGTTACAGGCCCCTGATTAAAGTACATATAACCGTATAAATGCCCAATGGACAGTGTTATTCCGTACAAATCCATATTTTTGCCGATGGAATCGATGACGCGCTCCCGGGCTTTGCTGATTCTCTCCACTTGTTCGGGCGCAAGCCCTTCTAAATCATTCATAAAGGTCCCTCCTGAGGTGTAGGCTAATGACTGCAAACCTCTATTGTGTATTGTAATCAAATCCCTGTGCAGAAGTAAAGAATTCATCTGGAACGGGATTTGCCGTTAAACGGAGTATTCTATACATAAAGTACGTAAAGTTAAAACTGTACACTAATTTTTAAGCGTATATGAACTTTGCGTCGTATTTCACATGTCCGTTACACTAGTTTGAGTGAAGCAAGACGAAAATCTGTTATACGGAAGAAGGAGGTCACCATGGCAATTATTGAGGTGAAGCAGCTTACCAAGGTATTTGGTCATGATGCGGTACGGGCTCTTCCATTACTTGCGCAAGGATGGTCCAAAGAGAAAATTGCCCGGGAAGCCAAGCTGACGGTTGGAGTCAACAGGGCGGACTTCCGCATCGAAGAAGGAGAAATCTTTGTCATTATGGGGCTGTCGGGAAGCGGCAAGTCCACTCTGGTCCGGTTATTGAACCGTTTGATAGAGCCTACGGGGGGACAGGTGCTTTTTAAAGACAAGGATGTCGTCAAAATGAATCCCGAACAGCTCCGCCAGTTCCGCCGCAAAAATATCGGAATGGTCTTCCAGAAGTTTGCGTTGTTCCCGCACCGATCGGTGCTGGCCAATGCCGAATATGGTCTTGAAGTGCAGGGGGTAGAGAAAAAGGAAAGAACCCGGCTTGCCATGGAGGCTCTGGAACTCGTAGGCCTTAAAGGCTGGGAGCATCACCGTCCCGATCAGCTCAGCGGAGGCATGCAGCAGCGGGTGGGCCTGGCACGCGGCCTTGCCAATAACCCGGATATTCTGCTGATGGATGAGGCTTTCAGTGCGCTGGACCCGCTGATCCGCAAGGATATGCAGCAGGAGCTGCTGGAACTGCAGTCCAAAATGAAGAAGACGATTGTATTCATCACGCATGATCTGGATGAGGCCCTGCGCATCGGCGACCGGATCGCCTTGATGAAGGATGGCGTAATTGTACAGATCGGCACGCCGGAAGAGATTCTGATCCAGCCTGCCAATAAATATGTGGAACGGTTTGTCGAAGATGTTGATCTGTCCAAGGTACTGACCGCAGCACATGTGATGCGCCAGCCGGAAATGATCCGGCCGGAGCGCGGACCGCGCGTTGCGCTGCAATTGATGCGGGACAGCGGCGTCTCCAGTCTGTATGTTGCTGATAAAGAAATGAAGCTGCAGGGAGTGGTTACTGCGGAGGATGCGGCGCAGGCGCTCAAGGAGAACCGGACGATTCTTGAGGTCATGCGCAGAGAGATTCCCCGTGTATCTCCGGATACACTGCTGAATGATCTCTTTGAACTCATGTCAGGGACGCATCTGCCTGTTGCAGTTGTGGATGAGGCGGACAAACTGAAGGGCATTGTTATCAAAGGGGCCGTGCTGTCTGCCCTGGCAGGCAATGCGGTTCCGGAAGGAGAGGGCATACGATGAATATTCCTAAGCTGCCGCTTGGCAAGGCAGTCGAATGGCTGGAGAACTGGTTAACCACCTACCTGGGTCCGTTATTCGACTTCATTCATGCGGTCATCGGCGGAATGGTGAACGGCATCGAAACAGCGCTCACTATTCTTCCAGCCCTTGTGTTGATTATAATTATAACCGCTTTGGCATACTGGATCGGCAAATGGCGTATGGCACTCTTCGCGCTCGCCGGGCTGCTGCTGATTGACAATCTGGGTCTATGGGGTCCATCGATGCAGTCACTTGCGCTAGTATTGACGGCCTCGGTGCTGGCTGTGCTGATTGGCGTTCCGCTTGGGGTGCTCTGCGCGCAGAGCACCGGGGTCCAGAATACAGTGACACCGATTCTGGACTTTATGCAGACCATGCCGGCATTTGTCTATCTGCTGCCCGCAGTGTCATTCTTTTCACTCGGGGTCGTTCCGGGTGTCATTGCTTCAATTATTTTTGCTATTCCACCTACCATCCGCCTGACCAATCTGGGTATCCGCCAGGTATCCCCGGAGCTGGTGGAAGCGGCTGATGCGTTCGGCTCCACTTCGGGCCAGAAGCTGTTCAAGCTGCAGCTGCCGATTGCCCTGCCGACAATCATGGCCGGCGTTAACCAGACGATTATGCTCTCCCTGTCCATGGTCGTCATCTCGTCGATGATCGGGGCGCAGGGCGTTGGCGCCTATGTATACCGGGCAGTGTCGCAAGCCAAGACCGGCGCGGGCTTTGAAGCGGGGATCGCAATTGTCATTATCGCGATACTGCTTGACCGCCTGACTCAGAAACTGGTGAAACCAAAAAAAGGATAGGAGTGTTATTGATATGAAGAAAAAATCATGGGGAATACTAATGCTGATATTGCTCACAGCGGTAGCCGCCGGATGTTCATCCAGCTCGTCCAAGGCCAACCAAACGGTGAAGCTGGCCTATGTGGCCTGGGATTCGGAAATTGCCAGCACTAATGTAGTCAAAGAGGTGCTTGAATCGAAGCTGGGTGCTACTGTAGAAATGCTGCAGGTGGATGCCGGCCCGATGTGGGCCGGGATTGCCGACGGCAGTGCCGATGGCATGGCAGCCGCCTGGCTGCCGAGCACACATGCTTCTTATCTGGAGAAGTACGGACAGGATATAGAGGACCTGGGGGCCAACCTTGAAGGGACCAAGACCGGGCTTGCCGTCCCTTCCTATATGAATGTAAGCTCCATTGAGGATCTCAAGAATGCCGGTGTGGCGAAGTCCCTGAACAATCAAATTATCGGAATTGAGCCGGGTGCCGGCATCATGACTGCCAGCCAGAAGGCCATCGATGCTTATGGACTAAGCGATTACACACTGCTGGAGAGCTCTTCGGCGGCGATGGCACAGGAGCTGCAAAAAGCTTATACAGACAATAAGCCGATTGTCGTTACCGGGTGGACGCCACATTGGATGTTTGCCAATATGGATCTGAAGTACCTGGATGATCCCAAAGGCGTCTATGGCGGGGCGGAGCAGATCCACACCATGGTACGCAAAGGCCTGAAGGAGGATATGCCGGATGTATACCGTTTCCTGGATCAATTCCAGTGGACGCCGGAGGATATGGAACAGGTAATGGTCGAAATCCAAGGCGGCAAATCCCCTGAAGATGCAGCGAAAGACTGGGTTTCGGAACACGAGGATCAAGTGAACACCTGGCTCGCCGGAATAAAATAAAATCACTCTGCGTGAGCTGCAGAGTTTTGCAGCAGCTGAAAATGTGTGCTATGATGAAGGAACATAAGGCTACAATTCTGTAACCTGTACGCTGATTATCATGTTCCTTTCATACACACATCTTATAAGCAGATCTATTCTATAAACACCCCGTGAGGGGTGTTTTTCTTGGAAATATAAAGAATTTGTAATTTTTTCGCCTGGGCTGTCACTTCTTATGTGCAAAAGGATGTAATAGGCATTGACGGTGGTTTTCGGAAGAAGAAAGGAGGCTGCTCCATGACAGAGACCATCAATGCCTGGATCGACTGGCTGCTGCAGTTATTTGGACTCAGCGGACCGTATATTCTGCTGGTCACCATCCCGCTTACGGTGCTGCAGAGTCTGTTCGGATTTTTCCCTTTGGCGGTATTAATTGTTCTGCATGTATCTGTATTTAATGTAATTGGAGGGATGCTTGTCAGCTGGCTGGCCTGTAATATTGGGGCGATGCTCAGCTATTTTCTGTTCCGCCGCTTTCTTTTTGACTGGTTCGACCGGAAATGGCGTTCCAAGCTGAAGCGTTATGACAAATGGCAGCGTTACCTGGACCGCTACGGCATCTGGACACTGGTGCTGCTGCGCACGGTCCCGATCATGCCCAGCAACATCATCAATTTCATGTCGGCGGTTTCGCCGATGAAGGTCCCGGCATTTATTTGGGGGACGGTTCTTGGCAATCTTTCATACATCTGGCTGTTCGGAACGATCGGCTCGACACTGATTGTCTCCAGAGAGGAATGGAACGGCTTCCTTCTCTGGTACGGAGTGTTTGTTGTAATTCTTATCGGAATCTTCATCCGTCTCCACTGGGGACATCTGCAGGAGGATAAGCGCAGCCGGATGGAATAGCGGATGTTGTGTCCTTATCTACAAAAAGGACGTTGCCTCCTGCCATTCGCTGGAGGTTGCGTTCTTTTTGCTTTTGCTGCAGTCTGGTCCCCACTTTAGGGGGTTATTTTGTGCGTGTCCCGAATAGCCTATAGTAACCGGAGGCGGCTAGACCTCCGTGAAGGTCGGGAGGGACAGAGGGCATGGGCAGAATCAAAAAATGGGGGAGCCGGAGCGCAAAGGTCCCCAATCTGGGACGGCTGCGGCTGCCCAGGCTGGGTTGGGGGGGCATTCCGGGAGCAGCAGGACGCAGCCCGGCATTCAAGGCCAAACCATCTAAGGAAGGAATCCCTGTACTTGCTGGACGCAGCCCGGCATTCAGGGCCAAACCATCCAAGGAAGGAATTCTGGGACCTGCTGGACGCAGTCCGGTGTTCAAGGCCAAGCCTTCCAAAGCGGGCAGCCGCTTGTCCGGTCAGGGCTTACGGTATGGAAAGCCGAAGGGCAGGAGATTTTTGCGCCTGCCGGGCAGTGGTGAAGGGGAGAAGGCTGGAGCTGGTTCTTCAGTACGGAGCCAGAAGCCGCGCAGACGGGGCAGGTTCTGGCTCATTCTCAGCCTGGTGCTCGTTCTGGCAGTGCTGCAGAGCCTTCGTTATGTGGAGAAGCATTTGAAGCCGCCTATTCTTCATTTGGCACAAATCCGTGTCAAGCAGATTGCTACCGAATCGATCAACAAGGCGATCACCACCCAGGTGGCCGATACAGGGAACGCTGAAGCGCTGATTGACTGGAAAACGGACAAGGAAGGCAAAATATCGGGCTTCATGCTCAATTATAAGGAGCATATGCGCATTACGTCACAGGCGGCAGAAGTGATCCAGTCCACACTGCAGGAGCTGCATAACCAGACGGAGCGTATTCCGCTTGGTCAAGCGCTGGGAAGTTCGCTGATTGCTTCCTTTGGTCCGGATGT